>JAZPYQ010000069.1:0-5604 GCA_045544235.1 Agathobacter sp. | reverse complement strand
GAGAGAATATCAAAGAGTTTCAAAAGATTAAGGATTTAAAGGATCAAGGATATCAGTTAAAAGCGATTCGTATGATTTTACATAATGGCAATCTGGAGGAATTAGACCCGTCCATTCAGCAGCCGACCCCACAAAATATCGCATTACCACAGGAAGTAAAATCTACGAATATACAAAAAGATGTAAACGCATTAACACCGGAAGAACGCATGTGTCAGTTTCGCGAACTGATGAGTGACATTGTGGGACAAGCCATTGCTCAAAACAATGAGCAGCTGAGCCAGACCATTGGAAAAGATGTACAGGAACTGGTGTTAAAAGAGATGAACTATCTGATGAGGGAGCAGGATGAGGCTCAGGAAGAACGTTATCGTAAGCTGGATGCAGCGATTCGCGGTAATATAAAGAAAAAGTCTATTTTTGGAAAGCAAAAAAAGAAGCCTGTCAACTAGAGTTGACAGGCTTTTACGTTGCTATGTATTTAACTTATAAATTAAGCGTTGATAGCACCAACTGGGCAAGCGCCAGCGCATGTACCACAATCTACACAAGCATCAGCGTCGATAACGTACTGTCCGTCACCAGCTGAGATAGCGCCTACTGGGCATTCGCCTTCACATGTTCCACAGCTTACACAAGCGTCAGAAATAACATATGCCATAATTTTGTTCCTCCTTATAAAATAATGATCATTATTAAGTCCAAATTGACTTATTGCTATTTTAGTACAATTTGTGGAAAAGTGCAAGCATTGTATACACAAATTGTGAATTTATTGACAAGGTAAAATTTACTATATTATAATGTTTAGAATAGTTATAAAAGAAAAAAAGAAGTTGGAAAGAAAATGGAAACAACATTATATGAGATAGATTTAAACAATATAGATGCTTCCAAAATGCAGGAAGCAGGGGATTTGATAGCTGCAGGTGAGTTAGTGGCATTTCCTACAGAAACTGTTTACGGTTTAGGTGGTGATGCGTTGCATCCAGATGCGGCGAAAAAGATATATGAAGCAAAGGGACGTCCTTCCGACAACCCACTCATTGTGCACATTGCAGAAGTTTCTGATTTGGAACGAGTAGCAAGAGAGATACCCGAGCAGGCGATAAAACTGGCGAAGGCTTTTTGGCCGGGACCACTTACCATGATTGTATGGAAAAAAGAAGACGTTCCGTATGCAACTACAGGTGGATTAGATACAGTGGCAGTTCGTATGCCAAATCATCCTGTTGCGCTAGAACTTATAAGAAAAAGTGGAAAGCTTATTGCTGCGCCTAGTGCAAATACTTCAGGTAGACCTAGTCCTACAGAAGCTTCCCATGTAATGGGCGATTTAGAGGGAAGAATAGCCATGGTACTGGATGGCGGTCCAGTGGGAATTGGAATCGAATCTACAATTGTTGATTTAACAGAGCCAGTGCCTATGATTTTGCGTCCGGGATATATCACACCGGAAATGTTGTCTGAAGTATTAGGAGAAGAGGTTGTGATAGACCCAGGTATTATCGCTGCTGATGATACCACAAAGCCAAAAGCCCCTGGAATGAAATATAAACATTATGCTCCAAAAGCAGATATGATTATTGTAGATGGTGAAGAAGATCATGTTATTGCTAAAATAAATGTTCTAACTGAAGAAGCGCACAAAGAGGGAAAAAAAGTAGCTGTCATTGCTACCGAAGAATCTAAGAAGAAGTACAATGCAGATGTAGTGCTAAGTATTGGAAAAAGAGATGACGAAGATTCTATTGCAAAGCATATGTACAGAATTCTTCGCGATTGTGATACCTTAGAAGTAGAAGTGATTTATTCCGAAAGTTTTAAAACACCTAGAATCGGACAGGCTATTATGAACAGACTTCTAAAGGCTGCGGCCCATCAGGTGATTTCAGTATAATACCGGAGGAAAAAAGATGAAATATAATAGAATTATATTTGTTGCACGTTCTGGAACATGTCGTGAACCGATGGCAGCAGGTATTTTAAGTGACTGTAATTTAAAACAAGAGGTAGAGATTTTAGCAAGAGGACTTGTAGTATCTTTCCCAGAGCCAATGAACCAAAAAGCAGAGGCTGTTTTGATCAGTAATGGAATTAGTTTACCGGATTTTGTTTCTGTCGAACTAAAGGAAAAGGACATTACAGAAGATGCATTGGTACTTACCATGGAACGTAGTCAAAGGGAAAAGATTTTATCTCGTTTTGAAAACGCCACAGAGGAACAGGTGCATGTACTTACAGAATATGTAGGAGATGAATTAGAAATTTTAGATCCTATTGGCGGTGATTTAACTTTTTACGGACTTTGCTATGAAACACTTCGTAAATCCATAAAAAAACTTGTCAAAAAATTAAATGAAGAAGAATAAATACCAATTATACCCGAGAAGAAAACAAAAACCTTCTCGGGTTATTTATTATTAGATGATTTTGTTAAATTTTTAGCAATTTGGTCAATTTGTGGGGTTAAATTTTATAGACAAATTGCGTAAAAATGATATAATAATATATAACTTTGTCTGTATAAAAGGGAATTATATGAAAAAGGTAAATAATCGAGAAATTGTAGAGTCTTTTTCCATGGTTTTACAGTTTGGAATCAATATGTTAGTTCCAATTGTAATGTGTATCGCCTTGGGAGTTTGGATTGGTGATAAATATGATATGGATTGGATTGTGATTCCGTTTTTCTTTATGGGAGCCCTCGCTGGCTACACTAGCATTTTCAAAATGGTAAAAAAGTACCTAAAGAAAAAGGATACAGGTACAAAGAAGGAGCAAGATGTTAAAAAGAATTAATCCCGCACTTCCAGGTTTGATAGTGGGAATTGTTATATATGGTTTGATTATCCAGTTTGCTGGAGTATGGTTCGTAGAGGACAAAATTGGTTATTCCATTGGACTTTGGTATGGAATAGCAATCGGCATCGGAATGGCGATTAACTTAGCCACCGTTATCTATGATGCGGTTACTTTCGATGGAGAAGGCAATGCCAATAAGCGGGTTGCAGCGAAGTCTATGTTGCGATACATAGTAGTCGCTCTCCTGTTTGGAATATTGGGCTATTTTGAATTCGGTAATTTGTTTACCGCCTTTTTAGGAGCGATGGGGCTGAAGATTTCAGCATACTTACAGCCGCTCTTAAACAAGCTCGTCAACAAATCCAGTGGAAGTTTTGATGCGGCTTCCGAAGATGAAAATAGTGAAAAGGAAAAAATAAATAAGGAGGTGACTATGTGAATCAAGCGATTTTATTGTCGCAGTCGGGTGACATTGATTTCATGATTCATGGAATTATTCCACTTGAATTCATGGGAACGACAGTCTGGATTACGACATCGCACGCCTGTATTTTGATTGTTATGGCAATCATTATTGGTTTTTGCGTTTTTGCCAATCGCGTTATAAAAAATGCCACGGAAGTTCCTGGCACAGCACAAAATGTGATTGAACTAATTATTGAATTGTTACAAGGCATGGTACAGGATTCTATGGGAAAATGGGCTCCAGGATTTGTAAATTATATCGGTACGATATTTATTTTCATTCTGATAAGCAACATTTCCGGCTTGTTAGGTTTAAGACCACCTACAGCAGATTATGGTACGACACTTTGTTTAGGTCTGATTACATTCTCTCTGATTCACATCAATACATTTAAGCATCAGAGTCTGAAGCAGATATGGGTCGACAAGTGTTCGCCACTGCCACCATGGTTGCCAATTTGGCTACCAATTAACTTAATCAGTGATATCGCGGTTCCAATTTCGTTGTCACTCCGTTTGTTTGCCAACGTATTATCAGGAACAGTTATGATGGCGCTGATATATGGTTTGTTACAGTGGATAGCATTGGGATGGCCAGCCGTACTTCACGTATACTTTGACTTGTTCTCTGGAGCAATTCAGACATACGTATTCTGTATGTTAACTATGACATACATCGCAAATGCCTGCGGAGACGCAGACTAAAATAAAAAGTAAATAAAGTTTAATTATTTAGGAGGATTTACATTATGGATATTAACGGACAGGATTTAATTAGAGCATGTTCAGCAATCGGTGCAGGTTTAGCAGTTATCGCAGGTATCGGACCTGGTGTTGGTCAGGGTATCGCAGCTGGTCACGGTGCATCAGCAGTAGGTCGTAACCCAGGCGCACAGGGACAGATTATGTCTACTATGTTATTAGGACAGGCCGTAGCCGAAACAACAGGTCTTTACGGACTTCTTATCGCTATGCTTTTACTCTTCGTAAAACCATTAGGCTAAAATTTTCGAACGAATCGAAAGAATATGAAAGGAGAGTAAGACATTGCTGGCAAGTCAAACTTTTTTATTTGGTTTAGACCCTCAGCTTATTTTCGACGTTTTACTCATGGCAGCAGCCATTTTTGTACTTTTCTTAGTTGCTTCCAATTTGTTATTTAACCCAGCGAGAGCTTTGTTAAAAGACAGACAGGACAGAATCGCAAAGGATATTTCCGATGCAAAGGAAGCTTCAGAAAGTGCACAGGCTATGAAAGCCGAGTATGAAAGCAAGCTGAAGAATATTGATAAAGAAGCAGAAGCAATTCTTGCAGAAACTCGTCAGAAAGCTTTGAAAAACGAGCAGCGTATCGTTGATGAGGCAAAAGAAGAGGCTCGTCGCATTATCAAACATGCGCAGGAAGAAGCTCTGCTTGAACAGAAACGTGCAATGGATGACGTGAAGAAAGAAATCATCACAGTTGCATCATTAATGGCAGAAAAGGTTGTGTCTGCTTCTATTGACACAACTGTTCAGGAACAGTTAGTAGAAGAGACATTGAAAGAAATGGGTGATTCAACATGGCTAAGCTAGTATCAAAAACATACGGTGATGCATTGTTTGAGCTGGCCCTGGAAGAAAACAAGATTGATTCATTACAAGAAGAGGTTGAAGTAGTGCTTACTGCACTTGCAGAAAATCAGGACCTTAGCAAAATCATGAATCATCCGAAAGTTTCAAAAGAAGAAAAAGTTGCATTGATTGAAGATATTTTCAAAGGACGTACCTCTGTAGAAGTGACAGGGCTTATGCATATGATGACAGAAAAAGGTCGTTTTGCAGAAATAGACGACGTTTTGAATTATTTCCTCGATCGTGTGAAAGAACACAAAAATATCGGAACTGCTTATGTAAGTACAGCTGTGGAACTTAACGATACACAGAAAAAGGCAGTAGAAAAACGATTATTGGAAACCACAAAATATGTGGAATTCGAAATGCATTATAATGTAGACACCGATTTAATCGGTGGCATGGTAATTCGAATTGGTGACCGTGTAGTTGATAGCAGTATTAAGACAAAACTTTATGATTTAACCAGAGAATTATCCAATATTCAGTTGAAAGTAGGTGAATGCGCTCCATGAATTTAAGACCAGAAGAAATCAGTTCTGTGATTAAAGAACAGATTAAAAGATACGCTTCCCAGCTTGAAGTAGCCGACGTTGGTACTGTTATTCAGGTAGCTGACGGTGTTGCTCGTATCCATGGTTTGGAAAACGCAATGCAGGGTGAACTTTTGGAATTCCCTGGTGAAGTATACGGAATGGTATTAAACCTTGAAGAAGATAA
>JAZPYQ010000068.1:0-8646 GCA_045544235.1 Agathobacter sp. | reverse complement strand
CTGCGCGATGCGCAGACTTATCCTCTACTACTTTTTACGATGCGAGGAAAATTTTATTTTTATTGTAAAGTAAGAAATGAGACGTACTATTTATTGACTGAACACCTTTAGCGGTAGTCGTTACTTAATGAGCAGCAACTTTAGTTGTTGCGAATTTAGTAACGCGACGTTACCGCTGAGAGCGAGAGCGTGTGTAAAGTCAATAAATAGTACGTCTCATTTCGTAGTATTTAGAATATCTAAAATAAAATTTTATGAGCTATATCGTTATAATTCCTAGTTCTATGAGGTAAGCTTCTAGAATCTCTGCTGCACTTCCGATTTTTTCTGTACATGGACGTTTTTTATAATATTCTTCAGTACGTTTTTCAGGTGTGGCGTCTTCTTTTCTTACGGTTAGTCCTAAGAGGTCGCGACAAATGATAGAACCATTGGCTTCTTCGTAACGACGTGCCAGTTCTTGAATATGTTCATAGAGTTCTTTTTTTCCTTCAAAGTCTTTGGTTTCGCTATATCCCTTGATATAGCCGAGAATCATAAACATTCCGGAGACGCTTCCGCATACCTCACGTAGTCTGCCCATTCCGCCACCAAAGGGGGAGGCAATTTTAAGTGCAGTATCTACATCGATGGTTAGCAAGTCTTCAAATGCCAAAATCATGCATTGTGAACAGTTATATCCGTCTAAAAAACTCTGCATAGCTTTTTCTTTTCGTGTCATGATAATTCTCCTCATCCGTAAATTATGTACTATAAGTATAATACAATGAATTAGAGTAAAGTGCTATATGAAATGAAGAATTTGTGATAGGTATATGCTTTTAAATTGTGTGCAATAAAAATCTTTACGGATAATATGACATTTGCTATAATGAGCATAGGTATTGGTTAAAATATTTAAGGGTGGTTTTTATGAGCTTATTTAACAAAAGAAAAGATAATGCAATACAGGAAGAACGTGAAAAAGTAAGAGCCG
The DNA here is from genome assembly GCA_045544235.1 of Agathobacter sp. Classification (GTDB taxonomy): domain Bacteria; phylum Bacillota; class Clostridia; order Lachnospirales; family Lachnospiraceae; genus Roseburia. The sequence continues at coordinate 7,670 of JAZPYQ010000068.1, read as the reverse complement.
TTTTTACGGACGTACAGGAAAGTGCAGATAATCTTGCACATTCTATTGACGACGTAGAAAAGAGAATCGAAATGGTTGCTGGGGAAACCACGAACATTTCCAGTGTAATGGAAGAGTTTACGGCTTCGTTACAGGAGATGTCTTCGAATATTACTGAGATTTCTGATTCGATGGAAGAGATGGATGAATCGTTTACACAGATGAGCGAAGAGGCTCAGGATGGAAAGGATTATGCTCAGAATAGTAATAATGTAGCATATGAAATTATGACTCGTTCAGAAGAAGAACGTCGTAAAGTCCAGGCTATGGCGGAAGAAGTAGAATCTTCTATGAGAATTAAAATCGAAGAATCAAAAAAAGCAGAACGAATTCTTGATTTGACAAAAGATATTATGGAAATTGCAGATCAGACGAATCTTTTGGCATTGAATGCATCTATTGAAGCAGCTCGTGCTGGAGACGCAGGTAGAGGATTTGCAGTTGTAGCAGATGAAATTACAAAACTTTCCGTAATGACAAATACTACAGCAAATGAAATTAGTGAAATTTCCAGAACCGTATTGAATGCGGTAAGCCAGTTAGCGGAAGAAGCTAACAAAGTAGTGGAATTCATGAAAGAGAAAACAGTAGGAAGTTATTCCGAATTGGTTGAGGTAGGACATAAATATCAGGGTGATTCAAAAATCATGTTTGATAAAATGCAGGATTTTGCATATATCGCTAGCTCGCTTTCAGAACAGTTGGATGAGGCTACTAAAACTATCGAATCCATTCGTACAGCCGCAAATGAATCGGCTAATGCAGTAGGCGAGTTCACAAATAGCGTACTTCTTATTACAGAACATGTGGAAGAAATTCGTGAAAGCAATGAAGAAAATGATCAGATTGCAAACGAATTGAGTAAACGTATCACAGATCATTTAGAAAAAGATATTTAATTTTTGAATTAAAATTTGGATATTTTATAAAAAAACATACCGACAGATTTTTCGCAATATTGCCAAAAATTTGTCGGTTTTTTTATTTTTGCTTTACAGCATGTATGTATTGTGTATAATACAGTTATCTTTTTTCTTTTTTTGTTTTGCAGAAATTATGCAGAACAAATTTCTTTTGCCATCATTTCGATGGTGAAACCCAATTTATAGTTTCGTTCTGCATATCATTTTTGAACCGGCAACGGAGAAAGGAAAGATATGAAAGAAGTATTTCAAGAATATGGTGGAGTTATTGTAACGATTATTGCTGTTTTGTCATTGATATCTGTAGTTTCCGCAATTATAGGTACAGGGGAAAATGGCATCATTGGTTCTGCTTTTGTGGACTTGATAGAGAGTTTTTTGGAGCAGGCTGGAATGTCTTTAGGTGGCGAATAGAGGGGGCTTGTTATGGAACTAGGTAAAGAATATTTTGGCCCTTTATGGAAATTTGTAGAGAATCAGGACATCACAGATATTGATTACAATGGAAAAGAAATCTGGATTACGAATGTGTATAATGAGCGCTATCAGGTAGGTGAGGATTTTGTTAAAGAATATATGACATCTGCCTTTGTAGAGCAGTTTACACAACGTATTGCAAATGTGGTAAGCCGTCAGTTTAATAAGAGAAATCCAGAACTCGAAGCAGAGACCAGTGAACTTCGAGTGACGATTTTACATGAGTCTGTAGCACGTTCGGGAAGGAGTATCAGTATTCGTAAGACACCTCCTGTGATTCGTATTACAGCAGAGAATGCAGTGGCAGATGGATTTTGTAGTAAGGAGATTTTATCGTTACTAATTAATTGTGTGGAAAGCCATATGAACCTTACATTTTGCGGAATGCCTGGGATAGGAAAAACAGAATGTGTGAAATTCTTTTCTCAGTATATTCCAGCAAATGAAAGGGTGATTACCATAGAAGATACTATGGAAATAAGATATGGTAAAACGAATCCAGGAAAAGATTGCATTGAACTAAAAGTAAGCGAAGATACCTTTGGATATGCAGATGCGATTAAATCCAGTTTGCGTCTAAATCCCAAATGGATTATGCTCTCGGAAGCTCGTTCCAAGGAAGTAAAGTATTTACTGGAAAGCTGGTCTACTGGAGTAAGAGGGATGACAACCCTTCATACAGATGATGTGCGAAATATACCGGATCGTATTTTGAATATGTTAGAAAATCGTACGGACGCAGACAGAATGGAGAATGATGTGTATCAGGCTCTGGATGTAGGGATTTTGGTGCGCAAAAGAACAGGAGAAGATCGTGTAGTGCGTAGATATATAGATCAGGTTTGCTTTTTTATTCGAGAGAAGGGACAAAATCGAATTGAGATGGTGGTTTTTGATGGGAAATGTGTGTTGAAGGAATTACCATATGCGGTTATGAGACTCTTTAAAAGGGCGGGGATTGAAGAACCATTCTATCACAAGGAAATTATGGAAGGGGTGGAATAGTGTTTTATTTTATTGCATTTATTATCATTTATATTTTGCATGTTCTGCTGAAATTACAGGTAGGATTTTGCATTGCGCTTTTTTTGTTTGGGATTGTGATGATTCCATTACATAAAAAACGTTATAGAAAAGCAAAAGAAAATAAAAAACGTTTCCTGGAAGTATCGCTGTATCTGGATACGATTCTATATGCATTTGTGAAAGAAGAAAAAGTAGATTTGGCTATAAGGGATGCTGCAGCTACTTTGCCTAATGGAGATATGAAAGAGCTGACGCGACAAGCGTTGGAATACTTGAATATGACCTTTGATAAAACAGAAGTTTTGGAGGAGTCTTTAGGATTGATAGAAGAGGTGTATCCTTGTAAGCGTATTCATGATGTACACCAGTTTATGACCCACGTGGAATATTATGGTGGAGAAATTGAAAAACCAGTTTCTCTATTGTTGGCGGATAAAAATCGATGGGAACGACGAGTGAAAGAAAATATTGCGGAACGAAAGAAACAGATGACGGATATTATTCTATCGGTGATTGCATCATTGTTAATCTGTGGTGCCATTATTTATATGCCTGTAATGGATATTGATATTAGTGGGGAGCTTCTTGTTCAGCTTGGTGCAGTAGTTGTGGTAGTAATAAATGATTTGATTATCTACCAGGGACAAAAGCATTTAGCGGTAGATTGGATTCGTTTGCAGTTGACAGAAGAGGAAGACTACTATGTGCAAAAAATGACAGAGTTTCAAAATTATGATGAAGAAAAAGAAAAGAAAAAGTCCATACTGTTTGGTTGTATAAGTTGTGTTTTTGTTGGAATTTTCTTTTTGATGGGACAGAAAATTATGGTGATTGTTATGCTACTAATGACACTCTTTTTATTTTATCAGCACCGGGTTGGAAAGCATGTGTTGGAGAGAAAACTTACGAAAGAGATAAAGTATGCTTTTCCTAATTGGTTATTAGATTTGGTGTTGTTGCTGCAGAGTGAGAATGTTCATGTGGCGCTACAAAAATCCCAAGAACATGTTCCAGGTGTTTTACGAAAAGAATTATCCCTTTTGTTGGAACGATTGGAAATGGAGCCTGAATCATCGGAACCATATCACAAATTCTTGCAGGAGTTTTCGATTCCGGAGATTCACTCTGCAATGGGAATTTTGTATTCCCTTTCTAATGGAAATAGTGGAAATGCAGACCGACAAATTGGCGAACTTGTAGAGAAGAATCTAGAACTTTTGGATATGACAGAGAAAGAATTATTAAAAGAGGCTTCTAGTGGAATGTACTTGCTATTTTTACTTCCGGTGGTGGTAGCATCTTTTAAATTGATTTTAGATATGGCATTTATGATGATTCGATTTGTACAAATACCAATAGTGTAAAGGAGGAGTGGAATGAGTCAGATTATGAAAGCCTTTACAGGTCTATTTGTAGTGATGTTTATGATGGTGACAGCCACAGGTTTGCTTGGAGCCTTTTTTCAAACGATGCACGCTCAGAATTTACATGCAGCTGTAATTGATGAAATGGAAAATAGCAATTATGCAAGGTCCGTATTAGAAGGATGTTTTTTAGCTGTGGAAGAGGCTGGATATGAGATGGAATTGACTCTTTATACGGAGTATGACGGTTTCATCAAATGTGAAAGCAAGGAGACTCTTCCTGTCATTACAGAAGATATCGTTATGGCGGAGGTGACCTTGAAATATCCATTTCAGATTGGCTTTTTCCAAGTGGATGTGAAACAGGAATTGTTTGGATATGCCAGATAAGTTGCTAAAACATATATGATGGAGAGGTTGTTTCGATTTATGAGAATAAGGAGATTATTATGGAACAGATAATTGAAGAATATGGAGTTGGAATGGCACTTCTTATTGTGGGAGGTGCAGTGATTTTTGCATTAAGTTATGGGCTGTCCCTAATATAGGAGGTGCAATGAGAAAGTTGATTATGGAATATGCCTCCATAGTGGTTGCTTTTCTTGGAAGCATGGGTGTTTTGGGTATAGTAAATGAATTTTTCATAGGGGAATCGGGATTCTTTTCTCGGTTGCTTTATGCTTTTGCACAGGGAGGCTATTAGGATGAAACGTTTGTTAGAACAATATGGAGGAATGGTACTTACAATGTTTCTTTCCATTGTGGTATTGACTTGTTTCTTTCATACGAACTTGGGTGGAGAAAAAGGAATGCCGGCTAGTCTTGGGCAGATTATAGAAGCGGTCATACTTAGAAGAGAAGGTCAGGTCAAAACGGGGGAGGAATTTGATTTATATAAAGGGGTTTCTTCTCCTAAAGTTACGATAAATGATTCCTATGTTCTGAGAGCAAATCAGACTGTGGATATATCAGATTGGGTATCTGCAACAGATGCATTAGGTATGCCTATTTCAGTCTCAGTGATAAGGGCTTGGAAAGATGATTGTGAATACAATTTTAATGTATTGGAGGAAGGGAAAATTATGTTTCAGGAATCAGGAGAGTACTGGGTGGAGCTAATGGCAAAAGATATGAATGGATATAAGAGAAGCGTATTAACAAAAGTGTTTGTGAATGAGAGGTGAGAGACACGAAGAATATAATTTTAGGTGTAATCGGTATTTTTATCTGTATGCATGTGGTTTTCATGGGAATGAATATTTACTCTTTACAGACTCATAAAAATCAATTAAATCATGTAGTGTCGAGAGCGGTTGAACATGGGCTGGAACATGGGTTTCGCACAGAAGACGAATTGGAAGTGATTGCACAGGTGGAAAAAGAAATAAAAGATAGCCTGAATAAAAGTGATAATGTTGTGGTGGAAGTAAAAGCTATAGATTTAAAAAAAGGATTACTTAGTGTAGAAGTAACGGAAGAGTTTTCTTATATAACTGGAAAAACGAAGCAGATTTCACAAGAGAAGACAGCTATTATGGATCAAAAAGTAATTCGTGAGGAGTTTGTAACTGTTCAATTTTTAGTGGATGGAGAAGTATATAAGGAATATCAGGTGGTGCCAGGAGAAGCCTGTCCGTTGCCAAAGTTGCCAAATGATACATTTTCAGGGTGGATACAGTATGGCACAGATAACACAGAGGTGGTAGAAAACATAGAGGCTGTTTGGGAAAATCAAGTATACCTGGCAGTTTCAGATTAGGAGGAAAATGAAATTAAACAGAAAGTACAAAAGAGAATCGGATTGTTTCTTGCTACAATATGTTTGCTTACTTTGCTTGAATTATGCAACCAGGAAGAGATAGAGGCAGGAACCTTTGATAATGCCTACACTTTTTATCAGACCTATGGTAGTGAGATGAAGTTTCAAAGTGGAAGTGATCGTTCTGGTGAAATTTATTATGCAACCCGAGGGAAAAAAGCAGCTACTAGTGGTACGCAGTATACGACTATTGGCTGGCAGGTAACTATAAAAAATAGTTCAGGTACAGTAATGGACACGTTGTATTATACACTTGGTGGTAGCAACATGGTGACGGTGGATACCCAGTTAATAAGTGGGTACGAATATACTTTATATAAAGTAACTTTGTCCAATATGAAAAGCAGAATGTCTTCTGCGGCATTAAATGCATTAAACACAGCCAATTGCAGTATTATCTTTGATGCCTGTACAACAACCAAGTTAAATGGCGTAATACAAGGTGGCATGACAGATAGTGGGCCTAGTTGGGGAAAGGTGTATACGACTTATAATGGAATTGCTAGTGCGCAGAATTGGTCTTCGGCCACAAAGCAGACATTAAGAACATATTATGATAAGACAATTGATGGGATGTTTTATACGGTAAACTTAGATAAAGGTTCAGGTATTGCTTCTGTATCAGGCTCAGGTAAGTATTGTTTTGGAACTACGGTTACCATTTCTGCAACACCAGAAAGTGGATATAAGTTTTCCCAGTGGACAGGAAACACAACATCTACAAGTCAAACTTTATCTTTTGTGATATATGATAGTGATGTGTCTTACACAGCTACAGCCAAGAGAGAGGATTTGACGGTATATTTCTATAAGGGTACAGAAACAGGAAATACTGCTTCTGCAACAAAAAAATACGAGCATGAAAAAACAGGACAGACTCTGCCCAATTTTGGGTGGACAAAAGAGGGATATCATCAAATTGGATGGAGTAAGACAAAGAATGGAACCAATGCCTCGTATGCTATAACTTCTCCTGTTTCACAGAATTGGATAAATCAAAATATGCCTAGCGTAAATTTGTATGCAGTATGGTCCATAAATAGCTATACAGTAACCTTTCAAGGAAATGGTGGTGAAGGCAATATAGAAAGTCAAAGGGCAAATTTTGACGCGAAGATAACGCTGCCAAATCAAGGGTTTTATAAAGAGGGTTCTTGCATTTGTGGATGGAGTACGAAACCAGACTCGAAGGAACCGGAATATCCATTTGGAGAAGAATTTTACATAAAGGATATTGTAAAAAGTTTGGGATTAGAGAATACACATAATGGAACTGTGATATTATACGCAGTTTGGGATAATGCTCCGGTAATAGAGTGTGAAAATATCTATGTATCTTTGGAGGATGCAAAAGCAGGAGTGATAACAGGAGAGAGACTAGCGGAATTTGTGCAGGCACATGATGAGGAGGATGGAGACATAAACTATGGAGTAAATGAAAACAATTCCTTAATAATCGAAAACTATGATACAACAGATTTTACAGTTTTTGAGAAAGAGGGTTCTGTTACAGAGACTTTTGTAGCTACTGACAGCTCGGGAAATATAACTAGAAAAGTGGTTTGGGTGCATATCGTTGATACAACAATATACGATGCCAATCTTTTAATGGGGGATATACGCTTTATCAGCTCTTCCCATTACAAGGACAATTCAGGCAACTACATCCTTGCATCAGAAGGAGGTCTTCCAGAGGATTCCATTTGGAGACTAGATAATTCCCATATCGAGCTCCTCAACCGCCTCCTAGAACTCTAGTAAAAATAAAATGAAATTTTGGGGCGGCCTCTTGGCATCGCCCCTTTTTTTAGTAGTTCTTTTTAGCAAACGAATGCTCTATACTATGGCGTCGTTAACATAGAAAAATGTTCATGTTTCCATCAAAAGAGCTCTCTGATGTTGTCTATTATTTATGTCTTTCAAAGGTTCGAGCAATCCGCGACAGTATGTTCGTGGGTGTCTAAAACACATTCGAAGACTTTTGCCAGTTTCTCTTACGCGGGCAAACGACATAAATAAATC
>JAZPYQ010000067.1:0-104164 GCA_045544235.1 Agathobacter sp. | reverse complement strand
TCAGAAACTTCTCTCTTGATTACTAATGCTGTAGATTTGTCACAAACATCAGAAAGAGAAATGAAGTCACCGAATGAAGACATTCTGTCTGCACCTCTTGCACGGATATATGCGTTAGCGATTGGTGTGAATTCGATATCTAAATCATCTACCCAGTAGATTTTCTTTTCTACATCTGTAAGTGGAAGACCTACTGCTGCACCTGCTGGTGAAACGTGTTTGAAAGATGTAGCTGCTGGAAGACCAGTTGCTTTCTTTAATTCTTTTACAAGCTGCCAACCATTGAATGCATCAAGAAGATTGATATATCCAGCACGTCCATTTACTACTGTAATTGGAAGTTCGCCGTCTTTCATATAAATTTTAGATGGTTTCTGATTTGGATTACATCCGTATTTTAATTCGTATTCTCTCATGATTTTCTCCTAAAGTGAATCTTATTTATTTTTGTTTACGATACGTGTTTCATATTTTCCTGTTTCAATATCAATGTAACGAACGAAAAGTGAAACCTTGTTGTCTTCGTTTAAGTTTTCCCATACCATGTTTGTGAATGAATCAATATCTTCATCGCCAATTTCAATCCATTTTGGTTCGCCTTCAAAGCTTGGAAGTGGATTGATATCCTGTGCATATGTATGGATGAAACGACCTTCGCCTGGAGTTGGGTTGTCGTATGTATATGTATAACGGTTGTTGCAATCTGGATTGCCATTGTTGCTCTTTAAGATTGACATAGCAAAGTCATAGTTTCCGTTTTCGATATTCATGATACCAGAAATACGTGGTGTATAGTTTGGACCGTCTGGTTCGTACTGTCTGATACGAAGTGACTGTTCAAATGTCTTGCCTTCTGCCATTCCATCGTAGATTGTATCTGTCTGGTCACCGTTTGTAACGATTGTAGTGTTTCCAAGTACGCGAACTGGTGCGTAAATAATAAGACTTGGATCTTCTAATTTTTCAGGATCAAAAGCTTCTGTACGGTTGCCTTCGCCTTCTGTTACAAATACACGCTTACGGCTATTTTCGCTACGTCCCATGATAAAGTAAGCTGTGATAGCTTTCTTGCCGTCTTTTGAACGACCGATTACGATTCCACGTCCTGGATATGTGTTTCCAGCTAATTCTTCTCTTAAAGATAACATGTTCATTTTGCATACCTCTTTCTTCATAAAAAGTAAAAACAATAATTCAAGTATATTCTAGCATGTGCAATTTTCTTTTACAACCAAAAAGAGTTATAAGTCACTTGAATTTATCTACTTTTTGTTATAAGTATCTCTAATCAGAAAAAGCAATCCCGCGCAAATGCAGAATTGCTTTTTATTTTTTCAGTATTTCATCTTATATTATTCTCTAAACAATCTATGGAACACACGATAGAGGAAGAACTCAAACAACAAGATTACTGCACCAATCACACAATACATTACAGCCAATTTCTGTATCGCATTACCAGTCCAAAGCGCATCACGCATGTTGGTATCTACGTAATCAATAGAACCATCTTCTTTTGCAGCACAATCATAATCCTTGTCAATTCTTGCTCTTTCAAATATTCTTCTTGGAAACATTTCCAAATGTGCTACTCTTTTCTCGCCGTCTACGTTTTCATAAGTTATATAATAGTCCTCGTGCTCTTCCACTAATAAAATTTTACTTTCTTTGAAGTAAACGTGTTCCTGTAAGGACTCTCTTGAAAAATCTGTTATTGGATAAAAGACAAAGTTGTGTACGCAAGCAACGATGATAATATCTAATATAAAAATAACTGTCCAAATCAAAATAAGGGCTTGTGTACCTAATTGTTTCGGAAACAGACGTCTTAAGACTGCCCCTGGATTACTGTAGTAATAATGTCCGTTTGGCATCTTATTCCCCACCTTCTTCCTCTAAAAACTCTAAATCAAACGGTTTGTCTAGCTCTGTAGACACGTAACCACCATTTTTCTTTCTTTGTTTTACACATTCCGTTAACAGATATTCAATCTGTCCGTTCACCGATCTAAAATCATCTTCTGCCCAAGCTGCGATGGCGTTATAAAGCTTTGCAGATAGACGAAGTGGAATTTGTTTTTTCTGATTATCTGCCATGTCCTAGTACAGACTTCCTGAATTTACGATTGGCTGAGCTTCTTTGTTGCCACATAGTACAACTAAGAGATTTGAAACCATCGCTGCTTTTCTTTCCTCATCCAATTCGACTGTATTTTTCTCACTGAGTCTTTCTAAAGCCATCTCTACCATACCTACTGCACCATCAACGATAAGCTTTCTCGCATCTACAATAGCTGCAGCCTGCTGACGCTGAAGCATCGCTGCTGCGATTTCAGGTGCATATGCTAAGTAAGTAATTCGTGCATCTACGATTTCAAGACCAGCTTCCTGAACACGTTCCTGGATTTCTTCCTTGATACGATTTGCTACCACATCACTAGAACCACGAAGACTACCGTCATCTGCTAATCCATCACCAGTCGTATCTACGTCTGGAGCTGCATCATAAGGATATACACGTACAATATTTCTAAGAGCACTATCACACTGTAAAGATAAGAATTCCTTGTAGTTATCTACATTGAATGCTGCTTTTGCAGTATCTACCACACGCCACATAACTGCGATACCAATTTCAACGGGATTTCCTAAACAATCATTGATTTTCTGTTTATTATTGCTAAGTGTCATAATCTTAAGACTCATACGATTGCCAGATTCCACTGTAGCAACTTTATCACTTGTACTTACATCACCACTCTGTTTTAAAGAAGTATGTGCTGCAGGATTTACAGCAGAACAAAGTGGATTTACAAAGTAAAAGCCTTCGCCCTTTAAGGTTCCATAATACTCACCAAACAAAGTAAGTACTAATGCTTCCTGTGGTTTTAATACCTTAAGACCTGCCAAGCTAATCAATACAACAATGATACCAATGAAAGCAGCGATCATAAGCACTACACCAAAAGCACCACCATTTGTTTCTAAATCAGCAATCCCTAAACCAAATCCAATTACACAACCTACTAATGCCACGAGTAAAAACAGCAACATTGCTAAACCATTCTTTTTATTTGTCAAAATTTTTTCCATACTGACACCTCCTATATATCTCTTTTGATACTTTAATGATATCACTTTGATATCAAACTGTCAACTAGGATAAATTTAAAAAGCAACTCCATTCTTATATGGAATTGCCTTTTTATTTACATATAAATTTTATTGCCTAATATAAATTCCCTGCTCCTCGATAAACTCTTCCATATCTTCTAAGGCAAGGGTATACCAGTCGTCCGTCTCTGGCTTACCAGGTCTTGTTTCTCCTGTCTGGTTTTCTAACTTTTTATCTTTATCGTTCATGTTTTGTACCTATATTAATTAAAACTTCTCACCCAGTTTAAAAGTGAGCCATGATGTGTATTCACAGTTACAGTTCTTCTCATATCATCTGTTACTGGTCCGTTTTTCGCCATTTTAGCAAGGATAGATGCCTGAAGTTCTTCGATAGACATTTCTTCGTAAGGCTTATTTAAATCGAGAACCTTTTCTTCTGTCTCTACTTCTTCAACAATTGCATCTTCCTGCTCCTGTGCAACTTCTACAACTTCTTCAAGCACAGATTGTTCTACGACTGGCGTTTCCACTACAACTGTTGCTTCTACCTCTGGCTCTTCTACCTTAACTGGCTCCTCAGTAGGCATTTCTACAGGAGCAACTTCTACTGTACCATTATTATCTGGAACCCAGATTTCACCAGAGTTACCAGCAATTTCTGCTGAGAATCCACCGCCAGAAACTGTGATCGTACGTCCAGATAACACACCTGTGTAAGTTCCATCTGGCGCTGATGCCTGCATTGTGCAGGCGTTGTCATCGTTATTTACCATCACTACAACTGTCTGGCCTTCATAGCTACGGCTGAAAGTATACTGTCTCGTTGTAAGATTCTGTTCTTTGTAATCACCGAAACTAAGGGCTTTTACCTGCTGACGCATCTTACCTAATGCAGTAATAAACTTCACATAGCTGTTCTCATCCATTGCAGAAGTCCAATCTTCGTATACCATTTCTGGACGAAGTGGTGCATCCGCATCTGCTCCATGACCTTTTTTACCTTCAATACCAAATTCAGAACCATAATAAATAGATGGAACACCTGGTAATGTATAAAGCAAGATGTGTACCGGAACAAATCCCTTAGGTGTAGAAAGTTTTGACATAATACGCTCTACGTCATGGTTATCTACGAAATTATACAGTTTGAATACACCACCACACATATCATTAAGACGCTTTACTGTATGTGCAATTTCAAAGAAATTGTGGTCATTGTAACCAGAGAAAAGTGCTTTATGAAGGTGATAATTTGTTACCGAATGCAAAGTATCTGCATTTGCCCAGCGAATATAATCGCCATGGATTACTTCACCCATAAGCCAGAAATCTAGTTTTACTTCGTTTGCAGTACGACGAAGTGCTTTCATGAAGTCAAAATCTAATACATCTGCGGCATCGAGACGAATACCGTCCACATCAAATTCGTCTACCCAGAAACGAATAACATCACAAATATAATTGATTACTTCAGGGTTCTTCTGATTTAACTTTACAAGCAAATCATATCCGCCCCAGTTTTCATAACCAAATCCATCGTTATAGGAATTGTTTCCCCAGAAGTTTACATTGCAGTACCAGTCTTTATATCTAGAATTTTCTCTATTCTCTTTTAAATCTTTAAATGCAAAGAAATCGCGGCCTGTATGATTAAACACACCATCAAAGATTACCTTTATGCCCTGTTTGTGACACTCTGCCACAAAGTTTTTCAACGTCTCATTTGTTCCTAGACGACTATCCAACTTCTTATAATCTGTTGTTTCATAACCATGTCCTACTGATTCGAACAATGGTCCAATATAAATCGCGTTACAACCTATATTTTTAATATGAGAAATCCAAGGTAAGAGTTTATTCAGTCTTTCCACTGGTTCTCCATATTCATTCTGTTTTGGTGCCCCTGTCATTCCGAGGGGATAGATATGGTAAAATACCGCTTCATCATACCACGCCATTTTTCAAGTCCTCCTAGTTGCCGATATTGTGTATGCAAAATACACACTTGTCTATTTTACATTATAATAGGAAAAATATCCACTTAATTATATGTTATCTAAAACTTTTTAATATTTCACACGCTTCTCTTACCGCATTTTCTGAAGTCTGCCAAATCTCATATTCACTCAAAGATGGAAGTCCCATGCTTACCTCTTCTTTGCGATACTTCATCGGACTATCCAAAGTCACTTTTCCAGACATATGGTAGCTGGTTCCTCCTGTAACAGGAATCAATTTCTCTATCTCAGAAGCACTGATTCCTGCCCCCGCCATAATATCAATACGACCATCCGCTCTCTCAATCAATTCTGCAAGAAGCTCACGTCCTTCCCAGGCAGACTGTTTCTGACCAGAAGTAAGAATTGTATTAATCCCAAGAGATATCGCCTGTTCCAATGCTTCATATGGATCTCTACACATATCAAAGGCTCGATGAAGTGTAACGGATAGTCCTTCTGCTTCTACCATTAATGCCTTCATAACGGATACATTTATATTCCCCTCCTCATCAAGGGCACCAATAACTACTCCCTCTACGCCTGCTTCTTTCAGCGCACGAATCTGTGCTTTCATAATCTCTACTTCATGCTCTGTATAACAAAAATCTCCAAATCTAGGACGAATCAAAGCATGAATACGAATGTCCGTGTGTTTTTTTATCTCTTTCACAAGTGCTACATCTGGAGTTGTTCCTCCAATAACCAAATTTGAACACAACTCTAAACGTGACGCTCCACCATTCGCCGCATTTATCGCCGACTCTACACTGTCTACGCAACATTCTAAAATATATTTTTCCATATAAACCTCCAAAAAAGGCTGCCACAAGCGGCAGCCTAATATATTAGTTTTTAAATGAATGTACTGGTGCAGGAATTCTACCCTTACGATTTACAAAATCGTCACATGAGAACTGGTTCACTGGCATTACTGGTGCATAACCAAGTAATCCACCAAACTCTACCACTTCACCTACGCCTTTTCCAATAACTGGAATCACACGTACTGCTGTTGTTTTCTGGTTAATCATACCGATAGCCATTTCATCTGCAATAATACCAGAAATGGTAGTTGCCTTTGTATCACCAGGGATGGCAATCATATCAAGACCTACGGAACATACGCAAGTCATTGCTTCTAATTTTTCAAGTGTAAGAGCACCTGCTACTACTGCATCTATCATGCCCTGATCTTCGCTGACAGGAATAAATGCACCACTAAGTCCACCTACGTAAGAAGAAGCCATAATACCGCCCTTTTTAACTTGGTCATTAAGAAGTGCAAGAGCTGCTGTTGTTCCTGGCGCACCTGCATATTCTAAACCGATTTCACAGAGAATATCTGCTACACTATCCCCTACAGCTGGAGTTGGAGCAAGTGAAAGGTCAATGATACCAAATGGAATGCCAAGCTTTCTAGATGCTTCTTTTGCAACAAGCTGACCTACACGTGTAACCTTAAATGCTGTTTTCTTGATAGTTTCACAAAGCACTTCAAAGCTTTCACCACGTACTTTTTCAAGAGCTGTTTTAACTACACCTGGTCCTGAAACACCTACATTGATAATCGCATCTGCTTCTGTTACACCATGGAATGCACCTGCCATAAATGGGTTGTCATCTGGTGCATTACAGAATACTACGAATTTTGCACAGCCTAATGAGTCATTTTCTTTTGTTAATTCCGCAGTTTCTTTAATCATTTCACCAATGAGGCGAACAGCATCCATATTGATACCTGTTTTAGTAGAGCCTACATTTACGGAACTACAAACAAGTTCTGTAGAAGCAAGTGCCTGTGGAATAGAACGAATAAGGTTCTCTTCTGCTGGAGTCATTCCTTTTGACACAAGTGCAGAATAGCCTCCGATAAAGTTTACGCCTACAGTATGCGCTGCTCTATCTAAGGTTTTTGCAATTGTAACAAAGTCTTCTGGTGTTTTACAAGCTGCACCACCTACTAAAGCGATAGGTGTTACAGAGATACGTTTGTTTACAATTGGAATACAGTAATCCTTTTCGATTTCCTGTCCAACTTTAACCAAATCCTTTGCTACCGTTGTAATTTTGTTATAAATATTTTCATTTAATTTATCTAAATTGGAATCAATACAATCCAAAAGGCTAATACCAATGGTGATGGTACGCACATCGAGATTTTCCTTTTCAATCATATGATTGGTTTCGATTACTTCCCAGTTACTAATCATGTCTTTTCCTCCAAAATCTTAAAATTCAAACCACCCAAGCATCTTTTAGATGCGGTGCATCATTTCAAAGATCTCTTCTCTTTGACATTTTACAGAAACACCAAGATCCTGTCCTACGTTTTCTAAGTCACTAGAAACATCTGCAAACTGTTTTTCAGATTTTGATAAATCTACAATCATCATCATATTAAAATACCCAGATACGATGGTCTGTGAAATATCAAGAATGTTAATTCCATTTTCAGCAAGATATGTACAAACCTTTGCGATAATACCTACGGTATCTTTACCTAACACTGTAATAATGACTTTTTTGTTTTCCATAATCGTACTCCTTTATACTACACTTTTTCTACACACGAACCATTGGTGAAACACTATCTCTTTTAGCCACATACATCGGAAAATCCTCTGCTTTATATGGGTTATCTCCCATGGTAACTTCTAGTCGTACTGCCTCATATGCCAATTCTTCGTAATTGTTTTCTTTACTTAAGTGGCCTAAAACCACTGTACCAAACTTATCATGCAACAGCTCGCATAAAAGCTGTCCACTTCGTTCATTTGATAAATGACCTCTGTCTCCTAAAATTCGCTGTTTTAATGGATATGGATAAATCCCTGTCTGTAGCATCTTCACATCGTGATTTGCCTCTAAGAGCAATGCATTAAGTCCCTGTAATTCATCGATAATTGCCTGATTATATGTACCAAGGTCTGTAACAACAGCTACTGTCTTATCATCCTTTGTGACCTTATATGCCACCGGGTCTGCTGCATCATGAGAAATAGAAATCGGATTTACCATGAGTTCTCCAATAGAAAACCTTTTTCCTGGCTTAATTATCTGAAACAGTTCCTCATCAATTTTTCCAACAGATTTTGTATTTAAGATAGCTGCAATCGTCTTTTCTGTGGCAAACATTGGAATACCATATCGGCGCGCCAATACACCCAAGCCCGCAATATGATCTATGTGCTCATGGGTAATCAAAATCCCTTGCATATCGCTGGTTTTCAAGTCAATTTCATTCAAGCCATTTTCGATACGCTTTCCACTAATCCCAGCATCAATAAGCAAATGTGTGTGGTCACTGCCTACACAGATGCAGTTCCCACTACTCCCACTTGCGATACTACACATTTCTAACATAATTTCTTATTTCTCTTTCCAATACAGATCAATCTGATCACCGTCGTGTAAGGTTTCTGAGAACTGTGCCTCACGACCATTTACAAGTGTTGCAATGGCACGACCTTTACCAGCGGTCAAATCAAATGTAATTCTGTCAAAAATATCTACAAATATGTATTCGATTTTACCAGTCATTGGTACTGGCTCTCCGTTTACATAAACTGTAATTCCGTTTCCTACTGGAGCAGATTCTACAACAGGCTCTGATACGTATCCTGTTTCTTTTTCATACATTTCTGCTGCAGCTCTCTTTATAGCATCAATATCGCTTTCTTCTTCTGCTACATATTCTTCTACATTCGCGTCTTCATTTGAAAGATTAGCAACACCTTCTGGCAAATGCATAGTTGGTGCCTTGTACTCATATGGTTCATCCGCCACACCAAATGAAAGCACTGTCCATTCGATAGAGAAATTATCATATACCAAAGTATCCAAATCAGCAGTTCTGTTATTTACAAAGATATCTTTATCCATATCAATTTCGACATCCATAAATTCAGCAACCTGACCTACCGTATAGAAGTTTCTCGTTTCAATCTGGTCACCTTCCTGAATTTCATAAGAGCCTGGCTCTAAACTACCATTTACCTGTACAAATTTAGGACAAGTAATCATTTTACCATTTACAACAAATCCTACATTTGCCTGACTAAATTCTTCTAACTGACTGATTGTATATACAGCATCTTCACCTGCCGTAGAAGGTTCGATAATGATTTCACAGTTTGGTTCCAATGGGGTATTAATACCTGCTGGTTTGCCATTTAAAGTAATAGTTGCCGCTTCACCAGCTTCACCCCTTGCGATTCGTGCAGCTCCATTTACTGTGAAATTGATTGCCTTTCCGCGCTTAGGGAAAAGCTGATCGTTAGGGAACTCTGCTGCCATAGCAGCATCTACAATTGTCAAATGACTATTGTCATATAATTTTAAACGTTCTCCATTGAAACGTACCATGATAAAGTTATTTCTCTGTTCATAGTAGTTCATACAAATACCGATAGGAGTAACAAGAAGTGGATCTTTCTTGATATCGGTTTGCTGGAATGTTACTTCTTTTAATACTTCTTCTCCACGAAGTGCAACACGTTCCTTTGGAATATTGAGATGTGTGGCAATCATTTCTGTAAATCCGTGGATTTTTCCACCACCACCTACTACGAAGCAGGCACTTACTGACTTATCACCGTTTAATTCACGAATCTTATCTGAGATTTCTTTTGTGATTTTTTCTACTGTAGGTGTAACAAGATCCCAAAGTTCTTCCGCTGGAATTGTATGAGGAATACTCATAATATCTTCGTAAATAATCTCATCTTTTTCTGTAGACTGTCTCTTCATGGATTCTGCCATTTTAAAATCTACCAGATAATGCTGTACGATAACTTCTGTGAGTTCATCCCCAGCATGTGGAATCATGCCGTATGCAATGATACTTCCATCTTTTGTAATAGAAATATCGCTTGTACCAGCCCCCACGTCCACAAGGGCAATATTTAACATTCTAAAGTTTTCTGGAATAGCTACGTTAATCGCAGCAATAGGCTCGAGAGTCATATTACCAACAGAAAGATCTGCCTGTCCTACTGCAGAATACAGACCATCTACTACGTCTTCTGGAAGGAAAGTAACAATGATATCACAACCGATTACGCTTGCCTTATGTCCTTCTAAACTAATGAAGATTTCTTCATTTAAATAGTATTTTACTACAGAGTAGCCCACACAATAGAATTTGTATCTTGTATCATTTTTCTCTTTTAATTCTTCCTGAGCTCTTTCTACACCAAGTAAATGTAAGGTATGAATATCTTCTCCTGTTACAATACTTTCTTCTGCATATTCAAAATCTACATGTGTAGTCACTGTCTTAAGCACACGACCAGCGGCAGCGATACATACTTCAGAAAGAGATTCTTTAATCTGTTCTTCTAATTCTTCTTTTACCAACTTAACGGTTTTGGCTACACGTCCAATATCATGAATCTGTCCATCAAGCATCGCTCTAGTTTCATGTTCTCTAATGCACTGTGCAATTACTGTAAATTTTTCATCTTCTGTACGATATCCTACTGTACCTACTACGTTTCTAGTACCGATATCAAGACCAAATACATTACTCATTTACGTTTCTCCTTAATGCTTTTTCTATCTGATTATAGGTTTCTTCCAAGTCTCCATTGTTATCAATGGTTACTTGTGTGCCTTCCCTGAATTCCCTTTCACTAAGTTGGCTGTTAAATATTTGATTGATTTTTTCCTGTGAATATCCACGTGATTCCACCAATCTCTTTCGGCGATTTTCTTCACTGGTATAAATATACCAAAGTTCGTCGCAAATTTCATCATATTCTTCTTCAATTAGTAAAGCTGCCTCTAAAACCAACAACTCCAGCTGTCCTTTTTCCTGCTCAAGTGCATATTGCTTTCGCACATATTCCTTTACCGCTGGATGGACGATAGCATTCATCTCTTCTCGTTTCTTTGCATTGGAAAAGATTACTTGAGCCAATTTTCCTTTATCAAAAGGACGTTGTTCTATACCATCTGCCTCTTCATCAGAAAAATCGCTTGAAAACACTTGCTCTCCGAAGATGTCTTCTCTTGCAAACTGCTTTACAATCTGTCTATAACAGTCTGTTCCCGGCTCCATCAGCTCATGGGCGATTTCATCCGCTAGCATCACCTTTGTTTTGGGTTTCTTTGCCAGGTAAGAGAGGATGGCTGACTTTCCAGCTCCTACTCCACCTGTAATTCCTATAAACTTCATTTTTACTCCTTAGTGTGCATCATACCAGTTTTCTCCCCATGCAGTTCCTACCTCAAGTGGAACAGACAGGCTGGCTACCTGATGCATCTCCTCTTCTAACAACGCAACAACAGCATCTTTCTCCGACTCTTTTGTCTCGATAAGAAGTTCATCGTGAACCTGTAAAATAAGTCTGGATTCGTAACCTTCTTTGATTAATCTATCATGGACACGAATCATAGCAATCTTTATAATATCTGCTGCAGTTCCCTGGATAGGCGCGTTCATTGCTACACGTTCTCCAAACTGACGCTGCATAAAGTTGCTAGATGTAAGTTCTGGAATCGGACGAATGCGACCATAAATAGTAGTGGTCTTTCCTGTCTCCTTTGCATCCGCAACGGTTTTATCAATAAATTCTTTAATCTTAGGATAAGTCTCAAAATATCTGTCAATGTATTCCTGCGCTTCTTTTCGACTGATATCCAAATCCTGACTAAGTCCAAATGCACTGATTCCATATACAATACCAAAGTTTACAGCCTTTGCATTGCGACGAAGAAGTGGTGTCACTTCTTCAAATGGCACATGGAATACCTGAGAAGCTGTGGTGCTATGGATATCCTGTCCGCTATTATAGGCTTCAATTAACTTTTCATCTCCGGACATATGTGCCAGAATACGAAGTTCAATCTGAGAATAATCTGAATCCACAAATACATTGCCTGGCATTGGGTGGAATACCTTACGAATCATTCTGCCAAGCTCAATTCGGATTGGAATATTCTGTAGGTTTGGTTCCGTACTACTCAAACGTCCTGTAGCTGTAATGGTCTGATTGAAGCTGGTATGGATTTTTCCATCTGCTTCCACAAAGTTCTGCAAACCATCTGCATAAGTAGACTTTAATTTAGAGAGCTGTCTGTATTCCAAAATATCTGAAACAATTGGATATTCTCCAGCTAATTTTTCCAAAACATCTGCTGATGTGGAATAACCGGTCTTTGTCTTCTTTCCATTTGGAAGTCCCAATTTCTCAAAAAGGATAACACCTAATTGTTTTGGAGAATTGATGTTAAATTCTTCTCCCGCTGCCTCGTGAATCTTCTTTTCCAATTCTACGATGGACCCTTCTAACTTTGCACCATATTCTTTCAAAGTAGCTACATCCATGCAGATACCTTCTCGTTCCATGTCATAAAGAACAAACACGAGAGGCATTTCCACTTCATAGAACAACTTGTCCATACCTTGTTCTTTTAAAGTTTCTGCAATAATTGGCATTGCCTTCCAAGCAATATAAGCTTTGTAGCAAGCCAATTTGCATTCGTCCTCTTTTAAATCCTTTTCGGTTGGAACCATAAGTCCCAAATAATCCTTTGCAATGTCATCGTGTGGATAATCCCCTTTTAAAGGATTTAAAAGATATGCACCGATAGTCACATCAAAATAACGATTTCTATCTGCAACATATTTATCCCACTGTCCTACATAATCAAAGTTTTTTCCATATTCCATCAGAGACAACTGTGTTTTTAAATCCATGGCAATCCATGTATTTACTTCCACAGCATTCATTTTTTCTAACAAATAATTGCTGCTTACTTCTCTGCTGGTAGAAATATAATAAATATCTTCTTCGCCAAATGCCAACGCTAATGCAGCAAACGCATTTGTTTCCGCCATGGCAAAGAGGCTAATCTGTCCATCTGCCTCAATACTTTCACCGTTATTTTCAGATGGTACAAAAGTAAATGCTACGTCTTTTCCATTCAATTTTGAGAAAATTTTCTCAACTTCTTTTGGATCGCGAATAGATGCAAAATGCTCTTCCGCATTATTCTTTGGTGCGTCTACCGCAAATCTTCCTAAGAGATTTTTAAATTCCAATTCCTTACAAAGAAGATATGCTTCCTCTGTGTAAAGAGACTCGATACTTTCTAAGCGAGCTTTTTCAAAAGTAAAGGAAACTGGTGCATCCTCTACTGGAGCATTGGTAATAATGGTCGCTAACTCTTTGCTCATTACAGCCTGTTCCCAATACTCTACAATATTATTTGCTGCACGAGGTGGTTTTACCTCGGATGCATGTGCATGTACCTCTTCAATGGATTTGTATTTTTCAATTAAAGCGGTAGCGGTTTTTTCTCCAATACCTGGAACACCAGGGATATTGTCAGATGTATCACCCATAAGCGCCTTTACATCAATAAATTCCTTTGGAGTAACTAGGTAACGTTCCACCACATCTTTCGCGTAGTAGTTTTCGATTTCAGTACCAGTTTTCTTTGTCTTTGGAATACGAATCTGCACATGATCTGTGGCGAGCTGAAGCAAATCTCGGTCACCGGAAACAATGGATACTTCCATTCCTTTTGCTTCACCCATCACAGAAATGGTTCCAAGCAAGTCATCTGCTTCAAAACCAGGAAGTTCCACAATAGGTACTCCCATTTTGGTCAGCATATCTTTCATCACTGGCACCTGCTGACGGAGTTCATCTGCCATAGGCTTACGCGTTCCCTTATATCCATCAAACATATTGTGACGGAAGGTTGGCGCCTTTACATCAAAGGCAACTGCCAGGTAATTTGGTTTTTCTTCGTCTAAAATCTTGAACAAAATATTTAAGAATCCATATACTGCATTCGTATGAAGTCCCTGTGAGTTTGTCAAATCTGGCAAACCAAAGAATGCTCTATTTAAAATACTATGCCCATCAATAAGAACTAGCTTTTCGCTCATAAATACGTTACCTTTCTATGGGGATATCCCCTCATCACTAAATTGCTCTAGTGTACGTCTTTAACCACTCTGCTTCTTCTGCGGTAAGAAGTGGAGCAATCTTTTCATATACCGCTTTGTGATATTCATTCAAATATCTTTTTTCTGTCTCATTCATCTGGCTTGGATCTACTGCGTCCAAATCAAATGGTACAAAGGTCAAGTTCTCAAAATACATAAACTGACCATATTTGTTTTTCTCACCCTTGCGACAAACGATTTCGTTTTCCAAACGGATACCATAAGCACCCTCAATATAAATACCAGGTTCATCACTAGTAATCTGACCTTCTTCAAATGGTGTGTTGTAAGCACGTCCCCAATGGAATCCATTTGGACCTTCATGTACATTTAAGACATGACCAACACCATGGCCTGTGCCATGTTTGTAATCAAGTTCCGCTTCCCAAAGTGGCTGACGAGCCAAAACATCTAAATTCTGTCCTGTACAACCGTACATAAACTTTACATTGGCAAGATTTAAGTTGGAACGAAGAACACGAGTAAAGTTTGTCTTCATCTCATCTGTTACAGGTCCTACTGCAAAAGTTCTTGTAATATCTGTAGTGCCTTCCCAGTACTGTCCGCCTGAATCCACAAGAAGTAAGCCTTCTGGCTTGATTTCTACGTCTGTTTCCTCTGTTGCGCCATAATGAATAATGGCACCATGTTCCCCATAACCACAAATGGTATTAAAACTTAAGTCAAAGCAACCTTCCTGCTCTCTTCTAAGACTTTCTAAATAATCCGAAGCAGAAATTTCTGTCATAGGTACTTTTCCTACGTTCTCTTTCAACCAATACATAAACTTACACATAGCTACGGCATCTTTCATATGTGCCTTACGTGTGTTTTCCAATTCTACTTCGTTTTTCTTTGATTTCATCATGGCAGAAGGGTCTTTTTCGTCAATTACTGTTACACCTTCTGGAATACTGTTGCAAATACGATAATTTACAACCGCTTTGTTCATAAGCACAGTCTTACCAGTTTCTATTTCTTTTACATAATCATAAAAACTATTATATGGTCTAGTAGTGATATTATTTGCTGTTAAGTATGCAGATAATTCATCAGTAAGAACTTCTTCCTGAACAAACCAAATACATGCATCTTTGCTAAGTGCCAAATAAGATAACACCACTGGAACATAGCTAATATCATTTCCACGAACATTTAAAATCCAAGCAATATCATAAAGGGAAGTTACAAGATGAATATCTGCACCCTTTTCTTCCATCACTTTTCGAATATCAGCAAGTTTGTCTGCTGTCTCTTTTCCTGTGTATTTGAAATCCAAAATACGAACAGGTTCCTTTGAAAGTTCTGGTCTGTCTGTCCAAATGATGTCGATAAGGTCTTCATCTACTGCCATCTGACCATTTTTCTTTGCTACGATGTCTTCTAACTTTTTACCCCAAGTACTATTTACTACACGGCCATCAAAACCTAACGTCTGTCCGTCTTCTAAAGTCTTTTCAATGTATTCGTCCACTGTAGGTACGCCTTCTTCCCCCATTTTGTAAAGGGTTACTGTAGTACCTTCCAGTTGTGCTGCGGCCTGTACAAAATATCTGCCGTCTGTCCAAAGCCCTGCTTCTGTCATTGTAATCACTGCAACACCTGCAGAACCAGTAAATCCTGTAATATATTTTCTCGCTGTAAAATGTTCCCCTACGTATTCAGACTCATGAAAATCTGCTGTAGGAACCACATAGATTGCGATGTTTCTTTTTTCCATTTCATTTCGTAATGCTTGTAATCTAGTTTGTATCATCGTTTATCTCCTTTAAATTGAGCTCCTCTTATGGAGCATTATATTGCAAAAGCAACATAAAAATAGCCACTTTTCATTATCACACAAAAAGCTTCTGTTTTCAACAAGTTTACAAAATAAAAGAGACTCGTGTGTCACCCACACAAGTCTCTGATTTTCTTTTATTTCATACCAAACAAAACATCTACACAAAGTGCCTTTGCTACATGCTTATCATAGTAAGCACGGAATAACTGAAGTACCGCAATGCCACTCCATTCTACTAATCCATCTACAAATTCCTGTGCAGCACCTTTTTTTCTAGTCTTTCCACATTTAGGTGCGGCATCTACTAATTTTAGATATGCAGAAAAATGTTCCATAGCAACTTCATCTAATTTTGCGCATTCTGCTTTCTTAACGCTTTTTAATACACAACCCGGCATCTTTATTTCATCATACCAGTTCTCTTTATCCTGCAAATCTTTAATAGACGCATATTTCTCTAACACAGGCGCAAATTCGTTTAACGCTCTATCTTCCAGCAAAGAATTCAATACTTCTACTTTATAAATGTCATTTCCTTTACGATTATGTCTATGGTAATAATAAATAGGCGCATCCTTTTCTAAAGGATTGATAATCATAGACTGCATCTTCCATAATTTCAAGAAACCTACTACTTCAACAGTAGATACACGTCCCAAGCCACTTACATCATAAGCCTCAATATGTATTTTGGCTCCCTCTACTTTTACATCTTTAAAGTCACCTACATCCACACTATTACATTCATAGGATTCTTTTATACTTGCTAATAACTTATTAATCACCTTACTACCTCTTTTTCTACATCTGTTTTGGTTTTATAAACATAGACAAAAACATAACTCCCGCTATCAGGCATGCAGGAAAAATATCCTTTAATAAAAGATACGATATGCCACCAAAAACAACTGCAAGCCCAAGTCCTTTTAAAGCTTTTACTAAAATCTCGTTCACTTTCTTTCCTCCATTTATCTAAGCGATAATAATGATATTATTATACCACTAAAATACATAAATTCCAAGAAAAAAGAGAGACTGCAAAAGCAATCTCTCTTTCTATGTATTTAATCTTTAAAAACATCTTTTAAAAATTATTTTGCAGCTGCTCTTCTTTCATCTAATTCAGCCTGCATTGTAGCAACTGTCTTCTTGTCTAAGTTGTAAACAAGACCAATTGCGATAAACTGGCAAAGGGCACCAATTGTATTGAATGCGATTACTAAAGTTAAAAGATTTTCTGGAACGCCAGGATTCTGGTCTGGACCAAGTTTAGCAACGTATCCAACTGCAACTGCTGCTGCAAGACCAACTGAAGGTCCTACACCCTGAGCAAGTTTACGGAAGAATGAGTGCATAGCATATGTTGTACCTTCTTCACGAACACCGAATTTCCATTCGCCGTAGTCCATAGCATCTGCCATAAGTGACCAAGATACACACATACCAATACCGCCACCGATACCAGCGATGATAGTAGCTGTTACCCAAATAGCAATACCAGTTGCATCAGGAGTTACTGGAAGGATGAATAATGAACCATAAGCTAATGTCTGCACGATTGTACCAAATGCCATAGCTTCTTTCTTACCGAATTTACCTACAATTTTACGGATAAATGGCATGAAGAAGAACATAGGAATCATACCAATCATCTGCATTAAACCAGAGATCTGAGCATTCTTGAAGTAAGACTGCCATAATACCTGGTTAGCTGTCTGAGCACCATACATAGCAATGAACTGAGCTACTGGAGCAAGTGTAGCACCAACAGCTGGTCTGTTCTTGAAGAAACGGATAGTAGCCTGAATAACATTGAATTTTGGAGCTTCTTCGCTTAATTCAATATCCTGGTCTACACGGATAACTGTTTTTCTAACCATAAACTGGAAGAATGCAAATCCAAGGATACCCATTACTAATGCGATAACGAATACTCTATTTCCAAGAAGTTTGTTATCTTTATCATAAATAAGAATAGGTAATAAGATACCTGTAGCAATGTTACCAGCCATAGAACCAACTGAACGGAATGTAGATAATTCTGCACGGTCACCTGGGTCAGCTGAAATCAATGATAACATTGAACCATATGGTACGTTTGCGATTGTGTAGAACGCATCCCAAATAACATATCCAACTACGAACATGATAGATTTAGCGATTTCTGGAAGTCCCTGTACTGGAAGGAAACAGAAAGCACCACCTACTACAAGTCCAATAGAACCAACGTGGATATACTGTAAGAATTTGTTACGTTTGTACTGACGTCTGTCAGCGTCGATCATAGCACCGATTACTGGGTCATTGATAGCATCCCAAACCTGTACCAAAAGTAATAAACCGATCATAGCAGCTTCGCTTACACCAATGAACTGTGTCCAGTAAATGGTAAGAGTTCCTTTGAGCGCGAAAGACATGTTACAACCGAAGTCACCGGCAGCGTAAGCAAGTTTATCAATCATACCAAACTTACGTACCTGAGTATTAGTGTTGTTACTCATCGAATTTTACCTCCTTAGCATATTTTTACAAAGTCGATGTACACTTTATAATTTATACTATCACAATGTGCACAATATATCTAGTATTTTTTTAATCTCAATCCGTATTTTTTTATGGTTACTTGTATACGAGCCGACTTTTTTGTGCTATAATTTCCTTAAAACATTTTAAATTGTGTATAAAATTATCATAAAATAACTATAAAGTCACTCTAAATACATTTTATAAAATCAAATGGAGTAATCAACATGAAACACAACAATATAAAAGAGCTTTCTTACAGAAGAGAACTACTTTTTCTGGAGAAATTTTTAGAACAACAGAAAATCCCCTATTCTTTTTACATTATAGGAGAAACTGATATTCGTGAAGCTGACCTTGGATTACGCTATGCCTTAGGATTAGAAGAAGAGTTCAAAAAAGATTTACACATTTTCTTAACCCAAACAATAAAACCGAATACTCTTATGTACATAACAGATGAGTTTTATTGTCACTATATCCTGCTTTTGTTACCGAATACAAAGAAGCCAACACTTCTGTGTATTGGACCATTTATTATAGAAGAAAATGACACCCCAAGTATTATGGAATTGTTGCAAAACAAGGCTGTTTCTTCACAATGGCTCCCTACACTACGCCATCATTTCCACAACATCACTTGTCTTTCTAGTGAAAACGGATTAAACGCAGGTGTAGAGGCTTTCGCATCAATTATCTGGGGAGAAAACAAATTTCAGTTAACTTACTTTAGCAGGAATCTTCCAGATACACTAGAGCCACTCGCAGTCCCACCAGATCCACAAAGAAGAATGGATATGTTCTCAAACATTGAAATTTATGAAAAGTTGTATGCTGAAGAAAATGCTCTTATGAACGCCGTAGCTCAAGGGCAGAATGCCAAGGCTCGTAATATTTTAACAAACATCCCCCTTTTTACATTGGAGCAACGCACAGAAGCCATTCGAAATCTGAAAAACCATACCATTATCATGAACACCTTACTTCGAAAGGCAGCGGAATACGGTGGCGTACATCCTTTATATATTGACCAGTTATCCAGTAGCTTTGCTCAACGTATCGAAGCTGCTACTCGTTCCGACAACTTCCTAGATCTTTGGAATGAAATGGTTCAAAAATATTGCACCTTGGTAAATACACATACTATGAAGCGTTATTCTCTTCCAATACAAAGAGTAATCACTCGCATAGACTTTGACCTTTCTGCAGACTTAAGTTTAAAAGCCAATGCACAATACTTAAATATGAGCCCAAGTTATCTATCAGCACTTTTTAAAGAAGAAACTGGACAAACCTTAACGGATTATGTAAATCAAAAAAGAATGACACAGGCAGCTTATCTTCTAACTTATAGCCAGATGCCAATATCGACAATTGCGCAAACTTGTGGTATCTTAGATGATAACTATTTTACAAAATTATTTAAACGATACATGAAAAAGACGCCTACACAATTCCGCCAGGATTACTTTGTAGAGAAAAAAAACAACATGTAATTTCTTATAGAAAAGAGTGTGAATACAATATGATAGCAATTCCTAAAAAAGAACATTTTAAAACCTGTTTCAATATGGCATGGCCTTCTATCCTGGAATCCTTTTTTATGGCATTCGCGGGATTACTAGACTCCCTTATGGTAAGTTCCCTTGGCCCTTCCGCTGTAGCCGCAATCGGACTTACAGCTCAGCCAAAATTCATTGGGCTTGCCATGTTCATAGCCATAAATGTATCAATTTCAGCATTGGTTGCTCGTCGACGAGGCGAAGAAAAACGAGAAGACGCCAATCGCATTGCTATGACTGCTTTCCTATTTGTTATAGCCGCAGCAGGATTAATTAGTTTCTTCTTTGTATATAATGCAGATGCCATTTTAACACTTTGTGGTACAAATGCTGATACACATGCAGACGCTGTGGAATACTTCTCCATCATTATGAGCGGTATCGTTTTTAACGTTATACAGATGTCTGTGAACTCCGCACAGCGTGGCTCTGGAAATACAAAAATCACAATGCGCACTAACATGGTTTCCAACACCATCAACGTTTTTGGTAACTGGGTATTAATCAATGGGCACCTCGGCTTCCCTGCATTAGGCGTACGTGGCGCAGCTCTTGCTACCGTATTCGGTTCACTGGTTGCCAGCGTAATGAGTATTCTTTCCATCATGGGAAAAGATACGTTTATCAGCATTCCTTTTATGATAAAAACTCGTATTCGTCCAGCAATCGCTTCATTAAAAAATATTATCCATGTTGGATATAGTATTTTCTTTGAGCAGTTACTTATGCGTATTGGTTTTATGGCTACTGCGCTGATGGCAGCAAATCAGGGCACTGATGCTATGGCAGCTCATCAGGTTTCTATGAATCTTATGGGCTTAGCATTTTCTTTTGGTGATGGATTGCAAGCTGCAGCCGTTGCACTTATCGGACATAGTCTCGGAGCAAAAAAGCCCGAACTAGCCAAAGAATATGGCGCCACGTGCCGATTTATGGGACTTTCCATATCCATTATATTAGGTTTTGTTTATTTATTGGGAGGCAGAGGATTGTTTGGACTTTTCTTCCCAGCAGAACCTCATATCGTAGATATTTGTGTTAATATCTCATATGTTATTATTGTAACCATCTTATTCCAGATATCTCAGGTAATCTACATGGGTTGTCTGCGAGGCGCCGGGGACACAAGATACACCGCTATGTGTTCCATGCTTAGTGTAACTCTTATCCGTACAATATTTTCTTTTGTATGCTGTTATATTTTCCATTGGGGAATTATTGGTATTTGGATGGGAATTCTAGCAGATCAGGTTTCAAGATATTTCTTTGCAAGCGTAAGATTCAAACAAGGCAAATGGGTAAATATCACAATATAACAAAATAAAAAAGGACGTCCTATATGCACATCAAGCACATTGGACGTCCTCTTCATTATTCATCTATTTCTGTATCACTAAGTATTTATCCATATTTTTATTATAATACGATAAATGTACAAGTACCAGGAGCAACCTCTAATGTACCTGCTGGTGTGATTTCACCTTCCATTACTGGAAGTTCATCGTTGGCACCAAGTTCAAGTGCTTTTCCATTTAAGTACATCACTGGAGAACGCATATTGCCGTTACCATCTAATCTGTAAACAGCCGCTTCTTTTGGAAGTTCTACTGTAGTTACATCTGTCTTAGAGTTGTTGATTACAAGGTAAGCAACACCTGTCTTTCCATCTTTACGAGAATGTGCATATACGTGAGCTCCTTCACGGATAGCTTCGCCAGAGTCATATACTGTAGTTCCCATAAGCTGATTCCAAAGTAATACTGCAAAATAGCTTGGGCGTGGATCAAATGTTCCATGTTTTAAATAACCATAGTCAGATGAAGCTAATGTGTTATGGAAAATAACACCATTTGTAATCGTAGCAAAATGTCCGAATTCATTTAATGCACGTGGTACTTCTAAATAAGTAGAAGCCCAAGTATGTCCACCTGCACCAGCATCACCAGATTCTGTTACCCACATTTCTCCGCCTGGACAATATTTGTCTCTGTATAAAGCAAAGCAGCTTGCACAATGTCCAGCCATTCCTAAATATTCTTCACTCAAAGCTCCTTCTGCTGGAGTAAATGCAGATGGCATCATAGCTGCCATACGTTCAGATACACCATTGTAATAATGATAACTAAATACATCTAATTTTTCTGTACAGCCATCTAATAAATCTGCTGTTGAACAGTATGGTAAAGCTTCTGCGATACCTGCAGATGCGCCACCATCAGCATTTTCATTGTATGGTTTTCCATCTGGGTCTACCTGCATAGCCATAGGATCTGTATCACTAGGACCTACGATAAGACATTCTGGATAATTTTCGCGCACCCATTTATGGAAAATATCCTGATCTCTACGGAAATCAGCAGCTGTATAATCCTTAGGGAAACCTGTATTTTGAAGCATATTAGGTTCATTTACGAATTCTACCGCTTCGATTGGAACACCATGTTCTCTACTCAAATCAAAGATTAATTTTGCCTGGCTAGGATTCCATGGTTCGGCATGTGTATGTAAACCATCGCAGTTTGCAACAGAAATTTTGAGTTTTCCATCTACTGCTTTTACAAAATTAAGCAAGTTAATCCACTGCTCTTTTTTCAATACATTTTGATAACCTTCTGGAGCAGTACCAGCTGGATATTCATCCGCAAAATCGTAATAAGTTCTAGTAGCCCATGTACCAGAAACACGCACCCATAATTTTGGAGCAATTGCTTTTGCTAATTTGATAAGTCTAGGATTTGTAGTATCGATTGGATCATACCACTGATGCATAGCAGCAAGTGGATTTCCACCCTTACTAAAATCTGGTGGCGGAACCTCCTGTGTACCAGCAATCTGTTCTGGAGTATAAGCTTTCCAGAATGTACCACCTGTTACTTCTGTCATTTCTACGTTATACGATGTTAACGCAGGATTAATTTGGCGAAGCTCTTTTACGGCTTCTGGATTAAGTTTTACAACCTGTCCCATTGGTAAATACCTCCCCTTTATATTTTCTTTATGATATATATTTATCCATTTTGTGTGATACTTCTAATATCTGATCTAATATATCCTTAGTTTGTTTCGAACTTCTAAAATTCTCTTCTGTCAATTCCGAAGATTGTTGTGCGGAAGCTGTTACTTCCTGCGTGGTTGCAGATAATTGTGTAATATGACTTACAATCTCAGTATTTGCCTGAGATAAATCTGCTAACATTTTCTCAATGTCACCAATATCTGTAACTAACTCATTTACATTTGCATTCATTTCTTCAAATTGATTTGCTACTTCTGTAATCATATCTTCCTGCATATTTCCTACTTCTACAGAACGAGCTACCGCTTTTGCTGTTTCATTTGCATTTTGCTCCAAATCATCTAAAATCTGTGCAATGTTTTCTGTTTCCTGACGAGTTTTTTCTGATAGTGCTCTAATTTCATCAGCAACAACCGCAAAACCTCTGCCCACTTCTCCGGCTCGAGCACTTTCAATAGATGCATTTAATGCAAGCAAATTTGTTTGAGATGAGATAGAAAAAATAGTCTTTGTAATTTCTTTTACACTGTCCACATTTTTTTGAAGTTGGTTCATAGAATCAGCAACAATTTTATTTGTTTCTGCTAATACCTCTGATTCATAACGAAGTTTCTCCATATACTCCATATTACTTGCATTTAATTCATTCGAACGACTTGCAACTTGAACCATATTTTCAGCACGAGAGACCGTCTTCTCCAAATTCTCCTGAATGCTATGAGTCATGACACTTTGACTTTCAATATTTTCTGCTGTCAAAGAAGTACTTTCACTAATATCACCAACAGATCCACTTACAATTTCAGATGACTTTTGTAATTCTGTTACAAGCTCCATTGCATCCACTGTTCCTGTTCGAACCTGTTCTGCAATTTGCAGTACATCTTCCATCATTTCTTTCTGAATTTCCGTATCATGTTGTGCTAATCCTAGGGAATCATCATTAAAATTTTTGCCTACTTTTGTAATATACCAAAGCACAAACATCATGATGACAATTACTGCTGAAATCGTCAGATTGTCCATAAACTGTTCGTCTTTATAATTATGTAACACAAATTCGCGGAATAAAGTAATCACCACATTTTCTAATGCAACACATATACCTGATATCGTTGAAAATCTAACATCAAATAAAAGCGTACATGCCATAAGTGGAATCACTGACATAATTCTCATATAGTAAGAGTTAAACCCGTAAATAAGCACAGCACTGATTATTAGTAACCCTATCATTACATAGTAGCGTAATATTGCACTATCCTTATTCTTTTTATAAATAACAAATCCCCCTACAGAGGTAGCTATCATAACTGCCAAAAGACCAAAAGTATAAAACTCATCACGATATCCTCTTGCATAGGATATAAAAACAAACACAAAACTTAATGCATTTAAAATTGAGGCACTAATACATACAAATTTATTGATTTTTCTAACTTGTTCCTCACGATTTGCGAATTTAAACTGCATGTCCATAAATCAGCCATCCTTTATCTTCTCCCCTGAGATATCATAAATATCTTCAAAAGGTATCTTTGTATTTACAACTCGAAGTATTTTTGCATCCATGTCTATTCGAGAAACCATTCCTTCTACTTTTAGGTATTCATCTTTGCAAAAATACACTATCGTAATTATATCATTCCGAGAAATTTGATGCAACTTATAGTCCAACTCCTCTTTCATCTCTTCGGACAATTCTATTCGTTCCACAATGATACGTTCTTTTTCTCGCAAGGCTTCTTCAAAGCCTTTCACCGCAGCAAATGGTACAAATTGCTTTGCTCGATTATCCATCTTAACATTCTCCTATCTTTACTCCATTAGGGCCATTTACATAAACAGTTCTTTCCAATTCTCCATTTCCACTTTTATGCCCACCAATCTGTTGGTTACGTTCTCTTGTGGTAGCACCTTCTTCCATGTTCATTCCCTTTAAAATAGCATTCTTGCCAAATTTCTTCTTTATATCTATCATTGCCCTTTGCATTTTTCTCTCACGTTCTAATTCTGCCGGATCAATAAACAAATCGTATTGCTGATACGCTTCATCTATAACATTGTTAAAAGATAAATTCACTCGACGTATACCTAAATGTCCCGGAATGATACGTTCATAAAGTTCCTCCACATATGGTAACATAGTGCGCGCTGAACTAGTGGTAATAGGAAGACTAGCCGTTCCTCTCGCCATAGGGAGCTCTAGGCGGTTTTCAAATCCAATTTGCAAAGAAATGGAATCTGTAACCAGACCTTTATCCACCAATTCAAGACATAGTAAATCCACCATCTCTTTCACAATTAACTTACCCTCATCATGACTACTTTCACAGCTTAATACCTGCCCACTGGTTAGACTGTTGTGTTTTGGCTTGTATGCTTTTATCTGTGCTATTGTAGTAGGTTCCTTACCCCAAGCATGATCAATTAAAAGTTCCGCATCAACTCCAATCAAGCTATACAAAACGCTCTCATCAGCCTGGGCTATATCCTTCATAGTATAAATGCCGTGTCTTTCAAGTCGTTTCGCAATACCTGCACCTACTCTCCAAAAATCTGTAATGGGTCTGTGATTCCACAAAGTCTTTTTATAAATATCTTCATCCAAATAAGCAATATTTCCTTTTACATGCTTTGCAGAAATATCCAACGCTACTTTTGCAAGATACATATTGGTTCCAATGCCACAAGTGGCAGTAATCTTTGTATGCTCCAACACATCATTCATAATCAGTGTTGCCAACTCTGTAGCTGTCATCTGATACATACCCAAATAATCAGTCACATCCATAAAGACTTCATCGATGGAGTATACGTGAATATCCTCTTTCGCAATATACTTTAAGTGAATAGCATAAATATCTGCCGACACATCAATATAACGCTGCATACGAGGTGGTGCCATGATGTATTCCAAATTATCAGGGATTTCAAATACTCGACATCTGTTTTTGATACCTAATTTCTTCATGGCAGGTGAAATCGCCAGACAAATTGTCTTCTGTGAACGGTCAGGGTCTGCCACTACTAATTTTGTAGTCATAGGATCTAGCCCTCTATCCGCACACTCTACAGATGCATAAAAGGACTTTAAATCTATGCAGATATACATGCGTTGTTTCTCCATTTTATGCATCCTCCTTTACATTTACTCTCATATTTGATATACTCATTATATATTATCGAACAGGCGTTCGCAAGAGGTTAATTATGGACAAAGTTATTTTTCACATTGATGTAAATAGCGCTTTTCTTTCCTGGGAAGCCACATATCGTATACGTGAGCTAGGAGATACAGAGGATTTACGCCTTATCCCATCCGCTGTTGGTGGTTCCGAAGAATCCCGCCACGGCATAGTTCTGGCAAAATCAGAATCTGCAAAGAAATACGGTGTCACCACTGGCGAACCTCTAGTAGACGCTCGCAGAAAATGCCCCGGACTAAAAACAGTTCCTGCGAATTTTCCTATCTATGTAAAGTATTCCAATGCCATGATGAAAATATTAGAAGATTACTCCCCAGACATTGAGCAGTATTCTATTGACGAATCTTTTATCGATATGACCGGAACCCAGAATCTATTCGGGCCTCCTATTGAAGTTGCTCATAAAATCAAAGACCGCATCTATGAAGAACTGGGATTTACCGTAAACGTAGGCATTTCTACCAATAAACTCTTAGCGAAAATGGCTTCTGATTTCAAGAAACCAAACCTTGTACATACACTATTTCCTGAAGAAGTCCCTACGAAAATGTGGCCTCTTCCTGTATCTGATTTATTTTTTGTAGGAAGACAAACTGCAAAAAGGCTCCATTCTCTCGGCATTTTTACAATTGGGGACCTGGCAAAGACAGACAGAAAAATTATAGAAGATAATTTAAAAGGACACGGAAGCGTCATTTGGGAGTTTGCCAACGGCATCGGTGATAGCATGGAAGATGTGGCAAACAAAAACAGAAAACCGGTTAACAAAGGGTATAGCAATGAAACCACACTTCCTTTTGATGTCACGGAGGCACCACTCGCAAAAGAGATTTTACTCTCTCTTACCGAAACTGTAGCTACTCGTGTTCGTGCAGACAAATCCTACATCTCTGTAGTATCTGTTTACTTTGTTGACAACGAATTCAAGCATACCTCTCGTCAAGTCACCTTGGAAAACGCGACCAATGTAACCAATGAAATGTACCACTATGTCTGTCAGCTCTTCGACCAACTTTGGAATGGAAATCCAATACGTCTACTTGGCATTCATGTCAGCAAAGCTTCCACCGAAGCTACACGCCAATATTCTCTTTTCGAAACAAGAAACGTAGAGAAATTATCCAAACTAGATGCTGCGATAGATAAAATAAGAAATAAATATGGAGAAGATTCCGTCATGAGAGCCTCATTCGTTAAAACCGATGAACATGAAGATGGCCCAAAGCATATGACCGGCGGATTAAATAAAGCGAAACGGGAAAATAAATAAAAACTTATCCTCTTCTACGATTATAGCGCATCTCTATCTATAGTTTCTGGGATACTTTTGATGCTAGACTTTCAACGTTAATATTTATTTCTCAACGTAAGAAACGGGACCTACTATATATCGACTGAACACCTTTAGCGGTAGTCGTTACTTAATGAGTGGTGATGTTCCATCATCACGAATTTAGTAACGCGACGTCACCGCTAAGAGCGAGAGCGTGTGTGAAGTCAATATATAGTAGGTCCCGTTTCGTATCATTTAGAAAGTCTAAATATTAATTATTAAAGTCTAGCATCGAACAATCCACAGAAACTATCGATAGGATCCTGTCCTTTGAATGCATCTGGGCCAGCCATAAGCTGATCTACTAATGCGTCAAGTGTTGTGTCTAACTTATCGTATGCATTGATATAAGTACGAGCCTGTGGCATATCAGCAAGCATTGTAGGAGCACCTACACCGATTACTACTACAGGAAGTTCGAATACATACCATGGAATTTCTCCGCCACCTTTTGACATACCGAATGCTGGTCTACCATTCTGTACATCACATACTGTAAGGATGATATCCTGTCCAGCTACGAAGTCTGCAATAGCATTCTTTCCTGCAAAGTACATATCGATTGAAGGTTTTTCACCTGCTTCAATCTTCTTTTGCATTACATCAAGTGGACTTTCATATACAAATGCAGCAAAGCCTTTTGCAATGAGACGTTCTTTTACTTTTTCTGCAGCGCTTGGTCCACCACCGTAGCCCATCATCTTCATAAGACCGTCCATTGGTCCTGCTGCTGGTTTAATATTTACGATCATTACTCTCTTATATTTTTCTGGTGTGATTGGTAATACACCTTCATCTTTGTATTTAACAAGAGTGATAGCATCTTCAGAGATAGCTTTCTGCATATCTTTGTACTGCTGTGCACCAAGTCCTGCAAGAGCCTCTGGTCCTGGAACCATAGTTTCTTTGTCCATCTTATGAAGACCCATCTTAGCTTTTAAGCCGATGATTCTTGTAAGAGCTTCTGTCATACGTTCTTCAGAGATGATTCCGTTTTTGTATGCATTGCACATTGTTGTGAAGTCTTCTTCTGGATCATTAAAGAATAAGAACATATCACAACCAGCGTTGATTGCAAGTGGAAGCATATCTACACGTTTCATACGGTCTGTCATACCAACCATATGAGAAGCATCTGTTACTACCATACCATTGAATCCTAATTTGTCACGAAGGAGTGTTGTCATAAGGTCATATGATAATGTAGCTGGCATCATATCGTCATCTTTGATGTCTGGATTTAATGCTCTTGTATAAGTAGGCATCATAATGTGTCCACCCATGATTGCATCAAGACCAGCGTCGATGAGTTCTTTGTAAACATATCCGTATGTAGAATCCCATTCTTCTACAGACATATCATTGATGTTGTTTGAAAGGTGAGCATCTCTGAAATCAAGACCATTTCCTGGATAATGTTTTGCAGCACATGCAAATCCGCCTAATTCATGAGCACCTTCAAGGTACTGAACACCCATTTCAGCAACGCGTTTTGGATCATTACCAAATGCACGTGAAATGATTTCTGTGTTCTGCCAGTTGTAAGCGATATCTACTACAGGAGCAAATGCCATGTTACAGCCAATAAGTTTTGCTTCTTCGTTTGACATTTTACCAAGTGCACGAGCGTATTCTTTTTTGCCTGTAGCACCGATT
Source organism: Agathobacter sp. (assembly GCA_045544235.1). GTDB lineage: Bacteria > Bacillota > Clostridia > Lachnospirales > Lachnospiraceae > Roseburia. The sequence continues at coordinate 75,003 of JAZPYQ010000067.1, read as the reverse complement.
TTAATACCAGCACCGATTTCTGTTCCGCCAGGTGTAGCGCCATCGCCACCTTTTTCTGTGTTACATGCAATAAACGCAGGAACCTTTGAATATTTCTGGATATAACGGTTCTGATTCTGAAGTTCATCTGGACGTCCTGGGTTGTAACGTAATCCACCTAAGTGATACTTTCCAAGTAAGTCTTTGATATAGTCTTCTTCTTTAGACTGTGTAAGCTGGAAAAATAACTGTCCAACTTTTTCTTCGTCAGATAAAGATGCGATAGTTTCTTCTACCCATTTAATGTCTTCGTCTGACAGATTGTATGGTTTTGCTTTCAAATCAACCATTCTTGTATACCTCCCATTTGTGTTTTGTTTATAAAATTTAGGTCATTCCCTATTTTTTAACAATAATTATTCTGCTTCTTCAAGTGCACAGTACGCATCGACAACACGGTCATATTCTTCTTCAGAATCAATGTTTTTCACAGTGATTTCTTCTCCGTCGTCTTCTACTTTTTCAAAAAGATATAATCCTTCTTCACTAAGTGAATCCCCAACTACTTCTGCACAAACAATATATTTTTTTGCTTCAAATTCGAACTCATCGGTAATAGCCCATTCCATAACTTTACCATTTAAGTCATAAGTAAATGTATCATATTCCACAAGTTCTTCTTCATTTAATACTTTTTCGTCTGCCATAATTGCCTCCATTATTATTTTTCTAATGCCTTAATAGCAATTTTTAATCTATCCATCGCTTCTACTAGCTTGCTATGAGGAAGCGCAAGATTCATACGAATGCAGTTTGCACCATTGAATGCAACACCCGGCTGCCAAATAACACCTTGTTGAACACCTGCTGCATATACTTCATCAATATTTCTTCCATTCTTTTCACACCATTTTGTGAAATCTGGGAAAATCATATATGTACCTTCTGGTTTTGAAATCTCAATACCTTCGAATTCATTGTTAAAGAAATCGCAAGCATAGTTCACATTGTCTGTAAGCACCTGACAAAGCTCGTCCACCCATTCATAACCCTCAGGCTTGTATGCACCAATAAGAGCATGTACGGATAAAAGATTTGCTGCATTGTAATGTCCCAATGAAGACTCTTTTCTTACACGGTCACGTAAGTACTTGTTGTAAATAATATGGTAGCTACCTACTAAACCAGCTAAGTTAAACGTCTTAGATGGTGCATATTCTGCAATAACACGCATCTTTGCATCTTCATTAATTGACTGAAGTGGAATGTGTTTATTGTCTGCCAAAATAAGGTCAGACCAGATTTCATCACAGATAACCATGACATCATGTTTCTTGAAGATTTCCATAGCCTTCTCTAATTCCCAACGTTCCCAAACACGTCCTGTTGGATTATGTGGCGAACAGAAAATTGTGGTGTGAATATTGTTTTCCACAATCTTCTTTTCCATATCTTCAAAGTCCATGCGATATACACCATTTTCATCTTTTAAAAGTTCACTATGGATAATGTCATACCCATTATTTTTCAAGGTCATTGTAAAACCGATATAGGTTGGCTTATGAATTAGGACTTTATCACCTTTTGAACATAAAACGCTAAGTGCAGATGCCACACCACCTAATACACTATTTTCATATTCGATGCATTCTCTAGTAAGTCCTGTCACACCATTACGTTTTTCATGCCATTCAATAATGGAATTATAGTACTCATCTGGTGTAATAAAATATCCATATTCCGGATGGTTTACACGTTCAATAATCTGCTGTGGAACTGTAGGAACTGTAGCAAAACTCATATCTGCTACCCACATAGGAATCACATCTACATCTTCACGAATATCGATTCCTTGTGTCATCATGCCATAGCCATCTACAGCCATGGTATTTCTACCACCACGATTCATTACTGTTGTAAAATCGTATTTCATCTTCTTTTCCTCCAAGATTTGCACACAATGATGCACGTTAAGAGTATTATAGCAGAAAACAAGCCATTCGTATAGTAATTATTACTTAATTTTTCATGAAATCACTTCTTTTTTTGTTGCTAGTTTATAAAAAATTCACACTTTCGTTGTATGCAATCGTTGACCTTGTACATAAGAAAAGCTATAATAAAGATAGTGTCGCCAATGCGACAACCTTAAAACCACTTTTAGGAAAAGGAAATAAAAAGGAGGATTTTACAACCATGAGACAGATTTACAATCTCAACACAAAATGGGCATTCACAAAAGATGCTTCTGAAGCACCAAAAACAATGCCTGAAAAATGGTACTGGGTTACTTTACCACACACATGGAATGACATTGATGGTCAGGACGGTGGAAATGACCTTTACCGCGGAACTGCTTACTATGCGAAAGAAGTAGAAAAAACTGATTTACCAAAAGCAGATCAGTATTACTTAGAATTTAACGGCGCAAATTCTTCTGCTAAAGTATACATCAACGGCGAAGAAGTAGCTGTTCACCATGGCGGATACTCTACATGGAGAGTAAACGTAACAGACAAATTAACAGACAAAACACTTATCGTAGTGGAAGTAGACAACTCTCCTTACGATACTGTTTACCCACAGATGGCACACTTTACTTTCTATGGTGGTCTCTATCGTAATGTAAACATCGTAGCAGTTAGCGAATCACACTTCGACCTTGACTACTATGGTGGTCCTGGTATCGCTGTTACACCAGAAATCGACGGCGATGATGCTACAGTTAAAGTAGATGTTTATTTAACAAACGCTAAAGCTGGCCAGGAACTTATGTACACATTGAAAGATAAAGAAGGCAACGTTGTAGCAGCTGATAAAGTAGCAGCTGATGAAACAAGCGTTACTTTCCGCATCAAAAATGTACATCGCTGGCATGGTCGCAAAGACCCATATCTTTACTCAGCAGAAGTTTGCTTAGTAGATGGTGAAAACGTTCTCGATAATGTAGCTACACGTTTCGGTTGCCGTACATACGAAATCGACCCACAGAACGGTTTCATCTTAAACGGTGAAGAATACCCACTTCGCGGTGTATCTCGTCATCAGGATAGATGGGGCATCGGTAATGCACTCCTTCCAGAACACCATGAAGAAGATATGGACCTTATCTGCGAAGTAGGTGCTACTACTATTCGTCTCGCTCATTATCAGCATGATCAGTATTTCTATAATCTCTGTGATGAAAGAGGTATGGTAATCTGGGCTGAAATCCCTTACATTTCAAGCCATATGCCAACTGGCCGTGAAAATACTATTTCTCAGATGAAAGAACTCGTTATCCAGAACTACAACCATCCATCTATCGTAGTTTGGGGTCTTTCAAACGAAATCAGTATGCAGGGTTCAACAGATGACTTATTAGAAAACCATAGAATCTTAAATGACTTATGTCATGAATTAGATAAAACACGTCTTACAACTATCGCTATCGTATCTATGTGTCCAATGGATGACCCATATGTACAGATTCCAGATACTGTATCTTGGAACCACTACTTCGGATGGTACGGCGGTACAACAGCAGACAATGGTCCTTGGTTTGATGAATTCCATAAAAAATTCCCTAACCTTCCAGTTGGATGTTCAGAATACGGCTGTGAAGCTCTTAACTGGCATACATCTGACCCACAGCAGGGTGACTACACAGAAGAATATCAAGCATACTACCATGAAGAACTCATCAAACAGCTCTTCACAAGAAAATATATGTGGGCTACACACGTATGGAACATGTTTGACTTCGGTGCTGACTCACGTAATGAAGGTGGCGAAAATGGACAGAACCACAAAGGTCTTGTTACATTTGATAGAAAATACAAAAAAGACTCTTTCTATGCTTACAAAGCATGGTTATCAGACGATCCATTCGTACACATCTGTGGCAAACGCTATGTAGACCGTGTAGAAGACGTTACTAAAGTAACTGTTTACTCTAACCTTCCAGAAGTAGAACTTTTCGCAAACGGACAGTCTCTTGGCAAAGTAAAAGCTGGAGATCACTTCTTCTACTTCAACGTACCAAACAATGGTGAAACTACACTCGTTGCAGTAGCTGGTGACCAGAAGGATGAAAGCTTCATCCGTAAAGTTGCTGAATTCAACAACGATTACAGATTAAAAGAACAGGGCGCTATCCTTAACTGGTTCGATATCACAGAAGTAGAAGGACATATGTCTCTTAATACAAAATTAGAAGAAATCATGAAACAGCCAGCTGGTATGGCTCTCTTCGGAGAATTCATGGGCGCACTTATGGGACCAGCAGCAGCTGAAGGTGGTCCATCAATGACTGGTGATATGCTCAAGATGCTTGGCAGCTTCACAATCCTTCGTCTCCTTGGTATGCTTCCAAAAGCTGAAGGTGCTCCAGCAGTTACAAAGGAACAGCTTCTTGCACTCAACGAAAAATTAAATCAGATTCCATTAGCTTAATAGAAATGTAACTATTTAGCCAAGTAGTTGAACAAAAAACAAAACGCGGGGCATGCGTGCATGCAACCGCGTTTTGTTTTTATGTTCTGTAGATTTGGCGTTTAGCCAAATCGCGAGCGGATTAGTCGCAACGCGACGAAAAGGCGGGAACCGCCGTAACGCAAGCCTACTTGGCTACTGTCTCTTATTTCTTAATTTCTCTACATTCTCTTCCACTTGCTTCTTGTGGAGCGGATACCAGAACCATAAAACCAAACCTAGCAAAGCGAATCCGACAGCTGGAAATAGGGTGGATATATTAAACAAACCTTCTCTTACCGTTGTATTTCCTACCGCACTCTCTGAATAGCCAATGGCAGTCAACATGGTGCCCACCAAACCTGCTGCCCCAGCCTGTCCTAACTTTCTCGCAAAAGAATAAAGGGCATACACAGATCCATCCTCTCGAATTCCATTCTTAATTTCCGAATAATCAATTACGTCCGTAATCAGAGCCCAGGATATCATACTAAACACCCCTAACGCCAGCCAACAGAGTGCTTGCAATGCTACATAAACCCATACATTTTGTGGTCTTAAAACAAATAATAAGATACATACACCTGCAGCCATGAAGCTAGATACTACCCCCACCTCTGCTTTGCCAAATCGAGTTGATAGTGGCTTTGCTACTGCAGCAACTGCAAGAGAACCTACCAACATCAAAATTGTGGATATTGACTGTGCTGTCGTATTCCCATAATAAATTGGATATACATAATTCGCCATAGACTGCAACGTCATCTGTGCTAAAAGCATTACAACAGATGCCACTATAATCGATATAAGTGCCTTATTTGTAAATGCATTGCGAAGCATTGTTAGCACGTTATTTTCTTTTCCCTGTTCATTACTCGAAGGAATTAGAACACGTTCTGTCACCAGTAAATAACATAACAAATAAGAAATGATTGCACAGATAGAAAAAATCCCAGCAATTGTTGTAAACACTTCCCCATTCAGAAGCATAATACCATTTACTTCCTCATAAGCAATTAAGGGAATTATCGCACCTACTGCCACACCTGCAAAGGACGCTCCAATACTTCGATAAGTCGATAAGGACTGCCTATCCCCTGGCTCTGCTGAAATTGCAGATGCCATAGAACCATATGGAATATTAATAGAAGTATAAAATATCGAACCCCACAGTATATATGTGACAAATAAATATCCAATTTTAAAGCCCAACGACATTTGTGCCAAGTCACTCTGATAAATCAAAAAAGAAGTAATTGCCACCGGAACGCACATCCTTCGAATCCAAGGCTTAAACTTTCCATCTCTTGTAGTCGGACTCTTATCACATAATCTTCCCATGGCAACATCTGTAAAAGCATCTACAAAACGTGCAATCATAATAATTGCTCCAACCACCGCTGCTGGTACACCCATCACATCTGTATAAAATTTGAGCAAAAAAGTGGAAGACAACACAAATGTAAAATCATTTCCGATGTCTCCCATTAAGTATCCTATCTTATCTCTTAATCCAAATGGTTTTGACATAGCATCTCCTCCTCGCATAAGTTGCGATATTTCTATACTATGTTACCCATTTTTTAATTTAATATCCCACAATTCTTTCCATGGATTTATCTATCTCTTGCGCCTTACTTATTCTTCTGCGCCCATTCCATGATTTCTTCTTTACATTCAACAGTCTTATGTCCCACGACAGAAAGACCATCTACTACTGTAGCCCCTTTACAAGCTTCTTGCAAATCTTTTACGCTATTTGCCAAACCACTTCCTTCGTTTGAAGACAAAGGCATAATCTTCTTTCCAGTCCAATCATAGTGTTCCAAAAAAGTAAAGACGCACATTGGTGCAGTTCCACACCAAATTGGATAGCACACATAAACATTTTTATAATTGGAAATATCTTCCACATATCCCTTAATTTCTGGGCGTGCATTCGCTTTTATTTCTGCCATTGCTTCGCCACAGCAGGCGCGATACTCTGTCGCATAAGGCTTTATAGTATCGATTTCAAACAAGTCAGCATCCACTGCTTCTGCAATAAATTCTGCCGCGATCTGAGCATTTCCTTTTTCAAGAACTTTTATTTCTTTATTAAAATAATTTTCTCCTTTTCGCGAATAATAAACCACCAAATTTTCTTTCATTTGTAAAAAACCTCCTCTTTTTTCGTTGTATATATTCACTTCCTTTGCACATTCTAATCTTGAAAGGAAGGTGTATATCATGGCAAACAAAAACAATCAGAACAGCAAAAACAACCAGAACAAAAATCAGAATAACCAGAATAACAACTTAAGAAACAGCTATTCTGAAAACAGCAAAAACTCTTCAAAAGACAGCTACAAAGATAGCTACAAGGAGAGTTATAAAGACAGCACAAAAGACTGTCGTTGAGCTGCAGAGCCACTCCCTGAATATACAAGACCACGTAAAGATGGTCCTGGGGGAGATTAAAAGCTATCTGCTTTGGTTAAAATTGAAATCTGAGGGGTCATTCGCCCCTCTCACATTTCAATATACATATCACTCTGCTTTTATTTGATCTGGAAACTTCTTTCTAAGGAAGCTCACTACAAATGGTATGCTCGCAAAACCTGTCATGATGTCTGCCATTGGCTGTGAAATCTGCACTCCCAAAAGTCCCCAAAAATGTGTGGTAATCAAAAGAGTCGGTATAAACATTAAACCATTTCGCATCATGGATAAAAAGGTCGATGCCTTGACCTGTCTCGTGCTTTGATAAAGCATGTTTACTGGTATTGAAAATGGTAAAAACATAGAGCCTATACATGCTGCACGAAGTGGTAATACGCCCACTGCCATAACTGCCGGACTTTTCTGGAATGCATACACGATATGTTCTGCAAAAATAACACTTGGTATTGCAAGACACGCAACCATGCAAAAGCCAATCGCCATCGTTGCAAGCAATCCTCTTTTTACACGGTCATAGTGCTTCGCCTGATAATTAAACGCAGCCACCGGCTGATAGCCCTGACCGATTCCAAGTCCTACGCACATAACAAACATACTGAAACGATTTGCTACACTCATGGCTGCGATTGCTGCATCGCCGAATGGTCTTGTAACATTGTTTAACAAACCGCCAGAGATGGACGCTAACCCCTGTCTTACCATTGCTGGGAAACCCACTTTCATAATCGTAAGATATGTTTTTTTATTTTTACTCATAGATGAAATACGAATCTTACTTTCTCCCATTTTGAAGAAAAAATAAAGCAAAATAGAAAAACTGATTAACTGTGATACAGCAGTTGCAATACCAGCTCCGAGCACACCCAAATCAAACACTATAACCAATAAATAGTCTGCAAAAATATTAAGAAGTCCACCTGATACCAATCCAATCATGGAGTAGAACGATTTCCCCTCATATCTAAGGTTATTATTCAACACAAACGAACCCATTACGACTGGACAACTCATAAGCACACAAGCACCATACTGTCTTGCATATGGCAGAATAGTCTCTGTGCTTCCCAAAAATCGAAGCAATGGATCTAAAAATGTCAAACCTAACATCAAAAATATGGCACCAAATGCCAAACCTGAAAAGAATCCAGTAGATACATATTCAGATGCCTCTTCTTTATTTCTATCTGCAAGTGCTTTTGAAACCATAGTTCCAGATCCCTGTCCAAGCATAAAAGCAACTGCCTGAATAATTGCTTGTAAGGTAAACAGGATACCTGTAGCTGCCTGAGGACTTTCTCCCAGTGTGCCAACAAAGTATGTATCTGCCATATTGTATAAACTTGTTACCAACATAGAAATCGTTGTTGGTATACCTAAAGATACGATAAGTTTTACCAAAGGAGTCTTTGTCATCTTATCGTATTGTGTCATTTCCTGCGCCATTTATAATGCCTTCTTTTCTTATAATCTTTTATCATATTTAGTCCAAAAAAGACTTCGCAGATTTCATTCCATAGATTTCATCTGTCTCAAGCACTGCTTTGTTTACTGCTTTACCAAGTACGTGTGCTGCCAATGTTCCTACTACATCTGCACTGGATTTTACTTTTCCTGTAGCCAAAGCATATACGGAGTCTCCATCCATAGATGTGTTCACTGGACGAATAGTTCTAGCAATTCCATTACTTGCCATTGCTGCAACTTTATTCATCTCAGCTTTATCTAGCTTCGCATTTGTCACAATACATGCGATGGTTGTATTTAAAGAAAAAAGACTCGCTAACTGAAGAAGTTTTACTGCTTCTTCTTCACTGGAAATCATACCTGTCTTTTCCTTGTTCAAAAGCCCTGCCAATTGTTTCTGTGAATCCATTTCAAACACATCTCCAATAGCATTTACCGCTACAATTGCGCCTACCTGAAGCATTCCTGCCTGTACTGCATAACATCCCAAACCAGACTTCATAGAAAAATCTGCACCATGAAGTTTTCCTACAGTGGCACCCATACCAGCTCCTACGTTTCCATTTCTTTCTACATTATCCTGACTGTCTAAACAAGCCGCATATCCCATATCTGCATCAGGACGTACTTTGCCATCCACGCAACCTAAATCAAAAATACAAGAACCCACAACGATAGGCACGATTGCATCTCCTACTTTTACGCCTTTCCCTTTTTCTTCCAGATATTTCATTACTCCGCCGGCTGCATCCAAGCCAAATGCACTACCACCACTAAGCAGTACCGCATTAACACCATCATTGCTCATCAGCGGATTAAGGAGCTGATTCTCTCTCGACGCTGGTCCACCACCACGGACATCCACACCACAAATTGCCTTTTTCTCTGGCAAAATAACCGTACAGCCTGTGGCATGTTCGGTATTCTGGGCATGACCGATTTTAATACCCTTTATATCATGTAAACTAATTTCTTTCCATTCGCTCATAGTATAGACCTCCTACTTGCTCTCAATAATATGTAAATTATAAACCAATTTTGTGCAATTTACAAATATATAACAAAGGACTGTCATAATGACAGTCCTTGAATTTATTAAGTATACATAATTCTCTCACTATTAAACATCTTGGTAAGCACAACCACTAACACACCTGAATAAAGCACATTTGCTACCACTGTAATGATGATTGGAAGCATCTGATAGTCCATAGAGAATACACCATTCATACACTGTACTGTGTTATAGATTGGGATAAGATACCAATATAATTCGGTTGGCATTCCATTACTCATCATATTTGTAACACCTGTAAGAGTAACAGCAAGCATCAAAGGCGTTGCCATGCTAGTGGCTTCCTTAACCGATTTCGCAAATGTTGATAAAACCGAAATCGCGCCTACAATAATCAATGTAGTAGCTACAATCACCACTAACAATACCACATAATCCACAACTGTATATCCAAAACTCATATTTTCCAATCCGGAACCGCTCATAAGGTTTGGCAGAGAAAGCATGATTCCAAGGAAACTAGACACCCCGCTAACAAGTCCAATAATACTTAAACTAATCATTTTTCCTAACGCTAAGTCTCTACGTTTCATAGGCGTAACCAAAAGTGTTGCTATTGTTCCTCGCTCTTTTTCTCCTGCAATAGATTCTGCAGATACAGATAAACAGCCATTAAATAACATCATAAGCACAAGCATTGGCATAATCATTGAAATAAGCATAGCTGACAAATCTTCTTCTGTCGCCAAATCATATTGCATCTGGCTATTACAAATATCAAACTTATTCGCCATGGACTGCTCTACTTGGTCTAACATTCCAACCATAACATTGTATGCTCCAGCAGACTCTGTGCTTGCTGAATTATAGTAAATATCCACATTCGGAGCTGGTTCCGTTGTAGTTGTTACATCATAAACCAACATTTTTGCATCAAAATCCTCTGGAAAAACCATAAGCAAGTCTGCTTCATCTGCTTCTATTGCATCTTTGATACTACCTACCTCTGATTCCTTAACTACATGTATCGAAATTTCATCCAATTCATTTAAAAATTCTAAGCTCTGTGGAAGGTTTACCACGCTAACATCAAAAACATAATTGTCATCCGTGGTATACATTTCTGACATACCACTTCCCATAAAACTGTATAAAACATAAATCAAAATACCCGGCAGAACAGCCGACATCACCATTCTCTTATCCCCAAAGAAACGGGCAAGCTCTTTTCTTATAATCGTAAACAAATCACTCTTCATTTATTTTGCCTCCATTTCCTGGCAGATTTCAAAAAACTTCTCTTCCAAATCACAATCTTTTGTCAAATTATCTAAACTGTCACAAAGAACCATTTTCCCATCTAAAACAATACCTACTCTATCACAAAGTTTTTCAACTAAACTGAAAATATGGGTAGATAAAAGAATTGTTTTTCCTTGCGCTTTCAACTCCTGCAAGAAATCAGTCACCACTCTAGCAGTCAAAACATCCAATCCGTTGGTTGGCTCGTCAAAGATAATAATCTCTGGATCATGCACCAATGAGATTACAAGAGACGTCTTTTGTTTCATACCTGTAGACATATTCGCTACTTTTACTTCTGCAAATTCATCAATTCCAAAGCGCTCGAACAATGCTTTCTTTCTAACATCGCGCACCTCTGGTGCAACTCCATGCAAATCCGAAAAGAAATCAAATAAATAATTTGGTGTAAAAAACTCTTCCAACTTTAATTCACTTGTTAAAAATCCGATTTTTCCACGAACATCCTCTGGATTATTTACCACACTAGCACCATCAATCCATGCATCCCCACCATCAGGTTTAATAAGTGTAGACAACATGCGAAGTGTTGTAGTCTTTCCTGCACCATTTGGTCCTAAAATTCCAAAAATTTCTCCATCGTAAGCTTCAAAAGATAATCCGTCTACTGCGACTTTTACTTTATCTTTTGTCTTCTGTATATTTTGTTGTTTCTTAGAAAGCTTAAAGGTCTTGCGAAGCCCTTCTGCTTTTACAATAATCTTCTGTTCCATTATGTACTCCTTTATTTCTTTTTATCAAATTCAAAGCTTGCCCATGTATAAGTTCCCATCAATGTCACCCATATGACAAATACACAAAGACTAGGAAGAATTCCTGTATCAAAAAACAGCATCACTGCCATAGTTAGAACGGACATTACAAGACATACGGTATTTGTAGCTTTATATGATTTATAAGCAGCCTCTCCTATTTGTTTCTTCTGGAGCTCATCGCAACTAGCTATCCAATCTTTTTTAAATTCAGTATCAAATATGTTTCCCTTCTTCTCTGGGTTTAGTTTTTTTATCATATCCACTACTAATTTTTGTAAAATAGACATTAAAACTATTGTTATAACAAAGAAAATAATTCCAAACACTGCCAAAGGAACTCTTTCTTTAAAATTTGGCGCATTAAACTCTGATATATACATCATGGCAGAAAAGAAAAAGAAATTACTTGCAGTCATAATATTTGATGGTAAAATAGCAATTCCAACTTTTTGCTCTATCTTTTCTAATACCTCTTCATCAATACCATCCCATTCTGAAAGCATCTTCTTAGCCTTAAAATAAGTAGCAAAACCAAATACATAAACTATCACATTTAACCCAACAAAGAGAACTGGAATCCCCACTTTCATCATACTCATAACTCCATTGGAAATATCCCCGTTAAAGTGATCAGCTAAAAAGGCACCACCAAATCCTGCAGCAAATCCAATTAACAAACCTGCAACTAGCAAAAGTGCAAATTTAATATATATCTGTTTTTCTGTCTTCTCTTTTTTATTCTTCATCTGTACCGTCCTCCTCGTACTCGAAAATTTCCTCTACTGTGGTATTGCACACCTTGGCAATCTTAAGTGCTAAAGTAACCGAAGGCGAATAATCGCCCCTTTCTATCTGACTAATGGTCTGGCGGCTTGTTCCAACCAACGCCCCCATTTCCTGTTGGTTTACTCCCAACCTTGCTCTATGTTCTTTCAAACGATTGTGTAGTGGCATCTTCTTCCCCCCTCTTTACTAACTTACTTTCCTCTGCATTGAAAAGCATACTAAATACCATCGCCCACATAAATGCATCCTCTAGTCCAAATATTTCTTTTATCTTTCCCATTTATATGCCTCCAATAAAGTTTGACAAGTTTTATTGCCTTTATGACAACAATTCTTTTCTTTCTGACAACTTTACTTGTCAAAAGCAGTGTAGCACTGACAAGAAAACTTGTCAACCCTTTTTAAAAATAAAAAACGCGGCATCAGACTTCCCCGTAAGAAAAGTCCAACGCCGCGCGTCAATTTTCATTTATGCCTACTTTTATCGACAAGCCTCAAGCGCCTGAGCTACATCCGCTAAGATGTCGTCTACATTTTCGATACCTACAGATAGACGGATAAGGTCTGGGCCTACACCTGCTGCGATAAGTTCTTCATCGTTCATTTGACGATGTGTTGCAGATGCTGGATGAAGTACACAAGTGTGAGCATCTGCTACGTGAGTAGCAATCATAGCTACTTTTAGTTGTTTCATAAATTTCTCAGCTGCTGGTCTGCCGCCTTTTACACCGAAAGAGATAACGCCACATGTACCATTTGGCATGTATTTCTGTGCTCTTTCGTAATATTTGTTACCTGGAAGTCCTGGATAGTTTACCCATGTTACACAATCATGTGCTTCAAGGAATTCTGCGACCTTCTGTGCATTTTCACAGTGACGTGGCATACGTACATGTACTGTTTCGATGCCAAGGTTTAAAAGATAAGCATTCATTGGTGACTGGATTGCACCAAGGTCACGCATAAGCTGTGCTGTAGCCTTTGTGATATATGCTCCTTCTAAACCAAATTTTTCTGCATATGTAACTCCATGATAAGAATCATCTGGAGTAGTAAGTCCTGGGAATTTGTCTGCATGTGCCATCCAGTCAAACTTACCGGAATCTACGATACAGCCACCTACTGTTGCATCGTGTCCATCTAAATATTTGGTTGTAGAATGGATAACAATGTCTGCACCCCATTCGATTGGACGGCAGTTGATAGGTGTTGCAAATGTATTGTCTACGATAAGTGGAACTCCATGTGCATGCGCTGCATTTGCGAAACGCTCAATATCAAACACAATAAGTGCAGGATTTGCGATTGTTTCACCGAATACAGCTTTTGTATTTTCCTGGAACGCTGCTTCCAATTCTTCATCCGAACAATCTGGATCTACGAAAGTAAATTCGATACCCATACGCTTCATTGTTACTGCAAATAAATTGTATGTACCGCCATAAATGGTTGAAGAACAAACCACATGGTCTCCATTTCCACAAATATTAAAAATAGAGAAAAAGCTAGCGGCCTGCCCTGAAGAAGTAAGCATTGCTGCACTACCACCTTCTAAAGCACAGATTTTTGCTGCTACATAGTCATTGGTAGGATTCTGAAGACGGGAATAAAAATATCCGCTTGCTTCAAGGTCAAATAATTTTCCCATGTCTTCACTAGTATCATATTTAAAAGTTGTACTCTGTACAATTGGAATCATACGAGACTCGCCGTTTTTTGGTTCGTATCCTGCCTGGATACACATTGTTTCTCTTTTCATTTTATTTCTCCTTCTGAGATTTTTCTCATTTATACTTAAAGTTTCCTCTCTTCACATCGTGAGAAGAATCTATATTCATGAATAGTATTTTAACACATTTTTCTACCCATGCTTATATCAATTTCTTATGAATTCTATAACTAGCCCAGATTTCCAGTCGCTTCATTACTGGCATTCTTTCTCGCAACCCATCTACGTACAAACATGGTTGCGCAGAATAAAGCAACACAAGCACTTGTAATAATTGCTCCCGTAATGAGTCCAGGTGTCATATATTTCAATTCAATTGTATGATAACCCTCATCTAAATGTACACTTAAAAATGTATCCTTAAACGCTGTCATCTCAGTCTCTTTTCCATCCACATAAAGTGTCCATCCCTCTTCGCTTGGAATAGAAAAAATAAGTCTTCCTGCTTCTTCCACCTGAATATGTCCTTTTATTTGGGTATCCGAATAACTTTCTGTTACCATGGTTTGCTGGCACAAAGTTTCATAAGCAGTATCAAGTGCGTCCATATTCATTTTCAAAACCGTAAATCTTACTGCCTCACCCGCATTATTCGAGATTCTGATGACATCTCCAGCTTTACAATCTCCTAGTTCAAACAAATATCGATGTGTTGTCTTACCGTACTGAACACCTTCACCACCGTTAATACTTATATTCAAATTATTGGTATTACAGCTAGAATAATATCCATAATACAAACCATCTTCATAAACGCGAATCACTGTCTCTCCTGGATTTGTCTCCATTTCTACCGATGCCATAGACAGTAATGCTGTATTTGCACCAAGCGCAGTCGCCAAAGCATTGATATTGGCAGTCTTTCCCGACACATCATCTTTCCACTCTTCTACCGCATCCTCCGACATTATAAAACCTAATGGAAGACAATACTTGTTTTCATAAAGATAATATTCACCTGAGTTTCCTACCAATGTACGAAGTGCATTCGTTCCATCTGGATTATCAGACATACTATATTTCACAGACAACATAGAAGAAAGAATTGGAGTAGCTCCATTATAACAATAATAATTTGCGCCACCTTCCATGTATACACTTTGGTAAAAATGACTGACGCTGATATCCATAATGGTCGAAAAAATAGTTCCTGATGGATAACCATATAAGGCACTATCATTCTTTGTCTTTCTCTCTGTATCCTCGATACGATAAAAAATAGTTGTACCATCCTCTGCTTCAGCCCTGGCATCAGACTCTGCCAATTCTATCAAATGCTCATAATCATTCATCTTAGACAAATATGCGGTCCTATCCAGCGAATAAAAACCTGTCACCGCCATATTTAAAAACACTTCCCCCATTGCCAGTCCGAAGGCAAAGCCTCGAATGGTTGCACGAATCTTTCTATCACCAAAATGATGGATTAAAAAGCAAAGCCCATAAGCCAAGAGAAATATTCCTGTTAAGATAAAGGCAATCTCTCCCGTAACCTCAAAATCTGCTTTACCATAACTTGCAACTAATCCCACCAGACACACAAACATGCTAAGAAGCACATGCCAAACCTTGTTTCCTTTTCGTTTTCGATAGGTTTCAAAGCCTATCATAAGCATCATGAAAATAAACAAGAAGGACTGTCTCGCTGGCAAAGATCTAGGAAAACGTAGCCCATGCCAGATGAGATCCAAGTAATTGTTTGCAAAACTTATCATAAAAAGTATTAAAACCAGAATACGTGGAATTTTCTCACTCCATTTGATACGAGTATTAAGCACATACATGCAAACCAACAATACCGTAAACACGCCACAATACAAGTTTGGCCAATAATTATTTCCTGTATATGGCTCTGCCACCACGCAAAGACGAGACAACTCTTCCACAATTCCAAAATACCATTCCATAGCCTCTGGCCATGAATTTCCCGATGAAGAGGAATAGCTAAGTATTTTCGCCTCTGGTATCAAAAAGATAGTACCTGTGCCACCTGCCAAAAGGGAATACCATGCAAAACGTACGCACGCCATTAATTTTCCCTTTTTCTGCTCTAAGAATAATAGTCCAAAATAGATTACCAGAAAAATACAGATAATCATGGAAATATAATAATTACAAAAAATAGAAAGTGCCAAACTTACATAATACAAAGCAGGGCGATTCTTTTTCACAAGTCGTTCCAATCCAAGAACAATAAGTGGAGCCAAGGCAATACTATCCATCCACATAATATTCCAGCTGTAGGTAGCTACAAACCCGGAAAATGCATACGCAGTAGAAAACACCAATGCTGGCGCTGCAGTGGATGCATGATATCTGCCATCCTTGCCTATCAGATTATATTTTTCCTTTAAAAACAGGAAAAAGAACAAGCCTGCCAAGGCAATTTTTGCCCAAATGGTAAGCGTCATAAACTCAATCACAAGCCCTCTCGGACACAAAAACAAAAGCCAGTTTAATGGACTCGCCAAATAATAGATATAAGTCGCAAAGAAATCCGTTCCCAGACCAAGGTTCCAAGAGAACAGCAGACTTCCACCTTCTTTTAACTTATCCTGAAACTCCATAAAAAAAGGACAATACTGGTGATACATATCTATATGAAGAATACAATTGTCCCCAAATGGATAAATCCCCGCTGCTGCGCAAATAATCACACTTATGATAAAAGGAATACCAAATGCAGCTACACTCCATATCCAATTTTTCTTACATAAATCTTCAAACTTGGTTTTCATCTACTACTCTTTCTCATAATCAAACATAAAATAATATTGCAATACTTGATACTGTTCTAACATGTCCGCTTTTTCTTTATCAGAACCAGCATCCATCACGTGTTCCAATTCAAGCAAAAAATTTTGATATGGAGTCGTTGGCATATCTGCAACTTCCATAATATTTGCGCCCAGAAAACTAATGTCTGTATCAGCATTTGTTTCTTCCTTAATATCGTAATTTGCCCAGATAACATAAGGTACTTGATAACGAAGACTTGCCTGTTCTACCGTCATTTCAGCAGTATTGACACCATTATATCTTAAAATTGGATTTGCAACAGCATCATTTGGCTGATGATCTCCAAAGAATACGATAATAGTCTTTTCATCCTGCATTTCAAAATATGTAATCAGTTGTTTTAATTCCTGATCAGACACTTTTACCAACGATAAATATTGGTCAATCGTATCGTTTTCAAATTCCTGTATCTGAATATCATGACTAAAATTTTCATGTTCTTCTGAGTAACCGCCATGGTTTTGCATGGTTACTTCAAAAACAAACATCGGAGTCCCCTCCTCTTTGTTTTCATAGGTCTCAATAATTTTATCATATGCAGTTTGATCACTGATATAATCACGAATGTAATAGCGATTTCCAAAGTCCCCTAAAAAGAAAGATGTCTCAAATCCCAAAAGAGGATATACTTCATCTCTTTGCCATCCACTAGCATTGTATGGATGCATCCCATATGTGGCATAGCCAAGTTCTTGTAGCTGACTAGCAAGGGATGGAAGCTCAGACTTAATATATTGCTGATAAGGAATACTTCCCACCGGAAAATAATCCATCGTATGTCCCGTTAAAAATTCAAACTCTGAGTTGGCTGTATTCCCGCCACAGACTGATACAGTCAAGTTACCCGTAATGGTATTTTCCTGCCCCTGCTGCAAACTGTGAATATATGGCATATAATCTTCGTTAGTGGTAAACTCTCCAAGTACCGCTAAATCTGAAAATGCCTCATTCATAATCACGATTACGTTTGGCATCTCCTCTGCAGGAACCACATCCCCTATTACATACTCATATTGTTTCAATATCTCCTGGGCTCTTTGTGCGCTGTAACCATCTGGCTTTTCCACATACACATATGCCAGATTCATGGAAAATGTAACCGCCATTCCATTCACCTTTGTCATATGGGCAGGCGTAAATAAAAACGGATACAAATAACTGTCCGTCTGAAACTCTTCATCCCAAAGAAGGTTAACAAACAATCCAAGCACTATCGAAATACATAACACTGGGATAACACGCAAGAACGCTCCATAAGAAAACTCTAATCTCACGAAATGCAACGCAAGAAATAAAACGCCAAACCCGATACAGACAGAGATCATTTCCGAACTTGGGGTAAAATCATAATTTTCTGCCACACTGGCTGCGGTTTTGATAGAATAAATATCCCATGGCACCAATGGTGTAGAACGAAAAGCCATAACATAGTGATTTACCAACCCATAAACAAAGGCAATCACCGTTTCTATTCTAAGAGCGCATCGTCCACTTCCCGTAATAAAAAATAAAATCCAAGCAATCAACTCAAACAGAAAAATATTATATACCTGCGCTAGAGGACGCACCTCCTCAAAAGCATTGTGTTCAAAGGATTCCATCATATAAAACAACAAAATTGGAATCACAGAAAAAATCAATGCTCTTACGATTGTGCGAGTACGATTTGGAAAGAGGGAAACTTTTACCCTTTCCTCTTCATAGTCATCTTCTATATACAATTCTTCATCTTCATAATCATGTCTCATATTCATTCACTT
Source organism: Agathobacter sp. (assembly GCA_045544235.1). Classification (GTDB taxonomy): domain Bacteria; phylum Bacillota; class Clostridia; order Lachnospirales; family Lachnospiraceae; genus Roseburia. The sequence continues at coordinate 56,499 of JAZPYQ010000067.1, read as the reverse complement.
TCTCTTTTCCCAACTTAGGACTACATCTACTTATTTATAGAGGTTTTACCATATAAAAAGCGGGTACGATAAAATATAGTTTACCATACCCGTTTGCATTTTAAAATCTTTTATTCAATTATCTTAATAGTTAGACATCACCAATCTCTTGCGATAAATCATATCTATCTGGTCAATGACTCTTCTAGCCTGACTATATCTATGTGGATTAATGCTGATAACCATCATCTCATTTGCCCCATTGTACTGTTCTCTTTTAAAGAAAGGAATCCTTTTCGAATTTCTCGTAAAAGGGATACTTGCATCTAATAATGCCTGTACCGTTTGATTCCCTGCTTTTGAATTGGTCGTTCTACATAATTCAATATCATTGCCAGAAAATTTTCCTAGCTTCTTCACTGTCGCCATGATGCCCCTCCTACATGACCTTTACCGAAATTTTTTTACCAAGTCCATCTGCTACCTTGACGAGAAAGTCGAGACTCGGATTATAACGCCCGCTTTCTAATCGAGAAATATTGGACTTCTTTGTGCCAACCAAATCAGCCAAGTGCTCCTGAGTCATTCCCTCTGCCTTGCGCACTTCTTTGAGCTGACGCACCACATCTTCCCTAGGCGAATTCACCTTACTCACAATACCATTCTCCTATTTTTCATTTTCCGTTCACTTTTAGGTTTAAACCACCTGATACTAGAAAAGTTATCATATATGATAACTTTTGTCAACAAAAAAGGTCGAAATTTGTCAAATCTTTAACGACAGACCATTTCAACCTTATATTTGTTCTAATTATTATTTTTCTGCTCTTTGTTTTTTTGCATTTCATGATGCATGCGTTTGGTTTCATACATCTTTTCATCAGCTAAATTGATATATTCCGCCAAATCGATTTCATCATTTTCTGCAATCACAAATCCCAAGCTTGTACTAATCTCAAATCCTGTAGCCAGTGTCTCTGACATCTTTGTTACATGATTTTCAATTTCTTTTACGATTCGATCCGCTTCTTCTGCCTTTACATTCGGAGCCATGACTACAAATTCATCCCCGCCATAACGAATGACAAATCCATCCCTTGGTACATTTGCTGCTGCCGCCATAGCAACGGTCTTAATTGCCACATTTCCCATATCATGTCCGAAGGTGTCATTAATATATTTCAGACGGTCCACATCTACGAACATTATCATAAGTGGAATCTTGTTTTTCATACACTCTTCAAACATTGGGATTGCATAGCGGTTGTATGCCATTCGGTTATACAATCCAGTCAATGAATCCATGACGTATAATGTGGATAGTTCTTCATTCATATAGCTTAAAAGAAGACGATGATACATACTTTCCATGGATTCCAATAATACAGTCAAAATCTCAAAAATCAACTGAGAATCCAGCATATAATCGCAATTTTTAAACACCAGATATCCTACTTCCTGCTCACGAAAATGAAGTGGAGAAAATACATAAATGTCATCTCCTGCTGTATTTGATTCACGAGGCAGAATCTTTTTCACATCTATTGGTGTATCTGAAACTACAGCACCATTTTCGTAGGCCATTACCATTTCCATACTCTTTGGGTAGCCCTTTGTCCAACGATATTCTTCTTTTTGCACGTTGGAGCTAACATATTCTTCACATCTTGCAATCTCATAATTAAGCATCAAATAGATAGCATCACATTTCAATTTTTCAAGATGCTTTGGTAGGCACTGTCCCATTTCTTTAAAAGACTTACACTCTAGTAACTCCCTCTTTAAACTCATCATATCATTGTCCATACGAACAATACGATCTTCTGACAAAATATGTTTCTCTATATATTTACCACGATCCACTTGACGATTTGGCTTGCATCCACAACTATCCTGGAAGAAATATGACACCTCTGCAAAGGCAGGTTCTATATTCTTTTCTCCTGCCCATATCTTATGCAAAACTTCCATGGCTTTATAGGAAATTTCCTCCCGTACAAATCCTGCAGTGGTAATACGAGGTTCGAAATAAGATGCCTTATCAAAATCATCATAGCCTGTTACTAAAAAGTCTTTAGGAATCTCATAACCATGCTGTTTTGCACAATGACACAAACCTACTGCAATATTATCATTGGCGCAAACAAACGCATCCGGTAATTGTCCTTTACCAAGAAAATACTCAAAACCTTCTTCACCTGTCATAATCTCATAGTTATGACAAAATACCCTTTCTTCCTCAAATGGAATCTGGTATTTTTCTAACACAGTTTTATAGCCATCTAGACGTTGGCGATTTTCAATATTCTCTTTTGGACCTCCAACGAAATTCAATGTTTTGCAACCATGCTCTTTTATTAAGTGTTCCACCATATGGTACATTGCAGCATAGTTATCAATACCTGCGTAATAAAATCCTGGAATTTCATCCACAAGAGAAACTGCAGGAATCCCTGCATTTTTTATCTTTGAAATAATATCTTCTCTCACTTGCACTTTATGTATATTGGTAACATCTATTATGACACCATCAAATTCCGTCAAATCAGGCAGTTGGAAAATATTGTATTCCCCTGCATTGAATTTGTCATCCTGACTAAAATTTCCAAAACTGTTAAATACATATAAGTCTACATCCAACCCTTTCTCCTTGATATATGTATGACAGCCGTCCACCCATGCAAAATTGAAATATTTTCTCCATCCATCTGAAAAAATTGCTACTTTTTTCATTTAATTCTCCTCATTAGACGCACATTGCGCAACCGTTTGCTCACCTGTTATCATCATTATACATTAGAAAAAAATTTCTTTCTACTACTTATTACAAAATTTCAAATTTTTAGAGATTTGTACAAATTTTAGTTGCATTCATTGGTAGGTTGTGCTAATATAGACACGTTCGAGACGAACAGGCAGGAGTGGCGGAATGGCAGACGCATCAGACTCAAAATCTGACGAGGGCGACCTCGTGTGGGTTCAAGTCCCATCTCCTGCATAAAAAAGAAAGACCTAGACGAGCAATCGTCCAGGTCTTTCTTTTTTATGCCGAGGAGTCCCTTGAACCCAAAGTTCAAGGTCTCCTCGACCTAAAGGTCTTCGTCGGTCGGTTCGACGGGAAAAAGGTTCGCCGGACCTTTTTCTTAATCCGTCTCACCCCATCTCCTGCTATTTTACCCTCAGTTAATTAAGATGAGGAAAACAGGCATGCTTTTTGTCTATCATTGATTCAAAAATACAATTATGCTATTATCTTTTTGAGGTGATTTCAATGAAAAAGAGACATAAATACATTATTTTGATTATTAGCATTTTTCTGTTTATCAGTTTACTGTGCGCGCTGTTGGTATATAACGGGATAATATTATTAAACAATCCATCAGAAAAGAAATATCCTGTCAGAGGAGTTGATGTTTCTCATTATCAAGGGGAAATAGATTGGGAATTACTTGCTTCACAGAATATTGACTTTGCTTTCATCAAGGCAACAGAGGGAAGTTCATTTGTAGACCCAAAGTTTCAGTATAATTTCTCCGAAGCACAAAAACAAACTTTAGCTGTTGGTGCCTATCACTTTTTTAGCTTCGACAGTAAAGGTGCTTCACAGGCACAACATTTTATAAATACTGTTCCACCTTTTGATGGTATGCTTCCACCAGTTATAGACCTCGAATTTTATGGCGACAAGCAAGAGAATCCACCAAACTGTGAAGATGTCGAAATGGAATTAAAGACTCTTCTTACAGATCTTGAAGAATTTTATGGACTAAAGCCAATTATATACTGCACAAAAGAAACCTACGACCTTTATATTGCAAATGATTATTCAGATTATGATATATGGATCAGAGATGTATATGCAAGACCAACTTTGTGTGATAACAGAGATTGGACTTTTTGGCAGTTCACAAATCGAGAAAAACTTTCTGGATATGATGGGGCTGAAAAATTTATTGACGTCAATGTCTTTAATGGAAGTGAGCAAGATTTTCTTGAATATCCAACATATAAAGGAAAAAAAGAGTAGGTCAAACGACCTACTCTTTTTATTTTATTAGTATAAGTTATAGAATCCGTAAGGGAATGGTGAAATGATCATCTGAGCTTCATCATCAATTTCTTTTCCTTCTTTACCGTCTTTAGAGAAACATAATGTTCCTTCAATGTCATCTACATCGAAATCAGCTAAGTAAAGAACATTTCCTTCAGATGTAACAGAGAATGTATAGAATACGTCATCTGCGATTTCTGTTCCTTCTTTACCATTCTTAGAGATACATAATGATCCTGTGTAATCTGAATAATCAAGATCTTTTAAGTAATAAATTGTATCTCCTTCGTCACATACCATAATAGTAGAAGCATATACATCTTCATCTACCATTTCTTTGTTTACGAAGAATTCTTCACCATTTTCTTTTGTATAAGCTACTTTACCATTTGCATATACTACAAGATAACCACATGTTACATCTTCATCATATACTTCTGCTTTTCCTGGTTTGCCAGAAATAGACATGTTATATAATGTTCCTGTGTAATCATCGTAATCAACATCTGCAAGTACATATAACTCTTTTCCATCTCTTGTAATAGCTAAGTTATATACATCTTCAAGATCTGTTGCTGTTGCTGTACCTTTAACAGCTACGTTAAGTGTTGTAGATTTTTCTGCATAATATACATGATCTTCTACATCCCAGTAAGAATCGATTTCAGACATATTTAATTTTTCAATTTCAGCTGTCTTTTCTGTTTCAAATACGATAACTGGTGTTGCATCATATCCAGCGATTCTGTAGTTTGAATACTGGAAATCTTCAGCTACTTCTACTACTTCTTTACCATCATAGAAATATAATGTGTAGTAGCTTACTTCCATTTCAGCATCAGCGAGATATTCTCTGATGTAGTCACGGTTGTCTTTATCCCAATATAAATCATATGCTTCATAATATGCATCGTATGCAGCTTCATATTCAGCATCTACTGCATCATATAATTCTTCATAACGATCATAAGCTTCATCTTCGTTTGCACAATCAGCATATTCTTCCATATCCATCCATTCATCATACCATGGGTATGGTGGCCAATCAAAGTCATCATAATCTGGATATTCTGGTTCTACCATATTTGCATCAGCTTCTAACATATCGTCATTTACATAATCAGCAAGAGAAACTGTTCTAGAATCTGATTTTACAAAGTATACAGAACCATCTTCATATGTTGCAAGTACGCTGTAAACATCTGAATCGATCTTTACTTCGTCCTTATTACCTTCTTTTACATAAAGTTTTCCCTCTTTTGTGTAGAAGATAGTATCTAAGTCATTTGCAACACCTACGACATTTGCATCTTTTGCAATCTTTTCATCTTCGCCGTTTTCCCAAAGATAGATTGTGTCATCATAATCTACGTATACAATTCTCTTTCCATCTTCAGATGCATAGAAGTAATATACATCACTTGCAACTTTTTCTTTATCTTTAAAGTTATACTGATATAATTTACCATCACTTGTTACATATGTGATAAGTTTTTCATTTTCACTTACAACATAGTTTCTAATATCTTTGTCGATTTTTTCGCCTTCAGCATCTTCTTTAGTAGCTGAACGATAGTATAATGTGAATCCATCATAAGTAATGTCATCTGGATAAATAATTGTCTTTTTATCATCTGTTAAATAGATTAAAGAACTAATTTCATCAATTTCATCCATGATAGATTCAGTACTCCAATCTCCTGCGAGATCTTCTGTAATTTCGATAGCTTCTTTACCGCCAAGTAAGCTTAAGTATAACTGATCATCTTTTAAGTATACTGCATACTCTGGACGTTTTTCGCCACCACCTAAAAGGCTTCCTACTAATACGATTAATACGATAACTGCTACTACAGCTGCTGCTGCGATACCAATTACTTTTAATGGAAGTTGTTTTACTTTTGCAAGCACATCCTGTGCAGGATTTGCTTTTGGTTCAGCATCTACTGCTGGTGTAGGCTCTACAACTGGAGTAGGATTTACTACAGGTGTTGATTCAACTACTGGAGTTGGTTCAACTGCTGGAGTTTCCTCTGCTGGTGTAGGAGCTTCTACTGGTGAGCCACAAGCGTAACAGAATTTTGTTCCGTCTTCTAACTCTTTTTTACATTTTGGACATGTAATCATTTCGTTTCCTCCTCTATATTGTGAAATTCTTCACAGATGACATTATTTTACACTTTTTGACATAATATGTCAAAGAATTGCTTACCATTATTTTGAAAAATCAAACTCTTTAAAACAATCAAATGTAATAAAGTAATCTTCTGGTGTTTCAGCCCTACGAATCATCTTTACAGAGCCATCTTCCTGAAGTAATAACTCTGCAGATTTAAGCTTACCATTGTAACTATATCCCATGGCAAATCCGTGAGCGCCTGTGTCATGAATTACAAGATAATCACCTTTATCAATAACTGGAAGCTTGCGGTCAATAGCAAACTTATCATTATTTTCACAGAGAGAACCTACGACATCGTACGTTTCTGTGCATGGTGCATCTTCTTTTCCAAGTACTGTAATATGATGATACGAACCGTACATGGCTGGTCTCATAAGATTTACAGCGCATGCATCCACTCCAATATACTCTTTGTAAATATGTTTTTCATGAATTGCCTGTGTTACAAGACAGCCGTATGGAGCCATCATAAAACGTCCCATCTCTGAGAAAATGGCTACATCTCCCATCCCTGCTGGCACCAACACTTCATCATAAGCCTTGTGCACACCTTCACCAATTGCATAGATATCATTTGGTTCCTGATCTGGTGTGTAAGGAACTCCTACACCACCTGAAAGATTGACAAATGTGATATGACAGCCTGTTTCTTCTTTCAATTCTACTACCAATTCAAACAACTGTTTTGCAAGTTGTGGATAGTACTCGTTTGTTACTGTGTTGCTTGCTAAAAACGCATGCACACCAAAATTCTTTGCACCTTTTTCCTTCAAAAGCTTAAATGCATCAAAAAGCTGTTCTTTAGTCATACCATATTTGGAATCCCCTGGATTATCCATGATACCATTGCTCATTTCGAATACTCCACCTGGATTGTAGCGACAGCTAATGGTTTCTGGAATATATCCCAATGTATCTTCCAAACACTGGATGTGAGTAAAGTCATCTAAATTGATAATCGCACCTAGTTCATTTGCGTATTCGAACTCTTCTAATGGTGTATCATTTGATGAAAACATAATATGTGGACCATCAAAACCACATGCCTTTGCCATCATAAGTTCTGTCAAAGATGAGCAGTCACATCCGCAATCGTACTCTTTTAAGATATTCAAAAGGAATGGGTTTGGTGTTGCTTTTACAGCAAAATATTCACGAAATCCTTTGTTCCACGCAAATGCTTCCTGTACAGCCTTTGCATTGGCGCGAATTCCAGCTTCATCATAAAGATGAAATGGAGTAGGATATGTTTTTACTATTTCTTCAACCTGTTCTTTTGTTACAAACGGTGTTTTTTTCATTCTAATTTCTCCTAACCATCGAGAAAACCTCGACAAAATAATACTTTTTTAGACTACAACAAGTTTGCATTTATTTCAAGGCACTTTTATGTTATAATACCTATAAATATGGGCTATAGCATTGGAAAAATATGCCGATATATAGTTTATAAGATATTTTACAGAAAGAGAAAGATTATGAGTATAAAAGTTCAAAGATATGCTCCAACTTCATCTGTTGGTACTAGCACAAACACTACCACCATCACAGATATTCCATCTGAGGAATCTTTTGATGATATCCTTGTGCTAAACCAGGCTGCCTTAAAAGCCATGACCATCGACGCCATGGTGGCACAAAGTTCTACCGGTTCGGTAAATCCAGATGCCGTAGATGCTGCCGCAATCATGCGTTTTCGTAGTACTTTGGGTAGTCATGTAGTTGCTCCTATCCCTACGGATGATTTGGATCTTGGCACTCCAAAGAAAGCAGGAACAAAAAATACAGCTCCTGTCATTAATACTACACCATCTGGAAACGTTAATATCTCTGGCGTCTTCAACGAAGGTGACTTAGAGTGTAGCGATGAACTGAACGCATACTTTAAAGAAGCTGCTGATTTGTATGGATTAGATGTAAAACTTCTAAAATGCATCGGCTTTGCAGAATCCAACTTCACACCAGACATTGTATGTTCTAATGGCGCTACGGGTGTCATGATGCTGATGCCAAACGCTTGTAAAGATTACGGCGTAACAAATCCCCTAGATGCTCGTGAAAACATTATGGGTGGCGCACGTATCCTTAGCACCATGCTAAAGCGTTATGATGGAAATATCAATCTGGCACTGGCTGCCTACAATGCAGGGCCTGGAAATGTAGATAAATACGGTGGAATCCCACCATTCAAAGAAACACAGAACTATGTAGAAAAAATCAACAAATACTATTACAACGGCAAGATTGTAAACGGTTTTATTGTATAGTAGAAATAGCAAAAGGGATGTCGCAAAATACAAATTTGTGGCATTTCTTTTTTGTGTACATTAAAATGCCTCGGATATATGCATCTGCAGTGCACAACGTAATCGAAATGCTTATTTTCTAAGGAACTCCCTTCTTGCTTTTGTGATTATTTATGTCTTTGCAATGTTTTACAATCTGCAAAGTATGTTCGCGTGTAAAAGAAACCTGCTCGTACCTTCTAGTGTATCTAAGCGAGCCGATTTACAAAGTTGATATTACACATGCCGGAGCAAAACTCGACGCAAAAGCAGCGTCTCGGACAGTTGCTCCCGGCATGTGACATTTTGTAAATTCGGCTCGCAAAGATACACACGAAGCTCCTCAAAGGTGTCTTTTACACGCGAACATACTTTGCAGATTGTAAAACATTACAAAGACATAAATAATCAAAAAAGCCCCACGGGAGTTTCTTAGAAAATAAGCACTTCGATTACGTTGTGCACTGCAGATGCATATACCCGAGGCATTTTAATGTACGCAAAAAGGGATGCCGCAAATTTGTATTTTGCAACATCCCCATTTTTTAACTTTCTTCGTTTAAGTCAATTTTCTTTGGTGATAGTTTGTGGAACAGCCACTGTGGAATGCCGAATCCGAAGATAATGCCAAATACGATGGCACCGGCGACTTCCAAGGTTTCTAAGCCTTTAAAGCCAGACATTTCTGTGTTACCTATAAATAAGTAGTATGCAGTATAGTAGATACCTGCTCCAGGAACCAATGGGAAGATACCAGATAATAAGTAGACTGTAACTGGAGTCTTACGAATTACTGCAAAACATCTAGCCATAATAGTGAGGCAGAAGGTAGCTACAAGAGACGCAAATACGAGATTAATATTATTTTGCGTCATGATGTAGTAGACAATCCAACCTAGTGCGCCAGTGAAACCGCAGTAAATAACTTCATGTTTTGGTGCTGTAAAAAGTACAGCAAAAGATATAGTAGCCAGCATGGCTACGATAAATTCTAAAATAATCATGGTAACAATACACCTCCTCCGATAGATGCAGAGATTGCCATTGGAAGACAAATACCTACTGCGATACAAAGTGCGGTAAGTAATGCATCAATTAAATGAATCGTGCCGGATAAGTAGTCGCCATTGTGAAAATCACGAATAGAAGTGGTAAATGTGATTCCAGGCACCAGTGGCATAATAGCACCGATGATAATTTTATCCTGTAATAGTGGCAAGCCAGTCTGCATTGCCAAAATGGTACAGGCAGCTACAAATGTGCTGGCAAATACGTTTCGAAGGAAACGAGATACTTTGTGTTTTGCCATATATGCGAGCACTAATTGTTCGAACATACCTATGATAAATGCAACACCAAAATCTAGGATTCCTCCGCCAAAAATGAAGGCGTAACAGGCACTTCCTAATCCACAAAAGAAAACTTGAACAGTGTTCGAGTAACTAGGTAAATTCTTTGCAGTGTTGATTCTTTCCCATCCTTCTTCGATGGTGCAGCTATGAGTGCAAAGGTCGCGGGCTAATTGATTTAAGTATGTGACTTTAGCAAGGTTCACACCGCCTAAAGGTACATGACGAATCATACTGCAGGCATCGTCTTTATCCTCATTAGCACTAGCGAAAATTCCATTGGACAGAACATACACATCAAAGTTTTCTACGTTATATGCTTTTAAAATATGAATAACCGTATCTTCAATACGATAAATTTCTCCGCCGTTTCGAAGCATGACATCAGCCAGTTCAACAGCGAGCGCCAATATCTCTTTGGTGGTTGCCATAGCAATTCTCCTTTTTATTAGTACATATCCAATTTAATTCGAAAATCATACGGTGTCAATCCTTTTCAAATGAAATGCAAATAGAAATCATATTTTTACAAAATTGGTACATACTATGAGAAAATGGAGGAACTGACATGATGAAAATATATCGTAGTTTTTTGGTTGTATTGATTATTGTAGCAATAGGATTTGGTGTATGGTATTGTGTGTCTAGTTATCAAGAACAGCAGACCATAAAGGATGGTACTTTAGTATTTGATGGGGGAGAATATGCAGCAGGTTATTGTATATATTAAGGCAGATGGAATTTGCACAGTATATGACAAAAACATAACCTTGGGTGATGTATTAAAAATAGAATGTTCGGATAAAGGGGTGCTTAGGGCTATTAAGCAGATGGACCTGTTCTCGTTTAATCATGAGCATGCTGAAGTGTTTTCTGTTTTAAAGGTGGTAGAACGTATACATCAAGATTATCCCAATGCGACAGTAATGAACTGTGGAGAGACAGATTTTATTGTGGATTATAAGAAAAGCACCATAAAATATGCGGTTTTGGAAAAAATGAAACTAGTATTAGTGTCTGTAATCGTCTTTTTTGGTTCTGCATTTACGATTATGACATTTCATATCGATATAGGGATACAAAAAACCTTTAGCAGGTTTTATGAACAGTTAATGGGAACGGAGAAACCACCAGTTACAGAGATGGAACTTTCTTATAGTGTAGGACTGGCACTAGGAATCATCATTTTCTTCAATCACTTTAGTAAGAAAAAAATCACAAAGGATCCAACACCAATCGAGGTCGAAATGCAGAAATATAATGATGATTTAATTAATACGAAGATTGCTGATGCAAACAAGAAGGGACATAGTGTAGATGTTTCCTAAGATATTGCTTAATATATTCATCTGTTTTAGTGCAGGGATTGGTGTGGCGGCTGGTACCTTTGCGTTTTTACTTGTTATTCGTGTCATTCCAAGAATTATACAAAAGGCAAAATTGGAAAATAAAGTAATTTCCATAGAAAATACGGTGTTTCGAGGTGTGATGTTTGGTACTGTGTTATCCCTTTTCTCATGGAGAAAAAAATGGCTGTTTGATTTGTTGGGAAGAATGGTACTGACTTTGTTTGGGGTGTCCGCAGGAATTTTTACTGGGTGCATAGCAGTAGCCCTAGCTGAAATTCTAGATACTTTCCCAATCTTCTTTCGTAGAATTAATATAAAAACTGATTATTGCGAAGTGCTTTTATTTGTTATGGCAATCGGGAAAATGCTAGGAAGTTTGTTCTATTTCCTAACGGGATATGATATAATTGTCCCATAATTTGGAGGTAGGATTATGGTAACATCTATTGCAAGACAAAGTATCATTATAAAATGCAACCAGCAAACATCTGTGCTTTTGGGTAATTATGAATTTTACTATTTAGCAGGGTTAATGAAAAAATTATTTGATTTAAATTTAAGTGAAGAAATGGCACCAGTAGAACTTTATGATGCAATTCTTCCAAATTTGGAGCAAATAAGTCCAAAAGATGAAAAGGAAGCATATTTAGTTAAGCTTGCTACCAATTTTAAGCCCCTTGAAGAATATGATGAGCAGATGAAAGAACTATTTCGTTGGGGAGCTACAGAAGAAAAACTTTGGCAAGTGCACATATAAAGAAATAATTGACATACCTAAGATAAGTATAAAAAATAGTTAAGGAAGGTGTGTCATTTGAAAACAGAGAAGATATCCCCACATGAGCAGCAAAGAAATGAAGCCTATAATGAGTATGTAAAGCAGGTCACACCTACACATAACTTATGGGCAAATATGTTAAAGGCATTTGTTTTAGGTGGAATAATCTGCACGATCGGGCAGTTTATTGTAAACATAGGGGTAAACAATTTTGGGTTGGAACAGAAAGATGCTTCCACCTGGTGTAGCTTGATATTGATTTTAGCTAGTGTTATTCTTACCAGCCTTAATCTATATCCATCTTTGGCAAACTGGGGTGGTGCAGGAGCATTGGTACCAATTACTGGTTTCGCAAACGGAGTCTGCGCTTCGGCTATTGAATTTAAAAAAGAAGGTCAGGTTTTTGGAATCGGGTGTCAGATTTTTCGAATTGCCGGACCGGTTATCCTGTATGGGATATTCAGTAGCTGGGTGTTAGGATTAGGTTATTGGATTTTGAAAATGATGGGAGTGTTATAAATTTATAATGCAAGATGAAGGTGTCAGAAAACGTTGAAAAAATAGCGGGTTCTGGCACCTTTGTGCAATTATATCAGAAGGGTCAGTTTGAGATTCGATAGAGTTATAAAATTTCATTTAATATCTTGCGTGCTGTTGCGAAAAAGAGTATAATTTACATTGCGTATAGTTAGAGAAAAGAATGAAAATTACTTTGCGCACTGTGGAGGCTATATGGAAATTAAGAGAAAAATATATTCAAAAATTGTAGAATGGAAAGAATCTTGCAATGGTTCGAAAGCTCTTTTAATAGAAGGGGCAAGACGAATTGGAAAGTCTACTGTTGCAGAAGAAATTGGGAAAAAGGAATATAAATCATATTTATTAATTGATTTTAATAAGGCGACGGCTAAAACACTTGCGGCATTTGACAATATGAGTAACTTAGATATTTTCTTTCAGACATTATCATTGGAATACAATAAGCGTCTATATCCTAGAGAAAGTTTGATTGTTTTTGACGAAATTCAAAGATTTCCAAAGGCACGACAGGCAATTAAATATTTGGTGGCCGATGGAAGATATGATTATATAGAAACGGGCTCTTTGATATCCATTCGTGAAAATGTAGAAAATATAACATTGCCATCAGAAGAGCGCAAAATAAAGATGTATCCTTTGGATTTTGAAGAATTTATGACGTATATGAGCGAAGACCTCTTGTATGAGTACATTCGTGAGTGCTTTGAGAAAAAACAACCGCTAGAGCAGTCGATGCATGCAAAAGCAATGCATTTGTTTAAAGAATATATGTTAGTTGGTGGCATGCCACAGGCGGTTCTTGCATTTGCGAAGAACGGAAGGGATTTCGCTGCGGCAGATATTGAAAAAAGAGATATTCTTGATTTATACAGAGATGATATAAAGAAAGCTGCAAAAAGGTATAATTCACGTGTATCAGCAATATTTGAAAATATTCCGGCTTATTTATCAACTCATGAGAAGAAGATTGTATTAAAAGAAATTGAAGAAGGTGCAACATTTGATCGATACGATGATCCATTATTCTGGCTTGACGATTCTATGATTTGTAACCTGTGCTATAAATGCAATGATCCAAACGTTGGATTTGCACTTAACAAGAAGGAGTCTGCTGTCAAATGTTATATGGGAGATACAGGTCTTTTAATAAGCTTAGCATTTAGTGAAAATGAAATTGCTAGTCAACAACTGTATAGGCAGATTATGAATGAAAGACTTTCGTTGAATGAAGGAATGATTTATGAAAATATGATTTCACAGATGATTGCGGCGAAAGGTAGTAAATTGTATTTTTATACACGATATAGTGAAGAGAAACATCGTAATGATATTGAGATTGATTTCTTGCTGTCGAATGAAAGCAAAACGAATTTTAGGGTATTTCCAATAGAAGTAAAATCATCTAAAAATTATACGACTACTTCATTGGGAAGATTCAAAGAATTGTTTGGGAAGAAGATTGCGACACAATACATTATTCATCCAAAGAATTATGCGGTAGATGGAGAGATAGTTAAAATTCCGCCATATATGTTTGATGCTGCGTTTAGATAATAGAAAGTTATTTGCTAGATGCAAAATGTAGATGTTGATTTTTCGGATGTAGATATCAGCGAAGAAGACGTTGAGGAAGAAGAGGAATACTTAAATCCATTGGAAAATGATAGTTATGTAATTCTATATGAAAAACATCAGTGGGAAAAAGTGAAGGAAGTTTTAGCGTTCTTACCAAACATAGAAGATGGGGAGTATTTACTTCTCTTTGAAATGCTAGAAGCAAAAACAAAAAATATTGCCTTTGCAAATGTGATGGTAGGATATTTATTTGACAAATACGGGGATGAGAATTTGAATATAGCGTGCAATGTCACAGAATCAAAGGATGATCAGAATCATTTTTGGTTATTACAAAGAAAATAATTTTCGTGAATTAAGAGATAGAAAGGGAGTGGTGTAAGCCACTCCCTTTTTCTATGATTAAAAATAATGTAAAATGAAACCAGGGAACATTTTTCACGAGATATATAGTATAGGCGCCTATAGGAAAGGAGAATCGTCCATGACGGATGAAAGAATTGTAGAACTGTATTGGAATAGGGACGAGAATGCGGTAAAAGAAACACAGTCCAAGTACGGTAGATATTTAACGAAAATTGCATACAATATTTTAACGGACATGGAAGATAGCTTAGAAAGCGTCAACGATACATATATGTACGCATGGAAGTCGATTCCTCCACACAGACCCAGCGTACTGTCTACCTATTTGGCAAAGATTACCAGACGTGTTGCTATAGACATTCTCCGAAAAAAGAATCGTGATAAACGTATTCCATCCGAGTATACATTTTCATTATCCGAATTGGACGATTGTATTTCTGACAAAGGTTCCACAGAGCAACAGATAGAAGCAGAGGAATTAGCAAGGATCATCAATGCATATTTGAAGACGATTTCTCCAGAAGCAAGAAACTTGTTTGTGGGAAGATATTATTTCCTAGATCCTTTAAAAGATGTTGCAAAGTATTGCGGAATGAGCGAAGGAAAGGCAAAGACCATGTTATATCGCACGCGATGTGGCTTAAAGGCTTATTTGGAACAGGAGGGCTACTATATATGAGAGAGAAAAAAAGAAGTGAAATCATCCAGGATGCCTTAGAATTTTTGGATGATGAGATGATAGAAGAAGTAGAAAAAATGCGTGGTGGATATCTTAAATTAGATACAGAAGAATCGCAAGAAATAACATTAAATATTACAGAGCCTAAGAAGACGCACTATCCATGGCGTAAGTGGACTGCATTGGCTGCAAGTGTGTGCTTGTTAGTGGCTGGAAGTTGGATATTTGGAAATGTCATTGCACCATTGGATACGAATAAAGCTGATGAATCGAATAGAGGAACAGAGCAAGCGTCCAATCAGGAAACTGTGATAATAGAAGATGCAGATGATGTAGGTGGGACAAATAATCGAAATGAGAGTTGTGAACAAGTGGAAATCCATGATGGTGTCATAGCGGATTTGGAAAGTGACATATATGGTGTGGAAATTCCAAAGCTAGAAATGAACTTAAAGAAAGAGAATGGCTTAGAAATGGATATGTTGGGATTCTTTATCCATGATGGACGTTCTTACATTCAGTATGATTTTGCAGGAGAAAATGCGGATTTTGTAGGAGAGCAAGTAGGAACAGTTACAGGGCTGATTGATGAATGGACGCCTGCAGAAGGTTATGTAGAGGGTGCGGGTACTTTTACAGGAAAGATTTATGAAGTAGAAGGCGTTGTTCCAGAATTTATGCTATGTACCGTTTGGGACGATGGCACGGTGGAAACCTATATCAACAACAATGGCATGACTTTAGGGAAAGGTTCAGATTTGGTGGATGATAGACTTCATTTAAGAGATAATTTCAAAGAAGTATCATTCCAAACTGATTATGACTGGAATTACACATGGGACGAACCAACCCAATTATCGGAAGAATATCATGCTCTTTTTGAACAGTTCTTGGATTCCTTCGCAGAAGGTGACTTTGAATATGTAGAAGGAAAATCCTACTATCCATTTGGAGGAGAGGAAGGGATTTATCATTTGTATTTCACCACAGATAATGGAGTAAGATTACATTTTACCCTTGTGGGAGATGGATATGTTATGTTCCCTTGGATTAATCAAGTATGTGTACAAATAGATCAGGATATATATGACCAGGTTGTTGAAGTATTACAGAACAATTAGGGAGGTGTAATATGAAAAAAAGAATATTAACGATATTGTTATGTGTAAGCATGATACTTCCTTTATCTGCCTGTGGAAAGGATTTGCCGCAGGAAGAGACTGTGAAAAACACACAAACAGATGTGGTTGTTGATTTAGATGATGCATACAATAAGACGACAGCAGATGAAAGGGCTATGGACTTTTCTGTGCGCCTATTTCAGCAATCAGTAGCACAAGACCCAAAAGGTCAAACAAATACGCTGATTTCACCAGTTTCCGTGCTTATGGCACTATCTATGACAAGTAATGGTGCAAATGGAGACACGTTAACACAGATAGAAGATGCATTGGGAATGACACAGACACAGTTAAACAGTTATGCCTATGACTATATCAAAAATCTTCCACAGGATGATTTTAATAAACTGATGATGGCAAATTCTATATGGTACACAGATGATGAGCGTTTTACTGTGGAGCAGGATTTTCTAAATAATATAGAAACTTATTACGACGGAGAAGTACGTGAAGTAGCATTTGTAGAGGAAACATGTAATGAAATAAACGCATGGGTGGAAGAAAATACAGATGGTGCCATCAAAGAAATATTAGATGAAATACCAGCAAATGCAGTGATGTATGTAATCAATGCGCTTGTATTTGAGGCAGAATGGTTAGAGCCTTATGATGAAATGCACGTGAGTGAGGGAATGTTTCAGTACTATGAAGGTATTGAGGAGTGTAAACAGCCAGTAGATATGATGTACTCGGAAGAATTTTTGTATTTGGAAGATGAGATGGCTACTGGATTCATAAAATATTATGAAGGTAAAAAGTATGCTTTTGTGGCATTGTTGCCAAAGGAAGGCTACACAGTGCAGGAATATGTAGCAGCAATGACAGGGGAAAATCTACAGACGCTTTTAGATAATCCGATAGAAGTACATGTGGAAGCAGCGCTCCCTTGTTTTGAAACAGAGTATTATTCTATCATGAATGACACCTTGATTGAAATGGGAATTGTGGATGCATTTCAGTCTGACAAGGCGGATTTGTCAAACCTTGGAACCTCTACAAATGGTAATATATGGGTAAACAGAGTTATTCATAAAACTTATATCACAGTAGGGGCAATGGGAACCAAGGCAGGGGCGGCAACCATTGTTGAGGCTGTAGACGAAAGCGCTTCTTTATATGAAGAGACAAAGGTTGTTACCTTAGATCGTCCATTTATCTATATGATTATTGATTGTGAGAACAACCAGCCAATCTTTATGGGAACTCTAAATTATGTTTATCCATATAGATGTGGAGCTGTGTGTGAGTTTGCAGAAATAGAGTAGTTGCAAAATTTTACATGAATTTTACATTCATGTTTTTTCGTAAAAACATTGGTTAAGATGCGGTAAAGATGTTTCAAACTCCGTTGACGAAAAAAAATTCGAACTGTACCATTTAACGTGGATGTAGTTCGAATTTTTTTTGTGCTAATCCCCAAAAAACTCTTTTACTTTATTTAGGAGGAAAGAATGGCTATAACAGATTTATTTGGCTTATTGGGTGGTCTTGCTCTTTTCCTTTACGGTATGCAGATGATGAGCGACGGATTGGAAAATGTGGCAGGAGACCGCATGGAACGTATATTGGAGAAACTTACTGCCAATCGATTCTTAGGGGTTGCAGTAGGAGCACTTATTACAGCGGTTATTCAGTCATCATCCGCTACAACAGTTATGGTAGTAGGATTTGTAAACTCAGGTATGATGACTTTGCAGCAGGCCGTATGGATTATTATGGGAGCTAATATCGGTACTACTATTACTGGACAGTTGGTAGCATTAGATATTGGTATGTTTGCACCATTCATTGCATTTTTAGGTGTTGCAATGGTTGTATTTTTTAAAAATCCAAAAGTACAGCACGTAGGTGGTATTCTTGCAGGTTTTGGCGTGCTCTTTATCGGTATGGATATGATGGGTGCAGCTATGGAACCACTTAGAGAATCACCAGTATTTATCAACCTGATGACACAGTTCTCAAATCCAGTATTTGGTATTTTAGCAGGTGCAGTATTTACAGCGGTTATTCAATCTTCTTCTGCATCGGTAGGTATTTTACAGACGTTGGCAGCAACAGGGCTTATTCCATTCTCTAGTGCTGTATTTGTATTGTTCGGTATGAACATTGGTACTTGTATTACAGCAGTACTTGCTTCTATCGGAACAAACAGAAGTGCAAAGCGTACAACAATTATCCACTTGATGTTTAACATCATGGGTACTGTTGTATTTACTATACTTTGTTTATCTTTTCCTATTGCAGATTTTGTGGCTGCTTTTACACAAGGAAAACCAGCAGCCCAGCTGGCGAACATGCACACGACATTCAACATCGTTACAACCTGTATGTTGATTCCATTCGGTACATTGCTGGCAAAGGCAGCTACGAAAATTCTGCCAGACGCTCCAGAAGACAAGGAAAAGACATCAATTCTTGGTACACTCAACAAAGAGTTTGGGCGTACTAGAACACATCTTGGTGCAGATGTAATTCATATTGATATTCTTCGTCAGGAAATCGAAAAGATGATTACACTTTCTGCGAAAAATGTTACAAGATGTTTTAATGCCATTTTAGAAAACAATTCTGCTCTTGTAAAAGAAGCTGCAGAAGATGAAAAGATGATTGATACCTTGAATAAAGATATCTCTCAGTACATTTCCAAGATTCTTGTAAATAGCAATAGTGGAGCCAATGTAACAAGTATTGAACAGTATTTTCTCATTACAGGAAATGCAGAACGAATTGGCGACCATGCTATGAATATTGGAGAATATTTAGAAACTATTAAAAAGAAAAATATTGAATTCTCGGATGGTGCAAAGAAAGAGATTGTAGCCATGAGAGATATTACTCAAAAAGCGATTGACAAAGTGCTTCAAAAAGAAGAAGATGTTACTATATGGCTCTCTGAAATTGCTGCGATGGAACAGCAGATTGATGATATGACAAGGAATTATAGAGAACATCATTTGGAGAGAATGAGAAGTGGACGTTGTACGGAAGAAGCGTGCATTCTTTATTCCGAACTTTTGACAGACTTTGAACGTATTGGTGATCATGTGTTAAACATTGCACAAGCACGTGCAAAAATGGATTAAATCAATAAAAATAGAATTCATTTGGAGGAAGTAGATATGACAAAATATAAACAGATTATGAAAGATTTTTTCTTTACAATGTTTATATTGATGGTTATCTACTTCCTTAGTTATTATTTACAGTTTGTATTTCAAACAGATACACTGGTTCCAACTGCATTTGTTCTTGGAGTGTTCTTTATTTCTTTACAGACAGAAGGCTATGCATGGGGAGTAATAGCATCTTTGGCAAGTGTAATTTTGGTTAACTTTACTTTTACAGCGCCATACTTTGCCATCGATTTGATTACACCTGTAAATATGTTCGCTGCATTAGTTATGCTGCTTATTGCAATTATGACTAGTACTTTGACCACGCAGATAAAGCAGCAGGAAAAAATTAAGGCAGAGAGTGAAAAAGAACGTATGCGAGGTAATTTGCTTCGAGCAGTTTCACATGACCTACGTACACCCCTTACATCTATCTATGGGTCTACATCGGTTATTATGGAAAATTACGATTCTATAAGCAAGGAACGTCAGATAAAGTTGCTAAAGGAGATTCATGAAGATTCGCAGTGGCTAATTCGCATGGTAGAAAATTTATTATCAGTTACCAGAATTGATGATGGAATTGCTCGAGTAACAAAAGATGCTACGGTTTTAGAAGAATTGATTGATGCGGTTCTTGTGAAGTTTCACAAGCATCATCCTGAGCAGGAAATACAGGTGGAAATTCCAGATGAATTTATTAGTATACCTATGGATCCAATACTGATAGAGCAGGTTTTAATCAATATATTTGAAAACGCTTTGATTCATGCGGAGGGCATGACAGAGTTAAAATTAATTGTTCGCATAGAGGAAGAAAATGCTATCTTTGAAATAGCAGACAATGGTTGTGGTATTCCAGAAGAACGTCTGGGAAAATTATTTAGTGGTTACTTGGAGCGAGATAATACACCAACGGATGGCACACGTAATAACATGGGGATTGGATTATCTGTATGTTCTACAATCATTAAGGCGCATGATGGAGAAATCTATGCAAAAAACAGACCAGAAGGAGGCGCCATTTTTGGCTTTTCTCTAGGGATGGAGGTAAAAGATGAGCAATAACAAATACAAAATTCTTGTAATTGAAGATGAAGCAAATATTTGTAATTTATTAGAAACAAGTTTAAGTACAAATGGGTATCAGGTGGTTTCGGTAGGATCTTGCCGAGATGGAATAACCATGACACTATCGTATGTGCCTGATTTGGTTATTTTGGATTTGGGACTTCCAGATAAAGATGGTTTAGAATATATCAAAGAAATTAGAAAAACCGATACTACCCCTATTTTAGTAGTGTCAGCAAGAAGCAATGAAAATGACAAGGTGTTGGCTTTGGATTTAGGTGCAAATGACTACATTACAAAACCATTTGGTAATGCTGAACTTTTGGCGCGTGTTCGTGCAGCACTTCGTGATAGACGATCTTCAGAGGTGGAGGGTATATTGGAAGGCAAGTTTGTATTACATGATATGGTAATCGACTATGCCAGACGTATGGTTACCATCGGAGATGAGGAAATTAAGCTCACCAGAACAGAATACAATATTCTAGAAGTGTTATCCCAAAATCCTGGAAAAGTATTGACATATGCGGCAATTATTCGTAAAATTTGGGGACCAACGGATGATGGTGGCGTGAAAAAACTACAGGTAAACATGGCAAATATCCGTAAAAAAATCGGATGTAAGCCTGGTGATAATAAATACGTTATAAACGAATTGGGAGTAGGATATCGCATTAGTGAAGAAAACTAGGGCGTACATCCGTGCTCTGGGGAGAAAGGCGATAGAAAATGCAGATAGATAAATTGTACGGAAATAACGATATGGTAAAAATCGGATGTCATGATTGTGCAGGATGTTCCGATTGCTGCAGAGATATGGGACAATCTATCTGGCTGGATCCCTATGACGTATATCAGTTAACCACACATTTAAAAAGAAATTTTGAAGAATTGTTTGGAAAAGAAATAGAACTTCATGTAGAAGATGGTTTGATTATGCCAAATATTTACATGGCAGGAGAAAATCCAAAGTGTAGTTTTTTAAATGAAGAAGGACGTTGCAGTGTACATACATTTCGTCCAGGCTTTTGCAGACTGTTTCCTCTTGGCAGAAATTATGAAGATAATAAATTGTCGTATTTTCTTCTAGAAGGTGCATGTCCTATTCCAAACAAATCCAAGATGAAAATAAATAAGTGGCTAGGAGTTCCAAGAATCAAAGAATACGAAGCTTTTTTGATAAAATGGCATGCATTGACCAAGGGGCTTCGCACATTTTATAGCGAAAATCCAGAAAATGATGCTGTAACAAAGGCGGTAAACATGCAATTCCTGCAAATCTTTTACTTAACGCCTTATTCAGACGAAGATTTCTATCCACAACTTACAGAACGCATGGAAAAAATGAATGCATTCTTACAACAATTGGGCATCTTAATTTAATAAACAAAAAGGGCTGTGCCAACGGGTGGGAAACCCATTATGCAACAGCCCTTTTAATTTAGTCATTTAATCCAAGTGTTTCGATGATGTCGTTCTTAGGCATAAATCCTACAGAGGTTTTGGTAAGTTCGCCATTTTTGAAAAGTAGAAGAGTTGGGATGCTGGCTACACGATACTGCATAGCAAGTTCGTTTTGTTCATCTACGTTTACCTTTCCTACTTTTACTTTGCCCTCTAATTCTTCGGCAAGTTCTGCAATTACTGGTGAAAGCATCATGCAAGGTCCACACCAGGTAGCCCAGAAATCAACAAGAACTGGAATATCGCTCTTTAATACTTCTGTTTCAAAATTTTCCTTTGTTAAAATTACTTCTGCCATAGTTTTATCTCCTTTTCTTTTATTCTGCCATCAGTAAATTTTCTATATAGTTTCGGAGGGTGTCTTCTGACATAGCCCCCAAATGTGAAGCAACAATGTTGCCATCAGCATCAATAAATAATGTGGCTGGAATGCTGTAAACGGAATAGGTAAGTGCAGCATCCGCCTGTGTATCAAAGTATACAGGAAAATGATAGTCGTTGTCTACTAAGAACTGGCTTACGCCATCCACGGTTTCCTGTGCACCGTCGGTAAGGTTTACCATAAGAAATTGTACATCATAGTACTCCTGATAAAGAGTTTCAAATGCAGGTAACTCAGACTTACAAGGTCCGCACCAGGTAGCCCAGAAGTTTACCACGATTGGTTTTCCGTAAAAATCTGACAGATTAACAGGATTTCCGGATTCGTCGTAGACTGTAAAATTCATGGCTGCAATTGCATTTGGATTGGTGTTCTTATCTGAATTGTCAGGATTTTTCTGCTCCTGGGTCTCGGAAGAGTTATTAGGTGGAGTAGATGGAGTTTTTATACTATCCTGATAATTGTTATAAAATACAGATGCACAGATAAGTACAAGTATCAAAGCACCTGCAAGCAATAATGTTTTTTTCATAGAGTCTCCTTTTATTATGAGAAAAATGCTAATACATAATTCATAAGTCCAAATGTCATCATGATACCAATAAGGATAAGAAATACACCGCATATGGTATTGATAATGTTGTAGTGTTTTTTAATAAATGTAAATGCACTTTGAAGCTGTTCAATTAGTAGTGCAGATATAAGGAATGGAATTCCAAGGCCTAGTGAATAGGCAAGGAGTAACAACGCCCCTTTTATTGCACCACCAGTAGAGGAAGCTAGCATAAGTGCTGAGCCTAAAAATGCACCTACACAAGGGGTAAGGCTTACGGAGTAAATCATTCCAAAAAGAAATGCACTAAAAAGTCCTTTTACCTCTAGTTTACTGTTTATTCCTTTAAAAAATGGTATATGAACTATGTTCAAGTAACTTAATCCGAAGTATATAATAAGCAAACCACAAACGATATTTACAAAAGTATGGTATTTGGATAAAAACATTCCGATGCTTCCGGCAAATACACCTAACAAAGTAAAGACCAAAGTAAATCCAATCACAAAGGCAAATGCACGAGAAAGGGTGGTAGTTTTTTGATTATTTTCTGCTGTGATACCATTATTCCCTGCAAAGTAGGAAATATAAAGAGGCAACATCGGAAGCATACATGGGGAGATAAAAGAGATGATTCCCTCCATGAAAGTGATAATATATTCCATTTGTTCATCCTTTCTTATAGATTCTGTAAAACATCATACCATAACTACCTCTTGAAATACAGTATATAGATTTTTCCAAGAAAGAATGTGACAAAGTCACAATTGATGTTTGAGTAGGAAAAGGGTAAAATGGAAAGAGTTAGAGTTTCAGAAGTGGAAGAAGCACAGAATGAAATTGTAAATTTAATAAATTTAAACATAGAATAAATAGGTATAAAAGGAAATAAAACGTGAAAACAAAATCTAACTTAAAAAAACGCCTCCACCTCATCGATGAATATAGAGGCTTTGTAGTTATTAATATGATCATTTACCATGCCATTTGGGACTTGGTATATATGTTTGGTGTAGACTGGCAGTGGTATCGTTCAGATATGACTTTCATCTGGCAGCAGTGGGGCTGTTGGAGTTTTATTTTGGTGTCAGGGTTTTGTTGGCAAATGAGCAAGAAACCGTTAAAAAGAGGTTTGATGGTTTTTGCAGGTGGGGTCGTAGTTTCACTTGTGACGATCATTTTTATGCCAAGTTCCCAGGTTATGTTTGGTGTACTAACATTTCTTGGGTCTGCCATGTTATTGATGATTCCAATTGATTTGGTGTGTAAGAAAATAAACACAGCACTTGGAGGTATGCTGAGCTTTGCACTCTTTGCATTCACGTATTCACTTAATAGAGGTTATGTAGGATTCTTTAAAGTTGAGCTTTTGGAACTTCCAAGAGAATGGTATGCAAACCTTTTTACCACATATTTGGGATTGCCAGAGGCGGGATTTTATTCTACGGATTATTTTTCTTTGCTCCCTTGGCTGTTTTTGTATATAACTGGATATTTTTTCTACAACATAGTATTTGGTGCCAAGTCAAAGGAGAAAAAAGAAAATGGGTCTGTAATAAGAATTCTGCAGAAGTCTGTATGTCCTCCATTGGGCTGGGTAGGGCGAAAGTCCTTTATTATTTATCTTCTGCATCAGCCTGTAACATATGCTATACTTACTATATGGAATTTTTTTAGATAACAAAAATGGAAAGTTTGAGAATATATTGATATGTCATTAAATAAACAATTTGCCCGTTATGTGTCCCAAAACATATTGGGAATGATGGGAGTTTCCCTTTATATTTTGGCAGATACCTTTTTTATTTCTATGTCAGCAGGCACAGATGGTATTACTGCCTTGAATCTGGTATTACCGCTATATTCCGTAATTTATGCCATAGGTGCGATGGTAGGAGTCGGCTCTGCAATCCGATATGCAATTTTAAGAGTTCAGGATGAAGAATATGCTATGAAATATTTTTCTAATGCGATAATATGGGTGTTTGTTTTAAGCGTTCCTTTTGTTTTATCGGGAGGGCTTTTTGCGGAACAGATTATGCAAATACTTGGGGGAGACGCCGCTATCGTAGCAGTTGGTGCACCATATACCAGAGTGTTTATGACATTTGCGCCATTTTTTATGGTGAATACCACTTTAAACGCATTTGTGCGAAATGATGACGATCCATCACTTGCTATGGCAGCCACCCTTTTAAGTAGTCTATTTAATATCGTATTTGACTATGTTCTTATGTTCCCTTTGGGACTTGGAATGACAGGTGCAGCTTTGGCAACTGGTTTTTCACCAGTGGTTGGAGTTGCAATATGCGGTATTCATTTTTTAAAGAAAAAGAATACCTTGAAATTTGTATGGCAGGTTCCTTCTGTAAAAAAATTGATAGAATCCTGTCAGCTTGGGGTATCTGCCTTTGTAGGAGAACTGTCTTCTGGCGTTACAACAGCAGTGTATAATTGGCTGATATTACAGCTTGCAGGCAATGTAGGAGTGGCTGCATATGGTGTAGTAGCCAACACAGCCTTGGTTGCAACATCTATGTTCAATGGTGTGGCGCAAGGTTCACAACCATTAATTAGCGAAGCGTATGGAAAAGGGGATTTATTCACAGCGAAAAAAGTGTTAAAATTGAGCTTAGGAACTGCGTTAGCGATAGCAGTGTTCGTATTGGTTTGCATTGTAGGTTTCGCAGAACCGATTGTAGCTATATTCAATAGCGAACAGTCTGTAGAACTGGCACAGTATGGAGAATTGGGAATCAAACTGTATTTTTTAGGTTTCTTGTTTGCTGGTATCAATATCGCAGGATGTGGGTACTTAAGTGCTACAGATCAGGCGGCAAGTGCATTTATAGCATCTATTTCCAGAGGTGTTGTAGCAATTGTGGTATGTGCAGTTGTGATGGCGACATTATTTGGCATGATAGGTGTGTGGTTGTCTTTTGCAGCAGCTGAACTGGTTACATGTTTGATTTTATGCATTCTTTTACTTAGGAGGAAAATAGAGTGATTGAAGTAAAAGATATAAAAAAGAGCTATGGTAAAAAGCAGGTATTGTCAAATGTAACATTTTCTGCTCAAAGCGGAGAGATGATTGCTTTGATTGGAAGAAATGGATGTGGAAAATCTACATTGTTACAGATTATGGCTGGATGCTTAAAACAGGATGGTGGGCAGGTATCATATTATGGACACGATACTGTAAAGGCAGAAGTGTTCCGTAAGTATACCGGTTATGTGCCACAGGACAATCCATTTATGGAACAGCTCTCGGTAAAAGATAATTTAAAATTGTGGAAAAAGGGAGATAAAGCCCAGCTAGATAAAGCAATTCAGGAGTTTGAATTGCAGGATATTTTAAATCAGCCAGTAGAGGCACTCTCTGGTGGAATGAAACGTCGTCTGGCAATTGCTTGTGCTCTCATGAATTTTCCACCAGTAATTTTGTTGGACGAGCCAACAACAGCTTTGGATTTTGCCCATAAGGATAAGATATATCAGATGCTAAAACAGCATAAAGATAATCATGGGATAGTAGTAGTGGCGACCCATGATGAAGAGGAAATTAAAAATGCAGACAGGGTTCTTTTGATGCAAAATGGAATTCTTTCTGAATTGAAAAAAGAAGAAATCAGTAAGGAAATCTTAATCCAAATATATAACGATAAGTAGTAAAAAAGGAGATAAAGAATATGAAATTTGATCCAATAACAGGTGAACCAATTGAAGAAGTAACCCAAGAAGTAAATGCAACAGACAATGTAACATCTCAACCAACACCAGTGGCACCACAGCCAGTTCTAGTTGCACCATACCCTATGCAGGAGCCACAGAAAAAAACAGGTGTGAAGATAGGCGTTATTGTAGCGGCTGCAGTTTGTGTAGTGGCTATTATTGGTTTGATTATTGCTCTTGTAAGCGGCGTGTTTATGAGTGATAAAGACCGTGTCATGAAAGCGATTGCAAATACCTTTAATGAAGGCGGAGCATTAGCTGAGACTTACGAAGAGTATATGTCTTATGGAAAAGAGGAAGAATTAACTTCTCGCACATTTATCGAATACGACGGTGTAGGTGTCGAAGTGGAATATAGACATACCAATGAAGACAAACAGTTCTGGGGATTGGTTGATATGACTGGATACCCTGAATTGGAAGGAACCGTGACGATTACAGATGGTCAGGTGCAGGCATCAACGCCATTCTTAAGTGATATTCTTTTTGTGTATAACTATAGAGAAGACAATGATGGATATTTGATGGACCAGCTTTCAGAGGATGAAATTGCACTTATTAATCAGATGTTCGAAATGATATATGACTTAAAAAGTACTACTGCATCAAATACAGAAGTAAATGAGGATATAGCAAAGTCTATAGAAGAGTGGTATGACGCCATTGAAGTAGAAAAATTAGAAGACAAAGAAGAATTTGAAATCGATGGAAAAGATAAAAAATGTACTGGTTATCGTATGTACATTACAGAAGATACGGTAGTTGGATTATTAGAAATCTACGAAGACATTCTTGCAGAGTATGATGGTGTGACATACACAGTAGAAGATACAGAAGTATCTTTGGATGAAATGGTGGATGTTTTAATTGATGAAGTTGATGGAATGGATGATATTGAAATCGATTTCTACTTAGATTCAAACAAATTAGCAGCAGTTGTTGTGGAAGTAGATGGCGAAGATTTGGAAGTGCTTTTCCTTGGTGGAGATTATCGTGCACAGAATATTCTGGTAGAATATGATGGAAACGATATGTTTGAAATTGAATGTGAAATGAAGGATGAAGTAGAAGAATTGACCTTCAAGATGGCAGGATCAAAATTCTTTGCTTACGAATATGATACAGAAAGTGGCGATTTCGAAGCAAAGATATATGATTACTATGGAGACTCTGTGATAAATCTGGAAGGCACTTTTGTAACGGAAAAAGATCGTTTCGCGTTTGAAAAAGGTGAAATTGAGATTCCGGAAGAAGATTTCAAATTTGATTTCGAAATGTCTATGGAAAAAGGTGCTGAAATTGAAGAGTTAGAAGGAGATATCTTAGATATCGGTGAAGCATCTGAAGAAGAACTTCAGGAAGCATTATCATTTTTTTACTAAGATATAAAGATTTATGAACATGCTGACAAATTACTTTCTTCTAGAAGGGAAGAGAAGTCTATTTATTTTGAAAAAGAGCATAATGAGTCTGGCTTGTGTGGTTTTAGCTTTTGCTGCCATTGTGTTGGTAGTATGTCAGTTGATGCTTCAGACAACCCTGTTTCCGAAAATCGAAGTAGGCGTAGTTATGGATGAAGATGATCAAATGATGGAGGTAGCTGCGAACTATATTTCCGCCATGGAAAGCGTAGAAAGCGTATGTAATTTTCAATACGTAGACTATGAAGAGGGGGAAAGTATGCTGTCAGAAGGCGAATTGCAGGTGGTAATTGTACTACCTGCAAACTTGTATGATGACTTAAACAGTCTGGAAAATGCCAATGCAACCATTCTTTTGCCTGAAGGGGAGAGCATGGGAGTGCGTATGTTTGGGCAGATTTTATCTAGTGGAGTTGGTTTGCTTCATGTAGCAGAGGCAGGGGTAAAGGCATCCTACACGGTAAGCAGTGGAGAAAATATGCTAATTACCCGCTCTGAACTTGGAAACTTCTTAGCAACCCGTTATGCAGCCCAGGCGCTGGACCGTATGGACACCTTTGATGAGTTGGTAATCTCACCTACAGGGATTATGAGTATTATACAATTTTACTTTTTGTGTCTGCTTTTGTGTTTGTGCCTTATTTACGGACTCCAGTTTAGTTACTTGTATGAGAAACAACAAAAGGCATTGCAAAACAAATTGTGCATAGAGGGTGTCGGAAAATTACAACAGGCACTGGTTAAAATACTCCTAATGAGTATCTATATATTTGTGTTACAGTTGGCACTTTATGGATTGGGACATGTAGTGTCTCAGATCAGTGAATTGTATTTCTTAGAGTTATCTTTAGGTGCAATTCCGATGATGATATTACTATCTATAGCTATCAGTATCCATTTTCATTTGGTGTATACCTTGGCGAAAGATGAAAAGCAAGGTGCATTGTTGTTGTTAGTGACCAGTGTTCTTATGGTGATTTGCGGAGGACTTCTGATTCCACAGGCATATCTACCAGAAATCGCACAGTGGATTGGAAATGTGACACCTTTATATGGATGGAGCATGGTAGGTCAACAGATGCTGTTTGGTGAAGTGTCTTTGGCTGCAGTTGCCATTATGATTGGATGGGGGCTGGCAGAATTTGTGATTGGAGTATATGTTTCATGGAAAAATGCTTAATTTGGTATAATCTTTCCTTAAAACAGAATATGAAAAAACTCGGCACATGGCTACTTTTGGCATCCATGTTGTTTCTTCTTTGGATTATGGGTAATGTAAGTATTCCGGATGGAACGAATGGAAAGGTTGCTATTTTTTATAATGATTCGGAGTATGCCACAGCGATTGAAGAGACGCTTTCCTCTGCAGGCAGCCAGTTTACTTTTTTAGAGTTTGATGACGAAGAAG
The DNA here is from genome assembly GCA_045544235.1 of Agathobacter sp. Classification (GTDB taxonomy): domain Bacteria; phylum Bacillota; class Clostridia; order Lachnospirales; family Lachnospiraceae; genus Roseburia. The sequence continues at coordinate 27,041 of JAZPYQ010000067.1, read as the reverse complement.
AGGTTTCTAAGGCTGTAGAAGCAGGTAAGGTAGAGTGTGGATTTGTGTTTACAGATGATTTTGATGACGCTATGGAAGATGGCGATTGGGACGAGATTATCCGTTGTTATACAACCCCATTTAGTACAAAGACAGATGTAGCAAAAGAGAACCTGTTTGCAGCTTTGTATCCAATTTATAGCGAATGGCTTTTGATTGAGACAGAGGACGAGATCTACAGAGTCACAGATGAAGAGCGACTAGCAGAACTATTGGAGGAAAACAAAGCAAACCTTGGAGAAAACTTAATACTTTCTTTTGAAGAAGTAAGGATTGAAGTAGAGGGAACTAAAGGGGATGCGGTAGCTGAGCCACAGTTATATCCGATGCAAGGATTGGTAGAGTTGTTTGTATTGCTTTCTATGTTGTTGGCAGCAGGGGTATATGGACAAAAAGAAACAGCACAGATTGAATCTGCGCTGTTGATAAAACAAAAAAATCTGTTTCGATATATTAATATCATATCAAATGGGACATTTCTTGCAGTAGCAGGATGCGTGGCTATTCTTTGTTCCTCTGATTCTAGAGGGGTTGGAATAGAAGTGCTGTCCATGCTTTGCATTTTAGTGGTAGGCGGACTATTTGTAATGGGATTTTCAAAACTATTTAAAAATCGTCTCACCTACTTGTCCTGGGTGGTAACCTTTGTAATTTGTTTCCTGTTACTCCGTTTTGGCGTCGCAGGTTACATCACACTTTAATTTCTTAAAGGTTTTCATATCTACATTTGACAACATAACAGTGGAGTGGAATTGACATCCACTTAATTTAGGAAGCTGCTCTAATGCTAGGGCGGCTTCTTCGTTGTTTGCAGCAGTTGCAGACAACGCAATCAATACTTCGTCTGTGTGAAGTCTTGGGTTTTTGCTACCAAGATACTGTGTCTTTAATGCCTGAATAGGAGCAATAGATTCTGGTGAAAGAATCAGGTGCTCATGAGGGATTCCAGCAAGCTCTTTTATGGCATTCATCAGAACTGCGGCACTTGAGCCTAAAAGTGCACCAGATTTTCCTGTAATAATTCTTCCATCTGCGAGTTCGATAGCTGCAGCTGCACAACCAGTGGCTTCTGCACGGCTACGGGCAGGTGGTACTACCTTACGGTCTGTAACGGATAAATCTTCCTGTCGCATAAGAAGCTCTAATTTACTCAATTCTTCCTCACTGCGGGTTCCGTCTGCTACACCAACTAATGCTTTGTAGAATCTACGAATAATTTCCTGGCGAGAAGCTTCACGACAGACTTCGTCGTCGATAATGCAATTGCCCACCATATTTACACCCATGTCTGTTGGAGATGCATAAGGGCTTGTACCATAAATCTTCATGAAAATAGCATTGAGAACTGGGAAAATTTCAACGTCACGATTGTAATTTACAGTTGTTACGCCATAAGCCTTCATGTGATATGGATCAATCATATTGATATCATTTAAGTCAGCGGTAGCTGCTTCGTAAGCTAAGTTTACAGTATGATCCAGTGGCAGGTTCCAGATAGGGAAGGTTTCAAACTTCGCATATCCAGCACGGGTACCACGTTTATGTTCATGATAAAGCTGGGAAAGACAAGTAGCCATTTTTCCACTACCAGGACCAGGTGCAGTGATAACTACAAGTGGTCGGGTGGTTTCGATGTAATCATTTTTACCGAAGCCTTCGTCACTAACAATCTGGGATACATTTGTAGGGTATCCAGGGATGGAGAAGTGATGATACACTTTTACTCCCAAGGATTCTAATCTTTTCTGAAAGTGGGTTACAGATGCATGTTCTGCATATCTGGTTAATACAACACTTCCTACATAAAGTCCTTTTGTTCGAAAAGCATCAATGAGACGAACCACGTCATCATCGTAAGTGATGCCAAGGTCTTCACGAACTTTGTTTTTAATAATGTCCTCTATACTTACGACCATAACAATTTCAGCCTGATCAGAAAGCTGTAATAGCATCTGAAGTTTACTATCAGCAGCAAAACCAGGTAATACTCGGGCTGCGTGGTAGTCATCGAAAAGTTTTCCGCCAAATTCCAAATAAAGTTTGTTGTCGAATTTGGAGATACGCTCCATGATATGTTCAGACTGTGTTTTTAAATATTTGTCATTGTCAAAACCGATTTTCATATATTTGCCTCTTTCTATGTAGTACTATGTTTAGCGTATTTCTGTAAAATATTCTGGAGAGCGGTGGATGATGTCGCTACTTGCACTGAAACCATCATATAAATGATGATTGATACAATCCTTTAATCCATTCAAATCTTTGGATGTAATGCAGTTCCAGATTTTTACATGGCAATCATATAATTTCTGTATGTCTTCTTTTCCATTAAAGTTGATAAAGGTACGAAAACGTTCGTACTGGGAGTTGTAAGCGTACAAAAACTTAATAACGTTTTTCTTTCCAGCTGCATCAAAAAGGGCAGTATGGAATTCATTATCACTAATAATAAACGCTCGGCTTAATTCATCTACAGGCATATCAGATGCCAATAGTTCTTTCTGGTGTTGTAAAATAAGACGAATGCGTAAATCCTGAGATTTGTCATACATCTGGGATAAGTCTGATAATACAGAGAACTCCAACACCTCACGAATATATAAAACATCAGATACTGCATTTAAATCGATTAAAGAAATGAATGTTCCAATATGTGGACGAATCTCCAAAAGACCTTCACGTTCCAAACGCTTGAAAGCATCGCGTACCGGAGTACGGCTGACGTTATATTTTTCTGCGGTTTCAATTTCACTAATCAAAGCACCAGGTGCAAGTTCTAGATGTAAAATTTGCTCTTTTAACTGATTATAAACGCCATCCGATGTGGCGGTGTGTTTGTAAGCCATTTGTATACAACCTTCTTTATCTTATTTGTGAAAATAACTACAAATCAATTATAGCCCTTTCATTTTAGAAGTCAATGACTTGCATACAAGAAAAAGTAAAGTTTTTATTGAATCAATTTGGCAAGAATGGTAAAATTTATCTATAGGTGCCGAAAAATACAAAGGCGAAGTGAGAGAAAGGATATTAAGATATGGGATATTTTGATTTCGTAAAACAGAGTGATTTTATTGTATGTATCGATAGTGACGGATGCGCTATGGATACCATGGAAGTAAAGCATAGAGAATGTTTTGGACCACAGTGGATTTACACATATGGTCTTGATGACAAATTTGATGAATGTATGAAATTATGGTTAGATATCAACCTTTATTCGATTACAAGAGGTATCAACCGTTTTAAGGGTCTTGCACTTGCATTAGTTGAAATGGAAAAGAGAGGCTGTCATTTTGAAGGTTTAGAAGAGTTTGTTACATGGACAAATGAAGCGAAAGAGCTTTCCAATCCAGCACTTATGGCATACTCACAGAAGAGCTCAAGTGAATGTGTAGAAAAAGCGTTACTTTGGAGTATTCGTACCAATAGAGCCATCAACAACTTACCAGCAGATGACAAGCCATTTGATAACGTAAAAGTTACAATGGATGAAATGTGCAAATCTGCAGATCTTGTAGCAGTTTCTTCTGCAAATGGTGAAGCGGTAGATGCAGAATGGACAAAACACGAATTAAAAGATGATTGTCGTGTTCTTCTTTGTCAGGAAGCTGGTTCAAAAGCATACTGTATCGGTGAAATGGTTCGTAAAGGCTATGACACAGATAAAGTACTTATGGTAGGTGATGCACCTGGTGACCGTGATGCTGCTATCAAGAATGGGGTATGGTATTATCCAATCCTCGTTGGCAAAGAAGGCTATAGCTGGGAGAGACTCTTAAACGAAGCCTTCCCTAAACTCTTAGACGGATCCTTTGATGAAGCTTACCAGACACAGCTTATCAAAGAATTTGAAACAAATTTAGGCGTATAATTTTAACCCCAAGGGCTGTCGCAAATCCGACGGCCCTAATTTTATGTATTGTTTTAGACAAACGAGTGGACCTATACTTCTACGGAGTGGTTTATAGAAAAATGTCTTATTTCCCAAAAGGCTCTCTGATGGATGTTTTTGTGTCGTTCAACCATTCGACAATCCGGGTCATATGTCCGTGGGCTGGGAAACACGCATCTACTTCCGAGTTTCTCTAAGCGGGCGAATTTATAAATTTTCAGAAAATTTTGAAAAAAGGGTTTTCTTGGAGGTGAAAAAAAGATAAAATAGAGGATGGTGGGGAAGTGTTCTCACTAGATACTTTGGAAGCTTAAGAGGGGCAGTGCTAATGAAGTACGAAGGATTAAACAAAGAGTTTTATTCGTGGGAAAATAGAGAGGTTTTCGATGATGTTATTGAGATTAATTTAATAACAGGTGAAAGTGTTTCTATTAGTAGAAAAGAGAATAAATATAGGTTTCCAGAACTAAGTGGTACTACAAAGCGAATGGTACTAGAGATTTTGCGTGATACCATCCATCCAGAAGATGGTTCAAAGTACATGAAATTCTGGGATGATTCTGATATGGTGGAACGTATTTTAAGCTCTTCCTCAAAAATGGTATCAGATGAGTTCCGCCAGAAAAAAATGGACGGCAGCTGGGGATGGGTGCGCCAAGTTTTGGTATTAGAACAAGACGAAAAAAATGCTAAGGCATATTGCTATGTATTAGATATAGATGAAGAAAAGCAAAAGGACATTGATTTGTTAAAGGAAATTGAGAATACACATCGAATTGACAGATTGACAGGGTTGTTACGAACCAATGCCTTCTTCCATGATGTAGATGCATTTTCCAAAGAAAATTCCATAGAAGGATATGCAATGATTGCAGTGGATTTGGAGCATTTTAAATTATTTAACGAATGGTATGGTTGGAGTCGTGGTGATAAGTACCTGATGGATATTGCTACGAGACTTAGCGGTGTTGCCACAGTGCTCAAAGGTTTTGTGGGCTATATGGGTGGCGACAACTTTGCCATTTTTATCAAACATAGACCGGAATTTATCGATCATATGATAGATGAAATAGATGAATTTATTTCTAATATGGAAATCATGGCAGGCTTTTTACCAAACTTAGGCTTTTATTTTGTAAAAGACGGTGAAAAGATACCAGCATCTTCTATGTATGACAGAGCGGTTTTAGCATTGAATACCATAAAAGGAAATTATGGACAGCGATATGGAATATATGAGGAGACTATGTTTAGTGAAATCGGACGAGAAATGGAAATTCTCACCGATGTTATGAAAGGCATAGAACAGAAAGAGTTTGTTATTTATTTACAGCCTCAAGTGCATGTTTTAACAGGAAAAATCGCTGGTGCAGAGGTTCTCGTGCGCTGGAAAAGCAAAGAAAAAGGCATGATTTCGCCTGGTGTGTTTATTCCAGTGTTAGAAAAGAATGGATTCATTACAAATCTGGACGAATATATATGGGAAGAAGTGTGTGCATGGCAAAGAAGCCGTTTAGATAGAGGATTACAGGTGCTTCCTGTGTCTGTAAATGTGTCCCGTGTAGACATGTATTCCATTGATTTAGTGAAATGTTTTATTGATTTAACAGATAAATATGCAATTCCACGATCTTGCATAAAAATAGAAATCACAGAAAGTACTTATGCTGAAAATGACAGTAAAATAGGAAAAATAGCAGAAACGTTGAGAGAAGAAGGATTTTCAGTGTATTTGGATGATTTTGGAAGCGGATACTCATCATTAAATATGCTAAAAAATGTATACGTGGATGCGCTTAAAATTGATATGCAATTTTTGGATATGAATGAGTCCAATGCCAAAAAAGGCGAAAGTATTATGGAATCTGTAATCAACATGGCTCGTATTTTGCGTATACCAATTATTGTAGAAGGTGCAGAAACAGAGCGTGAAATTAACAGTCTTACAGGTATGGGATGTCGTTATGTGCAGGGATTTTATTACTATAAACCGATGCCGGTAGACGAGTTTGAACTTCTTTTGGAAACAAAAGAGGTAGATTACGGTGGTCTGCGCATGAAAAACGTAGGACAGGTTCATATGAGAGAACTGTTTGAAGATTATTCATTTTCAGATTCTATGATTAACAATATACTTGGTGCAGTAGCCTTTTATGATATGTATAGAGATAAAGTGGAACTAACCAGTGTAAATGAACAGTTTTATCAGGTTATGGGCATGGATGCAGAGGACTTTGATGTGTACAAGGATAGCATCAATAAAGATGAGTATAATGAGCATCAGAAAATGTTTAAGGAAATATTGAATGAAGCCTATGATAATCCTGTAACAGGTGCAGAATATAATTATGTGAGTGTAACACCACAGGGGGAGAATATTTATCTCCACATTCGCGCATTTTTCCTGCGTGAATCAGAAGGACATCGTATTTTCTATGTAGGCTATACAGATACAGGAAAAAATATTATAGACAAATCGAAGTAGTTTTAGAGGTAATTTAAATGAATGAAGTAAAACAGGAAATGAAGAAAGTATTAGGCATTGCAGGTGCCCTTATCCTAGTGTTTCTAGTAATTCGTTATTGGGCGAATTTGGAAGGGATTATTGCGGTAGCAATCGGTGCAGGTTTGCCTTTGATTATCGGTTGTGTCATGGCATATGTAATCAATATTCTTATGAGTTTCTATGAGAGATGGTATGACAAGCTTTTTAAGGTGGACGTAGCGAAAAAAGTAAAAAGAATCGTATGTTTGATTCTTGCATTTTTAAGCTTAGGTGGCATTATTTTCTTAATTATCAACTTGGTACTTCCAGAACTCATTAATTGTATTGCTTCCTTTATTCGTTTGATTCCAGGGGCATTGCAGATGGTGGTAGACTTTGTGGGAGAAGAACAGATTGTGCAGATGTTTCCAATCTTGACCGAGGGAATTGATTTTACAAGCTTACCATCCCAAGTAGAAGAGATATTTAAAACTGTAGCAGGAGGATTAGGTGGAGCAGTAGATTCCATTATATCAGCAGTATCCTCAGTAGTGTCAGTGGTTGTAAATATTGTAATCGGTTTGATTTTTTCACTTTATGTATTAAGCGAAAAAGAAAAATTGGGAAAACAGTGCAAACAACTCATTAACACTTATCTTCCTAAAGCATCAGAAAAAATCTTTTATATAACAAAAGTAGTGGATGAAAGTTTTCACAGTTTTATCGTGGGACAGTGTATTGAGGCCGTTGTATTAGGCGGACTTTGTATTATTGGTATGCTGATTTTCCAGTTCCCATATGCAGTTATGATTGGTGTATTTATTGGGTTTACAGCACTCATTCCAATTGCAGGTGCATATATTGGGGCAGCAGTAGGTGCAATTATGATTCTTACGGTTTCACCCCTTCAGGCTATCCAGTTTTTAGTGTTTATCGTTGTTCTTCAGCAGTTAGAAGGGAATTTGATTTATCCAAAGGTAGTAGGACAGTCTATTGGACTTCCAGGAATCTGGGTTTTAACTGCAGTAACTGTAGGCGGTGGAGTGCTTGGTGTAGGTGGTATGCTTTTGGCAGTACCCCTTTTTGCTGCTGCTTATCGTCTTATTAAAGAGGATGTAGAGCGTAGGTCACCAGTACCTGTTGAAAAGAACGCAGAAGTGGAAGTAAACGTACAGGTGTCTGCAGACGAAGATGATAAAGTAAAAGTAGATGTGCAAGTCAACGTAGATGACGAAGAGTAATGAAATATGGAACATATAGTTGTTGCAAAAATATATACAGAATTTCCAGATAAGTTTGGAATTCCAAGACAAAGTGGGCTGGTGCCTTCTTTAAGAGGAGAAATTGTTTTTGAACCAGAATTTCGTTCCATGGATGGAATACGTGGTTTAGAAGAATTTTCACATATTTGGCTTTTGTGGGATTTTTCCAAGGCGAAGAAAGAGAATTATTCCCTGACAGTGACACCGCCTCGATTAGGGGGCAAAGAACGAAAGGGCGTATTTGCCACAAGAGCTCCTTTCCGGCCAAATAGTATCGGGTTGTCATCTGTAAAACTAGAAGAGATATATCTGGATGAGGAACGAGGTCCAGTATTAGTAGTTTCAGGTGCAGATTTGTTGAACGAAACACCGATTTTTGATATTAAACCATATCTGCCATATACAGATTCTCACCCTGATGCAAAAGGTAGTTTTGGGGAAGCTCACAAGGAAGATCAAATACAAGTGATTTTTCCAGAGGAACATTTGCAAAAATTGCCAGAGGAACTACGGGAAAGAGTAAGTCTGGTGCTAAAGCAGGATCCAAGAGCTGCTTACAACAAAAAGCCAGACTATATCTATGGTATGCGTTTTGCACAGTATGATATTCGATTTACGGTTGAAAATGAGGTGCTTTTGGTAAAGGATATCCTTGTGTTAGAAGGCGATGATTTTAAAAAGGTGAAATAAGTTTATGGAAGAAAATAAGGTTTCAAAACATATTGATAGGGAGCGACTAGAACAGCAGATTGCGTTTGTTAGGGAAATAGATAAAGAAAAACAAATTTTTCGTCAGACCTATGTATCGGACGCTACGAGAAAAGAAAATGATGCAGAGCATGCCTGGCACATGGCAGTGATGGCATTTTTGCTAAAGGAATATGCAAATGAAGAAATCGATGTACTTCGTACCATTCAGATGATTTTGATTCATGACGTAGTAGAAATCGATGCAGGAGATACTTATGCATATGATGACGTGGCAAAAGAAACCCAAAGGGAGCGAGAGGAAAAAGCTGCAGCCCGTTTGTTTGGCATGTTACCAGAAGAACAAGCAAAGGAAATGCTTGCTCTTTGGGAAGAGTTTGAGGCAGCAGAAACACCAGAAGCAAAGTTTGCCAGAAGTTTGGACAACTTCCAACCAACCCTATTAAATGATGCCTCAGATGGAAAAGCATGGGAAGAACATCAGGTGCCTGTTTCAAAAATATTAAATCGAAATGAACGTACGCCAAAAGGTTCGGAAGAACTTTGGAAGTATAGTAAAGAAAATTTTATTGAAAAACATGTGAAATTAGGGCATATTATAGATGATAGATAAAATGTAATGCAAACATTATTATAAAAGGAGCAAGAGCAATTATGAAAAAAGTAGAAGATTATGTAAGAAGTATTCCAGATTTTCCAGAAGAAGGGATTATCTTTCGAGATGTAACTAGTGTATTACAGGATGCAGATGGCTTACAGCTTGCTATTGATGAATTAAAGAAACGTTTGGATGGAGTTGACTGTGATATTATTGCAGGTACAGAATCTAGAGGATTTATCTTCGGTATGCCTTTGGCATATTTGTTGAAAAAACCATTCGTATTGGTTCGTAAAGCAGGAAAACTTCCTTGTGAAACTGTTTCAAAAACATACGATTTGGAATATGGCACAGCTACTATTGAAATCCATAAGGATGCAATTAAACCAGGACAGAAAGTTGTTTTAATCGATGACTTAATCGCAACTGGTGGAACAATTAAAGCTGCAGCAGAATTAGTAGAAGAATTAGGTGGCGAAGTTGTGAAGATGCTTTTCCTTATGGAGTTAGCAGGATTAGAAGGTCGTAAGGTATTAGAAGGATACGATGTAGATTCTGTAGTAGTATACGAAGGAAAATAATACATAAAAATAAATAAGAAGAAACATACTATCTCTATATTGAAAAGGAGAGATAGCATGAACCAAATGGTAGGAAATGGGAGTCTTTGTTTTTCAAAGGCTCCTTTTATTATTAGCACAGCTTCTGTGGTAGGAAAAAAGGAAGGTGAAGGTCCACTAAAGCATTGCTTTGATGTGATTGGTACGGATGAAAAGTTTGGAGAAGAAAACTGGGAAGCGGCAGAAAGCGCATTGCAAAAAGAGGCACTGACGCTGGCTTTAAGCAAAATCAATCGAAAATCAGAAGATGTTCGTTATTTATTTGCAGGGGATTTGTTAGGACAGACCATAGCTTCTTCATTTGGATTAAAAGAGTTTAAGATTCCATTATTTGGTTTATATGGAGCCTGTTCTACTTGCGGAGAATCCCTTTCTCTGGCAGCTATGACCTTGTCAGCAGGTTATGCAGATTGTGTAGCAGCTGTCACTTCAAGCCATTTTGCTAGTGCGGAAAAACAGTTTCGTTTTCCACTAGAATATGCCAATCAAAGACCCAAGTCTGCTACATGGACAGTAACAGGCAGTGGCGCTTTTCTACTTGCCACAGAGGAAAAGGCAAAAGAATGGGGAATAAAGCCTTTTGCTCAAATTACAGGAATCACCACAGGTAAAATTGTAGATTATGGCATTAAGGATTCTATGAATATGGGAGCAGCTATGGCACCTGCAGCCTGTGATTTAATTGTGCGCCATTTTGAAGATTTTAATAGAACGCCAGAAGCTTATGATCGAATTATAACAGGTGATTTGGGAACTGTTGGTTCCGAGATTTTGTTAGATTTATTAAAAGAAAAAGGATATGACATTTCACAGGTGCATGAAGATTGTGGTGTGAAAATTTATGATGGGGAAAGTCAAGGCACAGGTGCAGGTGGTTCAGGTTGTGGCTGTTCGGCAGTAACCTTAAGTGGGCATTATTTGAAAGCACTCAAGGAGAGACGATTGCACAGGATTTTGTTTATTCCAACAGGTGCTTTGCTTTCTACAGTAAGTTTTAATGAAGGACAGACTGTTCCAGGAATTGCACATGGAGTAGTAATAGAGGCAGTAAAATAAAGTAAGGAAGTGAAGATTATGGATTATGTAAAGGCTTTTGTAGTAGGTGGCATTATTTGTGTCTTGGCACAGATTCTTATGGATAAGACTAAGATGCTTCCGGGACGAATTATGGTGCTTTTGGTTTGCCTTGGTGCAGTACTTGGAGCAATAGGTATATATGAACCCTTTTCAGAATGGGCGGGAGCAGGTGCAAATGTTCCTCTGTTAGGCTTTGGAAACGTCCTTTGGACAGGAATGAAAGAGGCAATTGATAAAGAAGGATTTATTGGAATTTTCAAAGGGGGATTTACTGCATCCGCAGTAGGTATAAGTGCAGCATTGGTGTTTTCTTACCTAGCATCCTTGATTTGTGATTCAAAAATGAAGAAATAAGAATAGTTGTTACTTTATCTTGAAAAATAGTAGTTGTAGTGATATTATGAACTATGTTCAACAATTTATGAACAAAAATGTGGATAACTTATACTATTTTGAAAGAGGTTTTATGAATCATAGAGTAACTACAAAAGATAAAATTTTAGAGCAGGCCCTTTTGATTGCAAAAAAAGAAGGGGTAGATAAATTAAGTATTCGTAAGCTTGCTACGGCATGTGACATTGCGGTAGGCTCTGTTTACAATTATTATCCAGATAAAGACGCATTGGTTACTGCCTTAGCAGAAACTTTCTGGAATAATATTTTCTCAGATCAGGACAGACTGTATCATCATGGCATGGGATTCACCCAATTTCTGGAATGGTATTATAGCTATATTTATGCAAAAATGTCTCCATATGATAGCAGCTGGGTAAGGGAATTGGAAGGAAAGATTCCAATGGATCAAACAGTATCTCTTTTTATGCAGATACTAAAAGAAGATGATAAGGTGAATAATTCCATTTGGAATATGGAATTTCAGCCAGAAAACTTCTGCCGTTATGTATTTACCAATATTATGGCGTTATTACAGTCTGGTGAAGTTAACTGTAGATTTTTTATTTATTTATTGGAAAATTTATTGTATCAAAAATAAAAACTTGAACATACTAATCTCAAAAAGAAAAGGAGATTTGTATGATGAAGAAAAGCAAACTTTTATTATTATGCGCAGTGCTTGCTGCAGGTACACTTTTAGCAACTGGATGTAGTAGAAATGATGGGGCAAATGATACGGAAGCTCCATATGAAGATGAAACCAACAACAATGTAAATGACATGAATAATGGCACAAATAACGGCACAAACAATGGTGCAAATAATGGTGCCAACAACGGCGCAAATAATGGTGCCAACAACGGTACTGAAAATGGCATGAACAATGATATGGATACAACACCAGGCGATACTACAAATAATGGTGCTATGCAGGATGAAATGCAAAATAGTGGAAGTAACTTAGAAGATGCTGGAAGAAATCTTATTGATAGTGTACAGGATGCAGGCGATGCCATTCGTGATGGTGTAGATGATCTTTCAAACACTGGAAATAACGCAGGTAGTAGATAAATTCCATAGGAAAGTGAGAATTATGACAAAAGAAAAATATATAAAAATGACCCAGCCATTTCGTGATCATCCAGAAATGGCAAAGGGCATACATATAGCCAATAAATTGTGTACAGGAATGATGTATGTGGCCTATCCATTGCTGCTAGTTTATCTCTTTTTTTATAGAGAAAGCAGCTATTTTAGTTTTCGCCATGCGTTGTTAGTGCCTGGGATTAGCTTTGTATTATTATCCGTGGTTAGAAATTTGATAAACCGTCCAAGACCGTATGAAAAATTTCAGGTTGCGCCAGTGATTAAGAAGGATACCCAAGGTAATTCTTTTCCTAGTCGTCATGTGTTTTCAGCTTGTATTATTTCTATGACATTTATATTTATGTCCCCATGGAATTGGCTGGGGCTTATCTTTTTTGGTGTAACTATTGTGTTGGCTGTGGTTCGCGTTGTGTCCGGTGTGCACTATATCAGTGATGTGATTGCGGGCATTTGTTGCGGAGTATTAGCTGCGCTTTTGGGCTATGTCTTTTTCTACTAAGAAGTAGATTTGCGGAATTTACTAGGCGTCATACCATAATAATTTTTGAAAGCTCGATTGAAGTAGGAGAGGTTGTCGAATCCAACTTCTGTAGCAATAGTAAGAACGGATGCGTCGGATGCGACTAATAACCTAGCCGCCATGGTAAGGCGGTACTCTCGTAAGTAATCAATAAAAGAGGTGCCCATAGATTCCTTAAAATAACGCATAAAATGGGATTCGGAAAATTCTACATGGGCTGCAGCATCAGCTACAGTGATTTTATGCATATAATTGTTTTCGATAAATTTAAGTATAGCTTTCATTTTATCCAAGGACTTTGCGGTTCTTGGATTTTTTTCATTTCTACAACGGTTGCAAAGAATATAAAAAAATTCAAATAGTTTTCCTTTAATATACAAATCATAGCCCTCAGGTTTTGTTTTACAGATTTCATCACAGGCATCAAGACAAGCAGAGATTGCATCGTAATGTGGATTTATAATAGAAAAAACACAAGGAACCGTAATCTGTCCGTTTAAAAGAGGACGCAAAAATCTAGTGCTGCTAGTGTCTTCCGTACGTGGGAGCAGCATATTCACATTAAATATGATGTTTTCATATTCCATGGAAAGGTCGTCGTATTGCTCAATAGAGTGTAATTGTCCTGGTAAAATCAGCACGATTGTACTACCAGATACCTTATATTGCTTAAAATCTACGGTTACATATCCATGCCCCTTTTTTATATAGATGATCTCCATTTCATCGTGCCAGTGTAAAGGGACTTTATCAAAGTCTAAGGGGATAGAACAAAGAAGCGTATTATAAGGAAACGACGCATCTACATGGCTTTTTTTCTCTTGATAGTTTTCGTATTCTAATATATTCATGATAGAATAGTACCACTTTTTGAGGGAATATTACAAGAGAAATGATAGGATTTTACATATAATGGAATTATTCTTGTTATAGTTCACTTAGGAGGAAAAGAAAATGACTTTAACAGCGACAGTAGAAGCAAAATGGAATAAGCAGATTGCAGAGTGCACAAATGAAGAAATCTACTTTGCTCTTCTTGACATGGTAAAAGAGATGGCAAAGGCAAAAGAAAGTAATCAGGGCAAGAAGAAAATATATTACATTTCTGCAGAATTTTTAATTGGAAAATTATTATCAAACAACTTAATAAACTTAGGCATCTATGATGAAGTAAAACAGACTTTAGCAGATGCTGGAAAATCATTAGCTGAGATTGAAGAAATCGAAATGGAACCATCTCTTGGTAATGGAGGTCTTGGACGTCTTGCAGCATGTTTCCTTGATTCCATGGCTACACTCGGTTTAAATGGTGATGGTATTGGATTAAAATATCACTATGGTTTGTTCAAACAGGTATTTGAGTGGAACAAACAGAAGGAAACTCCAAACCCATGGCTTACAGAACATAGCTGGGTAAACAAAACAGACGTATGCTACCCTATTGATTTTGGTGGTATGCGAGTATGGTCAAGAATGTACGACATTGATGTATGTGGTTACAACAACCGTACTACAAAACTTCATTTATTTGATATTGAATCTGTAGATGAAAGAATCGTAGAAGATACCATTCATTTCAACAAAGAGGATATTATGAAAAACCTTACACTTTTCTTATATCCAGATGATTCAGATGAACAGGGTAGACTTCTTCGTGTATACCAGCAGTACTTTATGGTAAGCAATGCTGCTCACATGATTTTAGATGAAGCTGTAGAAAAAGGCTCAAATCTTTACGATTTAGCAGATTATGCTGTTATTCAGATTAACGATACACATCCATCTATGGTAATTCCAGAGCTTATTCGTCAGCTCCAGGAAAAAGGAATGCTTATGGATGATGCGATCAAGGTAGTTTCCAAGGTGTGTGCATATACAAACCACACAATCCTTGCAGAAGCATTGGAAAAATGGCCAATTTACTTCCTTGAAAAAGCAGTTCCACAGCTTATGCCTATCATTCGCGAATTGGATAACCGTGTTCGTAAGAATGTAAAAGATGAAAGTACTTACATCATTAAAGATAATCTTGTTCATATGGCACATATGGATATTCATTATGGATACAGTGTAAATGGTGTAGCTTATCTTCATACAGAAATCTTAAAGAACACAGAACTTAACAATTTTTATAAGCTTTATCCAAAGAAATTCAATAATAAGACAAACGGTATTACATTCCGCCGTTGGCTTATGTCTTGTAACCCAGAATTATCAAGCTATGTAACAAGCTTGATAGGTGATGACTGGAAAAAAGACGCTAGTAAGCTTGAAAAATTAGAAAAATTCTTTGATGATGTAGAAGTTCAGAACAGACTTCTTGAAATCAAAGCTGAGAAAAAACGTGATTTAAGAGATTACCTTGCAAAGACACAGCATTTATACATCAATGCAGATTCCATCTTTGATATCCAGGTAAAACGTCTCCATGAGTACAAGAGACAGCAGCTTAATGTGCTTTATGTTATCCATAAATATTTAGAAATCAAAGAAGGAAAAATTCCAAGCAGACCAATTACTGTATTCTTTGGTGCAAAAGCTGCTCCAGCATACATTATTGCAAAAGATATTATTCATTTAATTCTTTGCTTACAGAATGTAATTAACAACGATCCACAGGTAAATCAGTACTTAAACATTTACATGGTAGAAAACTACAATGTAACATTAGCTGAAAAACTTATTCCAGCTTGTGATGTATCAGAGCAGATTTCACTTGCTTCAAAAGAAGCATCTGGTACAGGTAACATGAAATTCATGTTAAATGGTGCTGTAACACTTGGTACAATGGATGGTGCAAACGTAGAAATCGCTGAGCTTGTAGGCGAAGACAATATTTATACATTTGGCGAAGATTCACAGACAGTTATCGATCGTTATGAACGTGGAGATTACTGCTCACGCAGCTATTATGAAGCAGATGCAGACTTAAAACGTGCGGTAGACTTCATTGTTAGTGATGCAGTAAGACGTGTAGGTGATGATGAATGTTTATACCGTCTCTACCATGAACTTTTAAACAAAGACTGGTTTATGACATTCCCTGACTTCAAGGAATATGTAGAAACTCGTGAAAGAGTATATGCAGACTATGAAGAAAGAGAAAACTGGGCAAGAAAAATGCTCGTAAATATTTCAAAGGCAGGTTTCTTCTCATCAGATAGAACTATTGCACAGTACAACAAAGACATTTGGAAATTAAAATAATCATATAGGAAAAAGAATGGATGCAAGCTTGCTTGTAATCCATTCTTTTTTTGTTCACAAGAAATCCAGAATATGGTATGATAGGAATAGTATAAATTGGGAGAAGTGGGCAAAATTATGAATACTTTTAGAAAAACAAAACGAATTTTATATATAGCAGTTTTACTGGTGATGACCATGTTGTTGTGCACCGGTTGCAATGAAAGAGAAAAAGAACAGGCTGCGTTCCGCCAGCAAGGCATTACCCTGATGCAAAACGGCGAATATGAAAAGGCTTTAGAAGCCTTCCAAAGTGCCCTAGATTTGTCCTTGGGTGAAGTAGGCGAAGAAGAAATGGATATCTGTTTTTATAAGGCAGAGACCTTGTATCTTATGGGAGACACACAGGGAGCCATGGATACATATACCGCTATTATCAACTTTAACGGCGATGCAAGAGCATATTTTTTACGTGGTAACTTATACTATAGTTTAGACCAGGAAGAAAATGCCCTAAAGGATTATGCGGCAGCATTGGAAAAAGAAAAAGAAGACTATAATTTATATATCGGAGTATATGAAGCCCTTACTGCTCATGGCAAAGAAAAAGAAGGACAGGATTACCTGAACCAGGCGCTGGAAATTGATAGCAATTCTGCCTATGACAAGATGCAAAAAGGTCGTATCAATTTTCTTTTAGGGGAAACGGAAACAGCAATTTCCCTGTTGCAGGAAGCCATTAAGGGCAAAGAATTTTCTGCGTATTATTATCTTGCAGAAATCAATCAGGCCATGGGAGATACAGCAGCTGCACAGGAAAATATAAAAGCTTATATTGCCAGTGATGATGCAGATTCCTACAACCTTTGTGCTGCAGGAAAGACCATGTTGGAAAGTGGAAACTATGACATGGCAATTGAATGTTTGGAAGCTGCTATGAAATTAGAGCAGATACCAAATAAGCAAATGGTTATGAAGACCTTGGTTATTGCTTATGAACAAAACAAGGATTTTGAAGCGGCAAAGACCTTGATGGAACAGTATGTAAATGCATATCCAGAAGATGAGGAGGCCGCTCGAGAATTTACATTCTTAGAGACCAGATAAAAATGAAGCAAAAAAGATTTTGCCATAGAAAGGAATTTAGATGTCGGAAACATTTGAAATAAAAGACATTCAGGAGAAAGTCATTCTTGTAGGTGTAAGTGAACAAGACGGGGATGATGCAGAAGATTCTCTTGTAGAATTAGCTGATTTAGTAAAGACTGCCGGAGCTGTGGTAGTGGGCACACTGATTCAGAAACGTGAGAAAATCCATCCAGGAACCTACGTGGGAACAGGTAAAGTTACGGAAATTGCAGAGCTTATCGAGGAAACGGGTGCCACAGGTATAGTTTGTGATGACGAGCTTACTCCAGCGCAGTATAAGAATCTCGAACAGCTCTTAGATACAAAGATTATGGATAGAACCTTGATTATTCTCGATATTTTCGCGGCCAGAGCCTCTACCAATGAAGGAAAGATTCAGGTAGAATTGGCACAGCTTAAGTATCGTCTTAGCCGTTTAGCTGGACTTGGACGTTCTCTATCTCGTCAGGGTGGTGGTCTTATTGGAAACAAAGGACCTGGTGAAAAGAAACTGGAATTGGACAGACGTCTTATTAATGATCGTATTGCGCAGCTTCGTCGTGAATTGGCAGAGGTTGTAAAGCATCGTGATATTACCAGAGCTAAGAGAGAGAAACAAAATGTACCAGTGGTGGCAATTGTAGGATATACAAATGCAGGAAAATCCACACTTCTCAATCATATGACAGATGCAGCAGTATTGGAAGAAGATAAGCTTTTTGCTACCTTAGATCCAACTACCAGAGTATTAGAACTTACCAATCGACAGGAGGTTCTTCTTACAGATACAGTAGGATTTATCCGCAAACTGCCTCATCACTTAATCGAGGCATTCAAAAGTACCTTGGAAGAAGCAAAATATGCAGACATTATTTTTCATGTGGTAGATGCTTCTAATCCACAGAGAGACAAGCAAATGCATATTGTATACGAGACCTTGGATAATCTTGGAGTAAAGGATAAGAAAATCGTTACTCTGTTTAATAAGCAGGATTTACGAACAGACGACGAGCCAATGCAGGATTTTCGCGCAGACAAAGTGCTCGCTATTTCTGCCGCAAAAAATGAAGGCTTGCAGGAAGTCAAAGATGTATTAGAAGAAATGCTTCGTGAAGATAAAATCTACATCGAACGAGTGATTTCTTACAATAATGCAGGTATCATACAACTGATTCGTAAACAAGGAGAATTGATTTCAGAGGAATATGTGGCTGAGGGTATTGCTATAAAAGCCTATGTTCCTATGGAAGTGTATGGAAAATTAGATTAAAATCGTACGAAAATGGATAAGGCATGATGTATGGGCAAGAAAGAAAAGAAAGTTAAAGAGAAAAAAATAAAAAATAAGAATCCACGCACGATTCGTTGGGACAAGCTGGATAATACAGCACTTATTTTCCCTGTTATTGCAGGGGAAGGTATGACCAATACGTACCGAATTAGTGTTGAGTTATCAGAAGAAATTGTGCCAGAGCTTTTGCAGCAGGCATTGGATATTGTATTGCCAAAATTCAATGTGTTTAATGTTCGTCTTCGAATGGGTGTGTTCTGGTATTATTTTGAAGAGAATAATAAGCCGGCGCCTCGTGTAAAAGAAGAAGAGTTATTCCCTTGCAGATTCATTCAGCAAAACAAAAACAACAGCTATCTGTTTAATGTAAGTTACTATAAGTGCCGTATTAACTTAGAAGTATTTCATGTTTTGACAGATGGTATGGGTGGTATGACTTTTGCCAGGGAACTGACATATCAGTATCTTCGTCTGGCTCATCCCGAATTAAGAGAGCAGTTTGAGGATAAGCTCAGTGATGCCACTTCACTGAATGCAGAAGATAGCTTTGAGAAGAATTACAAAAAAGGCTCAAAAAAGGGATATACCACAGACCGTGCATATCTCATAAAACAAAAAATGCTGCCAAAGGGTGAATTTGGTGTTATGCACGGATTGATTAATATTCCAGAATTAAAAGCGGTTACCAAGAAGTATGGAGTGTCTATCAATGAATACCTAGTAGGAACTTTTGCGTGGGCTACCTATGTGCAGTGTTTACATAAAGCACCATCTAAGAAACCAATTCGAATTGCAGTGCCAGTAAACTTGCGCCCATATTTTAATTCCAATACCACTAAGAATTTCTTTACTATGGTGTCGGCAGAATTCCATCCAACAGAAGAGGAATATACCTTTGAGGATGTGTTAAAAAAGATTCAGGATAGTTTAAAGAGCCAGATTCAAAAGGATAATTTGGAACAGTTATTTTCTGTTAGTGTGTCTAATCAGAAGAATAAATTCCTGCGCATGGTACCACTAGTGATTAAAAACCTGGTTATGAGATATGTATTTAATCAGTCCGCATTAGCACATACGACTACTATTACCAACGTTGGATTTGTGCAAGTGGAGCCACCATACGAACCATATATTAAAATGTTCCGTTCCTTTATCGCTATGTCAAAGGGACAGTCTATAAAGGGAACTGTAAACTCATATCAGGATACTCTGGTATTTACCTTTAGTTCTATTTTCTCTGACACATCCATACAGAAAGAATTTTTCCGCAAGATTGCAGAGGATGGAGTAACAGTTCAGATTGAAACAAACGGAGTGTATTATGAGTAAATGTAAAATGTGCAAGGTAGAAATCCTTGATAAGACAGATACCTGCCCACTTTGCAATCATGTATTAGAGTGGGATGGAAATGAAAAAGAAAATTTATATCCAAATGCACGAGTTGCCAGAAAGAAATATCAGCTTTTAGAAAATATATTTTTGTTTGCATCCATTGCACTTTGGGTCATATTATTTATTATTGACTATAACACGGATCCAGAGTTTTTATGGAGCTTTACAGCAGGTTTGATTATTATTTTTGCCAATGTTTTACTTCGGTTAACAATACTCGGGAAATCGTCTTATATGGCAAAAATTATATGGACCATATTGAT
The DNA here is from genome assembly GCA_045544235.1 of Agathobacter sp. Taxonomy (GTDB): domain Bacteria; phylum Bacillota; class Clostridia; order Lachnospirales; family Lachnospiraceae; genus Roseburia. Next base: position 7,073 of record JAZPYQ010000067.1, on the reverse strand, counting down.
TGGGTTGGCATTTTTAATTGAGGCGGATTTCCTTACAGGATATCATGGTTGGGGAGTCAATTTTGCATTTCCGACAGCCATCCTATTATGGGATATAGCATTAGTTTTGTTAATGCTCTTTATAAATAGAAGAAACTGGCAGAGTTATATTATCGACCAGCTTACAGCACTAGCATTGTGTGGAGTTATGCTTATCTTAATGTTAATGGATGTGATTACCTTCCCATATTATGCGTTTGGAGTGCAGGTTTTTACACTTCTTATGTTCCTTGGAACTATGATAATAGGGGATAGAACAGCAAGAGATGAGTTGAAACGTAGATTTCATGTATAATTTATAGAGGCAATATGGAAATGAAAGAAAGTAATAAAAAGACTCGAAGAGAAGAAAGAGAAGAGAAAAAAGAAATTCGAAAAGAACTGAAAAGAAAACAAGAGTCTGTGTTGCAGGACTTGGCACAGTTCATGGATGATGTAAATAAGACAGTAGATACAGATCCTGAAGAGATTGATGAAATTGAAGAATTTGCAGGTTTTGTTCAGGAAGAAAGTACTGCAGCAGGGCGAGCATTAAGTGAGCTTATGTATCGATTTACCAATGATTTAGAGATTGGTAAAAAGATTAAAATGGGTGAGCTTCGCAAGCAGTATGATAAAATTGAGTTGGAATGGAGAGTGCCAGATGAGTACAATATGACTCAGTTTGATTTGGAAAATTTCTCTATGAAGCTTTTATCGCGTAAAGTAAATCCGAATTTTGATAAAGTCATATTACAACTTCATGGTGGCGGGTATATAGGTGCCATTTATAATAATTATTATAATATGGCGGTGTGGTATTCGGAGGCAGCAAGCGGAATCTGTGTGCTTAGTCCAGACTATCGTGTAGCACCAGAAAATCCATATCCAGCAGCATTAGAGGATGCTGTGGCAAGTTATCAGTGGCTTTTAGATAAAGGATGGAGAGGTGACCAGATTATTTTAGCAGGAGACTCTGCCGGAGGCGGGCTTTCTATGGCACTTACCATGTATTTAAGAGATCATGATATGCCACTTCCATGTGGAATTGTAGCCATGTCTCCTTGGACGGACTTAACTGCTAGTGGTGAATCCTATACACTTAATTATGAATTAGATCCTTTGTTTGGAAATACTAAGGAGAGCATGATTTATATCAATGATTATCCAGGTGACCATGATAAAAAGGATCCATATATATCACCAATCTACGGAAATTTCCGTCAGTTTCCACCTATGCTGATTCAGGTAGGCTCCACAGAAATGCTCTTAAGTGACTCGATTACAGCAGCCAGTATGGCCGATATCGCAGGCGTAGAAGTGCGCCTTAGCATTTATGATGACATGTTCCATGTGTTCCAAATGTCAGGACCTCGCTTTCCAGAGGCAAAGAAGGCATGGGAAGAAGTGGAGCAGTTTTTACAATTATTGAAGAGTATCTAGACTGCAATTATGAATGTAAATTAAAATGATTAGGTGAATAGTTTTATCCTAAAAATTTTAATAAAATTAAAGTAAAGTTGAATAATATTAAAGTTTATGATATGATTTAAGAAAAAAGGAGGATAAATGATTAATAGCAATAATTTTCCAAAATGGATAAGAAATCTTGAGTCAGCAGATTTGAAATTTATTAGAGAATTTATATTATGCTCGGGTTCTTTGAAGGAACTTGCAAAAATATATGAGGTTTCTTATCCGACTGTAAGATTAAGATTGGATAGGCTCATTAATAAAATAGAGACGAATGAAGAAAAAGATGATGCCTACATAACGATGATAAAAAATCTTGCATTAGAGGAAAAAATTGACTATGAAGTTGCAAAAACACTTATTGAAGAATATAGAAAGGGGAAAGAAGAATGATTCACATAGATAATTTGATAATGGCTATTGTGATTACTTTTATTACAATTGTTCTAAGTAAGATATGTGAAGACAGATGTAATCAATATACAAAATATGTTCTGGTTGCATGTGCCATTTATTCCTTTATTAGAATAATTAAGTATATAGATGCTTTTTCGTTTGTTTTTGAAAAATATTCATTGAGTTGGTCTCTTGTATTGGGCTTAAATTTAGTGGTTGCACTATTGCCGACAGTAATAGGTATCATTGGATATAAAGTTATGACGCAAAAAAAGAGAATAACTAATGAATTAGAACGAATGAGAATACAAGAATTATAAGAGAATTTCAAGACAAGACCGAGGAACTCCCTCGGTCTTTTTTGTTAGAATTATTTCTAATTGACAAATAAAAGTAATAGAGTATAATAATAGTTAGCGGGCTAACTTTTAGTGCGCTAAGTTTTTGCGTGAAAGTGTAGTTTAAAAAGAAATAGAAAGGAATTGATACATATGAAAATGATTAAGACATTGGCTGCTCATATTAAAGAGTATAAGTGGCCATCTATCATTACCCCAATTCTTATGATTGGTGAAGTATTAATGGAAACCATTATTCCACTACTTATGGCATCTATCGTAAATGAGGGGATTAATAAGGGGAACACCACCCACATTTATGTAACAGGTGCGCTAATGATTGTCATGGCACTTTGTTCTCTTGGATTTGGTGTTGGAGGTGCAAAGTTTGGCTCTATCGCAGCCACAGGTTTTGCTAAAAATTTAAGAATTGCAATGTTTAAGAATATACAGACATTCTCTTTTGCAAATATTGACAAATTTAGCACTTCAAGTTTGATTACCCGTATGACTACGGATGTAAATAACGTGCAGATGGCATATATGATGCTGCTTCGTATGTGTATGAGAGCTCCAGCCAGTCTTATTTTTGCAATGGTAATGAGCTTCTTTATCAGTCCAAAACTGGCGAGTGTTTATTTGGTAGCTGTAATTTTCCTTGGTACTGCACTTGTTTTTGTTTCTACAAAAGCCATGAAATATTTCCGTGCATCCTTTGAAAAATACGACAAGTTGAATGAAAGCGTACAGGAAAATGTTTCTGCCATTCGTGTGGTAAAAGCGTTTGTTCGTGAGGATCATGAAAAAGGTCGTTTTAAAAAGGCGTCACAGGCGATTTATGACACTTTTGTAAGTGCAGAAAATATCGTTATCTGGAACAATCCACTTATGCAGTTTACGGTATATGCATGTATTCTTTTAATTAGCTGGTTTGGTGCACAGTTCATTGTGGCTGGGGAATTGGAAACAGGTGACCTTATGGCACTTCTTACATATTGTATGAATATTCTCATGAACCTCATGATGCTTACTATGATTTTTGTTATGTCTAGTATGAGTATTGCTTGTGGACAGCGTATCTGCGAAGTGTTAGATGAAAAAGCAACCATCACAAATCCAGAAAATCCAGTTATGGAAGTAGCAGATGGAAGCATTCGCTTTGAAAATGTTATGTTCCGTTACTCACAAACTTCAGAAGCGCCTGTTCTTGATAATGTTAATTTGGATATTAAATCAGGAGAAACCATCGGAATTATAGGTGGTACAGGTAGCTCAAAATCTACATTAGTAAATATGATTAGTCGTCTTTATGATGTAGATGAAGGTGCAGTTTATGTAGGCGGAAAAGATGTAAGAGAATATGATCTGGATACTTTACGTAACGAAGTATCAGTTGTGTTACAGCAGAATGTATTGTTTTCAGGAAGTATTTTAGATAACCTTCGTTGGGGTGATGCAAATGCTACCGAAGAACAGTGTATCGAAGCATGTAAGATGGCATGTGCTGACGAATTTATCCAGAAGTTCCCTGATAAATATAATACACATATTGAGCAGGGCGGAACCAACGTATCTGGTGGACAGAAACAGAGACTTTGTATTGCAAGAGCACTCCTTAAGAAACCAAAGGTACTTATCCTTGACGATAGTACCAGTGCTGTAGATACAGCAACAGATGCAAAGATTCGTTCTGCATTTAAAACTGCAATTCCGGGAACAACAAAGCTTATTATTGCACAACGTATTTCTTCTGTGCAGGATGCAGACCGTATTATTGTATTAAATGATGGAAAAATAGATGCATTTGGTACACATGAAGAATTATTAGAAAATAACACGATTTACCGCGATGTATATGACGCCCAGACCAATGGCGCAGGAGACTTTGACGAAGGAGGTGACAACTAATGGCACCAGGAAGAGGACCTAGAGGACCAGTTCCTAAAATTAGCAATCCAGGCAAACTTTTAAGCCGACTTATGAAGTTTATCTTCTCTCGTTATTTTATTCATTATGTTGTCGTACTCATTTGTATTTTTGCATCGGTATTCTGTAGTGTACAGGGTACATTGTTTATGCAGACTTTGATTGACGACTATATTGCACCTATGATTGGTGTGGCTAATCCAGATTATGGACCATTACTTGGGGCAATGAGCCGAGTTGCAGTATTTTACGCACTTGGTGTTGTAGCTGCATTTGTTCAGCAGAAGGTGCTTATTTATGTATCCCAGGGCTGTATCCGTGATATGAGAAATGAATTATTTATACATATGCAGGATTTGCCAATTCGCTATTTTGATACACATGCCCATGGCGATATTATGTCAGTGTATACCAACGATATTGATACTCTTCGTCAGATGGTAAGCCAGAGTATTCCACAGATGATAAACTCTGTAATTACTATTGTGACAGTATTTATTAACATGTGTATTTTAAGTATTCCTCTAACAATTCTTTCAGTTGTGGTAGTTGGAATCAGCGTAATTGTATCTAAGCATTTTGCTGGATACTCCAGCCGTTACTTCCTTGCACAGCAGAAGGACGTAGGTAAGTTAAATGGTTTTGTAGAAGAAATGCTTTCTGGACAGAAAGTGGTAAAAGTATTCACACACGAAGATGAAAATATCGAAGAATTTGAACAGTTGAGTGAAAATCTCTTCCACAGCGCAAACAATGCAAACTTCTATTCTGGCTGTATGGGACCAATCAACAACAATATTGGACACATAGGATATGTACTTTGTGCAATGCTTGGTGGATTATTAGCTCTCGCTGGTTTTGGAGGCTTTACCATTGGTAAACTGGCTAGTTTCTTAACCTTCAATAAGAGCTTTAACATGCCAATCAATCAGGTAGTACAGCAGATTAATAGTATTATCATGGCTCTTGCAGGCTGTGAACGTATCTTTGCGCTTTTAGATGAAATCCCTGAAGTGGATGATGGTTATGTAACTTTAGTAAACGCAAAAGAAGTAGATGGACAGCTTGTAGAGTGTGAAGAACACACAGGACGCTGGGCATGGAAACATCCTCATAAAGCAGATGGCACCATTACTTACGAAGAACTCCTTGGTGATGTTACCTTTGATGGGGTGGATTTTGGTTATGTGCCTGAAAAGATGGTGCTTCATGATATCAAGATGTTTGCAACCCCTGGACAGAAAATTGCCTTTGTAGGTTCAACAGGTGCTGGTAAGACTACAATTACAAACCTTATCAACCGTTTCTATGACATTGCTGACGGTAAGATTCGTTATGACGGCATCAATATCAACAAGATTAAAAAAGCGGATTTGCGTCGTTCTCTTGGTATTGTATTACAGGATACACATTTATTTACAGATACAGTAGAAAATAACATTAAATACGGTAAGTTAGATGCAACTCATGAAGAAGTAGTTGCGGCAGCTAAACTTGCCAATGCGGACACCTTTATTCGTCAGCTTCCAGATGGTTATAACACTGTGCTTACAGGAGATGGAGCAAATCTTAGTCAGGGACAGAGACAGCTTCTTGCCATTGCAAGAGCAGCGATTGCTGATCCACCAGTACTTATCTTAGATGAAGCTACAAGTTCTATCGATACACGTACAGAGCGTATTGTACAGGATGGTATGGATAAGCTGATGCATGGACGTACTACATTTGTTATCGCACACAGACTTTCTACCATTCGAAACAGCGACTGTATCATGGTAATGGAACAGGGCCGCATTATAGAACGAGGAAACCACGAAGAACTTATGGAAGAGAAGGGCAAGTATTATCAGCTCTATACAGGTATGAAAGCTGGTGGTGTAGATGCGTAAAATGGATTGGAGTAACAACATCGGTCACAAGACCCGAATGATGCATAACATTATTGATAAATATTTTAAGACATCATGGGAAAAAGCAGGGGTAGAGCCAACTCGTATGCAATGTGCAACCTTGCATTTGCTTCGTGCCCATCAAGAACAAGAAAAAGAAGTGTTCCAAAAAGATATAGAAGCAGCATTTTCAATCTCAGGTGCTACCACTACAAATATATTAAAAGTCATGGAAAAGGATGGTCTTATTCGTCGTGAAGCAGTACCAACCGATGCCAGATTGAAAAAAATCGTACTGACAGAAAAGGGGATTGCATTTGATGATGCTGCCCGTGAAAATATCGTACGTTTGGAAGAAGGAATGAAAAAAGGCTTTACAGAAGAGGAACTTACTATATTTCGTGAGTACCTTGACCGCATGACACAAAATATAGTGGATTTGGTGGAAGAAAACACCAAATAAAACTATACAAATTTTACCATAAAATTTTATACATTATGACGAAGAGACGCCGGAAACCTTGATTTTTCGGCGTTTTTTGGCGCTTTCGCACAGTAAAGCAAACCACAAATTCTAGTTTTTTAAAGTTGACAAAACCACTAGATGTTGTATAATGGGTAGTACATTGTTACTTTAAATAATGGCGAAGGTTGCGAAAGAACTAGAAGTTACAGCACTCTTTGCTTTTGGATATGGTATTAAGTGAAGGAGAGAAACGAATGAAAATTATCAAAAGAAGTGGTAGCGAAGTAGAATTTGATGTAACGAAAATCGTAGCGGCAATTATCAAAGCAAACGAATCGGTATTGGATTACGAAAAACTCACAGACAAAACAATCGAAGAAATCAGAAAGCTTAACAAAAAGAGAAAGATTATTGTCGGCTCTACTTGTTGGAACAGCCCCGACACCCTCAAACATCTGAAAATTTATGATGATGAAAATATTATTTATACATTTCATATTTACAGTCCGTTTGAGTTCACTCACCAAAGAGGCGTATTACAAGCAGCACCTCTTTATTATAATCGCA
>JAZPYQ010000066.1:0-7801 GCA_045544235.1 Agathobacter sp. | reverse complement strand
AAGTTGCTGCTCATTAAGTAACGACTACCGCTAAAGGTGTTCAGTCAATAAATAGTACGTCTCATTTCTTACTTTACAATAAAAATAAAATTTTCCTCGCATCGTAAAAAGTAGTAGAGGATAAGTCTGCGCATCGCGCAGAAGATTTTTTATTTATAGTACGACATATGTCGCTCTGCGACTTCCCTATATGAGAATAACGATCTCAGAGTTTTTATGTTACGCAAGAAATGAGCCATGACATATGTTGAATATGCGCCTTTAGCGGTAGTCGTTACTTAATGAGTGGTGATTGATAAATCATCACGAATTTAGTAACGCGACGTCACCGCTGAGAGCGAAAGCGTGCGCACATTCAATATATGTCATGGCTCATTTCGTAGTATTTAAAAAGTCTGAGCTAAATCGTTAATTCGTCTTCTGTTACATTGCAACATAAAAACAACACTTCTACCCCTGCTGCCTTAGCCTCTTCGAAAGCAACAGTAAATTCTGGGTGAGTAGCTGTATTGGGACGAACTTCCGTAATTCCAGGCATTTGAATAACAAAGGCAATGAAACTGTGATATCCCTGAGCGACTGCTGCAGTCAGTTCTCGCAAGTGTTTTACACCTCGTTCTGTAGGCGCATCAGGAAAATAGCCTATTCCATCTATTTCGAGAGTACATCCCTTTACTTCCATTAGATACTTTTCATCACCCTTTTCCATATAAAAATCCACGCGAGAATTACCATATTTATACTCTGGTTTGATGTAATCATATCCTTGCGTAGCAAGCCATTCTCCTACCACTTTATTTGGAGCCTGACTATCCATATTTATAAGACCAAGCCCCTCTTTGTAAACTGCGATCAAATCATATCTAGTTTTACGGCTTGGATTATCACAATCCTCTAGGATTACTTCCACTCCAGGAATCAACAATTCCCTGCAACGTCCTGTATTTTTTACATGAACTGTTTCTAAAACACCATCTACCCAAACATGAGCAATAAAACGATTGGGTCTATCTTCAAATTTTCCATGAACGATTTTTTTATATTTCATATATTTCTCTATCTTCTTTCTTTAAAATATATGTTTGTGTGGCTAAAAGAAAATGAGTTCCATTCCAGAACTCATTTACATTTACTATATAAGGAACTGTGCCAGTGCATAGTTGGACAAATCCTGTCCCTTTTCGGTTAAAACGATTCTGCCTGCTGTTACATCTAAGAGTCCTTCCGCCTTTAAATGCTCTAAGGCATCTTTATAGATTCCCTCAATTGGTATTCCAAAAGCATTTTGGAACTGTTCACGGGTAACTCCGCATTTCATACGAAGTCCTAGGAACATAAACTCTTCCATCTGCGCCTTTCGAGAAACTGGATCTGCGGCAATGTGTAAATTCGTTCCATAAACATTTTTTTCAGCTTGAGCATCATCTGAAAAATCAACTATCTGAATATTTTCAGAAGCATCTATATAGTGATGAATATCCGTTGTATTTGTATAACGTACATTGTCAATCAAAGATGCTGCTCCAAGCCCCAATCCTAGATAATCTGCTCTTGTCCAATACCCAATATTATGCTCGCATTCATAACCTGGTTGTGCAAAATTAGAAATTTCATACTGCTCATATCCTGCATTTGCCAAGTACTGCTGTGTCAATTTCGTAATACGATATACTTCATCTTCTGTTGGTAACACCTCAGTCTGCATTCCTGCTTCCTGCTTCACTGCATCAAACTTGTATTCTTCATAAAAAGGAGTTCCTTTTTCTATGATTAAAGAATACGAAGAAATGTGATTTGGCTTCAAACGAACTACTTTTTGTAAAGTATGCAGAAACTTTTCTGCGGTCTGATATGGAATACCACTGATTAGATCCACATTAATGTTTCCAAATCCTGCATTTCTTGCCATTTCATATGTCTTTACAAACTTTTCAAAAGTATGAATACGTCCCAAAATCTGAAGCTCTTCATCATCTGCCGACTGCAAACCGATGCTAAGTCGATTTACCCCTGCTCGACGGTATTTTTCTAACTTTGAAGCAGTCACCGTTCCAGGATTGCACTCCATGGTCACTTCTGCTTCTGGAGACACATTGAAGTATGTATAAATGGTATCTAAAATCTCTAGCATCTTGTTTTCATCTAACCAGGTTGGAGTACCACCACCCACAAAAATCGTGGTTACATAATAATCTTTCATACGTGGTCCATAAAACTCGATTTCTCGAATCAGAGCATTTGCATACTCTATCTGTGTACGTTCATCACAAGGAAAGGACAAAAAATCACAGTATGCACATTTCTTGAAACAAAATGGAATATGCACATATAATTCTAAATTTTTCATATTTATATCCTCTCCTTTCATAAAATCTCATATGTTCAAAAAAGGTCCAGTGGACCTTTTTTGCTTAATTAGTCTTCATCTAATTTAAGAACACTCATAAATGCTTCCTGTGGAATTTCTACGTTGCCCACCTGACGCATACGTTTCTTACCTTCCTTCTGTTTTTCCAGAAGTTTTCTCTTACGTGAAATGTCACCACCGTAACATTTTGCAAGTACGTCTTTTCTCATAGCTTTTACAGTTTCACGAGCGATGATTTTGCCCCCTACTGCTGCCTGAATAGGAATCTCAAACAAATGTCTTGGAATCTCTTCTTTAAGACGTTCACACATACGGCGACCGCGTTCATAAGCATTGTCTTTGAATACGATAAATGACAACGCATCCATCATTTCGTGATTGATTAAGATATCTAATTTTACCAGTTCTGAACGCTGGTATCCCTTTAATTCATAATCAAATGAAGCATAACCACGAGAACGTGATTTCAATGCATCAAAGAAATCGTAAATGATTTCGTTTAATGGCAACTCGTATTTTAAAAGCGCACGAGTTTCTTCGATATATTCCATTCCAATGTAGATACCACGGCGTTCCTGACAAAGAGTCATGATAGAGCCTACATATTCTTTTGTCACCATGATTTCTGCGCTTACATATGGCTCTTCCATGTAATCAATTTCCGATGGGTCTGGAAGATTGGATGGATTAGTTAAATCAATCATTTCTCCGTTGGTTTTATAAACCTTATAAATAACGCCTGGTGCAGTAGTAACCAAATCCAAATCAAATTCTCGTTCCAAACGTTCCTGAATAATTTCCAAATGCAAAAGTCCAAGGAAACCACAACGGAAACCAAAGCCCAGTGCCAACGAGGTTTCTGGTTCAAAATGTAATGATGCATCGTTAATCTGTAATTTTTCCAGTGCATCTCTCAAATCCGGATATCTGGCACTATCTGCTGGATAAATACCACAGTATACCATTGGATTTACCTTTTTATAACCTGGAAGTGCTTCTGCACATGGACGGCTTGAATTCGTAACAGTATCACCAACACGAGTATCTGCCACATTTTTGATACTTGCTGTAAAATATCCTACCATACCTGCTGAAAGTTCATCACATGGAATAAACTGACCTGCACCAAAATAACCTACTTCTACTACCTGAGCAGATGCGCCTGTCGCCATCATTTTGATTGGATCACCTACTTTAATCGTACCTTCCTTGATACGGCAGAATACCATAACGCCTTTGTACTGATCATAGAGAGCATCAAAAATCAATGCCTTGAGAGGAGCCTTTTCGTCTCCTGTAGGAGCTGGTATTTTTGCAACAATTTCTTCTAAAACATCCTCAATATTTAAGCCTGTCTTTGCAGAAATTCTTGGGGCATCCATTGCTTCAATACCGATAACATCCTCAATTTCCTGTGCAATTTCATCTGGACGTGCAGATGGTAAATCAATCTTATTGATAACAGGGAATACATCAAGGTCATGGTCCAAAGCAAGATATACGTTTGCCAAGGTCTGTGCTTCTACTCCCTGTGCTGCATCTACTACAAGAATTGCTCCATCACAAGCAGCCAAGCTACGAGATACCTCATAGTTAAAGTCTACGTGCCCTGGAGTATCAATTAAGTTAAAAATATATTCTTCGCCGTCTTTTGCTTTATAAATAATACGAACTGCCTGAGATTTGATAGTAATACCTCTCTCTCTTTCTAAGTCCATATTATCCAAAACCTGAGCCTGCATTTCACGTTCGGTCAGTGTACCTGTTGCTTCGATGATACGGTCTGCCAACGTAGATTTGCCATGGTCGATATGGGCGATAATACAAAAATTACGAATTTTGCTCTGATCAACTGACATAGTTTGTCCTCTTTCTTAATTCTCATAATACAAATCCGACATACCCTTACATGAGGGCATAGTCCCAAGTTATTATATCTGTTTCTCATGTGTTTATCAATATTTTTCGCAATAAAAAAGGACACCTCCTCAATAAGAAGTGTCCTTTATGATTATTATCCTAGGTTTTCTGGTCCAAAGCTTTCTGGTAATAATTCTTCCAAAGTAAATACCTTGTAATCTTTTATACTTTTTGCCACAATAACCTGAAATTCCTTTGGATCACAGAATTCTCTCATCACCTGACGACAAATGCCACATGGAGCACAATAATCCAATTCTGTTGTTCTTTCTGAACCACCTACAATTGCAATTGCATCAAATTCTTTCTGTCCGTCACTTACAGCATTAAAAAACGCTGTTCTTTCTGCACAGTTTGTGGCAGGATAGCTAGCATTTTCTACATTGCATCCCTTATATACCACACCATTTTTTCCCAATAAAGCAGCTCCTACTTTAAAATTAGAATATGGCGTATATGCCAAACGTCTGGCTTCCATTGCCATCTCTATTAGTTCTTCATATCTAGTCATAATGTTCCTCTTTCTTGCCAAAGACTATTTCTTTTCTAAGTCTGCCTTGATTAATTTGCGTAATGCGCCTACTGCTGTCGCAATCGCTACCTCAGTATCATGTGCCTGAGGATTTGGAAGGCCTTTTTTTGCTCTTTCCTGATTTGCTACTACAAGGAAACATGAGCCTACTCTTACTCTAAGGAAACTACCTGCAATAAAAAGTGCTGCAGATTCCATTTCAGATGCCAAGCATCCCATGCGAATCCATGCCTGCCATTTATTTTCCAATTCATAACTAACTGGCATAATTTCTGGTTCATGCTGACCGAAGAAACTGTCTTTACACTGCGCCACACCTACATGGTGACGAATTCCCTGTTCTCTTGCAGATGCTACCAAGGCATTCGTTACATCAAAATCTGCAACTGCAGGATATTCAATAGGCGCAAACTCTCTAGAAGTACCTTCCATACGAATGGCACCGTTTGCAATAACCACATCACCACTAAGGACTTCTTCCTGCATACCACCGCAGGTTCCTACACGAATAAATGTGTGTGCACCACATTTAGCCAATTCATCTATTGCTATAGAGGCAGATGGTCCACCGATTCCTGTTGAAGTAACACTTACTTTTACCCCATCCAAGGTTCCTGTATATGTCACATATTCTCTACTATCTGCCACCAAAACTGGATTATCAAAATGTTCTGCAATCTTCGCACAACGCTTTGGATCTCCTGGTAAAATCACATATTTTCCGATATCTTCTGGTCCTACACCAGTATGATACTGTTTTCCACTACCTTCTGCATAATCGATCATAAAATCGTACCTCCCTCATATTTATCTATTCTATTATAAAACAGTCCGTTCAATTCGTCGAGAGTTGTAAGCATTTTACATATAAAAATCTGGTAAAAAACTCTACTAATTTTCCTGTGTCAACACTATTGCCAAAATATCTGCCAGTGGCTCCATAGCATTTTTTGCCTCTTGGAAGGTATTCGTCTGCGCACCAACCTCTACTAATAAGGATTTCGGACACAAATGCATATTATATCTATAACCCTTTAAGTAGATACGTCTTGAAAAACCTGGATAATATTCTGCTGCAGCAAGCTGCATTTGAAAAGAAAATGCCAAGTTGTCTTCAATATAAGGATTCATTAAATTACTTAACTCGCCTTGCGCTGTTGTTCTGCTTAGTCCATTAAAAAACATGATTTGTGCCGTTGGCTTTCCATTTATCTCTGTTACTAGATGTGTCGTATCAGCCACTCCATCTCTATGCAAATCTATAACCACTTCAATGGAGGGATTATCTTTTAGTATCTGTTCTAAATCTGGTAATGCATTCGCATAAGCACTATCTCTTTTTTCCACATCATATTGTCCCTTATGATGAAGCACCTGAATTCCGTATTTTTCTTCTAAAAGCACTTCCAAATAATCTCCTAAGGCAACCACCGATGTAGATGTATCCCCTGGTACAGAATCTGCATAACATTCTTGGGAATGTGTATGATATATAAGAATCTGAGGACCTTCTACATTTTGCGATAATGACATATCTTTCCCCAACAATTTATTTACATCCAACATCTCGCTGCCTATGGTAGTGGTATTATCAATTTGATAAAAATTCTGTCTTAAATAATCAAAATCCTGCAATTTCGTACGACTAATCTCTACTTGTTTTTGCAATTGTGTTGTAGAAACATTTGGGGATATCGTTTCCGTAGCTGTTCCTTCCTCATCTTCATCACCAACAGATTCTTCATGTTTGATTTCATCATGCTCTACAGTTTCACTATTAGAAACATTTTCGATGCTTCCTTCCGAATCATCTTGTCCGACATTTTCAGATTCTGTCACTTTCACTATATCTACTGTATCGCGATAACTGGCAATGGCAGGAGTAAGCATCTGCTCCATATCCTGATATACCATAGAAGACCCTTGAACTTGTTCTAACTGTATATAAGGAAGCATCCAGGTACAAATCTGCACATATCCTTGTTCTATTGCTATGTGTTTTGCCTTTTCCCACTCTGTTCCACCCCATCGATAAGCACCTGCACATACCAATATACATCCTATTATCAAAAGAAGTATTTTTCGCATTTCTCTATCACCTCTTAAGAATATATGTTATAATTGTTTCTGCTATTCCTTTTTCCAAAGTTCTCCAAATTTTTGCAAAAAAGATATTGACAATGGGACGGACTTAGCATATTATATTTTAGTACGTTTATGCAGAAGCGTCCGTGTCAGCTTCTTCGTAGACATTGATAAATTTAAGTGAAAATAATTCGGAGGTGTACAAATTGGCTAACATTAAATCTGCAAAGAAAAGAATTCAGGTTGCTGCTATTAGAACAGCAAAAAATAAATCTATCAGATCTGAAGTTAAGACAGCTACTAAAAAAGTAGAAGCTGCTGTTGCTGCTAACGATAAAGCTACAGCTGTAGAAGCTTTAAAAGCTGCTACTTCTGTTATTGAAGCTGCTGCTTCAAAAGGTGTTTACCACAAAAACAATGCTGCTAGAAAAGTATCTCGTTTAGCAAAACTTGTTAACGGACTTGCTTAATTAGCGAAAACAAACAATTTTATCACCCTAAAAAATATACCCGCTAGACCGTCATCTAGCGGGTTTTCTTTGTTCAAAATTATTCTTAACAAGAAATTACTCTTCTGTCTTTTTCCCGAACCAATAGGTAAACCATGTTCCTACTACAAGGAGTACCATACCTACGATAATGGTAATCGGATTAATATTGTTATGACCCATCTTAATCACAATTGCAATTGGTGATGCTACGATAAGCCCTAGAATACCACAATAGGTTATCGATGGGAATTTGGCAAATAACCATTCAATCAGTTTTGCTACCGCAAAAATTCCTACGATAACACCAATTCCAAACGGAGCAAGAACACCTACATAGTAGAAAATCTGTGCCCAGTCAAAAGCAAACACCGCTGAAATAAATCCACTAATCGAAGACATGATTCC
>JAZPYQ010000065.1:0-27114 GCA_045544235.1 Agathobacter sp. | reverse complement strand
GACGTACTATTTATTGACTGAACACCTTTAGCGGTAGTCGTTACTTAATGAGCAGCAACTTTAGTTGTTGCGAATTTAGTAACGCGACGTTACCGCTGAGAGCGAGAGCGTGTGTAAAGTCAATATATAGTACGTCTCATTCCGTAGTATTTGGAATATCTAAAATAAAATTTTCTGAGCTAGATCGTTAAACCGACTCGATATAATTCATAAAATAATTTCTTCCTGTATCATCGCATTTATATACACCGGCGTTTTCGAGAACTTCGGAAAATACAAGTCCAATTTCTTTACGAATAATATCTGTTACATTATCTTCATTTACCACATCATATTTCTTTAAGAAGTTTTCTGCCCACTCTGCATGAGATGCAAGAGTTTCTGTAGAGCGAAGATCTTTTCCATTTAAGATAGCTTCTTCCAATTCTGCCATTTCATCCTTTAATCTGGCAGGAAGAACTGCAAGGCCCATTACTTCAATAAGACCTATATTTTCCTTCTTGATGTGATGCAAATGCGCATGTGGATGATAAACACCAAGCGGATGTTCTTCTGTCGTTAAATTATTACGAAGAACTAAATCGAGTTCAAAGTCTTCACCACGGCGTCTTGCAATTGGAGTAATTGTATTATGTGGCTCTCCATCTGTTTCTGCAAAAATATTTGCTGCTTCGTCTGTGTATCCTCTCCATGCAATAAGAATTTTATCTGCCAATTCAATAAGTCTGTCTTTGTCTGCTGCAGTAATACGAATAACGGACATTGGCCATTTTACAATTCCTGCTTTTACATCTTCAAAACCTGCAAAAACAACTTCTTTTTCTATTGGTGCCTTTTCCATGGCAAATGTATAGTGTCCACCCTGGAAATGGTCGTGGCTAAGAATAGAACCACCTACGATTGGTAAATCCGCATTGGAACCAACAAAGTAATGTGGGAACTGTGATACAAAGTCCAAAAGTTTTCCAAATGTAGCTTTTTCTATTTTCATAGGTGTATGCTGCGCATTGAACACGATACAATGCTCATTGTAATACACATATGGAGAATACTGAAAGAACCAGTCACTATTATTGATTGTCACAGGCATAATTCTGTGATTTTGTCTTGCTGGATGATTTACACGACCTGCATATCCTTCGTTTTCCACACAAAGCAAGCATTTTGGATATGCTGACTGTTTTGCATTTTTCGCTGCTGCAATGGCTTTTGGATCTTTTTCAGGCTTTGACAAATTGATGGTAATATCCAAAGTGCCATATTCGGTATCTGCGGTCCACTTCTGGTCTTTTTTGATACGCTGACGGCGAATATAATTGCTATCACAGCTTAATTTATAGAAATAGTCCGTTGCAGCCAAAGGTGATGTGTTTTCATATAAGTCTTTGAATTTTCCACGAATTTCACTTGGACGTCCTACTAATAAACTCATGATTTTTGTATCAAATAAATCTTTATAAACAATACTGTTCTCTTTCATAATGCCATTTTCATAAGCATAGGCCATCATGTCTTCTAAAATCTCTTCTAATGCTTCCTCTGCACTTTCTTGTGTCATAGGCTGGTGTTTTGCAAATTCATCAAAAACGCTATCTTCAATATCATCAAGCTGAAACAATTCCATAAGTGCATTGGTTGTATAAATTTTGTCCTCTTCTGTAATAAGTCCTGTTACAAGACCGTACTCTACTAATTCTAAAATTCTTTTCCGAATCATATTTTTCTCCTTAAAAAAGGCTGTTGCAACACAACATTACAACAGCCTGTATTTATTTTTACTTTAAACCTATGCTAAGCGCTGTGGACCATCCCCAATTTCTACTACATAGAAATCAGCTGCGTAACCAATCTTTGCTTCGTACGCTTTTCCAACTTGCTGGATAAAGGTATCAACCGCTTCATCTTTAACGATACTTACCGTACATCCACCAAATCCAGCTCCTGTCATACGAGAACCGATAACACCATCTACCTTCCAAGCTTCTTCTACAAGTGTGTCAAGTTCAACACCTGTTACCTCATAGTCATCACGAAGTGATACGTGAGACGCATTCATAAGTTCGCCAAACAACTTCACATCATTATTCTGTAAAGCCTTTACTGCTTTTACTGTTCTCTGATTTTCATATACTGCGTGTTTTGCTCTCTGAATGCGAATATCAGATTTTACATTTTCTTTTACCACTTCAAATTCTTCTTCTGTAAGTTCGCCTAGAGATTTGATATCTTTTACTACCTGAATTTCAGCTAATGCAGTTTCACATTCGCTTCTTCTTTCATTGTACTTAGAATCACCAAGTCCGCGCTTTTTGTTACTGCATGAGATTACAATTTTTGCATTTTCCAATTTGATAGGAGCATATTCATATTCTAATGTAGCAGTATCAAGGAAAATCGCATGTCCTTCTTTTCCCATAGCAATCGCAAACTGATCCATGATACCACAATTTACACCATTAAATTTATTTTCAGAGTACTGTCCGATAAGAGCTAAATCCTGATTTGTTACCTCAAAACCGAACATATCTCTTAAAATAAATCCTGTTAATACTTCTACAGATGCGGAAGAAGAAAGGCCTGAACCATTTGGAATATTACCAAACAATACCAAATCCATACCATATTCAACTGGCATTCCTTTTTCACCAAATGCCCACATTACACCCTTTGGATAATTGGTCCAGTCAGCTTCTTTTTCTGGCTTTAAATTTTCTACACTAGATTCAATCACACCAAGATTTTCAAAGTTCAAAGAGTAAAAACGAAGTTTCTTATCTTCTCTCTTTCTTGCTACACCATATGTACCAATAGTAAGAGCACATGGAAATACATGACCACCATTGTAATCCGTGTGTTCCCCAATCATATTTACGCGACCTGGTGCAAAATAAACACCGATTTCGCCCTCATCACCAAACAACTCTTTGAATTTGTCCAATACATTCTGCCAAACCATGACTAATCTCCTTTTTCTTTTTAAAGATTTGATTATATACTGTTTTTGCACCATTTGTATGGCACAAATTATTACCTATAATCTCATTATAATCACAGATTTTTTCTTTGCAATATGGCTTTTGCAACTCACAACAAAACAAAAGAATTATGCAACATAAGTACATATTTTCTAAACACTACGAAAAGATAAAAGGCATACTATATCACACGAAACACGACTTTCGCTCTTAGTGAGCTCGTTGCGTTACTAACCTCATAGCCTCCGAAGGAGTCTATTCGCTAAGTAACGACGGCTCCCTAAAGGTTTCGTTTGATATAATATGCCTTTTACCTTTTCTTACTCTTTGAACAACATCTCTACTTATGTTGCATATTTATTTCTTCATCTAACACATCCACAATTTCCTGCGTTTCTTCATCATCTATACCGCTGATGTAATACAATTCATCCTTTGTTTGAATTTTAATAAACAAATCATTTTGAGGATTTAGGAAGGTTTCAAACATTCCTTCACGGTAAATCTCATATGTTCCACTGAGCACATGATCCATACCGTTACCATTTACCTTTGTCATATCTGGCAATTCTGTGATAACTGTATATTCCTCTATATCATCCAAAGGAATTTCATATTCCACACTTAGATGTGTACATACAATTGTTTGACTCTCCACTTTTGTACTAATAGGTGTAAAATCTAACATAATTAACCAAATAGAACTAACTGGAATAATGAGCAGACATAATGCTGAAAATATGTACATCCCTTTTCCCAATCCGGTTGCCATATTCATGGCTGTACCAGTTCCCATGCGATTTTCCACCATAGCATGCGTATCCTTTGGATTGTAATACATCATGCCATATGGCCAATGTCTATCATCATCTATGGTGTCTACAAGACTTCTCTTGCTTTCATACTTTCGATTGAGTTCATTGATTTTTTTAATGACCCACATTGTCACAAAGATGATACCAATACCATATACAACAGAACCCCAAAGCAAAACCATAATTGCTCTATGTCTAAAATACATACCCACAAAGGTAAACCAAACAAATGCTGTGTTCACCCAAGTACAAATTAACCAGAAATTCTTCCAAATCTGTTTCTTTGCTCTGGCGAAATTCATATTTGTATCACTATCTTCGCTGATAACAGACATTTTCTGTCTATCCGTCAGAACTGCAAATGCATAAAACAGCAACGTACATAGTGCAAAAACAATCAAGCAAATACGCACTGCTACAAATCCTTCTTCTTGGAAGACCACATAAGATAACACAGCAGGAACAACACTCAATATCATGGCAGGTAAAAAAGTGATAAATTTCACTTTTCTAGGCACCGTCACAAATTTCAAATCAGTATAAGAGACTTCGCTGACCTGTTCCCAACCTCGTTCTTTTTTCAGTTCTCTAACCTTTTTATTCGCTTTTGCAAAGAGTACCATTGGATAAAAACATACTGCCAAAATCCAATACATCCATAATGAAAAAACAAGTGATATATATGGGATAACAAACGCTGCTATCGGAATAACTGCAAGCACGATCATACTAGTTTTTAATTTCTTGCGATACTCTATATCTATCGCTTCCACTGCAGGATCATTTTTTAGTTCTTTACTAAGCGTGGCCCCAAAACAATATCCATTTTTATCCTTTGCATTGCGGAGCATAAAATACATAATCAGTATAATCGGATAACAAGTTACCATAAAAATGATATTCATAAATGTCATAACACATCCTCCTCTTTTTCTTATCTATTAGGGATAAAACCTTTAAATTTCACCATTATTTCTGTGTTTCCTAAAAGAACTCTTCACAAATTCTATGAAACTCTTCTTTTGAGATTCCTCTTACCTTCGCTTCCGATATTACTTGCTGTAACATTTCTTTCGATTCAACAGGGAGTTCTCTTGAAAACTCTAATCGTTCTCGTACCTTAGCTCCATTTCTTCTATCTGTATAAATATACCCTTCCTGTTTTAACATCTGATAGGCTTTATTCACAGTCATAGAATTGATACCCATTTCTTCTGCCAAGCCTCGAACTGTTGGTAGCTGCTCTCCTGGAGCCAACCTTCCATCGGAGATTCCCAGCACAATCTGATTTCGAATCTGTATGTAAATTGGAATGTCGGAATATTCGTTGATTGCAATAATCATAGTCATCACCTCTTTTGTATTATTTATTATAATACAAACAATACATATTTACAATATCATATACAAAAAAAGACAGCGCCTTAGCGCTGTCCAATTACTTAATAAGATTCATTTACTGAATAAATAACACACCTAATGTTCCAGGCCCACAATGACTAGAAATAACGCAGCCTGCTCGTGTCACTAATATTTCATCAAAAACATGGAGTTCTTCTAAATACTCGCGAACAGATGCAATAATCTCCTCGTCACAACCAGAATGGGTAATAAATACACGCGACTTATCAGCCGATTTTAACTGCTCTTCCATGGCTTTTACATAGTCCATTACAACCTTTGACATTTTACCACGGTATTTTTCCTCTGGTTTCATCTTTCCATTTTCTACTACGATTTTTGGATGAAGTTTCAGTACCCCACCTGCCAACGCAGCAATCCCACTACATCTTCCACCTCTGTGAAGATATGTCAATGTATCTACCACAAAGCTAGCTCTTACACGAGATTTCAAGGACTCTACATGAGACAAAATTTCTGCTGCTGAATTTCCTTTCTGGGCCATAACAGCTGCTTCAATAACCAAAAGGCCTTCCCCTGTAGAAAGGTTTGCAGAGTCAACTACAAATATCTTATCCTCTGCTTCTAATTCTGCAGCTGCCATTCGCATGACATTGTTTGTAGTAGACATATCACTGGAAATAGAAAAAACAACGATTTCTTCTCCTGCTTCTACATGTGGCTTGTACACTTCTATCATCTGCTCTATCCCCGCAGCAGAAGTTTTCGGTGTGGTATCATTTTTGTCAGACCACTCATAAATTTCATCTGGCGTGATACTTCTTCCATCTTCGTATTCCTTTTCCCCTAGTAAGATATGTAATGGAACAATCTCTACATTATACTTCTCCAATAATTCTTGTGATAAATCACAAGTACTGTCTGAAATAATTTTAACCATATGACATTCTCCCTTCGCATACAAGGGAAATTGTACCACGCTAGTCTGAAAATAAAAGAAATGTACTATTAAATATTTCTAAATTATTTCTAAAAAATCCCCTTAAATAGACGAATCTATTTAAGGGGAACATTATTATTTGTCTGCTTTCTCATCCCAGTACTCACAGTCATCTCTTCCGATAACTTCTGAAGTAAAAGGTGTTCCGTCATTTTTCTTGTAATGGGCAGTTGCTTTAAATACGTACTTTGCACCCACATATACAATCGGTACGTTGAAAAATACGATTAAGATATTTCCCAAATCTGAAAATGCCCAAAGATTACCAAGTTCCAGTCCTGCAATATTACAAAGAATACCGAATGTTGCCACAGCAATAGCTACGATACGTACACCGTTAATAAAACCTTTGCTCTGCTTAATACGGTTTGCTGCAATCTCCGAAAAGCTAATCATACCAAGCAGACAGGTGAATGCAAATAAACAGAAGCACAAAGTTATGACAAATGTTACCACAGCATTAAATGCCGTTCCTGGTGTAAGAGTAGCAAGGGATTCATTAAACTTTGGAAGTTTATCCATCAGCGCCCAAGCCTCTGCGTTTTCACCAGTCCAGCAATGGGCCATGACTACTACAAAGCCAGACAATGTGCAAATTACAATTGTATCTAAGAACACTCCGATAGATGCCAAAATCCCCTGTTCACAAGGATGCTTTGCATCTGCTGAAGCTGCAGACATAGTGATTGTACCCTGACCTGCTTCATTGGACATAAGTCCACGTTTTACACCTTGGGCTAAGACAGTACCAAATGCTCCACCAAAGAAGGCTTCTGGTTTAAATGCACCACCAAATACTGCGCTAAAGAAATATGGTATCTGATTTAAGTTTAATAAAACCAATACAATAACTGTCACTATGTAAAGCACTGCCATGACTGGAACCATTTTATCAGTCCATTTACTTACTTTTTTGATGCCACCAAATGCAACAACCGCAGTAATTGCAATGATAATTCCGCCAACAATGTAATAAAATAGTGAGTCACTAGCAATAGATGTTCCAGTTACAATTTCTGCCATGGTTCCAACAGAAGAAACTACATTAAATCCCTGTGCTGGTAAACAACAAAGCGCATATAAGATGTATAAAACTGATAAGAATATGCCTACCCAAACTTTATTCCCAAGGAGTTTTCTTCCATAGAATGGAAGCCCCCCTACAAACTCGTCACCTTTTTTCTCCTTAAAAATTTGTGCGAGAACAGCTTCCATATAAGCTACTGCCATTCCAAAGAAGGCAGATATCCACATCCAGAAAAGCGCTCCAGGTCCACCTACAGCAATAGCTCCTGTTACACCAATAATATTTCCTGGCCCTACACGCATGGCTGAACTAAGAAGAAATGCAGCTAAAGGAGAAATTCCTGTATCTACGGTTCTCTTTTCTGTCATAATGCCAATACCCTTTTTAAAATGGGTAATCTGCATAAAACCAAGTTTAAAGCTAAAAAAGATACCTGATCCTACAAGCAAAATGATAGCAAACGAAAAATTTCCTAAAATAGGGATATTGGCATACCACTCAAAATTTGTAGGAAAATCCCAAAGGAAATCAGATAATGGTCCTATAAATGAAAATACTCCATTGATTGATTCAAAAACTGCCTGCATATGTAAGTCCTCTTCTTTCTGTGAATACATCCATCTTTATCAATGTATGAAATATCACACACAAAATTACATAATAATTTTATCATTCTATTATAGTTCGGTCAAACCATAACATAAAAAACGGAAGAAAAGTGTTCACCTTTCTTCCGTCTAATAAATCTAGTTTTTCTTAAACTCTCTTATTATATCCCAAGTTGGAAGCGCATTTCCTTTATAATCAAATAAAGCCTGATTTGCCCATTCATTTCCACATGGCCCTACATCATGAATATATTCCAAAGAAGCTGGTGTTGCCCAGCCAGAACCTGGCACCGGAATCCAAGCTGGTTCCCACCAAAAGAAGCCACAGCCTTTGTTGTCACATACATTTGCCACACGGTTTAAGAAGTCCTTTGTAAAATCAATCTGTCCCTGAACTGTCATAGGATAGTCAATGTGGTCGATCAGATGTGCTCTTGTAGCATAACCTTTACGTTCTTCATCTGTAAGTTTTTCATAATCTTTATAATCTTCCATGGTAAAGCCCATCGAAACCTCTGCAATGATAAGTTCTTTTCCAAACTCTTTTGCAATATCATTCATATTGTATTCTAATTGGTCAAGACGGCCATGCCAGAATGGATAATAAGATAATCCGATATACTCAAAATCCTCTGCCTGTGGAATATAATGCCCAAACCATCTACGATAAAGGTCATTATTTCCCCCATTATCTAAATGAATCATAATAGGAATATCTGCTTTTACCTCACGACAAGCACGAATACCAGCATTTACGAATTTGGCAACATTCTCATAATTGTCAATCTCGCCTTTTTCTTTATCCCAAAGCTGTCCTTCTGGCCAAAGTAAACCATTAGATAATTCGTTACCTACTTGAATTAAAGTAACATTTACTCCCGCTGCAAGGATTTTTTCCATGGAAGCTTTTGTAAAATCATATACTGCTTTTTCAAGTTCTGCTACTCCATAACCTTCCCATGCCTTTGGCTTATACTGTTTTCCAGGATCTGCCCAAAAATCACTATAGTGGAAGTTTATAAGTACTCCAAGCCCTGCTTCTGTGATGCGTTTTCCCATTTCAATGGCCGCCTCTAGGTCATTATTTCCTGCACCATAAGGTTCTCCTTCTGGAGATTTAGGATCATTCCAAATACGGAGACGAATTGTATCGATATCATTTAATTTCATGATATCCAAAATATCCATTTCTTTTCCATCTACATAGTATTTTGCCCCACATTCTTCTAATTCAAGCATCGTAGACAAATCCATGCCTTTAATAAATTTACTCATAAGTTTTCTCCTAAAAACCTTTATAAGCTGCCCACCAATGGTGGGCAGCCTAATTTTTTATTCTTCATCGAAGTCGAACTTAGTAAAACGTTCATACATTGCGCCATAGCGGAAACGAACCATTTCGTTTTTTTCTAAAACGTCTTTTTCATCACCTCTGTACTGGCAGCGAATACAACTGTAAATACCTGTTTCTTTGTTATAAAACATATCGATGTCGAGGTCTCGCATAAAGCAGGATGGACATCTGTAATTTAATTTGCCTTTTCCAAGTTGAGCCATGTTGCAAATACCTCCTTGTCAGAAATTGTTTTCTTGTAACCAAGCTTGAACATTGGAGAGAATGCATAACCTTCTTCAATGTAACCAAGAGCTTTGTCAGATGCAGTAAGCGAAACCTTGGTCTGGATAGCTGGAACTACTGCACTAACTGCTTTTGCTCCATCCAACTGTGCATCACGGCATCTGTATTCATAAGTAATTGTTTCTCCACCTTCGCCTTCACATGCAAGAGTGATACCTGTCATATCTTCTGGATATTCAGTAGTACCATAACATGCTGTGATATATTCATCTAATGTAATTTCAGCTGTTGGATCGCTGATTCCAAGAATATTTCTTTCAATTTTGATGTTAGAAGAACCTTCTTCAAAGTATTCTTTTGTCTGTAATTTTACAGTAACACCATTGAACTGAATTTCTACTGGGTCTAGTGTAAGGATACGGTTCTTTTTACCATCTATCATTTCTTCTGAGAAGTGGCATTTTGTTGGGCAGAGACAAAGGTCTACTTCTTCGCCGTTGTAAGAAAGTTTCGCACTTCTTACAGTACCTGCTCCAGCATAGTGTGTAAAGTAACCCGCACGATATTTTTCCTGAATAAGGAATGGATATGATGCATCCTGTACATGTGGTGTACCAATACCTACTGGCCATTCAAGTTTAGCAACGTATGGACGAAGGTCTACAATAGCACCACCCTGATCCATATTTACGCATGCTCTCATGTATGGGTCACAGTACCAGAATAACTGTTTATCTGAACCGTAAAGGATATCTCTCCAAGGAGCACATTCTGGTTCGTTGTAGTTTCCAGCGTTTACGCCCTTCTTTTCTCTATAATAGTCAGCGAACTCTGACATAGTCATGTCGATAAGCTTGCCTTCTTTCTTTAATTCACCGTAATATTTACATCCATCGCTGTATGATTTGTAAAGGAGTTCATATGGCTGTTCCCAACGTCCCATCTTGTTCATCCAGCCTGGTCCTACGAACATCATGTTGTATGCATAACCATTATTATATTTTGCAAGGTCACGATACTGGTCGATAAGGTTGTAAAGATATGGATATTCCCAAGTTTTTGTATCATAAATCATACCACGAAGTACGTTCTGTGGATGTGTACCGAAGTTTGAACCATTACCATCATAACAAGCAATAAGGTCACGTGAAAGATGTGGAATTGCAACGATACCACTATCTTCTTCTTTGTTTGCAGCTGGTGCATGGGTATTCTGCTTTGAAGGAATCCATGGAGCCCATGGGCCGCCATCAAATAATGTATACCAAGAGTTGTTACAGGTATGGTATGCTTTTGGACCTTCTTCCCAGCAAGTAGCTACAGCACATTTTACCATTGGATACTGTTCTTTTATGTAATTTGTAAGGTCAGCGTCCATATAATATGAGCCTGTAGATTCTGGATAAAAACCAAACTTCTCATAGAATTTTTCAAACACATCATTTACGATAGCTTTTTTATCTTCCATCGAGAACATCCAAATACAAAAATCTTTTGTTTTATATTTTTCACGGAACTGTTCACATGGAAGTCCAAGTAATGATAATGAAATTTCATCACCATAAACTTCGTGATCATGTTTTGCTAATTCAACGGCTTCATCGTTGAAAAGAGCCGCATATGTCATCTGAATAGT
Organism: Agathobacter sp.; assembly: GCA_045544235.1. Lineage (GTDB taxonomy): Bacteria > Bacillota > Clostridia > Lachnospirales > Lachnospiraceae > Roseburia. Next base: position 16,112 of record JAZPYQ010000065.1, on the reverse strand, counting down.
ACATTTCAGACCGTTTTCATGGGCAAGTCTCTGCTGAGTTTTGAAAATGTCAAGTGACTCAGTAATAAGGGCCTTATCCCCGATATCTTCTTCTTTGCCTTGTCCTGTAACAGTTGCAGAATATTCTGGCACCATTTCTGGACGATGGATGATGTTTACAATAAATTTGTCCATCCTAATTTTCCTCCTGTCAAATATATGTATAGGATCTGACCGCGTTTTACGCTGTCATTTTATGTTTGTGCAATCCCTTATTTTCTCTATTGCGCAAACGGTTGCTCATTTGTTTACAATATAACAACTATTTTCTATTCTGTCAATCATAAAAAACATAAAAACAAAAGAGATTTTTGCACAAAATTCACTTGTGTTTTTTGTGCAAAAATCTCTTAATCTTATTTTGTAGACTCTCTTAGTACAACTTTATAGGATAGAAGCATCTTACTAGGAACCTCTTCTTCTTCAATCTGACTCAGTAAATTCTTGCACGCCATGATACCCAATTCTCTTGCATCAAATTCCAATGCAGTAATAGCTGGAGTATTATTTTCCAATAACAGGCTATTATAAAAAGACGCTACTTTTACATCTGTTGGGATTGTCATATGAGCATGACGAAGTTTACGAATTACCTGTGCACAGATACCATCATCCATAGTCAATATACAATCCGCATTTTTTTCTAGTGCTTCTTCTACTGCACGATTCATATCCGTACGATTATCCAGATTCATAAAGATAAGATTTTGATCTACTTCTTTTCCTACCATAGCAAAAGCTTCTTTAAAACCCCTCATACGGCGTCTATTTACTACAATCTTTTCATTTCCACCTAACAATGCAATTTTCTTGTTTTTCATAAGAAGTACCGAGGTCAGTTCTCGGCAAGCACTTTCGTGGTCATGGTCTACCTGAGTTACACCGTGTACGGAAGTACTACCTGTAGCCACAAAAGGAATATCCCTTTCTTTTAACAACGGAATTTGCTGATCTTCTTCAAATGTACGAAGCAAAATTACTCCATCTACTTTTCTATTTGCTACAATACGTTCCAGACTGGAAATATCATCTTCATGGCTAATACACAACAAAATATCATACTCTGATATTCCAGCGATTTCCTGAATTCCCAAAAGCGCTTCCTGGAAAAATGGTAAATCCATCAAAGCATAATTGCCTGGCATAACAACTCCAATGTTATATGTCTTAGACTGAGCCAAGCTCTTTGCAATCACGTTTGGTGTGTAATTATTCGCCTCAATATATTCCAACACTCTTTGTTTTGTTTCTTCCCCAATACGTCCTTTTCCAGATATAGCACGACTGACTGTTGTTTTGGAAACCCCTAACGCCTCTGCTACATCTGTAATTGTAATATTTTTATTTGCCATTCATCTTCTCCTCTGTGGTTCAATCGGTTGCGCAATTTAATTTTGCTCGCATTTTAAAAAGAAGTCAACCTTTTTTCTTTATTCTTATTTGTTTCTTCATACTCGACAAACAATCCCTTGTAATTTAGTGCATTTTGACGAAGAATTTTCTATTTCTTTCTCAGTTTAAATCTGCTATACTCATGACAAGACAACCGTTTGCGCACAATGGTATACAAACATATATATTGTCTCGTATACAAATGGATGAGAAAGGATTCACTATGAAAACTGATAAATTAATTTATGGCGCGGCTTATTATGACGAATATATGCCATACGACCGAATCGAAAAAGACATGGAAATGATGGTGCGTGCAGGTATGAATACTATCCGTATTGCAGAATCTACCTGGAGCACTTGGGAACCACAGGAGGGTGTATTTGATTTTTCTCATTTAAGACGCATGCTAGATGCAGCAAAAAAATATGGACTTTCTGTTATCGTGGGAACACCTACTTACGCAGTTCCTACTTGGCTGGTACGTAAATGCCCAGGAATACTGGCACTTACTCACAACGGACAAAACCTTTACGGTCCACGTCAAAATATGGATATCACCAATCCAGTATATTTGCATCATGCAGAAATCATTATCCGCAAACTCATGGAATTCGTGAAAGATGAACCACATGTTATTGGTTTCCAGCTTGACAATGAAACAAAATCCTATGATACTTGCACGCCTTATGCTCAGGCAAAATTCGTAGAATATATAAAAGAACAATATCCTGACATCAATGATTTTAACCATGAATTTGGATTTGATTACTGGAGCAACCGTATTAATGCTTGGGAAGACTTCCCTGATGTACGAGCTACTATCAATCAAAGTTTGGCTGCAGAATATCGTAAATTCCAGCGCAAACTGGTTACAGACTTTTTAGCTTGGCAAAGTAGCATTGTAGAAGAATACAAGCGTCCAGACCAGTTTATTACACAAAACTTTGACTATGAATGGCATGACTACTCTTTCGGTCTTCAGCCAGAAGTAGATCAGTATGCAGCAGCAAAATGTGTAGATGTGGCAGGTTGTGATATCTATCATCCATCTCAGGACGATTTGACCGGTCGCGAAATCACCACATGTGGAAATATTGCCAGAGGAATCAAAGGGGCAAATTATCTAATTTTAGAAACCGAAGCACAGGGAAACCAAGCTTGGCTCCCATATCCAGGGCAGCTCCGCTTACAGGCATATAGTCACATTGCCAATGGAGCAAACTCTGTAATGTATTGGCATTGGCACTCTATTCACAACGCTATTGAAAGCTATTGGAAAGGAGTTCTTTCCCACGATTTTTCTGAAGGAGAAACCTATCGTGATTGCTGTACTATCGGAAATGAATGGAAACGCATTGGCAACCATTTAAAGAATTTAAAGAAAACAAATAAAATTGCTATTGTAGCAAACAACGAGTCTCTTACAGGACTTATCCAATTCCCTGCTTTCACAAAAGATGCACATGGCTACAACCGTGTACTTCGCTGGTTAGCAGACGCATTGTTTGAAATGAACATTGAATTTGACGTTATCCCTGCAGAAGAAAGCTTACTTGATTCCTATGACTGTATTCTTTTGCCAGCTTTCTACAGTGCAAAAGAATCATACCTTAGAGCATTAGATGAGTATGTATCAAAAGGCGGAAACCTAATTACTACCTACAAATCTGCATTTAGTAACGAGCATTTAAAAATTTACCACGACACTCAGCCTCATATCCTAAATAAAACTTTAGGTATCCACTATGACCAGTTCACATATCCAAAAGATGTGTCAATAACCTATGGTAACGAAACTTCGGCTGCTTCTGAATGGATGGAAATGCTCATTTGCGATACAGCTACCCCGCTAGTGAACTATGAACATCACACCTGGAATCGCTATACAGCTGTAGCACAAAACGACTATGGCAAAGGTCATACACTTTACTTAGGTACTCTCTTCGGAGAAAATACCTTAAAAGCAATCTTAAAAGATTTCCTTGCAGTATGTGCCATTGAAGAGCCAGCTAAACTTCCATTTGAAGCAATCTATCCTATTAGTGTAAAACAAGGCATCAACGATGATGGAAAACATCTTCTGTACTACTTGAATTATTCAAACGAAGCACAGACCACAAAAAACATCTCCGGGGATGCGGTAGAACTTATTTCTGGAGAAAAAATTTTAATGGGCGAAGAAATAAATTTAGAACCTTGGGATGTAAAAATATTAGAATTCTAACAATCTAGCTCAGTAAAGAGTTTTTCTAAAGACTACGAAACGGACTAGTATATATATTGAAATCGCACACTCTCTCGCTCTCAGCGGTGACGTCGCGTTACTAAATTCGCAACAACTAAAGTTGCTGCTCATTAAGTAACGACTACCGCTAAAGGTGCGTATTCAATATATATACTAGTCCGTTTCTTACATTATCTAGATAACTTTACTGAGCTATATGCGCTAGAGATAGTCGTAGAGGAAATGTCGAGGACGACAAAAAGTATCCTTATTTCGCTTGACTGTTCTTTATCTGCAAAAAATAATCGTTGTCAATGCTGCGAAGCACCTTTTTCAAAGGCAAGGCATTGACAACGATTATTTTTGCAGACATGTATTAAACAAGCGAAATAAGGATAAGTCTGCACATCGCGCAGGGATTTGTTGTTTGTATTACGACATATGTCGCTCTGCGACTTCCCTATATGAGAATAACGATCTCAGAGTTTTTATGTTACGTAAGAAATGAGCCATGACATATGTTGAATACGCGCCTTTAGCGGTAGTCGTTACTTAATGAGTGGTGATTGATAAATCATCACGAATTTAGTAACGTGACGTCACCGCTGAGAGCGAAAGCGTGCGCACATTCAATATATGTCATGGCTCATTTCGTAGTATTTAAAAAGTCTGAGCTATATCGTTATTTTTAAATTTAACAAAAGATTAACATATAAAAAACATTTCAAAAATAATCAAAGGTTAATATAACCATGTCGACAGGAACAAATAAAACAAATACAAATAAATTTTAAATGATAAAGGAGAACAAAATTATGTCAAATTTAGAAAAAATCGAAAATGCAGTAGTAGAAGGATACAAAAAAATTGAAAACGGTGTAGTAGAAGGATACAAAAAAATCGAAGATGGTGTAGTAGGTGGCTACAAGAAAATCGAAAATGGTGCTGTAGAAGGCTTTAAAAAAGTAGATAACGGAATGATTGAAAAAATGGGTGAAAAAGCAAAAGATACAGTAGAAGATATGGCTGAAGATGTAAAGTATGCTTATGAAAAAATCGAAAATGCAGTAGTTGGTAAGTTTGAAGAAATCTCAGATAGTTTTATTGAAAAGCACCTTATGAAAGAAGGTGAAACATTAGAAGAAGCAAAAGCTCGTATTGCAAAAGAACAGGAAGAAAGAACAGCAAATGTAAATAAACATACTAATGTAGAAATTCCAAAATACGATCATGAAGCTGCTATGAAAGCACAGAAAGAAATGATTGAAAAAAGCATCGAAGCTAGCAAGAACGCTGGAAAGAGATAAAAATGATTCAAAATCAGTTATATAAATATTATAAAAAACTGTCCACGAAAGTGGGCAGTTTTTAAAAAATAAATGTTGTTTAACAAAACTTTAACATTTACCAAACATTTCAAAAATAACTCCCTTGTATTATAGCATCATCAAGAGGAAAACAATTTAGTTTATAAGGGTGAAACGCCTAAATAGAAAAGAGGAAAAAATGGCAGATTACGTTGTAAATAAAACAGAGAGTTTTGAGTTTACTTATTCTGCAAAACAGCAGGAAGAAGTAGAAAGAATTAGAAGCAAATACCTTCCAAAACAGGAAACAAAAATGGAAAAACTCATAAAGCTTGATAAACAGGCTGAAGTACCTGGGCAGATTGCTTCAATTGCAACTGGAGTATGTGGTGCACTGATTCTTGGAGTGGGAATGTGTTGCACAATGGTGTGGAATACAAGTGTTGGGATATTCATTGCTGGAATATTGATAGGACTTGTTGGAATGGCTGTTGTAAGTGTCGCTTATCCAATCTACAAAAAGGTAACAGCAAATCAGCGCGCAAAAATTGCGGATCAGATTATTGCGCTTAGCAATGAATTATCATTAGAAAATTAATTTAAAGGAGATAAAAATTATGGAAAAGAAAAATTTTGTAACATTAGTATTAGGAGTAGTTGGAGGTTTATTTTTCGCACTTGGAATGTGTATGTGCTTACTTCCTGAATGGGACATGTTCAGCACAGGCGTTGTATGTGCAGCAATTGGTTTAGTGGTACTTCTTATTACAGTACTTGTATATCGTAAAATGTCTGGTGCAGCACCAATTAAAATTAACTGGAAAGTATTTGGAAAAGTTCTTTACGGTGTACTTTCTTCTTTGGTACTTGGTGCAGGTATGGCAATGATTATGGTATTTGAAGGCATGATGATGGTTGGTATCATCGTTGGTATTGTTGGTATTGTTATGTTACTTTTCTTAATTCCAATGTGTGTTGGTCTTAAAGATAGCAAGAAAAACAATCAGTAATATTGTTAAAAAACGTATGACATTATGACGCTGAGTTTACAGCAGACCCTAATATCCCTTAGCATACGTTTTTTATATAGAGAAGCAGGCTTGGAGAAATCCAAGCCTGTTTTTCATTTTAAAAAGTAATGTATACAAAAATAACGACAGAATACTTTTCGGTGTGTTATAATTTATCTATAAAAGTTCATCTGTGGGGACAGGTGGAATTAGAGGGGGAGTTATTATGAATAAGAAGATGTTTATGCAGGGAGGACGTGTTGGACAAAAAGAGGCCTGGTTTTACTGTATGGGTATTTATGGACAGAACCTAGCATGTGCTTTTATGATGAACTGGTTTATGAATTTCTGTACCGACGTATTATATGTTGATGGAATTATTGTAGGTTTGGTGCTTGGAATTGCACGTGTATGGGATTCTATTAATGATCCAGTAATTGGAACTATTATCGACAGACATCGATTTAAGAATGGAGAGAAATTCCGTCCACTTCTGCGAGCGACACCTATCTTTATTGGTATTATTATCGTAATGTTGTTCACAGATTGGGGATTCCAGGGAGATATGCCAAAGGCTATTTATATACTCATTTTTTATTTGGCATATGATATGATTTTCACAGTGCAGGATGTATCCATGTGGAGTATGACTTCTGTTATGACAGATGTTCCACCAGAACGTGAAAAAATTTCACAGTGGGGGAGAATCGTAGCAGCATTTGGATTTGGCATGGTAGGCATTTTCCCTACAGCGATGGATGCATTGATGCAACAAGGTGTTGAAAAGAAAACAATATACTTTGGCGCTGCAGTAATTTTTGGAATAGGTGGTATGGCACTGTCTATTCTTTCATCAAAAGCAAAGGAACGCATAAGAGCAACGGAAGAGGCTACTGCAACTTCTTTTAAAGAAAATCTAAAGATGTTGTTTGAAAATAAAATCGTTATGTTGGTTCTTTTAGGAAATATTTTAAATGGTTTATCTTTAACTGTGCCAGCAGCATATTTCTTTGAACACAAGGTAACGGCTACATTTTTTGGTCAAGAAATGGGTGGACTCACGGTTATGACCATGTTCTATGCATTTGCATATATGTTTACAGGTGCAGGAATGTTCTTTACTACACTGATTTCCAAGAAAATTGGAGGTATGAGAAACGTACTTATTGCAGCAAACCTTCTTACAGTAGTAATGCGTGTAGCAGCTTTCTTTGTAGGTTTTGAGGGCAATAGAATTTGGATTTCTATGATATTATTCGGTATTGGTAGTATTCCAGGAAGTATGTTTGGTATTGCACGTACAGCTCTTTGGGGAGATTCCATTGACTATATGGAATGGAAAACGGGAAAACGAGCAGAGGCAATTACTTTTGCAGCACAGACCTTCTGTGACAAGATAGCAAATGCATTAAATACAGTAATTGCAGGTGCACTTCTTACTGTTTTAGCATATGACGCCGAAGCAATCGCAGCAGGTGCTCCACTTTCTGATGCATTTAATACATGGATTTGGCCATTGTTCATGTTAGGACCTGCTATTGGTGCAGCACTCTATATTATTCCATTATTGTTTATTAAGTATCCACAGGAACTTAAAGAACAGGTTACAAGAGAATTAAGAGAACGAAGAGGAGAAATTGAATAAAATATACTTCTTCTTATTTCGTCGTGTAGGTACTACAATTGTTAACTCACTTGGTGTATTTGGTGTTTTGGATTCTCAGAGTGTTCTTCGAATGATTAACCTGCTTGCAGGTATGTTACATATTTCTGTAACAAAAGAACAGTTAATGGATTAAATGAAAAGCTTAATACAATCCCCTTAGCGTAATCGATGCATACAGTTTATGCGAGAAAACGACTTTTTGTGAATTTTCACAGAGAGTCGTTTTTTTTGCGTTAAGATAGAGGATAGAAAAGTCTCTTTAAAACTAGTGAAAAGAAACGCGATATGATAAAATTATTTTAGCAAAGGGAGAAGGAACTATGGCTCTAAAATATGAAACGATAATCAATAAGATGACATTAGAAGAAAAAGCACTTATGATGTCTGGAAAAAACACATGGCAGACAGTAGATTTTCCACATCATGGAATTCCATCCATGATGATGTCCGATGGACCTCATGGTATGCGTACACAGCCATCAGGAGTAGGGGATCATTTAGGTTTAAATGCCAGTATGCCAGCAACATGTTTTCCAACTGCAGCTACCATAGCAAATAGCTGGGATGAAAATTTAGGAGAAGAAATTGGAAAAGCTTTGGCAGAAGAAGCCATTTCTATGGGCGTTCACGTAATTTTGGGTCCAGGGCTTAATATCAAGAGAAGTCCTCTGTGTGGACGTAATTTTGAGTATTTTTCAGAAGACCCTTATCATGCAGGAAAGATGGCTGCTTCTTATGTAAAAGGTATTCAAAGCTATGGCATCTCTGCCTGTCCAAAACATTTTGCAGTGAATAGTCAGGAACTTCGTCGTATGGCAATGAACTCCGTAGTGGATGAAAGAACTTTACGTGAAATTTATCTGACTGGATTTGAAATTGCTGTTAAAGAAGGCAAGGCAAAATCTATTATGTCATCCTATAACGAAGTAAATGGCATATATGCTAATGAAAATAAACATCTCTTACAGGAGATTCTCGTAGATGAATGGGGATTTGATGGTTATGTGGTTTCCGATTGGGGTGCCAGCAATGACCATGCCCTTGGGGTAAAACATGGGTCCCATTTAGAGATGCCGGGTACTACAAAAACTGGGCAGAAAGAAATCATAAAAGGAATCAAGGAAGGGGTACTGACAGAAGCAGAATTAGATCAGCGTCTGGATGAGCTTTTAGATGTGATTTTTACTACTCACGAAGGATTGGAAAAAGCAAAGAAAATCCATAATATTAGTAACTCTTCTATGACAGAGCAGGCATTTGATGTAGAAGCACATCATGCACTTGCTCGAAAAGCAGCAGAAGAAGGTATCGTTCTTTTGAAAAATGATGGAGAGATTCTTCCTTTAGCAGAGAAGACAAGGGTTGCAGTCATTGGTGATTTTGCAAAGACACCTAGATATCAGGGAGCAGGATCTTCTTTAGTAAATCCAACCAAAGAACCTGAAAGTATATTAAATTGCATCGAAGCTTCTGGATTACATATGCTTAGTTTTGCACAGGGATATGAGCGTAATACTAAGCCTAATCCACAGCTAGTGGAAGATGCCATCAAAGTAGCTGCAGAGGCAGATATCGTATTGGTGTTTGCTGGATTGGATGAAATCAAAGAGGCAGAAGGTCTAGATAGAGTTGATATGAAAATGCCGGAAGCACAGGATGCGTTAATCACTGCTCTGGTAGAAAAATATGATAATGTAATCGTAGTGTTATCCGCAGGTTCACCTGTGGAAATGCCTTGGACGGATAAAGCAAAAGCAATCGTACAGGGATATTTAGGCGGTCAAGCAGGAGCATCTGCGATGCTTCGTGTATTAACTGGTAAGGTAAATCCATCTGGTCGTTTGAACGAAACTTATCCAATGTATTATGAGGATACACCTGCTTATGCTTATTATCCAAGCAAAGAGAGAAATAGTGAATATCGTGAAAGTCTTTATGTGGGATATCGCTACTATACATCGGTAGGAAAAGAAGTTCGTTTCCCATTTGGATATGGACTTAGTTATACAACATTTACATATAAAGATATCAAAGCAAACGAGCATGAGGTTCGTTTTACCATCAAAAATACAGGCGAAAGAGATGGTGTAGAAGTTCCACAATTATATGTATCACTTTCTTCGGATACTGTATTCCGTCCAGTGCGCGAGTTAAAAGGATTTGCGAGAGTTGTATTAAAAGCGGGCGAAGAAAAAGAAGTCGTGATTCCATTTGATGACAAGACCTTCCGTTTCTTTGACACTAGAACCAATACATGGGAAGTAGAAACTGGAACGTATCGTATCCAGATTGGACGAAATGCAAACGAAATTGAGTTAAAGACGGATGTTACAATTGTAGGAACTGTAAAAGAAGGTCCTTATAGTGAAGAAGCATTACCATCCTATTTTGCGGGAAATATTGCAAATGTAGATGAGAATGAATTTGAAGCTTTATATGGAAAAGACATTCCAGAGGGTAGTTGGAGTGGTGAAATCGGTATTAACGATGCGTTTTGTCAGTTTTATTATGCAAAGAGCGGTTTGTGTCGCTTGGTGTATAAAGTTTTAACTAGTATGTTAAATAAGGCAATGGCAAAGGGCGAACCAAACTTAGATATTTTATTTATTTATAATATGCCTATCCGTGGTATTTCCCGTATGACAGGTGGCGCAGTAAATATGAAGATGGTTTATGGAATTACGGAAATCGCAAATGGACATTTCTTTAGAGGTCTTGGAAAAGTGATTTCTGGGTTTGTAAAGGGAGAATAACGTATGATAAAGATTGCAATTGTAGAAGATGAGCATGCATACGCCATGCAATTGCAGGATTATTTACATCAGTATGAAAAGGAAGCTGGCGAGGTTTTTGAAATCTCGCTTTTTTCTGATGGGGATGAAATCGTAAATAAATATAGACCAATCTATGACATCATTCTCATGGATGTAGAGATGAAGTTTATGGATGGGATGTCGGCAGCAGAAGAAATACGAAAAGTAGATACAGAGGTGGTTATTATGTTTATTACCAATATGCCACAATATGCAATTCGTGGATATGCGGTGGATGCACTGGACTATGTGTTAAAACCAGTATCCTATTTTGCTTTTTCTCAGAAATTAACTCGTGCAATCAGTCGCATGAAAAAGCGTGAAACAAAGACACTTTCTATTAGTATCAAAGGTGGAACCGTGCGATTAGATGTGGCAAATATTATGTATATTGAAAGTCAGGGACATACTTTGATTTTCCATACTGCAGGTGCCAATTATGAAACAAGTGGAACTATGAAGGATATGGAAAAAGAATTATCAAATTATGATTTTTTCCGTGGAAACAAAGGCTATTTAATTAATCTTGCTCATGTGGACAGTATCAAAGATGGTTGTGCAGTGGTGCGAGGAGAACAGCTGTTGCTCAGCCGTGCGCGTAAGAAAGAATTTATGGAAACATTGACAAGATATTGGTGCGAGGTGATGAAATAATGGGAAATGCAATACCTGATATTCCTAGAATATATACAGCAATAGCAGAGTGGGCAGCATGTCTCGTATTTATTGCAGTGCTGCGTCCAAGATTCGACAGAAAAAAGACGATTGTTATATCAACAGTTGTATTGTTGGCACAAATGATATTTATGCATCTAACAGGAAGTGTCAGTTTATGGTTGTGGGTGCCATGTATGATAGTAGCATATTTTAACATGACATTGTTTATCTATGCCTGTTGTAAAACTTCTTATTGGGAAAGCTGTTATTATGGCTTTTTTGGATTTGTAATTGCAGAATGCATTGCGTCTTTAGAGTGGCAGATATTTAACTTCTTTTTTTTAAAAGGACAAGCGGAAAGTTGGTGGTTACAGGGAATATTTGTAGTTGTAATTTACGGCTTGGTAGTAATTGGTATGTGGAATATTATGAGAGGTCATATGCCAGTGGATGGATATCTTGATGTAAATCGCAAGGACTGGATAACCGCATTATTTATTGCCACAATTGTATTTGCTGTTAGTAATATTAGTTTTGTTACCAGAGATACACCGTTTAGTGGAGCATACTCTCAGGAAATCGCTAATATTCGAACTCTTGTGGATATTGCAGGGGTTGCTATGTTGTATGCACATTTTGTATTATGTTGTGAAAATAAAATTCGTTTGGAATTAGAATCTGTGCAAAATGTTTTACAAAATCAGTATTTGCAATATAAGCAGTCTCGTGAAAGCATTGATTTGATAAATTACAAATATCATGATTTGAAACACCAAATAGAAGTGCTACGTAAGGAACAGGATCCAGAAAAACGTAATGCATTTTTAAATCAAATGGAAAATGAAATCAAACAATATGAATTACAGAATAAAACGGGAAATGGTGTGCTTGATACGGTATTAACCAGTAAAAGTATGTATTGTGATAAACATGGCATTACATTAACAAGTGTAGTAGATGGACATTTGTTAGATTTCATGGATACTATGGATATATGTAGTATTTTCGGTAATGCATTAGACAATGCTATTGAGTCGGTAATTAAACTAGAGGATAAGGAAAAGCGTCTCATTCATGTAACGGTCTCGCAACAAAAGGCATTTCTTATGATTCGTGTAGAGAATTATTTTGAAAATAATCTGGAATATAAAAAGGGGCAGTTGAAGTCAACAAAAAGAGATACAGTATTTCATGGTTATGGGATTAAGAGTATACGCTATACGGTAAACAAATATGATGGGGCTGTGGATATTGATACACAAAATAACTGGTTTAATTTAAGAATTCTAATTCCCTTAAAATAACCATTCGTGCAAAAAAAATGCAGTTTATGGAAAACGAAAAAATAAAAATTACAATATGATATAGTAGTTTTAAATAAAATAAAAAAGGAGGGTTTTTATGAACAAAAAAGTAAAATTAGCCTGCAGAACAATTTTAAATTCACTATTTATCATAATTTTAGTAGCAGTTATGGTTTTGGTGAATACAATCGTTCCAGGTTTTGAAAGAATGGGAAATGCTGTTCTAAATGGTTTTGACCGTCAAATTGATAATTCAAAGGTAGATACAGTGGGATTAAATTTGAATTATTATGAAGCAGATTATACGGCAGAAACGATTGCAGAGGCAGAAATGGCTCTTGCAAATCAAATTGCAGCAGAAGGAAATGTTTTATTGAAAAATGATAGTAATACATTACCAATGGCTGAGGATACCGTATTTAGTTTGTTTAGTATTAATTCGACAAAAGCATCCTCTTCTGATTCAATGATGGGTGGTCGTGATTTAAAGACGTTGTTTGAGGAGGCAGGTGTTAGTATTAACACAACTCTTTGGGATTATTATTCTGGTACAGAAGGATATGGATTAGGTAGTGGCTCTATTAATTTTGGTGATGATGAAGATTTCTCTATTAAGGAAGTTCCACTATCAGAATTAGAAGCGGCAGAAGGTGTATTAGATAGTACAGAAGGAACTGTACCAGTTTTCGTATTTAAACGTGTAGTTGGTGAAGGGCGTGATATGCCTCGTTCTATGTATAATCATGCAGATAATGCAGTTGATCAGGCTAAGAGTTATATAGAGCCAAATACAACAGAGCTTGAGGTGTTACAGTATTTAAATGATAATTTTGATGAGGTAGTTTTACTTGTAAATGCGAATGCAGCAGTGGAACTTGATTGGGTAGAGCAGTTCCCTAGTATCAAAGCGATTGTATATTCACCAGCAGGACTTCGTGCTGTGCCAGATGTTTTAGTTGGTAAAATAAATCCATCTGGCCGTACTGTAGATACATTTGCAGCAAATGCATTAGCTAGTCCAGCTGCTCAGAATTTTGGTGATTATCAGTATATAGATAAAGATGGAAATCTAACAAAATACAATTATGTCTCTTATGCAGAAGGTATCTATGTTGGATATAAATATTATGAAACAAGATATGAAGATGTAGTGTTAAAGCAGGGAAATGCAGGCGATTATAACTATAGTGAAGAAGTGGTTTATCCATTTGGTTATGGTTTAAGCTATACAACATTCCAGTGGGAAAATTACACAACAAGTTGGGATGGAGATACATGTACAGTAACAGTTGATGTTACAAATACAGGTAATTTTGCAGGTAAAGAAGTTGTTGAAGTGTATGTGCAGAGCCCATATACAGAATACGATAAAACCTATGGGGTAGAAAAGGCCTCTGTTATGTTAGTTGGATATGGTAAAACCAGTGAATTAGAGCCAGGTGCTACAGAAACCGTAACGGTCACTTTTGAAAAAGAACAGTTAAAGGCTTATGATGCTAATAACGCAAAAACTTATATTTTAGATGCTGGTGATTATTATATTACCGTAGCAACAAACGCACATGCTGCCCTTAATAACATTTTAACTGCAAAAGGATTAGGTGTTGCAGATGGAATGACTGCAGATGGTGATGCTGCATTTACAGATATTTATGTAGTAGATGAAATGGATACAGAAACATACGCAGTTGATAGTTATTCAGGCGCAGAAATCACAAATCTTTTTGATGATGCAAAAGGTGATGTTACCTATTTAACACGTAATGATTGGACAGGAACATTCCCTATACATGATGGTATCGTAAGTGATATGATTAGCACATGGGGAAATGAAATAAATGGTGAAGATGGTGCAGCATATCTTTATGTGAAAATAGCAAGTGATGAATTAATAAAACAATTAGACTCTTTTGATTCGGGTTCACCAATAGATCCAGATACTATTACAGTGACTCCAGTTTACGGAGAAGAGAATGGTCTTACATTGATTGAACTTCGTGGTTTAGATTATGATGATCCGCTTTGGAATGACTTATTAGATCAGTTAACAGAAGAAGATTATTATAATACCATTGGTTTATCTGGATATGGAATTGAAGCAATTGAATCTGTTGATATGCCTTTTGCTATTGATGCAGATACGGCAGCTGGACTTATTTATGGTGGTACTGGAGCAATGTATCCGAATTCTATGACCTTAGCACAGACATGGAATCAGGAACTTGCCTATGAATATGGCAAAATGATTGGTAATGAAGCATTATTAGGTGGCTGTAACGGTTGGTATGCGCCTTCTATGAACATTCATCGTACTCCTTTCTCTGGTAGAAATGGTGAATATTATTCAGAAGATGGATTCCTCTCAGGTGCAGTAGGTTCCAATGCTGTATATGGTGCATCTAGTAAAGGATTATATACATACATCAAACATTTTGCGTTTAATGACCAGGAAAACCATCGTGGTGATAGAGATGGACAGTATAGTATGGCAACTTGGTTAAATGAACAGTCTGCCCGCGAAATTTACTTAAAGCCATTTGAAATGAGTCTTAAGGTTGGAGACGTAGAAGTAAAATATGTGGAAAAACAAGCAGATGGCACATATAAGAATGCTACAACTACTGTTCCAGCAGGTCAGGCTATTATGACTGCATTTAACCGAATCGGTGCAACATGGACAGGTGCTTCCTATAATTTACTTACAGGTTTGGTAAGAAATGAATGGGGCTTTAATGGAATGATTATTACTGATAATGCAAACACAGGTGTGTTCATGGATGGTTATCAGATGATAGAAGCTGGTGGTGATATAAAGCTTACCTATCAGCCAGAAAGTGCAAGATTTAACTTTGATGCTGAAAATCCAGCACATTACTATTATGCAAGGGAAGCGTTACATCATGTGTTGTATGTAATGGCAAATTCAAATGCTATGAATGGTGCGATGCCTGGTAGTGATTTTACTGAAGGCATGAGATTAATGGATAAAATCATGTTAGGCGTAAACGCTGTTTGTACATTGTTAATTTTATGGTGTGCATATGTAATCTTCCGTGGCTTTAAGCCTAGCAAGAGAATGCTTGCAAAGCAGGAACGAAAAATGTTAAAAAAAGCTACAAAAAATAAATAGCAAGTAAAAGGATTGCTGATGAAAGGCAATCCTTTTATCCATATAAATCAAAGCGAACAAATACAAAGAATTTGTTTGTAGGAGCGCATTGTTTTTGATGATATAATTAATGCAGACAAAGAAATGGAGGAGGATTCAAGTATGAAAAAATTTCTTGGTACCATTGCTAGACGTTTTATGGCAGTTTTACTGGCGTTTATTATGGTACTCCTAACCGTAGTTGTAGCAGTGGGGATTCCATTGGCAAACAACTATAAAAATATGGTATCCATGTTCATGGGTCAGACAACTTTTACTGCTGAAGGAGGCAGCAATCCACAGTATTTCAAATCGGATTATGCATCAGCTGAAGAGGTAGACAAAGCAGCAACAGAACTTAGTGTACAGATTGAACGCGAAGGTATTGTTCTTATGAAAAATGAGGATAATGCACTTCCACTTGCAAATGGAGCAAAAGTAAGTTTACTTAGCCAGAACTCTGTAGATTTGGTTTATGGTGGTGCAGGTGCAGGTTCTATTGATACCTCTCAGGTTGATAATTTAAAATCTGCTTTAGAAAAAAGTGGT
>JAZPYQ010000064.1:0-7260 GCA_045544235.1 Agathobacter sp. | reverse complement strand
GCTCATAAGTGAAACGATAGATGGGGTAACCACAGAGTATACCTATGACGAAAATGGTAACCTTATCGAAAAGAGTGATGGTAGTGTTACCACTACATACGCTTATGATATCGAAAATCGTCTGACAGCAGTACGAGAAGGTGGAGCAGTCCTGATGGCTGCTACCTACGATGGAGATGGCAACCGTACCTTCCAACTGACTAGACAGACGAGAACGGTAGAAATCGCAGAGGATAGTTTCCTAGGTGGCCTATTAAGTAGCAACGTATCAGGTAGTCCAACGAACACAGTAGCTTCTATCCCAGAGATATTTGGTGTATCGCAGGAAGAATTCTATACATATCTGGAACAGATATTTGTAGACCCAGCGGACACCATCTTCTGGTACGGATTCTTGCAAGGTATCATAGAGTTCTTCGTAGGAGCGAACACCTTCCTAACGGCCATTTGTACTGATTGGTTTAACGGAGAATGGACAGTAGTAACAGATGTATTTGAGTTACAAATGCATAGTGATGTAATCTGTTCGGAAACGGATATCGGAACATTGCAGAATGCAGGTCTTAGTGAGGAAGAAATCGCATACATCACAACTGGAAAATCTAGCAGTCGTGAGGATATCGTAATTCCAAGTAAGACTAGCAGTATCATACAGGCATCATATGATCTGACTTACTATGTAAATGATGTGAATACTGCTAATACACAGGTACTGATGACCTATGGAGCCAGTGAGTCACAAGAAGCTAGTTATATCTATGGACTGGAACGTATCGCAGAAGTAGAAGCAAATTCAGTGGATACGGATGTAGATACAGGAAGCGACGAAGGACAGGATGATATAGATGTACTAAGCACAAGTGCGGAATATTACATCTATGATGGACGTGGTTCTGTAGTTCAGACTACAACAGGTGATGAAATCACTTTATCACTGACTTATGACCCATTTGGTGAAATTATAAGTGGTGCAGATGAGAACTTCATTGGCTATGCTTATAATGGTGAAGAAACCAATGCGGTTACGGGCTTACAGTATCTAAGAGCGAGATATTATGATGCAGAGATTGGTTCCTTTATTACCATAGATAGCTACTTAGGAAGTTTCACAGATACGATATCTCAGAATCGCTATACATATGCGAATAATGACCCAGTCAACAATATCGACCCTAGTGGACATTATAGCCAGAATGTAAATGGCACAAACAAGTACTATCAGTCTACAGGTTTAAATGAACTCCGTGACTACATGACAGCTGCTGCTTTGTGGGCAGGAGAAGTTACAGCACAGAGTGGATATAATAGTGCAGTGTCGAGAGCACAGAATACTGCCTTTACCAACTATCAAAACATCTCTGGAATCTCTCAGAGTACCGCAAACAGCTATATAGCTCAGGGTATCGCTCAGGCAGAACAGGTATCCATGAATTATGGATGTTCAGAACCTGCTGTACCTAATGAAGCAGTAGCTAAGTTTACAAATAATGTAAATGCAGGAAGAGTATCTGCGAATGCACAGATAGAGGGGATTAAGGAGAGTAAGAGAATATATGAAGAGACAGAAAACGTTAGGGGAAATGGTGGTAGAAGAAATAAATTTATTTCGCTAGTATCGGCAGTAAATAACTATAGTAACGAATATGAAACCAGACAGTTTTTAAGTACGTGGTTAGAAGAAGATTTTACAGAAGAAGATTTTTTGAGAATGACACGAGATGAGCAAATTAGATTTCTAGATACATTTGCTAAATGCTTAATCATATTGATGCCAGATCTTACGATAGATAATACGGTTTATTATACTCAATATTCACCAGATATGACTTTATATTACAAAATTTCTATCAATGGAGATTTGAAGGATACGGGGTATAATGAAACGGAAGTTAATTTAGTAATAAAAGAACAAAAGGTGCTATTTGAAGATTTTTCTGCGTCGACAGGTGTAAATAATCTTAAAATGTCAGTGGGATATGATTCATCAATTATATATAGTGCTGTTGGGGAAATGGAAAATTGTCCAGTTTCATCTGAGTTTAAAATGAGTTTTAATCCAATTTTTAATATTGTTTCAGCAGAATATGTGGTTACATCAGATTTAGGAAATGGAGTTAGTGTTTCATCGTCGGTAGGATTTAAAAAGCTAAATCATAAGGAAGCGGAAAGAAATAAACAAAATCAAGTAACAAATGAACAAACAGTTCCAGATATTAAATATCCAACGTTTGAAATAAGCGATGAAGCAAAGGCTACAGTAACCGTTCTAGGTGTAAGTACAGGTGTTGCAGCATTAGTGTTATGTACTCCGGGTATCGCAGATGATATTGCAGTGATAATATCATTGCTAGTTTCAAATGGAGTTGTAAAGTAGATGGAGGAAAAAGGATGAAACGGTTATGGAAATATATTTTTTTAGCAATTAGCCTTTGGTTTTCTTGGCAGTGTATTAGTTTTGGATTAAGTGAAGATAATGATACAGATAAAGGTAAAGATAGCACTCAGGTTTATGAAAGTGGGCAGACTTATATACTAAGTTCATCTGCTTGTAGAAGTGTTTTTGGTTTAGAACCAAATCAAATGGAATCTGCTTTGATGCGTGCGGATTGGTCAAATGGTCATTTTCAGTCCGCTAAGCAGAATGAAGAGGGAAATCTTGTTTTAGTTTTATCCGAAGAAGATATAGAGCACTGGAAACAATATTTTAATGATATAATTCAGACTAGAGAAGAAATAGATGCAGCAGATGGATATTTGTTTTCAGTTTCTGAGGATTATAAACATATTGAAACAGATGCAACAAAAGAGGATTTCCATATTGCAGTGCTTAATATGGGATATATTGCAGCTTATTGTGGTGTTATGCAAATGCTAAATGGCGAGGATATGGAGACGTGGTATGTTGATCTTAAATTATTTGATCATGAAACAAGCGTCTTAATTGATGAGTGCAGATTTCCTCAAAGCAACTTTGAAGTCAGCGAGGAGGAGTGGGATGCTGCACTTCAGAATGTTGAACAAAATGGTGAGATATCTACAGAGTAATTTTTGAAATTAGACAATAATCGTGTTGAATCGGAATGAAATGAAAACGGGTAGCTCATCAAAGAAAATGGGAAACTACAGAGTATACCTATGAGGCTCTAGGCAACCCAACTACAAAATTCGCAGCATAGGTAGTACTACTACCTATGCTTACTCGATAATGGAGAAATAATAATGTTACAACTAAATAATTTAATGCTATATATCCTTGCAATTAGTGCCATGATTAGTATTGTTTTAATCGTGTTGTTATATAGGAAGAAGCAGAAGTCAAACGTGGTATATAAGGTACTATTTGCTTTTTCTATGTGTATTACAGTGATTTTACTTGCATATACCTTGATTCAAGTCGCAAATGGCAAGATTTTCCCTCGAGTGGAAGATGTAACTTTTAATCCAGATTTGAATGGATATCACGAAAAAATCGAGAATGGAAATGGTGATATTTACTCAGGGGATTTTGTGAATGGCTACTATCACGGGGAAGGCACCATAATATATACGGATGGTTCCAAGTATGAGGGCGACTGGCTGAAGGGTAAACGTACAGGCGATGGAGTGTTTACAAGTAGTACAGGATGGGTATATGAAGGTGAGTTCTTAGAAGACCAAATAGAGGGATACGGTTGCTGTACATTTTCCGATGGTTCCTATTATGAGGGGGATTGGATTCAAGGTACTCCTGACGGAGAGGGAAAATATGTGGCGGTAGATGGTACTGTTACAAGTGGAACTTGGTCGGAGGGAACCAGAGATAGTTATGCTATAAAGTACTACACCGATGGTTCGGTGTACTATGGTAATTGGGTAAATAATCACCCATATGGTATTGGTACATATACTAGCTCAGACGGTTGGCAATATACAGGAGAGTGGATTGCTGGCTTACGAAGTGGCTATGGAACTTATACCTATGAAAATGGCTCCGTGTACGAGGGAGATTGGCTTAGTGACTGTGAAAACGGAGTAGGAAAGTACACTGATATTTCCGGTTGGAGTTATGATGGTGAGTGGTTAGATGGTCTTCGAGATGGACAAGGGATTTATACATATGAAAATGGTTCTGTCTATGAGGGCGAATGGTTAGCCAACGGCATAACAGGCTATGGAACTTTTACAGATATATCTGGCTGGAGCTACACGGGCGAATGGTTGGATGGTTTGTTCCACGGCAATGGCACGCTTACAAATGCAGATGGTTCTTATTACACAGGCGATTGGGTAAAAGGAGCTAGAGAAGGATATGGCGTACAGACTTACTATGATACAGAAGGTACATACCTAGGTAAATATGAAGGTGACTTTGTGGCGAATGTTCGTCAAGGAGAAGGAATCTTTACATACGAGAATGGATATGTGCAGTCTGGAACATGGGAGAACGACAACTTTATAGAGTAAAATTCTAAGTAAAAATGCAAGCCTATTATCTATAGGCTTGCATTTTGTTTTCTAATCTTCAATAACACCAGGATTGAAGCGTTCTACAGAGTCAGGATTGGTGCGAAGGAAGTAGTACATATTTCCAGAATGATAATCGCGGAAGAATACGTAATACGAGGTGACATGGATGTCACAGTAATCACCTTCGCGAATAACTTGAAATTCGCTTCCGTCATTTTTTATCATACAAAGAGCAGAGCCGTCTTCATCAAATCTCTGATAATAGATATAGCTTCCATATACGTTATAGGAATCTACACTATCAGTTGTGATGTAAGTAGGGTTGTCAAATTGTAGGTTTGTATGAATGATAGAGTAATCGGTATTTCCGTCAATGTAGTAGACATCTTTTCCGTCACTGACAATTGGCTGAAAGGCATTGCCAATATATACGGTTTCAGTGGTATTGGTAGCTGTGTCAAAGCGGTGAATGTTTCCGTCGTCGTTCATACCGTTATAGTAGAAGTATTGTCCATCGGTATTGCATGTAAAAACGGGGTCGTTCATAACGAGTTTTTGTTCTTCACCGTCGATACGAACGCGGTATAATTGTGAAGCGTCGTTTTCGCTATAATGTATATAATAAATATAGTTCCCAAGTAGTGCTGCATAAAGAGATGGCTCGGTATCAAGAAGAACCACATTTTTTCCGTCTCGATCCATACGAACCAAAGCATTTCTGTGGAAAGCGACAAAGTTGAAATTTAAACTGTCACTAGGATTGTTTCTAACATAGTAGACATAGTTTTCGTCTGCATTGATATATGTAGCGACATCATTGCTTAATTTTTGTAGGTTGTTGCCGTTGGCATCCATACAATAGAGCTTTCCGCCGTCGCTTGGATTGGAAAAGAAGATGACGCCATTGCTTTCACAGAATAATCCGCCATTATAAAGATTACCAGCAGTATTTCCATTGACATAACCATGATTCATCTTGGTCTCAGGTTCTGCTACTCGGGTTCCTAAAAATATAAGTAGTCCTAAAATTGCAACTGCAATAATTGTGATTATGTATTTTTTCATGAGTAAGTTCCTCCTATGTAAATTATACCTTTTTATGGAATATCTTTCAAGGTTTGCTTGCCTTTCTAAATACTTTGTAATACAATTTATGAATACAAAAAATAGTTTGTTTTTTGAAAGAGGTTTTTATGGAAGATTTATTAAAACTGAGAGATGAGATAGATAGAATAGATAATGAAATCGTGTCTTTATATGAAGAACGAATGAAAATTGCAGAGGGTGTGGCTCGTTTTAAAATCGAAACAGGTAAAAAGGTGTTAGATAGAGAGCGAGAGCTTAGTAAATTAAATGTCCTTTCCCAGAAGGCGACCTCAGATTTTACCAGAGTAGGTATCGTGGAGCTTTTTGAACACATTATGGCGGTAAGCCGTAAGAGACAATATCAGCTACTTACAGAAAAAGGTCTCGTAGAAATGCCTGAATTAGAGGCGGTCAATGATTTTGTAGTGCCAAATGCCCGCATCGTATTCCAAGGAGTAGAGGGAGCATACAGCCAGCAGGCTATGACAGAGTATTTTGGAAAAGATATTGATAGTTTTCATGTGGAGACATGGAAAGATGCCATGGAAGCAATAAAAAACGGAGAAGCAGATTTTGCGGTGCTTCCTATAGAAAACTCCACTGCAGGAATTGTTTCTGAAAACTATGATCTTTTGGTAGAATACGATAATTATATTGTAGGAGACCAAGTGATTGAAATTAAACATGCGTTGTTAGGAAGGCCTGAGGCTTCATTGGAGGATATTACAACGGTATATTCTCATCCACAGGCATTGATGCAGTGTAGCGAGTTTTTATATGAACACAGCGATTGGGAAAAAATCAGTTTAAAGAATACGGCTGTTTCAGCAAAGAAGGTAATGGAAGATGGGGATAGAACCCATGCAGCCATTGCTAGCACGTTAACTGCTGAACTTTATGGATTAAAGGTGTTGGATGATAATATCTCTAATACACAGAATAATGCGACACGTTTTATTATTGTTACAAACAAGAAGATTTGTGCAAAGAACGCGAACAAAATAAGCATTTGTTTTGAAATTGCTCATGAAAGTGGTTCGCTGTATCACATGCTTTCGCATTTTATTTATAACAATATCAATATGACAAATATTCAGTCTCGTCCAATAAAGGGTAAAAACTGGGAATATCGTTTCTTTGTGGATTTTGAGGGAAGATTAGAAGATACTGGTGTTGTGAATGCGCTTCGAGGAATTAAGGAAGAAGCTACTTCTATGAAGATTCTTGGCACTTATTAATAGAAAAATTAGTTGCGAAAAAAGATAAAAAAAGATTGTAAAACTAGTTGACACTAGGGAAAAACTGTGTTAAATTAAGTGAGTTGTAAGAAACAAGTAGAGTATCCACTCTCACCTAAGCGCAATTGGGCGACTTAGCGTTCATATTTCCAACATGTTATTTTTATGTTAGAGATTTTTAGTGGATAGTCTGCCTATCCACTATTTTTTTTGGAGGTACAAAGCCATTAGCGAATTAATGATTAACGAACAAATCAGAGACAAAGAAGTACGTCTTATCGGAGCAGATGGAGAACAGCTCGGCATCGTTTCTAGTAAAGAAGCGCAGCGTCTTGCAGATGAAGCTGGTCTTGATCTTGTAAAGATTGCTCCAACAGCAAAACCACCTGTATGTAAGATTATCGATTATGGTAAATATCGTTACGAACAGGCTCGTAAAGAGAAGGAAGCTAAGAAAAAACAGAAGACTGTAGAATTAAAAGAAATTCGT
>JAZPYQ010000063.1:0-32710 GCA_045544235.1 Agathobacter sp. | reverse complement strand
TTCTAAACGAGATAATGCATCAACTGTTTTCTGTGTTGGAGCAATGATATCGATAAGTCTCTTATGAGTTCTCTGTTCGAACTGTTCACGTGAATCTTTATATTTGTGAGTAGCTCTTAAGATAGTGATAACTTCCTTCTTTGTTGGAAGTGGCACTGGTCCGCTCACCTGTGATCCATTCTTCTTTACAGTTTCGATGATTTTTTTAGCTGATGAATCAACTAATTCGTGATCATAAGCTTTGAGAGTGATTCTCATTACTTGACTTGCCATAAAAAAAGTCGCCTCCTTTTCGCACTTAAAATTTCAGTACGACAAGCGGTGACTGTACACTTCTCCGTGTGTGTCCTAAAGACTCTCACACGTTGTTTCTGCTTTTCGCAGACCATATGTGGGTACAGTGACTTGTCGTCAGTTTCCTAACTTGACATTCGCTCCACGGAAAACCCAGCAAAATCAATTGCTGGCAACCTCACGCTTCACAGCTATCATGCCACAGCAAAAGTCATTATACACGAGAAAATCAGCAAATGCAACAATTTTTTTAAAAAAATTTTGTGCATTTTTAAATTAGTAGGTTTCGTCCTAAAGTGCCACTAGATATGGTATTTCTATGGACATTTCCACTAATCTGATTTTGTTTCTTCCTATATAATAGAAGAAACTCGTGTTTTCTGACCGTATTGTAGTATAGCAGATTGGATAATTTTGTCTATAGGGTTTGGCATTGTTTTTAGAGAAATACAAAAGGGATAGCCAATGCTATCCCTTTCACTTAAAAGTTTGCTTCATACCAAAACCATTTATCTAGCAATCTTATAGATTTGCCCCAGTTATCTCCTTCGTCATACCAGTCTGCCAAGTTCTCATTCACATTCAGCGGAATATCAGCGCCTTGAAAAACCTTGTGAGTATTGTCTGGCGAGTAATAGAAACCCCAATAGGTGCTATTGAATACGAGACCTTTTCCTCCAACTATGAACTCCACCATATTGTCATCTACATAACAAGTCACTTCCCAGAAACCATACTTATCTACTAAATATATATCTTCATCCGTCGAATAGACATTTTCATCTGTCAAACTAGCAGATGATGCTTCATCCAAAAGTTCTTCTGCATAGCTTTCCAAACTCTCATGAAAAATCATTACATAAGTCTTTGCTATCAAATCCTGCCCCAATATACAAATAAGCAGCAATGCTGTAGAGAATACAATCGCAAAAGGTTTTATGCTGGATGACAACCGTTCTTTTTTCTCGTCTCGTTTTCTACATACAAACCAGACAACGACAGAACACAGTACTGGTAAAATATGATATGCGACAAACTCTACCATATAACGATTCGCCCATGCCGTTTTAGAAGACTCTAAAAGCATTCCCCACATCAACCAGCACAACGAAACCACCACCGGTAGGAATTTCATCCATTCCGGTTTCATCACCCGATAGAAAAGCATCTGCACACATACAACTGCAATCCCAATCATTATCGCAGACACAATAATATGTGGATTGCTGCCTGTAACAAGTTGAATCATCAGGAAAATAAATCCATCCATGACCACTACTTCTGCTAGCACAATATCTAAGAGTTCAAATTTCTTAACCGCCTTATATTTTTTTAGTACATAAATAGATACGCTTACAATTGCGCCTAACAAAGCATTTATCGACCAATGCATCTTCGATGGTTCAAGAAATATAATAAGAAAAATCCCCGCAAACAAAGTAATCCATCCAACCTGCTGGATTTCCTTCTCTGCCTCTTCCGATTGTTGATTCGAAATCTCCGCAAAGGAATTTACAATCTCTTCTTTCGATGCACCTTCTAATCCCAATAATATAGAAGGCGTACTATCCAAAGCTGCCGCTAATTCTTCCATCAAACCCAAATCCGGAAAATTTGCACCTCTCTCCCATTTACTAACTGCTTTATCTGTTATATGTAATTTATCTGCCAACTCTTTTTGAGTCATATTCTTTTCTTTACGAAGTTCTGCTATTTTCTTCCCCGTATATTCTGCGTTCATTTAGCCCTCCTTTCGGTTCATAAGGCCTCTTTGTAATTGTAGTATAAAATAGTACAAAGAAAAAGTCACCCTACAAAAAGTAGAGTGACTTCATTCTCTTTATTCCTGATTTGAACTACGTTCTAACATTTTAAGCACAGATACTATGGGCACAATCAGCATCCCACAAAAGAAGTTTCCAACACCATGCATCACGTCAAAGGACAAACCTGACGCAATCCAAGCTAATGTTGCTTCAAAACTTAGGCCAAACATAAGCGCCTGGGCTGGCGCATAAAGAATGCCAAAACTAAATCCATGCAGTGCACAAACTACCATATACACAATCGGAGCAATTTTCTTTGGCATATTCTTTGGAAGCAATATGGTCACTCCCCACAGAATGGTCCATACATATAAATATGGAATCCACCATGCATTGAATCCTCCAAGAGCTCCATTCAAAAACACATATACATAAATAGGATATAAGGCTTTCTTTCTATATACTAGTGTGTATGCCATAGTAAGTGTACCAAGCAGATGTACATTTGGTATCCACTCCATAATAATTTTAGAGAGATACATGATTGCACCTAGCATTGCAAAAACCGCAATCTCTCTTGTTTTTAACTTCATGACTATTCCACCTTGAAGGAGTATTCCTCCCCTTCTGTAATTGGTGTTGTATCTACACCCGACACAGCATATTCACCATTGATATAAAATGCCCAGTATTTTCCATCGACATCATAGTCTACAGTAATACCATCTACGGTTTTTACATAGAGGCCATATTCAGCGTCATCTCCTGCGATGAGTTCAAGTTCTAACAACGCATCACCAACAATATCTTTGTCCGTATGAACTTCGTAGATTTTTTCATTTCCATCCTCATCCACTACTGTAAAAGTAAATACGGTGTTTCCTTCTCCGACAATCACAGGTCCAGACTGGGTATCCATTTCTGTCGTTTTGTCAGTCTCTGTTCCTGTAAGTGGATCAGACTCCACATTGCCATTACATCCTGTCATACAAAATGCCATAGCCACAATAAGCATCGTACTAAGAATGAGCGACAAAAGTTTTTGGTTACATTTCTTTTGCATATTCTTAATCTCCTTTTAAATTATTTCCTTCAGGAATCGGCACTCGCGATTATAATAATGAAGGTTCTCTATGTTCGGGTATTTCGACTTGGCACTTATTCTCATCCGCCTTCTCAGGTTTCCCCAATGACTTTCCCTAGATTGTGGCATCTAAGTAGATAAGAAAATTTTTATATGCGATTATCACATGTGCCTCACGGCGACGGGCTCGTACAGGATTTGCACCTGTTTCCCCTTGCATAGAAATCTATATCATAAATTATGATATACAAATTTATACAGGTCTTTTATGACCATTTTAAGCAATAAGTTATTACTTCATCAAAAACTTCATAATTGTATCATAGTTTTCCGCCTCATGTGGAAACGTACAACCAGAACAATCCTTAATTTGTTTCCCATTCACTTCTATGAATTTCGGATTGCCGGGACAGTGCTCCATATGATTCAAAGGACAATAGCAAAACAGACAATTCATATGCTCCATTTCATGACATGGATAATACTGACATTCACAATTTTCAAAATAACGATAAGAATTTTCCATTTATTTGCGCCTTTCTACCAACTTTAAAACTATGTGACCTATCATATCACATCCATTTCTATATTTCAATTTTATATACTGGAATCCCATAAGAAAAGCAGTAGACTTTTTCTTTAAAACCATTTATTATTAATTCAGTTACATTATATATAGAAGGAAGGAATTCATTATGTGGATTGCAGATGGATGGAAGGATTACCAGGTAATCGATTGTTCACAGGGTGAAAAACTGGAACGTTGGGGCAAATATGTGTTGCTTCGTCCAGACCCACAGGTTATTTGGGATACTCCAAAGAAAAATAAAAATTGGAAGAAATTAAATGGACATTATCATAGAAGCAAAAAAGGTGGAGGCGAATGGGAATTCTTTGATTTACCAAATGAATGGAGCATTCATTATGACTTACCAATCGGCGAACAGCTCACCTTTAATTTGAAACCATTTAGTTTTAAACATACCGGTCTTTTCCCAGAGCAGGCAACAAACTGGGATTGGTTTTCACAGAAAATTAAAAATGCCGGCAGACCTATTAAGGTATTGAACCTCTTTGCCTATACAGGCGGTGCTACTTTAGCAGCAGCAGCTGCTGGTGCAAGCGTCACTCACGTAGATGCCTCCAAAGGCATGGTAGGCTGGGCAAAAGAAAACGCAGTTTCTTCCGGACTAGCAGAAGCACCAATCCGTTGGATTGTCGATGACTGTGTGAAATTCGTAGAAAGAGAAATTCGTCGTGGCAATCACTACGATGCTATCATCATGGATCCACCATCTTATGGTCGTGGACCAAAGGGCGAAATCTGGAAAATTGAAGAAGCCGTTTACCCATTGATTAAATTGTGTGCACAGCTTCTTACAGATAAACCATTATTCTTTTTGGTTAACTCATATACCACAGGCTTACAGCCAGCAGTGCTTACCTATATGATTAGTACTGCTTTAAAAGACTTTGATGGTACTACTACCGCAAATGAAATCGGACTTCCTGTTTCCGAAACAGGATTAGTTCTTCCTTGTGGGGCTAGTGGTAGATTTGAAGGAAAATAATAAAAGACAGTATCGCAAGTAAACTTGCATACTGTCTTTTCCTATTTTCCTCTGCTTGTCTCATTAGTTACAACATCTTTTTCTTCTTTAAGAAGGTCAACATAAATACGCAAACGATGACAATCAATACACATATAATTGCAAACCCAAATGGAGAACTTGCAAATGGCATTCCTTCAGGATTTAGGTTCATACCATAGATACCGGAAATAACTGTAGGTACAGCCATAATCAGTGTAATCGATGTAAGTGTTTTCATAACGTTATTCAGACGGTTGTCTAATACCGAAGACATCAATTCTCTAGTACCGTTTATGATGTCACGATAGATAACAGTCATTTCAATCGCCTGTTTATTTTCTATGATTACATCATCCAAAAGTTCTTTATCTTCTGGATACTGTTCTAATCGTTTATAACGGGTAAGTCGATCCAATACATTTCCATTTGCACGAAGAGATGTGGCAAAGTATACGAGCGTAGACTCCAATTCATGCAATGCAATAAGGTCGTCTTCTCGAGTGTCATTTTCAATTCGTTCTTCAATTTCATTACGCTTCTTATCGATGGTACGCAGGTGTCCCTGATACACAACTGTAGTGCGATAAAGAATTTGATAAACAAAACGAAGTTTCTTTTTAGTAGAAAATTCTTTTACACGATTATTGATAAATGCCTGAAGTACTGGTAAATCTTCTGTACAAACTGTAATAATAACATCCTGTTTCAAAATGATGCCAAGAGGAATAGTAGTATACATTACTTTCTTATGACGAATTTCTGTAGAAGGAACGTCAATTAAGATAAGTGTATAACCATCTTCCAATTCAATACGAGAACTTTCTTCTTCGTCGAGAGCAGCTCTCACGTCAGCTACATCAATGTCCAGCTCTTCTGCAATCTGCATTGTTTCTTCAGCAGTCGGGTCAACCATATGAATCCATACGCCATCTACAATCTTTTCTTCTTCATGGATACGACTATCGTCGGTTTTATAATATTTCACCATGCGGTCACCCTCCCTCTTTTGCTTATTTTATTTCATCTTAGTTGATGATACCTTTTAACTTTCCTACTAAGTAGCTATTACAAATAGCAGAAATGTTGTTTACAAAGATTACATCTTCTACTCCATTTTCCTCTGCAAATGTAGCCAAATCTCCTGTCCAATAACGGAAGTCAATTACGTGAACTGTCTGGTAATGATCTACTAAGTATGGAACAAATGCATTACCAAAGGAATCCTTAACAACAATACAACTGCTGCCATCTGTAATATCTGCATTTTCAATAATTACATATGGATTGTCTCCTGCAATAAAGCAGCTGTATTTTGTTCCTGCGTTATAATCTGTAACATCTTTTACAATTGGCCAATCAAAAACTGTACCATCCGCAGCTGTAACAGTCATAGTTGCATTTGCTGTAGGTATGTTTGCGTAAATTGTATCAGGATTATTTTTTAATGTAGTATCCTGTGTATTGTTAAAATAGAAAGAACCAATAAATCCATCAAATGTAGCCTTTTCATATGAGTCCTGAGCATTTGGTGTAATACCTTTTGCTTCACAGAAATCTTCATATGCATAGTATGCACCTAAATGTGTCCAGTGATGGTCTGTTCTAAAATAAAGATATTCACTTCTATGTTCCATAAGGGAACCGTAAATATTAACACCTATTACATTATCTCCCATATGACCTAAGATACTAGAAACAGCTTCTTTCTGGTCAGAGATACTTACCTGGTCCTTTAAGTTGTCTGGGAAAACGATACCCGATCCCAAAGGAACTGGTATACTATATACATTACTTATGCCTTCCAACGAATCTGCTAAAGTTGTAATTTCAGCAGCATAACTCTGTGCAGTAGTATCGCCATAATTGTACAATTCATAACATGCATCACCAATTACTACCACTCCCGTATATTCTACGATAGAAGCATCAGATGTGATTTCATCATAAACTGGTTCCTCAACCTCAGTTTCTGTTTCAGAATCAGCTTCTGTTTCTACCTCTGTATTTTGTGTCTCTGTGGTAGTTGTTTCATTTTTTCCCTGTTCACTATCACCTGTATTTGCACATCCTACTACATTAACCATAAGGGATGCACAAAGTAAAATTCCTACCAAAAATGACATCTGTTTTCTCATAACGTTCTCCTACTTTTCATCGTTTAACTTGTAAACATTATTATCCGAAATAAAATTCGAAATATTATATAACACCAACACATCTGTGATGTTGTTTTCTTCTAAATAAGCCTTCATATTTGTTCTACAATAACGTAAATCGATCATATATACATTATCGTAATCTTCTGCAACAAATGGAACGAATGCATTTGCATAAGAGTCTTTAATTACCAAAAGATTTCTCTCTTCTGAATCATCTGTCGCACTTTCATTTTGAATCACTACTTCTCCGTAGTTTCCACCTAAGAAGAATAGATACTTATCTTTTTCTTCTAATTTATCGTAATGATAAAAATCTTCTACTTCTTTACCATCTAAGGTTATCACAAAGGAAGCTTCACTTCCAGTTTTTTCGTACATTTCGATAGAATCATATACGGAATCAAAATCCAAAATCTTCGAATACAGACTTCCTCTAAATTCTTCAGTAACGGTAGTAGCTACATAATCATCTTCCGAGAAAGGAACACCTGTGGCTTCGCACCACTGTCCATAGCTGATTAATGCACCCTTGCTTGTCCAATGATGATCTGTGTGGTAATACACACCTTCTTCTTTGTTTGCAATTAAAACATCTCGTACATCAATAAAATTGTAATCAGTCATCCCCTGCTGCACTGTATCAATATATGCAGCCTGATCAAAAAGGGGCGCATTGTCTGGAAGCTTATCTGCAAGTACCAAACCTGAAGTTGGAACAATCATTACAGAGAGTCTGGAAGGATCAATGCTTTCACTACAAAATGCCAAGTATTCTTGCAACTCTTCTAAATTTTTCTGGAACAATTGTTCATTTACATCATCGGGTGTAATCTTCTCGAAATCGTATCCATCTTTTCCCACATAAGCTCCACCAATATCTGTGTCACCAATTGCTTTTTGGATACCTGTTTTCAATGAGATCCACTGATCACGAAAACATATTTGATCATTTAAATACTTTTCTAAATCATCCTGGAAAGTACAATCCAAAATATTGTCAAAGGAAAGTTCCGGCTCACCCGCTAAATATCTATTTTCTGTTTCAGAAAATTCGCGGTCTGGCATAATCAAACTAACCACACTGACTAAAGCCAAAAACATGAGCAAACTTCCACTCATTAGTATCTTTGTTATCTTCAATTTCACACCTCTTACTCATTCACTAGAAACGGAAATATAAAAATGGATTATAGCTATCGCCTACCAAGAAAGCAAAGCATACAGCCATAAGCACAACCATAATCACTGAACGAACCACATCATAAGCTGGTGATTTCAAGAATGCTGCAATCTTTTCGTTCTTTAACATCCAAGCTTTGTGATCCACACTACAAATTACTAGTACTACCAACAATGTTGCATTTGTTGCTAAATAATAGAAAAATGTATCATCCACAAGTGTAGCACCTACACCTGCCATTATCTTTAAATAATCACCCATCACCGCAAAATCCGTATGAGCAAAAATAGTCCATCCTATTACAACGATGAATAAACAATATACATGTCGGAACATATTTGGAATTTTATCAAGCCATTTTAACAAGAAAATCTTTTCTATCATAAGAAGCGCTCCATAATACACTCCCCATAATACAAAGTTCCAGTTCGCTCCGTGCCACAAACCAGTTAGCATCCATACAATTGCAATGTTAATTAACTGTCGCTTTAACCCTTTACGATTGCCTCCTAATGGGATATATACATATTCTTTAAACCATGAACTTAAAGATATATGCCAACGTCTCCAGAATTCAGTAACACTCTTTGATATATATGGATAGTTGAAGTTCTCCAGAAAATGGAAACCAAACATTCTACCAAGACCTATCGCCATATCTGAATAACCAGAGAAGTCAAAATAAATCTGGAAAGAATATGCGATGGCTCCAAGCCAGGCAGTTGCAGTAGAGATTTCACTCATTCCACAAATAGTTGTAAACAGACTTCCAATCTGATTTGCAAGGATGACCTTCTTTGCCATACCTATAACAAAACGCCATGCACCTTCTGCAAATTCATCCACTGTAATTTTACGGTTGGATAATTCCTTTTCTACCGTTTTGTACTGTACGATTGGTCCCGCGATTAACTGTGGGAACAAAGTAACATATGTGGCAAAATCCAGAATATTTTTAGACGCAGGAACTTGTCCTCTATACACATCAATGGTATAAGACATTGTTTGGAACGTATAGAAAGAAACACCGATTGGCAATGCAATATGTAACAGGGAAATACCTGCCCCTGTCAATGTGTTTACATTTTCTATAACAAAATCTGCATATTTGAAGAAACCTAAAATACTTAAATTCCCAATCATATCGATAATCAATACAACCTTTGCAGCCTTTTGCTTTCCTTGATTTTTGAATTTTTCGATTAAGTGTCCATTGGTGTAATCAAACACAGTGGAAAACAGCATAATACATACATACACCGGTTCTCCCCATGCATAGAACAAAAGACTGGCAACCATAAGTAAAAAGTTACGAGCCCTTCCTGGTAACACAAAATACATTGTCATTACTACAAGAAAAAACACCAACAGGAATACAAAGCTACTAAATACCATTATTCACCAAATGCTTCCTTAATAATTTTTTCTGCTGCTTCTGAATCTTCTGATACACAAAGAATTACATAATTGCCATTCTGTACTAATACAGCATTGTCAATACGTTCTACTGCATCTGGAGCATATGCTGCCATTGCAGCTGACTGTTCTGCCAAAAGTGCTTCCACGCTTTCTTTTGTTGCAATCGCTGTTTCTTCATCAGGAGCTGTGAAAACAGCTACTTCTTCACCTGAATATCCAGCTGGCATATATAAGATGCCTTCTACACCTTCTTCAAGAATAAAATAGTTTTCTACATCATTTTCTGTAAGTTCTTCTGTATAAGTTACCTCTGATACAAGACGTTCTGCTAATGCTGCTGTATCAATTTCAGTTACTTTTTCTTCACCACCGCCACAAGCTACAAGGCTCATAGTCATTGCTAATGCTGCTAAAATAACACTTAATTTCTTCATCTTATTTTTCTCCTTTTTACTTCTCTCTTACTAGTCTTCCACTTTTGTATATTTTTCACTCTGAGCGCGGATAAGTTCTGCGTCATCAAAGTAATTAATACGCATTGCTCGTTTTACTTCATCCATGGTTTCAGCGGCTTTTGCTCTAGCAATTTCGCCACCCTGTTTTAAAATGTCGTAAACCATCGGAATATCCTTCTCATATTCTGCACGCTTTGCACGTATTGGTGCAAGTTCTTCTTGAAGAACATTGTTTAAAAACTTCTTGATTTTTACATCACCAAGGCCACCACGTGTATAATGTGCCTTTAATTCATCAAGGTTTGCATATTCAGGAAGATATTCTTCAAAATGTCCCTGATTACTAAACGCATCTAAATAAGTAAATACGGTATTACCTTCCACATGACCTGGATCTGAAATCTGAATATGTGTTGGGTCCGTATACATGCTCATAACCTTTGTACGAACGTCCGCTTCTGTATCCGATAAATAAATACAATTGCCAAGGGATTTACTCATTTTTTGCTTTCCATCAATACCAGGCAAACGACAGCAAGCTGCGTTTTCTGGAAGAAGAACATCTGGTTCTACCAATACTTCATCATAAATAGAATTGAACTTACGAACAATTTCTCTTGTCTGTTCAATCATTGGAAGCTGGTCTTCTCCAACAGGTACACATGTTGCTTTAAAAGCAGTAATGTCAGCAGCCTGACTAATAGGATATGTGAAGAAACCAACTGGTATACTGGTTTCAAAATTTCTCATTTTGATCTCAGTCTTTACAGTAGGATTTCTCTGCAAGCGAGATACTGTAACTAAATTTGAATAAAAGAATGTAAGCTCTGTCAATTCAGGAATCTGCGACTGAATAAACAGTGTAGATTTCGCAGGATCGAGACCACATGACAAATAATCCAATGCTACTTCAATAATGTTTTGACGTACCTTTTCTGGATTTTCAAAGTTATCTGTCAGAGCCTGCGCATCTGCTATCATAATAAAAATCTTGTCGAATTCACCTGAGTTCTGTAACTGAACTCTTCTTCTAAGAGAACCAACATAATGACCTACATGAAGTCGACCAGTTGGTCTGTCTCCTGTCAAAATAATCTTTTCCATTTTATAAAAGCCTCTATTTCTTAATATTTCTATTTTTTAACATCATCAATTGTATCTGCAACTTTTTTCAGTTTATTAATAAATGTTTTCAGTTGACGTAATTTTGTTTTAATCCCAAACTTACGGGAAATTTTTCTAAACCACAATACAAGTGCAACAAGCAATGCAAGTAATACAATTACTACCCCAAGAATCATAAAGAAGAATTTGTTTGGATTCTTCAATAAATCACCAAGTTTTGTGCTATCTTCTACCACCTTACGTCCTTGTGTTGTAGCGTAGGACGCAGGAACATTTCCAATTCCATCACCATCAGTATCCTCAAAGGATTCCATATACTGCGCAATAGCTACCCAAGCCTTAAGTTCCTGACCATCTACTCGAACAATGGCATCTTCGTAGTTTTCAATAGGTGTGCCATCTGCATTCTTTGGAACAATGGATAGCAATCCATAAGACATATCTGTTACACCTCCAAGCATCTGAGAGCTATAGAAGTCTGTAACTACACGATATAATTTATCATCTTCCAGTTCAACACGGTTACCGGCACTATCTAAAATATATACATCTGTGGTTTTGTTTAAAATCAATCGATTTGGGTTGTAATGCCAATGTAATCCATTTGTATATAAGCGAGCAGTTGTCATAAGGTCTGAAATACTAGAATCGATTTCTGCTGCTAACTTTAATTCTTCCCCAGTTAAATAAACACTAATCAATGGATATCCTGGAATTCCATCTGCTCCAATTCCTAAAGAGAAAGAATTAAATACATTTTCAATCGTAATATCACCCAATGCATATGTATCTCGGATAGTTCCAGCAGGAGCAACTGCTACCACAACAGGGTTATCATCACCTGTATCTGCATTTGTTACAGCATAAGCATATGCATCTGCAATAATACTTCCCAGGTTCAGCTCTGTATGCAACCCTTCCAAATCATTCTGGGCAGCAAACTGTACTTCATTGGTACAAAGCACCTGATCCTTTGTATAACCATACTGCGCCAAATATTTTTCATCTACCATAGACATAAATCCATCTACAGCAGCTTGGGTTTCTGGGTTTTGTGCAATATCTGTTGTAACAGGAATCAAATCATAGGAAGTCATCTCCCAGCGACCATCTTCCTTTTGTGTCATAGAGAGATCACCCAAATATTTTCCATACTCTGCACAAGAAACAATATATGTATCTCCATGCTGAATTGGTTCATCTAATTTTGTATGGGTATGCCCACTAATAATCAAATCCAATTCAGGAACATTTTTTGCTAAAATTTCATCTTCTGACTTATCTTCATCTTCCCATGTTCCACTGTGAGAAATGCAGACAATCATATCTACATCCTCATTTGCTTTGATATCTTCCACAGTCTCTTTTACTGCATCCACCGGTGTCTTAAAAACCAATGGACAATTTGGAACACAATCAAAGGCGTCTTCACCAAACACGCCAATGACTGCAATATTTACTCCATTCTTTTCAATTACAGTATAGTCTTTTACACCATAATTTTGAAAGCTGTCCCAAAGAAGCTGCTGTTCTTGTGTAAGCCCTGCCTCTTTCATAGCTTCCCAGTCTACGTTACAAACTAGCATAGCTGGTAATGCATCTCCACTTTCCACTGCTGTATCCAACATATTTGCAAGGCCTTCTGCCTTGTAATCAAATTCGTGGTTACCTAAAGTGGTTGCTTCCATACCAAGTTGACCTAACATTCGAAGTTCAGATGCTTCCTCTTCATATACTACCTGCACCAATGTACCCATAGAGAAATCACCTGCATCTAAAAGCAATGTATCAGGGTTCTCTGTTTTTTGAGCATCAATCAAGGTTTTAATTCTTGAGAAACCACCCATGGTTACAGACTCTGTTCCTTCTACCGTTGTGAAAGAATTCAAGTGAGAATGGGTATCATGCAAAAACATAATATCTACTGTCTTTGCAGTTTCATCCGCGCGGGTATTTATCTGTGGTACTACTAGCGCCAAAAGCATTAAAAATGCAAGGCAAACAATAGCCAGTTTTCTTTTCATTTTTGTATCCTCATGTATATTATATAAGTAAAAAAGGGCATAGTTTCCCTACTATTACCCATTCTACTAAAAAAAATTCATATTGTAAATAAGCTCCCGAACCTATTTTAGATTCGAGAGCTTATTTTTACCATTTTTTAGTTCTTTTTATAAGAAAATGTATTTTAATACGAATAAAATTGCCAAGATATACATAAGTGGTGTGATTTTCTTTGCTTTACCGCAGAAAAGGTTAATAACAACATAAGAAACTACACCAAATACAATACCCTCTGAAATACTATAGAAGAGTGGCATTCCAATTAAGCAAAGGTATGCAGGAATTGCTTCTGATAAATCTTCCATATCGATTTCTACCACTGCGGTAATCATAAGGAAACCAACATAAATAAGCGCTGGCGCTGTAGCAAATCCTGGGATTGCACAGAATACTGGTGAAAGAAATACTGAAAGAAGGAATAACACACCTGTTACAACAGATGCAAGACCTGTTCTAGCACCTGCTGATACACCTGCTGAACTTTCTACGAAAGTAGTTGTTGTAGATGTACCAAGTACCGCACCTGCAGAAGTTGCAACTGCATCTGCTAACAATACTTCTTTTACTTTTGGAAGTTTTCCATCTTTATCAAGCATTTTTGCTTTGTTTGCAACACCAATTACGGTACCAAGTGTATCAAACATATCTACCATAAGGAATGAACACATAATAACAAAAAGGTCTGCCCATCTTACATTCGCAAAAGCTTCTGGACTAAAGCACTGACCAAATGTCTGTCCGATAGCACCAAGGTTAAACTCTGACCAAGCTGGAAGGAGTGAGTAAAATCCATTTGCTGGATCAACTGTGTAAATACCTGTAAGCTGACAAACAATACCAAGTAACCAAGTAGCAATAATTCCAATAAGAATTGCACCATTTACTTTCTTCACAGAAAGAATAACAATAAGAAGTGTACCGATAATTGCAAGTAATGCACCAATACCTACTGTATTAAAATTTGCTGTAAAATCTACAATAGCTACTTTAGTAGAACTATCTGCTACTACAAGATTTGCATTCTGTAAACCAATAAAAGCAATAAATAAACCAATACCTACAGAAATACCTTTTTTCAAAGATAATGGAATTGCATTGAAAATAGCTTCACGTACATTTGTAAGTGATAATACGATGAATACTAAACCTTCTAAAAATACTGCAAACAATGCAAACTGCCAGCTGTATCCCATCTGACCACATACAGTAAATGCGAAGTAAGCGTTAAGTCCAAGTCCTGGAGCTAATGCGAATGGATAATTTGCCATAAGCGCCATTACCATTGTTCCAATGAAAGACGCAATCGCTGTTGCCATAAGAATAGCCTGAGAATCCATACCAGATGCAGAAAGAATCTGTGGATTAACGGCTAAGATGTAAGCCATTGTCATGAAAGTGGTAATACCACCCATAACTTCTGTCTTTACGTTAGTATTATTTTCTTTTAATTTAAATAATTTTTCTAACATAACCTATTCCTCTCTTGTTTCTAAAATTTTTACATTACCATTTTACAGACTACTACCAATTTGTCAATAATTTCTTTGTACCAATGAGGGGATGTCGCAAAATATTTGTGGCATCCCTTTTCTTATACTTTGAAGAATGCCTCGGGTATATGTATCTGCAGTGCACAACGTAGTCGAAATGCTTATTTTCTAAGAAACTCCCGTGGGACTTTTTTGATTATTTATGTCTTTGTAATGTTTTACAATCTGCGGAGAATATGTTCGTGTAGGACAAGACGCTATTGAAGAGTTTCGTGCGTATCTTATGTGGGCGTAATTTTACATAATGTCACGTACCGATTTCACTGTTTGAAGCGCTGCTTTTGCGCTGAGTTTGAAATCGGCACGTGTAATATCATTTGTAAAATCGCCCACTTAGATGCGCTAGAAACGATGAGCAGCGTCTTTCTTACACGAAGCATATTTCCGCAGATAGTAAAAGCGTACAAAGACACAAACGTTAAGCCCCACGGGAGTTTCAAGAAAATTTACGCATTTCTCTTAATGTTGTGCACTGCAGATACATATATCCGAGGCATTTTAATGTACACAAAAAAGGGATGCCACAAATATTTTGCGACATCCCCTTCATCTTATTCAATTTCCATTGGACAATTTGCCCTTCTATTTAATGGGCATTCATATACATTTTCCTGCGCAGATTTTGCAATATAAGAAAGTGGACATTTTCTGCAATCCCCTTTTGAAAAATCCCCAGGAACCTCGATTTTAAATGTTGCATATCTAGGGCCAAACGCTCCTGTTTCATGCTCTTTGATTTTGTCCCATCCCAATACCTGCTGACATCCTGGACATGTATTATCACTTTTTGCTACTGGTCTTTTACATGTAGGACATGCATAATATCTGTTTCCGTTCTGTTCTGCTAATTCAATAACTTCAGCAGGGAACTGTTTAATAAGTTGTGCTCTTAAATCATCTTGTAATGCCATTTCTCTTCTCCTTTGTTACCACATATATGTATTCTATCACATCTTTTTCAAATTTCAAGCATCTCTAAACTACTGCTGCAACCAAAAGATAGATTAGCACAGCGCAAAGGCCTAAACAGAAAAGAATGAGTCCATATGACAAACTTCTTTCGATAAAGCCAAAATTTTCTTTAAAAGATGCATACTTTAACGCAAATTGATGCACAAATTCTTTTTTCTTTGGATGATTGCGCCATACTGTATTATTCAATAGTTCTTCTGCTTTATTAAAGAATGTACCAAGTGCATAGGTTACCCCATTACCTTCATCCATTTCTTTATATATTAAACTATCTTTATAAATGGTGCTTCGTAGAATTACCACAATACCATCCACAAAACGATCAATCACCAAACATACTGCAGCACATACTGTAGGTAAAAATTTAAGTAAAACTGGGCGATAGAAATAATCTTCCAAATCAAAATATTTCCACCAACGGTTTACATAAACCTTTTCTCCATTTTCCTGTTTCTTCATTAAGAACGTACGAATCACGCCAAAATACAACACAATTCCTATGATAATAGAAATTACGCTTCCCTTTAAATTCACCCAGGTAAAATACTCTACACTGTGTCCTGCATGATTCCAACCCATGAAGCCTTCACTCATATCTGCCATTTTATCCATGGTTGCATATGGAAGCATCCCCATGATAGGAAATAGTACTGCCCCCAGTGTAAGCACCGCTGCGCTCAACTTACTCATATAGTTTTTCATGCCATCATATTTTTCCTGAAGAACAGCATCCGAATTCTTCTCTACGAAAACTGCTACGAAGAGTTTTGTCATGTAGGCAATTGTCATACCACCACTAATAAGAAATATCCATTCAAAAATCCCCATCGTCTGTAATGAGAAAATACTATTTAAAACATGACCACCTTCCAACTCATGGATAAACTCTACCATACTTTCATGAAGAAGTGTTTTACTAATATATCCACTCCAAAGTGGAATGCCTCCGATACCCAATGCTCCCATCAGGTAGATAAATTTTAACAATGGCTTCTTGCGTCCAAATCCACGGATATCATTCAAATCCAATTTATGAATATTCATATAGATAACACCAGCCACCATAAAAAGCACTAGCTTAAACAGGGAATGGTTCACCATATGAAGCACCGTACCACGAATCGCAATTTCGTTATGCTCGCCCAAAAGGCCCTGCATACCAACACCTATCAAAATAAAGCCAATCTGTGAAACTGAAGAACATGCAAGTGTTCTTTTAAAATCAACAGAAAATACTGCTAACAATGCTCCAAGGAACATAGTAATCAAACCGATTACCAAAACAAATGCACCCCAGACTGCATCATGCAACAAAATCTGACAGCTAATAACTAGCACACCAAAAATACCTGTTTTGGTTAAAATACCAGATAGCAACGCACTGGCTGGTGCAGGTGCTACTGGATGTGCTTTTGGAAGCCAAATCTGAAGTGGAAAAGCTCCGGCTTTTGCACCAAATCCCACCAACATACAAAGGCAAGCAGGATACACATTTTTCCCCTGACAGGCTTCGTATAATTCGCTAATAAGAAGTGTACCTGTCTGGTTGTACAACAAGAACAACCCCATAAGCAGAGTTAAACCACCAATGATTGCTACCGCCAAGTATGTTGCAGCCGCTCTCATGGATGGAGCCGTTTCATCATGTGCCACCCATACGTAAGATGAGATAGACATGATTTCAAAGAAAATAAACGTTGTATATAAATCTGCTGACAGGAAAATACCTGTTGTAGCTCCCAACGTAAGCAATTGGAACAAATAGTATCTGTTGCGATTTCTATAATGCTCAAAATATTCTCCAGAAAAAACACTAGTGCATGCCCACATAAAGCAAGCTATTGCTGCATAAAGCACACGGAATCCATCTACGGTAAAGGTAAGTCCCATGCCACAAACTTCTGGAACAATTACAAGCATTCCGTCCAGCCCTTTACCTTGTATAAGCAGGGCTATTGCTAATCCAAATTCCAAAATTGTCAAAAAAGCCACAAAAGCATTTCTGCCTTTTTTACTCTTTCTACCTATTAGATAAGAAACGAATGCTCCGACCATAGGCATAAAAACCATAAGGTAAATCAAAATACTGATTGTCATGCTCTCGTCTCCTTTCTAATATAATCCCATTGCAACATCTGTGAAAAACTCTACCAATGGAGTAGAGAACAAACCAAGCAAAATAGTAAGTGTCGCACAAGCTATAATTGGCAGACACATTTTCCATCCTGGATCACTTACATGTGCAATGGTCCTTCTATCAAATTCATGAGGTGGGAAAAATGCCCTCATAACAATACTCATCATATAAATTGCTGTCAAAAGCGCAGAGATTAAAAGACAAATAATTCCACCATACGCCAGCTGATTATTGCTCTCTACTGCTGCGGCAGCCAAATTCCATTTACTAATAAAGCCTGCTAACCCTGGCACACCCATAAGACCAGCACCGCTTAAACCTAACGTAACAAAAATGATTGGCATTCTTCTGCCCATACCATCCATATCAAAAATATATTTCTTTCCTGTCTGATGCATAAATGCACCTGCACACATAAAAGAACAAATCTTCATGACCGCATGGCAAACCAAATGACATAATGCGCCTACCAATCCAAGTGGTGTCATAATGGTTACACCAAAAATAATATAGGAAAGGTTACTTACTGTAGAGTATGCCAAACGCCTCTTGATGTGAGACTCTTTTACCGCCCTGCTACAACCATATACTGCAGTAAACATAGCCAGCGCCATAACCACGTTTTGCACCCAGGTTCCTCGAAGGAACTCTGTACCGAAACTATAGTAAGTCAAACGAATAATTCCAAACACACCTGCTTTAACAACTGCAACTGCATGAAGCAATGCTGTAACAGGTGTAGGCGCAACACCCGCTGTTGGAAGCCATTCTGAAACTGGGAAAATTGCCGCTTTTACACCAAATCCCAAGAATGCAAACAAA
The DNA here is from genome assembly GCA_045544235.1 of Agathobacter sp. Lineage (GTDB taxonomy): Bacteria > Bacillota > Clostridia > Lachnospirales > Lachnospiraceae > Roseburia. The sequence continues at coordinate 14,091 of JAZPYQ010000063.1, read as the reverse complement.
TAAATCCAAAGCAACATATTTGTATTGCCACCGATTTTATCCATGGACAGCACTCCACCCAGTGTAAACTCCAAAGTATCTCCATATACAATTAAGAACACTAACCCCATAAGCGCAAATGCTGCACCACCAAGTGAATAATACAAATATTTTCTCGATGCAAGAATTGCTTCTCTTTTTAATGTATGCATTACGAGTGGAACTGTAGACAAGGTCAACAATTCATAGAAGAAATACATGGACAACATATCCGATGCAAATGCTATACCAAGAGTCACACCATAAGCAATGCTATAAAACATAAAAAAAGTATTTTCTCTATCATGGTGTTCCATATACTCAAATGCATATAGCGTTGCTAATGGCCAAAGCACAGAAACTAGTCCTGCGAAAACCATTGTCAAACCATCTATCTTAAAAGAGATAGACAAATCATTTACGAAATGCACTACATGAAAGACTTCTGTCGTGCCTCCTGCCAATAACCCCCATACAATCAAAGAGGTAATTATCATATATGCTTCCACAAAGATAAACATATGTCCCTTTTTCTTAAAAGGTAAAAATCGAACAGCAATTCCGCCTAAAGCTGGCAAAAGAATTGCAACTAATATCCAATACTGACTCATATCACACCTCTTTCTGAACTAAAGAACCAATGCCGCTAACTCTCTCACATAATCCAAAATCATATTTGGAAATACACCTAATAAGATAGCTAGTGCAGCCAATACCATAATTGGTACCAGCATCTGTTTTGTTGGATCTTTCTTTTCTAAGTGTTCATAGTCATAATCTGGACCTGGGAAAAATCCGTCAATTGCGATTGGTAGCAAATACCCCGCTGTAAGTAATGCACTTACCAAGAGCACCACCGGTCCTAACCATGAAATTACAGGAATCTCTGTTGCTAGAGAACCCGTAGCTAAATACCATTTGCTAATAAATCCACTAGCTGGAGGTATACCAATAAGAGCCAATGAACAGAGTGTAAAACTCCACATGATCTTTGGCATTTGTTTTCCAATTCCACGCATCTCATCCACACGTTCTACACCTGCTTTATAGATAATGGCCCCAGCACTCATAAAGAGCGCAGACTTAATTACCGCATGAAACATAATATGTAGCAAAGAACCTGCCAGTGCCTGTGGATGCATCAAAGCCATACCAAATAGAATATAGGAAACCTGACTTACTGTAGAGTATGCCAAACGCTTTTTAAATAATTTCTCACGATATGCCATCATTGAGCCGAAGAATACCGTTACAAGGGTTAGCGTCAACCATACCGTCTGCACCCAGGTACCCCGTAAAAACTCCGCGCCAAAAATATAATAAACCACGCGCATTACCCCAAACACACCCATCTTTACAATCAAAGAGGAAAGTGCCGCACTAGCTGGCGCTGGTGCGATTGGATGTGCATTAGGAAGCCACGCATGAAGCGGTACCATACCTGCTTTTACACCAAAACCAATAATCATGCTCATGGCAACTAGCAAAAGAAGCCCTTCATTTCCAGCAATCTTTGCCATATCTAACGTTCCACCAGGAACAAAGCATAAGGTTGTGGTATATTTGTTTAAGAAATAAATTCCGAACAATACAAAATATGCACCGCACAGTGAGTAGAATAAATATTTAAGTCCTGCCATAATTGCTTCACGAGATCTAAAGTGAAATACAAGAGGCACAGAGCTTAAACTCATTAATTCGTAGAACAAATAAAAAGTCACTATGTTTCCTGCGTAGGTCAACGCAAGTAAAACGCCATACACCATAAGGAAAAATCCAAAGAATCGTTTCTCTTCTTTGTAATGCCCCATATATTCAAAAGCATAGATTCCAATCAAAGGCATTACGATAGTTACTATCGTTCCGAAGACTCTGCTCATATCATCCACATGGAAGAATATTTCCATATTGTTTCCGATGGAAAACAAATGAAGTCTCAAATCGCCTTGTATTAAAATCACCAATGAAAATACTGTTGTAATCGCAAATCCCACAGATGCCGTTGCAATCATGGAAACACGACTTTTGTAATCTGGCCTTGCTAAGAGATAGACCCCCATCACTATTGGCACAAATATTGCAAATAAAATCAATACTGATTGACCCATTTCAATCCCCTTTTCTACATAAAGTTACGTAGTCCTTCTTCAATCAACGTTAAGATTGGTTTTGAATTTGTTCCCAATACAACATTCAAAACTATAAATAATACAACAGCTACTGTAAGCATCTTCTGCTGATTCCATGAAATATGTGTGTAGCCTTTTTCTTTCTCCACTTCTTCTGATACTGGAGTATAAATACGAAGAACCGTCTTCATAAAATAAACTGCATTCAAAATCGTACTAATTGACAATACAATAATTGCAGGGAACATTCTCCATGAAGCGCCCTCGATTGCCGCCTGTGCAAACAAAAGCTTGCTAACAAATCCAGCGAATATAGGAATACCTACCATGGATAAAGACCCTACTAAAAATCCTGCTCCTGCCACTTTGTTACGATAACCAGCTCCTGTTAAGTCAAAGAAGTCTTTGCTTAAATTGGAGGAATCTGTAAGTCCCGCCGCAGATACAAAAAGCATAGACTTTGTGGCACTGTGCATAAGCATGTGGAATACACTTGCAATAATACCTGCTTCTGTTCCCAGACCGAATCCCATATAAATATATCCAATCTGTGCAACCGAAGAAAAAGCAATCATTCTTCGAATATCCTTTTCCCAAATTGCATTAATAGATCCAAAAATCATACCAATAATTGCAAACCAGAAAATAATATTTAGCACATGGCTATCCGCAATATACTCAAGACCGATGACACGATAAAATATCTTAACTAATAAGAAGATATATCCTTTTGACACCAAGCTGGAAAGCATCGCTGCTGAAGATACCGTTGAGTATCCATAAGCATCTGGCAACCATGCATGGAATGGGAACAATGCACTCTTAATAGCAAGGCCAACCACAACCAATCCGATGGTAACTAACATTGGAACTGCGTAAGTGCCTTCAGTCATAATTGCTGCTACGGATTCTTTCATATTGGACATTAAAAGATGTCCTGTCATATCGTAAAGCATACATATACCCATTAAGAGCAAACCAGAACCTAGCAAACTCATAATCATGTATCGTACTGCAGCTTCAAAGGTACGTCCAATCTGACGAATTGCAATCAATCCGCATGCCGCCAAAGTATTAATTTCCACAAATACATAAGCGGTAAAAATATCGTTTGTATAGACGAGCGCCAGCAAGGATCCCAGCAACAAATCTACCAATATGTAAAACATATTTTGTTTTGTAGCTTCTACTTCTGTTTCTATTTTTGCCCAACCACCAAATAAGGAGAGCAACATAATCACACAGAAAAACAATGCCATCAAAGCTTCCAATACACCTGCACGGATTTCATTTCCCCAAGGTGCTGGAAAGTGTCCCATCATATAGGTATAAAAACCTATGTCTGACTGCATCATGAATATAAGAAGCCAGGCTGACAATCCACCAATAATAGTGATTGCCACTACATTCAATCTTCTTGCCGCCTTTGCTGGCAACACAGAAGAAATAATTCCCGCAAACATGGAAATCATAATGGAAAAAAACGGTACGTTTTGTACAAATGCCATTATCTTCCCTCCTTTCGGAGCTGTGCAGAAATTTCATCCAAATCTAAGGTTCCATATCGTTTATATAAACGCATGGTCAAAGACAGCATAACTGCAGAAACAGATACGGATACAACAATACCTGTCAACACAAGTCCACCTGGAACAGGATTGATATATGCTTCCATACTCTGCACTCCATTTATTACTATTGGAGCAATACGACCTGTTACATACCCCTTTTCTGCTAGAAATAAGAATATGGCAGTGTCCATAATATTAAATCCAATGATTTTTTTAATTAGGTTTTTCTGAAAAAGAAGATTTGCAAAACCAATTCCAAAAAGAATCATTGCAACCTCTTCTCCAAAGTTAGGGAGCCAATTTAAACCAAACATATTTTAATAACCTCCCTTTCTAAATAATGTGTAGAAAGAATACATGGTACACGCTACTACCAATCCAACACAAATATTGAGTGGTAAAATAAGTCCTGCACTAATAATATCCCCAGGTGTACCAGTCGAAATAATACTTTCTAAATGATTTGCGCCTGTAAAGAAAGAATAACTTTTTGCCAAACAATAAAAACTTAATGCTGCTACACATACATATTTATGGGTGTTTTCTGTAAAGAAACGACGCATCTTTTCAATGCCAAATGCATTTAAGTAAAGAATGAGTCCTGCCCCCATAATTGCTCCACCAGAGAAACCTCCACCTGGAGACAAGTGGCCATTTAATACAACATAAATCCCAAAAATCATAATAAGTGGAAACAGAATGTAAGTTACTTGTTGTAATATTTTGTCGAATCTTGGTTCATAATGCATGTCTGCACTATCTACACCTTTTTCTCGCTTGTCATCACGCATCATAATCATTACCACAACAGTTGCAATAAACAAGACGTTTGACTCACCAAAAGTATCAAATGCACGGTAATCCAAAATCATACCTGCTACTATATTTACCGCACCAGTATCCTGCATACCATCTTCGATATATTTTTGAGATACTTCGTTGTGAGCAGGATTATTTGGGTTTCCTACTGGTGGCAAATAAGAAACTGTCACCAAAAGCATGGCAATCAAAGCCACACAGCAAATAACTGCTGCCACCTTGTAAAAACGCAAAAAGTTTTTGTAAACTTTGTTGTGTTCTCTATCATAGATTTCAGCAAAGAGTTTATCCTGATCTTTCTTATGTCGGTTTGCCTCTCTTTTGCCTACACCAACTTCTTCCTGGCGGTGCATCTCAACCAGCCCAACATACTGGTCTACATCCCCCTTCATCCATTGCTTTAGGCGATAAGAGAACTTTTTATTTAACTCATCCTGTGGAATCTGTTTACTCATTCTTTTTCTCCTCCTCCATAGCATGAATTTTCTTTAGGGTGATAAAGAATAGCAAACTCGTAACCCCCGCACCTACAGCAGCCTCCGTTATCGCCAAATCTGGTGATTCTAGTAAAATCCAAATAACGGACATCATCAAACTATAGGACATAAAAATTAAAATAGAGTTTAAGAGGTTTTTTGAGAAGCTTACTGCGATAGCACATACAACCAATCCCAGCAATAAAATCGTTTCAAAAATCTTTAACATTATGCTTCCTCCTCTTCTTTTTCTATCTTACAAAACTTCTCTAACTCATCGTTAGTAGTCACTTCCAAACGAGAAATCAAATGGGAAGACACTGGAGACGCCAACCACAAAAAAGCTGCAATTAAGGCTACCTTTAAAGTAGTAAAGCTCCATCCATATAAAAACATTGTACCGATAAGGCAAAGTGATAATCCCATGGTATCACCCATGCCCGCTGCATGCATTCTATTTAACACGTATTTGAATTTATAAACGCCAACCAACTGAATCACAAAAGTCAGGAGCCCCATAATAATAAACGCAATTCCTAAAATAAAACGTATCCATTCCATATTATTTTGCTCCTTTCTTCTTTTTCGTTTGTTTATCTTTTTGTTCCAGATACACGCCTGTGTATACTTTTGTTAAAACTACCACTGCAAGAAAACTAATCATTGCATATATCAAAGCAATGTCTGCCAAATACCCTTCATTCATGACCACGCCTAAAATTACAATGATACACATAATCATAGTACCCATCATGTTTACCGCTACCAAACGATCTGCAATTCGTGGACCGATTACCGCACGCAATAAGCATAAAAGAAGCATGATTGCCAAGATAATCAATATTATATGAAAAATCCATTCATACTGTTGTACTAAAGCCATCTACCTATTCCTCCTCATCCAACTTCTTTAGCGCCTTTTCAAAATCAGAGTTTTCCAATCCTTCTGCAAGGCTGGTGTCCAGACAATGAATGGTATATTCATCATCTTCTAAAGATACCGTAATCGTACCTGGTGTCAGAGTAATAGAATTTGCTAACAGCATTCTTGTAAAATCCGATTTTAAACTAGTACGGAACTTTACAATAACTGGATCCATCTCTTCTTCAACTGTTAAAATTCTTGGAATAATCGCAAGATTTGCTTTGATGATTTCTCGAATCAACAACACAGCATATGCTAGAAACCAAATGGATTTTTTATAAACGTTTATTTCTTTTTTCAAGCTATAGTCCATGTATTTGCACATAAATGCAAAAACGACTGCCGAAATTACTACGCCGAAAATCATAATTTCCAACGTAATATTACCGTTAAAAATAATCCAGGCTAATAAGAATAATATATACATATGTAATCCCCCAATACATCTATCCGCTACCCTCAGGGTAGACTTCCCCTATAATATTTCTATTTTAGCATATCTAAACTTTTTTGCCTATGTGAATTTATCTAATTTAACCATTATTTTGCAATCTCGCGGGGTTATCTATCACCTTTCCATCTTCTGTGTACCTTGAACCATGGCAAGGACAATCCCAGCTTTGTTCTTCCTCATTCCACTGAAGCCCACATCCCATATGAGTACAACGATGTTTTCCATCTGCAAAGACACCTTTCATAAGCCCCCATGCACTTTCCCCAACATCAATTAAAAAATGTTTTATTCCAGCACGTATCAATAAACGCTGTGGAGAGAATACCTCCGCATAAGAGTTTTCTTCCCCAATTATCATGTCACTAATAATCATAGCCGAAATCATTGCGGAGGTCATTCCCCATTTTTGAAAACCTGTGGCAACATACCAATTCTCATGTTTTACGGAAAAGCGTCCAATAAAAGGAATTCCATCGTGGGGCATACAATCCTGTGCCGCCCAATGAGACAACTCTATTGCCTTTGGATAATATTGTTTTACTGCTTTTCTAAGGGCTCCAAATCCCTCACAAGATCCTGTCTTTTTCTTTCCAGTTCTATGAGACCCTCCACTTACAATTAATGCACCATCCCCGTATCGAAAAGATAGACTATCCCTATCTATTCCATAGTACATGCCTGTTATTTTTTCTGGCACTCCCTCCCCCTCTAACGCCAATACATAACTTCTACTTTGATGCTGTCGTAAAAAATAATACCCCGGCACTATTGGAAATGGATAATGCGTCGCAAATATGACGTTTTCCGCCACAATAACATGTTTGTCCGTAATAACAAAGCGCTCATCTACTTCCAACACCCTGGCATGTTCATAAATCGTTAGTTTTTCTGCAATTTCCTTGATAAATTCTAGCGGATGAAACTGCGCCTGATGTCCAAAGCGCACCGCCCCCATTACCCCAAAGGGAAGCTCTGTGATTTTATCCCCACGCACATACTCTGCGTCAATTCCCAATGCACTTGCCGCTTCTGCTTCATTTTTCAATTTCTCAATATTTTCTGCCTTTATGGAATACAAAAAAGAAGGAAGCTCCTCAAAATGACAAGCGATTCCTTCTTTTGTAATAATTTCTTTGTATTTATGAATGGCAGTTTCATTTGCCTGTGCATACCCTTTAGCTCTTTCCATGCTGGTATTTTTTATCATATCACTATAAATAAGTCCATGCTGGCTAGTGATTTTTGCAGTAGTGTTCTTGGTCTGTCCACTACATACTTCATCCGCTTCCAGAACAATCACCTCTTGTCCCTTTTCTTCTAAAAGATATGCAATCAAAAGCCCTGCTATGCCTGCCCCTATCACCACATTCTGTGCTCTTATATCAGAATCTAGTCGATTCTGCTCTGGCAATTGGGTTGTCTTACTCCATAATGATTTCATTTTTCATCTCCTGCTTTCCTAACATTTTCCATTAGTGTGTGCAGTCGACCTTGTTTTTATTAGCAATTCTCCATTGAGATAAGCATGCTTATATTTTAATAAGTCGTTTCTCTGTTGCTATAATATCTGGTATAACATCATGTTGTTCCCTGAATATGAAACCTTCTTCTACGATTTGGCATTCAAAAGCTACCGCAATTTTTGCGACTTGTTCCTTTGAAATTTTCATTTCCAGTTGTTGCAAATATTTATCATAATACCCACCACCATAACCAATACGATTTCCAGCCTCGTCAAAAACCGCACCAGGCATAATTACACAAATTTTCTCATGGTATTTGGAAACAAACTTATTCTCTGCACCCGCTTTCGGTTCTTGGATACCCCAACATCCCTCTTCGAAATCATCTTCTGATTCAACTCGGTAAAACTCCATTTCTTTTCCGAGAACCTTTGGGTAATATGCCTCTGTTTCAGTTTTTACTAAAGTTTCAAAAATTTCAGTAGTATCTACTTCACTTTTAAAAGATGAAAACAAAAGCACTTTATCGGCTTCTGTAAATTCTTTCATCTGCGTGATCTTTTTCGCAATTTGATGACTTTTTACCCTACGCTCTTCTAAGGATAACGCATCTCTTTTTATTAAAATTTCTTTTCGAAGTTCCTTCTTACTAATCATTTTTCTTTGCCATTTCTGCCTTCAATTCAGGAGTAATATTCCAAACAAATCGAAATGCCGCCCAACTACCTAGCGTTGCAAAAGCTGGTGCCAAAATACACAATGCCTTAATTCCTAAAATCGTCTGTGGACTCTGTGCCATGCCTAAATTTGAAAGCGCAACATCATAACCAATATATCCTAACAAAGCCACTCCACCAGAAGAACCTATCGCCTGCCCTAAGCGACGAATCATATTAAAAGTACCATAAATGGTTCCTTCTGTACGCTTGCCTAGTAAATATTCATTGTAATCAATCGCCTCACCTACAAGTCCCCATTGCATCATATTTCCAACACCTGTAAATACTCCTGCAGCAGCGCTAAGTATAATATGTGTCCACACGTTTATATTTGTTGTAATATGCAAAATAAACAATACAACATAAATCATTGCACCCAGTAAAGATGATCTTTTGATTAAGCTTATGGTTCCCATCTTCTTTACAAGTTTCGGAGCTAATACAAGAGCCAAAACACTAAGTGGCATGGTAAGAATCGTACTTACACTCATAAGAGCCATATTCCCTAAGACATCCGAAAACATATAGGTTCCCATGGTCTGAGAAATGGCCATCATAATTCCTTGGCACACGCCATGAACACACAACGCCATTACCGCTTTATTCTTGGCAAGTGTGTTAAAAATATCTGTTACCTTTGCATCTTCTTGCTGCGTTTTTTGTTCTGTAACACAACGTTCTTCTGTAAAGAAATAGCTTAAAAAACACATAACAAAACCAAGTAACGCACAGACTGTTACACCTGCTCCGTAGCCTAACTGTGGTGTTTTTTCAAACATGGAAATAATGATTGGAAACGCAATCATAGGAATCATACTTCCTAGCATCCCGCCTGCACCACGTGCAGAGGAAAGCTTTGCTCTTTCCTCATCTGTTTTTGCCATAGCTGCCAACAAGCTGCCATATGGAATATTGAATAGGTTATATGCCAATTCATAAAGAAGATATGTAGTAAATACAACTACCAATTTTCCCATACCATCCACCAATGTTGGTGCGGTAAAAACTAATATTGCTGTTATCGCCACAAGAGGTGTTGCACGAAGCATCCATGGGCGGAACTTGCCATCCTTATATTGTTTCTTGGCAAACATTTTGTCCATAAACATTCCGACAATCGGATTGCTGATGGTATCCCAAATTTTCCATACCAAGGTTAGCACCGCCAGCACACCCATATCTATCATAGCTACGTTTACATAATATCTTGTTAAAAAACTTCCCATAATTGAGAAAGTCATACATTCCCCAAAATCACCTAAGGTATATCCTAAAAGATGTTTTTTCGTAAGGTTGTTTTCTTTTGTATTCATAATAGCCTCTTTACTGACCTCCATAATTTTCCTCTTTATTATCAATGTATTTATTATATCAATTGTACGCAATTCCTACAAGGAGAAACCCCGCACTTTCCTGTGTAAAAGTCATACCCTTTTCTCATCGCTTTTTATCCCTTGTTTTTAAGTTAGCAAAGCTTACATGCCTTGTCCCACTGTATAAAAAATGGTAAAATTATATCAACTATATTTCGAAAGAAAAGGGGAACACACATGAAAAAGTTATGGAAATGGGGATCTCTTCTTTTGGTTCTCGTACTTTCATTATTTATCTTTTCAGATAGTATGAAAGCACAGACACATGAAGACGATCACGTATTAATCCAAATGCATCTTGAACAAGACGCAGATAATGCCAAAGGCATCATCGTTCGACTTGCTGTTACCAACATTGGTATGGATGCCATTGAAAACGTGGAAATTGAAAGCATTCTGCCAAATGGTATTAATCTGGTAAATGACGAAGTGGCAGAAGCAACTATTGCTTCTATTGCACCGGGCATGACAGAAGAATTAGCATTTCACACTACTATCGGTTCCGCATTTGGTATTGGAACCATATTGATGATTATCATTGGTGTATTGCTTGTGGCGCTAATTATCTTACTTGTAATTTTGATTCGACGCTACATCAAATCTGCCAAAGCAGTTACTACTTTGGTATTGTGCTTTATATTAGCAGCCACTCCAATTTTAGAACCTATCACGGTATTCGCAGCGGAAGGGGAGACGATTGAAGTTGAGTTTGAAGAATCCATTGAGATTAACAACAAAACTTATACTTTTGAGACAAGAGTTTCCTATACCACGCTTCCAGTCATTGAAGCAGAAGGCGTAGAATTAACCCGTGGAGAATGGATGGCTGAATTACTAGAACACCTCGGTTACGCGGACGACTTTGACACAGATCTCGTTTTAATGTCTTATGCATACTCTCTTTTCCCTGGAGATGAAGCTAGTGACCCAAGACTCGATGAAATTGCTACTCGTGAATTTGCTGCAGTTACAGCAGTAAAAGCCCTTGGTTTCCTTCCTTATAGAGATTTGGTATGCGAAGACGCCGCAGACATTACCTATTTACAGGATGTTGAAACAGCTGTTTCCATTGATTTATTCCGCTTGGATGACAATCATTTTTATCCAAACCGCGAACTCACTCGTAGCGAAGCAGACCATGCACTCTCTGTTGTAATAGATATCGTGTCCAGTGTAGAAGATTCAGATGACGATGAAGAAGCAACTGGAGAAATTGTTTACAACGAAGATGTTCTTCAAGTAGATGAAGATATCGAATATGAATTGTCAGGCAATACGCTTACTCTTGAAGACGATTCTTCTTTAGAAGGATTACAAGAGGGAGATATCATTCTGCTTCCAGACCAGACGCCTTACAAAATCACAGAAATCTCTTCTGATGGGGATGAATATGTAATCGAAACAGAAGTTCCACAAATTCAGGAAGTAATTGATGATATTGATATCCAAGGAACTGGTACTGTGGATTTAGATGAATTTATTCCAGATGAAAACGTGACTTCATTTGGAACATCTCGTATTTTAAATGATATTGATGTAAAAGGTTCCTTATCTGGTCCTGGAAAAGTTTCCTTCGAAGCAGATAAAGATTTGGGAGATAACGTAAGTCTCTATGGGGAATTAGGAATTGATTTGCCAAAAGTTAAGTATAAAGCAGACGTGGACATCGGCTGGTTTAGCGTAGATGTAAATGATGCTTACATCAAATTACCTGCAAACCTAGAATTTGAAGGTGGTGTTAAAATGGCTACTGATGATAACGATAATACCATCGGAACTCCATATAGACCATCTTTCGATCTGGGCAACTTAAAAGCCGATGACGGTTTAATTACTTTAGGAAAAGTTCCTGTTGTTGGTATTCCTGGTATAGCGGCTTATGTAGAAGTAGCTTTGAAATACAGCATTGAAGGACAGGTTGGTTTTGTATATACCATTGACGGAACAGTAGGTGTTCAAATTAAAAACAACCGTCCTCGTATGATAAACACCTTAGAAGGAAATCTCGATGTAAAAGCTTTGGAAGCATCAGTTAAAATTGGTCCTCAGTTATCTGCTTTACTTGAGGTATGCTCTACTTGGCCATTAATCGACTTTAATGTATCTGTTGGAGCAGCAGGAGAAGGAAGCCTTATTATAAGAGATCCAAACAACTGCTGTATCGATGGCGCATTTTATATGTATGGCGAACTCACGGCCCTTGAACGAAGCATCTTAAATGATTGGATCGATATCTCTTATGAAAATGAATTCTGGGATTCCGACTCTAGTCCGCTATCTTTTGGCATTCACTTCGAGAACCTGCAGCGGGTTCCTGAATGTACCTTTGGTGAACGTACCCATGGTACTATAACAGGTTTAGTTGCTGATGCAACTGACCGCACTCAAGCTATTCCAAATGCAAGTATTAAAGTTACCAAACAAGGAGAAACATCTGTTATAGAAAGTGCGACATCTGATTCAAGTGGTAATTACAACATCTCACTTGAAGATGGCGATTATACAATTATGGTTTCTGCACCTGGATATATTTCCTTTGTATCCGATATCACAGTTACTGCAGGTGAGGAACAATACATTGAAACACTCTTGCTAATTGATAACGAATACAAAGACACAACCGCCAACGCAAGCGGAACCATCATAAATGCTGTTACTGGTGCAGCAATTGACAATGCAAAAATCACCGTACGAAAGGGTTGGAATAAAACAAGTGGTTCAAGTATAGAAACACTTTATACCGATTCTAATGGTTCCTTTGATATTGAAGCAGAATCTGGAAACTATACACTGTATATTGAAAAAGAAGGATTTATCTCCAACTTCATCAATATTACTTTAGTATCTGGTCAGTCTGAGTCATTAAATGGCACGTTAGTTCCAGAAGGAAGTTCTCTTCCTGAAGGTGATTTACGAGTAGTTCTTACATGGGGAAGCACACCAAGCGACTTAGACTCTCATATGGTTGGGCCTACAGCAGATGGCGGAAGCTATTTCCATATCTACTATGGTGCTAAAAACTACTATTATGATGGCACAACTTATGCTGATTTAGACTTGGATGATACCACATCCTATGGACCTGAAACTACTACCATTTATCAGATGAACGAGTCTGGAACCTATAGTTTCTACGTACATGATTATTCAAATAGTGGATATAACTCTAGCACCGAAATGTCTTATTCCGGCGCAAAAGTTCTAGTATATGTAGGCGAACAATTATACATGACTTACAATATTCCAGCGGGCCGAGAAGGTACTTTATGGCACGTATTTAACTATGATGCAGCAACTCATAGTATTACAACTGTAAACCAATATGTAAGTGATTACGACTATAGCTACTGGTATTAATTAGCAATATAAAATGAGGATGTCGCAATGACATCCTCATTTTTTACAATTATATTTATTTCACACGACACCCATATGCACGTCTCTTGTCATATGTAAAGACCAAAATTTCATCACCTTGGTTTACATCTTCGTAATCATCTTTCAAACAACTTACTTTCTTGATGCGTCTCTTTTCATCTGGAAATACTACATCAATATAGTACGAGCGACGACTCTTATTTCCTGCTTTATATGACCATACTCCGTTCGCAAGTCCTGTCTGAACCCCTTTAAGTGGCGCAGTAGCTTTCAAACGATTTTTGATTGTCAAAAATGCTACCACATAAAACAATCCGCCAAAGCAAAGCGCAAACATAAGTAATTCGGTATCCATTTCCTTCATGGTAGAAAGTGCCAACACTGGAACTGCAGTACCTACAAAAAACGCTAAAAGAATTGGAAGTGTAGACTTTCCATTATGTCTCTTTACAAAACGTTCTATCCGTTCCTGCTCCTCTGTATTCACTGCACGAAGTGATAAATCATCCGCTTCGATATTTTTATAATCATCAATGTTTTTTGGAATTGTAGGTCTCATAATGTGCTCCTTTCAAAAAACTTTTCTTTTTAAAAGTTTAGCATATATTTGAAAGAAAATAAAGAGGGCAGTCGCCGCTTAAAAATAAGCATACGCCGAGCGCGAACTCGCGACAACGTCGCTCGCACGCGGGCATGCGCCCAATAAATAGACAAAAAAATACGAGGAAGAACATAAATGCTCTTCCTCGATTATTTTGCTATTTGC
>JAZPYQ010000062.1:0-55229 GCA_045544235.1 Agathobacter sp. | reverse complement strand
CTTAATGAGCAACAAGCTTTGCTTGATTGCGAATTTAGTACTGCTACGTTTTGAGAGAGCGAAAGCGCGTGCGTAGTTAATATATACATAACCCTCTTTCGTAGTATTTAGATAAAACTTAAATTCTGAGCTATATCGTTATTTCAATGCATCTGCCACTGCTTCTGCAATCGCTTTTGCACCATCATTATTTGGATGCACTCCATCTTTTGCAAACCACTCAGGATGAGCTTCTGTTAATGAATGAATGTCTATAATATTCATTCTATATCCATTGGTTAGTACATATAATTCAATGGATTCAACAATTTCATCTACGATTGCTGGCTGGATATCATACTCAGTTAAACCATCAGCTGGCTCAAATCCTTCTGCAAAATAACTTTCTGCACACAGTCCAATATATATAACTGGCTGTTTGTCTGTATTACATATATAGGAATTTAATAATTCATCATATTCTTCCATAAAACTTTCTACATCTGTCCAGTTTTCGGGCTTAGAATCATTTGTTCCAATCATAAATACAATAATATCAGCATCATATGCTAAACTTTCCTGATATACATCTCTACTGATATATGGCTGGTCTCCATTTGGATTGACACAGGCACCACTGGAACCGAAGTTTGCCACATGATATTCATCTCCTAAAAGTTCCTGTAAAACTGCTGGATAATTATTCTCTTCCCATCCCGAAATACCATGCCCATATGTAATGCTATCTCCTATGCAGGCGACCTTTATCTGTTTCTTTTCTGGTTCTGTATTTGCATACTGTCCAGATAAACCGTTGTTATATAAATAATTAAACCCCACTGTTGCTATTGTCACTATCAATATTATAAAAACAACAAGTATAGTAGATATTTTCTTTTTCAATTTCAAACACCTCTCTCCCTTTTCTTTTAAAGCAATATTACATTTTAAAGAGATTTTCTATACGTTTGAACGATTAAACCAGATACTGAACGAATAATATCATCCATTGTACAATTCACTTCACCATTCAACCACTGCGTATATATATCAATGAATCCACCCAAAAAAAATCTTACGGCAAATTCAAACTCAAAACTATTCTTATAGTGCTCTGGCACTTCAACCGTTGTTACAATTCTTTCAACCAACAGCTGTTTCATATTTTCCATCTGTTTTACTGCTACATAAGAGTTACTTAATAGACGAAACAACTCTTGATTTTCTTCCGTCATCTTAACAATCAATTTTAGATATGGAACTGGATTTTGTAGCAAATCCGCAAAGTCAATCTTCTTCAAATATTGATCTAGAAAAGCTAAAATCTCATCTTGAATTCCATCCAATAATCCCATTACATCTGGATAATGAGCATAAAATGTAGAACGATTAATATCCGCATGCTTTACAATATCTGTTACTGTTATTTTTTCAAAGTTCTTCTCCTTTAGCAACTCTAAAAAGGCCTGTCTAATTAGTTTTCTAGAACGTATTGCACTACGATATTCTTTCTTTTCCGCCATAATCATTCCTCTTTTTCTCTTAATCTTCCTACAAGGTATATGTTATCAGACACATGTCGGATTTTCAATTATTTTCTAGGTAAGTTAGTACTCTTTGCGCAACATTACACATTTCTTGAGAAACAGACATTGGCGAACAATTCACAACACATTCATAATATCTATGTATACGCTTCAAATCAACTATCATAGGACGCAGACTCGGTCTTGTTTCATATAATAATAGACATGCCTAAAAAAATAACAAATTCGTTACAGAACAGTCTATAGATAAAACTTTGTATATCACCACATATTCCTACTATATCTGTCATTGCATCTCCATTAGGAAAGAAACTGCCATTTATAGATAAAATAACTACTCCGATCTGTAATATTATCGTTATATAAATAAAAAATTGAACCATCATAGCCTTTGCAACTTTTCCACCTTGTTCTTACAATTCATTTTTTATCTGTTTTTTCAACGTCATCCTCATTTCCTCCTTTTTGTCTAGCCAACTTTATTATTTCTCGTTAAAAATAATAAATCTACCACTAAAATCATATATACTGTCGGATTTTCCACACATTAACCAAAATTGTTGATTGTGTTTCACTTTTTTTCAATTTACTATATTTATGTAAGGTAACTAAACTCCGACCTTAACAATAATACCCTCTGGACGTTCCCTCATTTCGTCTAGGGGGTCTTTTCCTATAATAACATAAGGGGATATCGCAAAATACAAATTTGTGGCATCCCTTTTTGTGTACATTAAAATGCCTCGGGTATATGCATCTGCAGTGCACAACGTAATCGAAATGCTTATTTTCTAAGAAACTCCCGTGGCGCTTTTTTTTGATTATTTATGTCTTTGTAATGTTTTACAATCTGCGGAGAATATGTTCGTGTAGGACAAGACGCTATTGAAGAGTTTCGTGCGCATCTTATGTGGGCGTAATTTTACATAATGTCACGTGCCGATTTCACTGTTTGAAGCGCTGCTTTTGCGCTGAGTTTGAAATCGACACGTGTAATATCATTTGTAAAATCGCCCACTTAGATGCGCTAGAAACGATGAGCAGCGTCTTTCTTACACGAAGCATATTTCCGCAGATAGTAAAAGCGTACAAAGACACAAACGTTAAGCGCCACGGGAGTTTCAAGAAAATTTACGCATTTCTCTTAATGTTGTGCACTGCAGATGCATATACTCCGAGGCATTCTTCAAAGTATAAGAAAGGGATGCCACAAATTTGTATTTTGCGACATCCCCTTTACTATTCTACTACCGGATAATCTGTGGTGTCTGTATAGTGCCACCACTCTCCACTATATCCTCGGAAGCCAGCCTCTTCCATTATATCTTCTAGAAGCTGTGCATTTTCTCCTGCAGCCTGAGACACATCGGAATAATCCCTATCTGCTTCTTTTGTAAAATCATCAAATCCTGTAGGCATTTCCACTGGTTTTCCATCTTTCGTCACCAAAGTTATATCAACTGTATTCCCTCTACTGTGTGAGGAAAAACCATTGTTTGGATTTGCTACATAAGTCGAATCTGGACAGATTTCCCACAACTTAAACTGAGCTTCTACAGGACGATATCCATCCCACAACAACAATTTATAGCCTAGTGGTTCCAGTTCCGCTTGTACCTGCATCAACTTTTTCACCGTTCCATATCGAAGGTACGCATCTGTACTTTCATATATAACTTGTCCTGTAAAATTATCTGTTGTAGCATACTTTAAATCAATGAACATATCCGGAATATAATCTTTTATCAAAACTAAATCTTCATCCGCAGGTTCTACTTCCACTACTGTTTCCGTACATTCTGTCTCTGATTCAGATTCCTCTTCGGTTTCTATTTCTATCTGTGTTTCATCTATTTCTTCTGTTTCCTGACTTTCCGTAGTCGTAGTATCCTCTTGAGACGAATCTGACACGACGTTTTGTAGTCCACAACCACTCATTAATGAAACTATAATTGCTAGTAAAACAACTATCTTTCTTTTCATACCTCTACTCCATCCATGACTCTACTGAATTCTATTAAAAATATCCAAATAAGCCTGTTCAATATTCTCAAATGGCTGTACCGAATAATTCAATGGAATTCCAATTTTAGGCGCTTGACCTTCCATCTGAACTCCTAACAATTCTATCATATCATAATAAAGCAAATCGTCATCTATCCCTTTTACAAGTTTCTTTTCTTCTTCCGTCAGAACGCTTCCCAAAAACTTCTGGTAAATCAAATCAATTAGTTCATCCTCTATCTTTTGATAGTCTGGAAGCATTTCCTTAAAAGGTCGAGGTACATCTGACATATACGCCTCACTGCCATCATGAAGTAGACACCCTAATATCACTCGTCTAGAATACCCTCTCTTCTCTGCTTCCAAAGCACAATTCACACAATGTTGTCCCACAGAAAAGAAATTTTTCACATGACCATTCCCTCTGCAAGTAAGAGACAATGCATGCGCAATATCTCGAATATCTATATTTTCTAGCTCTGGTTTCATCGGATCAAAATGCTTCCCTGTATATGTTGTAATATGTCCCATAGTCCCTCCTTTGAAAAAGGAACTCCGCTTCACGAAGTCCCAAATTTTTAATACGATATAAATCCAAACTGTGCCAATGAATAAAAAATCAAAATAACTACCAAACATATAGGAGCTACATATTTAATCATAATTTGGAAAATCTTTCTACGACCGAATGCTTCTCCATTTTTTGTAACTTCATCTTCAATTTCTTTTGTTCCAACTACCCAACCAATCATAATACATGTAAACAATGCAACAATTGGCATCAAAATACTATTGGAAATATAATCAAAGAAAGTAAGGAAGTCCATACCAAGTGGTGTCACATTGCCAAGCACACCAAATCCCAATGCCGATGGAATTCCAAGGAAGAATGAAAAAATTGCCACACCTAAGCTGGCTTTTCTTCTGTCCCAGTTAAACTTATCCAAAATGTTAGAAACAATTGCTTCCAATACAGAAATGGAACTTGTAATGGCAGCAAAAAATACTAATACAAAGAATACTAAACCGATCACTCCACCAAATGGCATATCTGCAAACACCTTTGGAAGTGTACTAAACATAAGACCTACACCGCTGGATTTTAAGCCTTCTTCACCACTAAAAATATATACCGCAGGCACAATCATAAGACCACTTAAAAGTGCAATCGCAGTATCAAAAATCTCAATATGGTTTACAGATTTCATAACATTTACATCATCTTTTACATAAGAACCATAGGAAATCATAATTCCCATTGCTAAGCTCATAGAGAAGAACAACTGCCCCATAGCTGCGCATACAGTCTTTATAGAGAATTTGCTAAAATCTGGTAGCAAATAGTATTTTACACCTTCTAATGCACCTGGAATTGTAACTACATAAATGGATATCCCAACTGCAAGTACAACAAGCACTGGCATAAGCATCTTGCTAACACGCTCAACACCTTCTTTTACGCCACCCAAAACAATGAGAGCTGTCAACAATAGGAACACTCCAAAATATAACAATGGTTCTTCTGCCTGGGAAACGTAGCCACCGAAGAAACTACTATCCGCAGCATCCATACTGCCACCTGTCAAATAAACCACTAAATACTTAAGCACCCATCCACCAATTACACAGTAATATGGCAAAATGATAATAGGTACTAAAGTTGCCAAATATCCAACAAATGCAAATTTCTTATTAATCTGCTCAAATGCACGAATCGCACTGGCTTTTGTCTTTCTACCCATTCCGATTTCCATAACCAACAGCGAAAAACCAAAGGTAAGCGCTAGAATCAAATATACAAAAATAAAGATTCCACCACCATACTGTGCTGCTAAATATGGAAAACGCCACAGATTTCCAAGACCTACCGCACTACCTGCTGCAGCCAATACGAATCCGAGGCCACCACTAAAACTACTTCTTTCTTCTTTCATCACTAATCTCCATTTCTATTTAATCTTTATCCATCAATAAAATAACATCACCAGTAGCTATATAGAAAAGTTGTTTCATATACTGCTTCATAAATTGATACTGTTCCATTCCTGTACAATGACAAGTATAATACTCTGTATCATATCCATCTAATTTTTTTGCATATTCTATCAATGTATCATCCAATGGCAATTTTGAAAAATGAAAACCGCCTACCAATACATCTGGCTCAAACCACTCTACAATATTCAAAATTCCTTTGTGAGAACATCCACTAATAAGTACTTTCTTACCATTTTCTTCGATACATAGATACTGCTCATGTAAAAAATCATCTGGTAAGAAATTATCACTCACCTTCTTATTTAACCCAAAGCTACCTAAGTCATAGAGTTTTTCTCGATCATTACATAAATATAAAGTGAGCCCTTCTTCAATTTCTCTTACACCATCTGTGAATATGATTCTATCATTATTACATAATGATGTATCCAAACCAATATACTTTTCTAATCCATTATAATGTGGTTCAAAAGCATACTTGCTCATATACACTGGTGCCTTTTGATTAATTTCCAAAAACTTTCTAAGTCCACCACCATGGTCATAATGTCCATGGGATAAAATCGCTATGTCTACATCTGACAAATCAATCCCAAGCAACTTAGCATTTTCAGCAAACAAGTCTGTCTGTCCCATGTCAAATAATATCTTATGGTTCTCTGTCTCTATGTAGAGTGATAAACCATGCTCACATTTCAACTTATCACTTACAGAAGTGTTTTCTACTAAAGTAGTTATTTTCATTTATCCAATTTCCTTTTTATTCCCAATCCACCATGACACTAAAAATGTCAAATTTAAATAAAAGTATACCTTGCTATCAGCAGCATTTCAACTGTATAGCTATAAAAAAAGACATTTATGGTTTCACATAAATGCCTTTTTTCTGTTTATTCATAGATACTCCTCTATTCTTCAAATCCTAATTTGTATTTCGGCATCACAAGTTTGAAAAACACTACGATATTTATCACCAAAAGCACTCCATAACCAATTTGAGCTACCATTTTCGGCATAAGGAGTGAGATACCATTCATATCTCCTCCACCGAACATTCCACATAATACACTCAAATACAACGGATCTAGCAAAAGTAGTGCGATAGTAATGTAATACATACTAGCTTTAAACACTTTAGATTGTATATCTTTTATTTTGTCTGCAAAAAAAACAAGTGCATATGCTACTATCATTGTAGCAATTGAACCCGCGATACAAAACACACCCAACTGTTGTGACGTCATTCGCTCTGCATACGCATCAATCTGTATGCCAAGTCCCATGAAATTCACTTGTTTAAACACACCAATGCTAAGTGCATATATAAAATGAGCACCTTCATGAATCAAATAATAAGCTAGAATTGCAGAAAATAATCCAACATACTGTCTTATTCTTTTACTCATTTAGGCAACACCCTAGTACTTTCTTTTCAGGATGAGATATGACACCCAAAACAAAGTCAACATCAAACATACACCACCTGACGCTGCCATCATTAAAGTCTCCTGTCCTACAATTTTAAAAACAATTGTAGCTACAGCCATTGTCATTACAAATAAATAACCAGCCCAAGCCCAAGCCTTATTTCGAAGGAAATGATTTCTCTCATCCTTTTCTTCAATCTCGATTTTCTCACGGTAAGCCTCATTCTTATTGAAGCGATAACGACGAATCAGCTGAAGTACACCTATTACAAAAAGTGCGGAACCCATGCCACTCCAAAATGAGTCTGCTTTTTCAAAACATGCTAGACCAAACAATATAGTACCAATGATTACATATATAATAGATATCCAATATTTTCTCTCTTTCATCTTAATATCCTCCTATTTTAAATCTTCCTCTTCAAACACAAACACATCCTCTATCGTCATTTCAAAATACTTTGCAATCTTATACGCCAGTATAATTGATGGATTATATCGTCCATTTTCCAGGGAACTAATCGTCTGTCTGGATACTCCCATGCTTTTTGCAAAGTCTTCCTGACGAATACCTTTTTCTTTTCTGATTTCTTCTATTCTATTCTTCACGACGACCTCCTATATTATTAAAGTTATGTAAAGTTAACTTTACCTCTTTGCATCTTCAATATAACACCGCCACGCTTTTATGTCAAGCACACTTTACATAATTTTGTATAAAAAGAAAACCATGTGCTTTATGCACATGGCTCCTTGACGTTTTATCTATTTTTCTCTATTCATCCCCCACTAATTTCACTATTATGTAGTCGTGATTAACAGCCTTTAAAAACGTTTCAAACACATCAGATACTTTCAATCTCAAACTAGATGTGTTGATACATGGATGACATCCAAAATATTCTGCTGCAAGCACATCTTCATCCACAAGTAAGGTTACCTGATTTTCTGTATCATTCATAAGTCCCATAACACTTGCAGAACCTGGTGTTATATCTAGATACTTTTCCATATATTCTGGTGGAGCAAAGGAAAGACGCGAGCTGTTAATCTGCTTAGAAATCTCTTTAGTCTTAAACTTTTTATCATTCTTTATCATCAGCAAATAAAACTTCGTCTTCTGTGTGTTACACAAAAACAAATTTTTGCAGATAACCGCTGGAGCAAGTATCTCATCTACTGCTGCACATGCTTCCATGGTATTGGCTTCCTCGTGATCTACTCTTTCATATTCGATTCCCAAAGAATCCAACAAATCATAAGTACGTATTTCTTTTTCTAATCTTCCTGCGGCATCCGTTGGACGCCCCTGTTGTAATTCTAAATTCATATTTTTATTCCTCGTCTGGTTGCTGACCATCGTGTGCTAACCATTTACATTCTCCAAGTTCCATATTTGTAAATGTCGCTTTAAATGAAGAATCTTCTGGACTGCACGCATAGATACCAAACTGAATGGTTCCACCACCATTCCACATATGGCAAACTCGCATCTGCTTAAAGGTCACGCCATCTTCTGAACACTCGATACAATAGTCATCTTCTCTTCTACTTAGTCGATACCACATGGATTTAACAGAAGCGTCTATTTCTGTAGTAGCCCAATCGGAATATCCATTATTGGTTACTACACTTCCTAAATGCTGGAAAGTCTCATTTTCGTATTCAATCGAACCCTTTAACCAGTTATCACTATCTAAATACATTACGATTCCACACTGGTCAAAGCGATGCTTGCTTTCAAATTCTGTTTTTACAGTAAAAGAAAAATACTTTTCTTCTGTTTCCATCTGGAGTACTGGTGCGTTATCATTTCGAAAATGATAATAGGTTCTCTGCCACAAATCAGTATGTGGATTTGTAGTAATCTCAATACAATTCTCTGAAATCTTATAATCTGCTGGTTCTCTAGTCCATTTTAATTTTTTTACATCAAACTTCATCCTGATCTATCCTCCACTATTATCGTCCTTCTAAATATAATTCTCCTCCAATTACAATTCCTTTCGAATCCGTCCCATGTCCAATCTCTCTCGTCACTGCTATTGGTAAATCTTCTCCTACGATTCTCTTTATAAGTGTCTCTACCGTAGGCTGGCAATTTTCCTGCTCCATCTCAGTAAATGTTCCCAACAAAATACCGGCAACTTTATCAAAGGCTCCCATTTGCTGCAACTGACAAAGATAGGTTTCGATTTTTGCAACCGTACCTCCATAGCTTTCCAAAAGCAAAATCTTTCCCTCTAAGTCTGGCATATATTCTGTGCCTGCTAGTTTTAAGAAACATCGAATATTTCCACCGACTAGGATTCCCTGCATTTTGCTTTTCTGAATGAATTTATAGTTCGGTTGGAACAAATCATTACAGTTTTGCATAACAGTATTTTGAAAATCTGCTATTTGCTTCTCCTTATGATCATATATCAAATTTCGAATCTGGTACAACACGGATGCCTTTCCTGTTTTTGCATAAATAGCATTGATAATCGTGGTTAAATCGCTGTATCCCCAGAACATTTTTTCACTATTAGCAATCACCTCATAATCCAGATATGGCAACACTCCATTCGCTACATCTCCGCCAGAAACATCAAAAATTCCTTTTATCTTATCATCTTTATAGAATTTCATAAGTGCCTCAGCACGTTCCTTTGCAGTTCCACTGAAAACATCTTCCTTTTCGTAGATGCAATCACTGAATACTGGCTGTAAGCCGATGTCTTTTAAGGTCTGTTCTAAATATTTTATTTTTTCTGCATAGGCTTGTTTTTGTCCATTAGAACAACAGACAATACCTATTTTATCTCCAAATTTGTACATTTATTTCTCCATTTTAATATCCCTTTAAAACAATTCATCTAACAAAAGATACCACTTTATCTTTTCCCATTCTGGCTCAACACCCAATTTCTCAAACAACATATCTGGATTGAAATCCTCATATACTTTTCCACCATAAGTACCATCGAAATTGTGCTTTAAACTTCGGTAACAAAGTGCAATGTCATTCCACTTATCACCGATTCCCGTTCTACCTAAATCAATAAAACCACTAATCTGTCCATTTTCAAAAAAAACATTTGGAAGGCAATAATCTCCATGGGAAAGTACTGGTTCAAAAGAAGGACGGTTGCTCTCCAACCATTCTAACAAATGTTTCGGACTTTCAAATCCGCTCTCTCCGAATGTTGTCGGTTCTGCATCCTCCACATCCACTAAATCATTCTCTACTCGTACACGAGCATCTTTTAATACTACATCCATATCTCGAACATATGGGCATTCCCTCACATCTACTTTCCATAGCATCTTTAATCCACTAGCCAATGCTTCCAATAGTTTTTGTGGATGCTCTAAATAATACGTATCACATGACATAACGCCACTTACTTTTGACATAAGCAAATAGCTTTTCCCATTTTCGACCTCATATGCAGTCACTTTTGGTACAGGAATTTTCCCCTCTAACCACTGCATCATCTGTACCTGTTGTTCTATGCTTTCGGAACTATTTTCTATTTTTAAAACCATATCTTCAAAAATCAAGACCCGATTTCCAGACATGCCGATGTCATCAATTGTATATGACTTGTTATCAATCCACGATTTGATTTTTGATGGGAATTGATTCATATATCTTCTCCTTGTAAATACAAACATATGCTATAGTATACCACCCAGCCCAACCATAAGCAAACTTTCGAACATAAAAAGGAACCCCGCTCACGCGAAGTTCCTATTAATTATACTCACTATTACATCATTTCCACCAAACGCTGTTTTTCTCTCAAAATA
This sequence comes from Agathobacter sp., assembly GCA_045544235.1. Lineage (GTDB taxonomy): Bacteria > Bacillota > Clostridia > Lachnospirales > Lachnospiraceae > Roseburia. The sequence goes on along the minus strand of JAZPYQ010000062.1, from coordinate 44,479 downwards.
ACATTTATCGGCTCTCCCTCTGTAAAGTTCCACTCTTCGGCCAGATTTTGCAGAATACGATCATAAGTTTTCACTGCATCAGAATATTTCCCTTGAATTTCATAAATGAGCGCTATTCCATGTAATGGATCATAGTATCTTGGTTTTTCACCTAACTCATAACTCTTTTCATAATAACGAATTGCTTCCTCATAATTACATTGGCTTGCATAATAATCGCCCACTTGAAACAGCGCACCTTCATCCTCTGCGAAACTTTCTTTTAATTCACTAATTTTCTGCTCAGCAAGTGTGACATCATGCTCGGCAATTGCAATCAGCGCTTCGTAGTAAGGTACTAAAAATTCTTTGTGCCCATTTAAAGTACGATAGATTTGTAGATATTTTTTTGTTTCTTCCGTACGATTATCGCCGAGCAGATTGTCCATTAAGTATAGATAGTTCCTTGCAATTTCTGGATAGTTTTCAACCTGTTCCATGAAAAATCGAATTGTCTTTAAATGATTCGCAAAATTCCAGTCTGAGACAACAGCTCCTTCTGCTTTATCAAGAAGCCACTGACAGTCTTTCACTTCTGGTTTTTCTCTCATTGATTTTTTTGCATATTCTGCTACCTTATCACAATCACTTACTACGCGATGGTGATATACGTGTGCAATCATCCCATAGATTTTACCTTTATCTTCATGTACCTCTAACTGTCCTTTTAGAAAATCAATTGTTTCCACAAATGTATTGTATGGTAGTTCATGTTCCATATCCAACATATTTTCAATGCGACTAATCTTTTGAGCACTTGTCAAATCAAATAATTCATCTATTGTTACACCAAAAAACACAGAAAGCTTTGGAAGCATTGTAATATCTGGTGCACATACATTATTTTCCCATTTAGAAACAGTCTGAAAACTTACATTTAATTCATCTGCAAGCTTCTCCTGTGTGAGACCAGCTTTTAAGCGAAGTGATTTAATTTTGTTTCCTAATTCCATTGTCTTACCTCTTTTACAATTCTATTTTGTAAGCTTACAAGTAGATTATAAAAAGAATTTCAATGAAACACAATGACGCAATACGGGAAATTCTTCACTTAAAAAGCGAGTTTTTCACCGTACTTTATCTACAATTTCTTCAAGTTAAGCAAACTATAAATTCCATATGCAGCCTGCTCCATCGCACATATCATAAAAAAGCAAGTAGCACCTCCATAGATTCCCCCTGCTAAACCTTGTGAGTATAATAACCATGAAAAATAAATGGCTAATGGTGCTCCTATCATTCCATATATCGCTGATGTTCCTGCACGGGCTCTCATTATTTTCTTTATTTCATTTTTTTCTTCCTGTGAAACTTTTACCATTCCCTTAATTACCGCTTCAGATGATGCTTGTTCTAATCCAAGCAAATCCGAAACGGTAATACCTAATTCATTTGCAAGAACTTCCATAACTGCAATATCTGGAAAATGTACACCTGTTTCCCATTTACTTACGGATTTATCTGTAACACAAAGTTTTTCTGCCAATTCCTTCTGAGTAAGTCCTTTTTCTTTTCTAAGGGTTGAAATCTTCTGTCCTATTACTTTTTTGTCCATTGTACATTCCTCCTCTTAAATTCATTGTAAAGATAAGGATGAAATTTTGCTACCGAGTGTAACTAGAGTTGTGATTTTATCCCTCAATAACTGCCTTAACCAACTGCCAAGCAATACTACCTTCTCGAATATTTTCCAAAGCTTCATCAAATTTAAACCACTTTGCAGAATCCACTTCTTGAGAAAACACAAAATCTGCTTTCTTTACCCTTGATTTAAATCCGAGCATCAACATTTCTTTTTTTTCATATGGATAGGTTTTAATGAAGGTCAATTCTTCCACATCTAATCCCAGTTCTTCTTTAACCTCTCGAATTACTGTTTCTTCCGCCGACTCCCCTATCTTCATATGCCCTGCTACACATACATAGGTGGCTGTTGGCATATAGCTCTGCTTTAAAAGCGCCACTTCATTTTCTTCATTCACCACCGCAGTAATAATACAGGTTGTAAACATATCCCAAAGAGGAACATCACATTTTTCACAGAAAGGAACCAGCCCTTCATCACCAATTTCTTTTTTAATTAATTCTTTGCCGCAATGTGGGCAGTATGTAAAACGCATAATTTTATTCTCCATAAATTCAGTTTGTATAATAGTATACCAAACATCTCTCTGCCGTTCAAATTTATACAACAAAAAAGGAACCTCGCTTTCGCGAAGTTCCTTTGGATTACATTTTAGATTTCAAAAATTAGTTAAATTTTCTCTTTCTAGCTGCTTCAGATTTCTTTTTACGTTTTACTGATGGTTTTTCGTAATGTTCACGTTTACGAATCTCCTGCTGGATACCTGCTTTTGCACAGTTTCTTTTAAATCTACGTAATGCGCTATCTAAAGTTTCGTTTTCTTTAACTACTACGCTTGACATCTAACCTAACCTCCCTCCAGTTGTGGATTCAACTGTAAGGCAATAATAATTGCACTAACGTTATATATTTTAGCAATAATTTCTATTTTGTCAATACTATTTCAAATATTTCTTGAATAGAAATTCGCCTTACTTTAACATTCCTTCAAGGGCTACTGCTACTTCTGCGATTGCATCTGGGATGCCAGCTGGGTTTTTACCACCAGCCTGAGCCATGTTTGGACGACCACCGCCGCCACCGCCAACTTTACCTGCGATTGCTTTGATGAGGTTACCAGCATGAGCTCCAGCTTTCTGAGCTTCGTCTGTAGCCATAGCGATAAGGTTTACTTTGCCATCGCAAGAAGAAGCGATAACTACCACACCTTCGCCAAGTTTTTCTTTGAGCTGATCGCCGAGGTCACGAAGACCATTCATATCTACACCATCAACAGATGTTGCAAGAACTTTTACGCCCTTAATTTCTGCTACCTGATCCATTACATCGCCAAGAGCATCTTTTGCTGCTTTGCTCTTTAATGATTCGTTTTCAGAAGAAAGTGCTTTTACTTCAGCCATTAAGCCTTCTAATCTTTCGATTAAGTTTGCTGGAGTAGATTTTACTACTTTTGCTGCTGCATTTAATTTTTCTTCCATTTCTTTGTAGTAAGCAAATACGTTGCTGCCTGTGAGAGCTTCGATACGACGTACACCTGCTGCTACACCGCTTTCAGAGATAATCTTGAATGCTGTGATTTCAGCTGTGTTTGCTACGTGTGTACCACCACAAAGTTCTTTTGAGAAGTCTCCCATGCTAACTACACGAACCGATTCGCCATATTTTTCTCCGAAGAGAGCCATAGCGCCACTGTTCTTTGCTTCGTCAGCTGTCATAACTTCTGTAACAACTGGTGTGCCAAGAGCAATCTGTTCATTTACGATAGCTTCTACTTTAGCAATTTCTTCTGCTGTCATTGCAGAGAAATGAGAGAAGTCGAAACGTGTTCTGTCGCCATCCTGGTAAGAACCAGCCTGTTCTACGTGAGTACCAAGTACTTCACGGAGTGCTTTCTGAAGTAAATGTGTTGCAGAGTGGTTACGGCAAGTTTTTGCACGTAACTCTTTGTCTACTACAAGTTCTACTTCTTCTCCATTTGAAATCATACCAGATACCATCTGTCCGATATGTCCTACTTTTCCACCAAGTAATTTAACTGTATCTACTACTTTAAATTCACCGTTTGCTGTACGGATGATACCTTTGTCACCCTGCTGACCACCCATAGTTGCATAGAATGGAGTTTCAGCAACGATAATTGTGCCGTTGTCGCCTTCTGCTAATGCTTCTACAACTGCTGTTTCTGTGGTAAGAGCAGAAACCCTTGATGTATGAGTTAATCTATCATAACCAACAAATTCAGATGTGATAGATGGGTCAAGTTCTTCATAAACTGTAGCATCTGCACCCATGTAGTTAGTCACTTTACGAGCGTTACGAGCTTTTGTTCTCTGCTCTTCCATACATGCTTTGAATCCAGCTTCATCATAAGTGAATCCATTTTCTGCAAGGATTTCGCTTGTTAAGTCTACTGGGAATCCGTATGTATCGTAGAGTTTGAATGTGTTTTCTCCAGATAATACTGACGCACCTGCTGCTTTTGTTTCTTCCATCATTTTGCTAAGGATAGCAAGGCCCTGGTCGATTGTTTTATTGAACTGTTCTTCTTCCTGTGTAAGAACTTTAAAGATAAATGCTTTCTTATCTTCTAATTCCTGATAGCCATCTTTACTTTCATTAATAACTGTTTCTGAAAGACGAGCAAGGAATGTTCCGCCGATACCAAGCATACGTCCGTGACGAGCTGCACGACGAATGAGACGACGAAGTACATATCCACGACCTTCGTTAGAAGGCATTACACCGTCTGATACAAGGAATGTTGAAGAACGGATGTGGTCTGTGATAAGACGAATAGAAATATCGTCATTTTCATTTGTCTGGTATGTTTTACCTGACATTTCACAAACTTTATCACGGATAGCTTTCATTGTGTCAATATCAAACACAGAGTCTACGTCCTGCATAACTACTGCAAGTCTTTCAAGACCCATACCTGTGTCAATGTTCTTCTGAGCAAGTTCTACATAATTGCCTTTTCCATCGCCTTCGAACTGTGTAAATACATTGTTCCATACTTCCATGAAACGATCACATTCACAACCTACTTTACAATCTGGGCTACCACAGCCATATTTTAAGCCTCTATCGTAGTAGATTTCAGAACATGGACCACATGGACCAGCTCCATGTTCCCAGAAGTTGTCACATTCTCCTGTTTCTGGGTCGCGATAGAAACGTGTAATCTTTTCTGCTGGAACCCCTACTTTTTTGTTCCAGATTTCGAATGCTTCATCATCTTCACCATAGATAGATGGGTAAAGACGGTCTTCTTCTAAGCCAAGGTTCTTTGTTAAGAATTCCCAAGACCATTCGATAGCTTCTTCTTTGAAGTAGTCACCAAATGAGAAGTTACCAAGCATTTCGAAGAATGTAAGGTGACGTGCTGTCTTACCTACATTGTCGATATCACCAGTACGAACACACTTCTGGCAGGTTGTCACACGCTTACGTGGTGGGATTTCCTGTCCTGTGAAGTATGGTTTTAAAGGTGCCATACCAGCGTTGATTAATAATAAGCTGTTGTCATTGTGTGGTACCAATGAAAAGCTCTTCATTGCTAAATGATCTTTGCTTTCAAAGAATTCAAGATACATTCTACGTAATTCATTTACGCCTAAACTCTTTTTCATTTCTATTTCCTCCATTTTGTAATGTGTTATAAACATAGTTGTAGCCATGTCAAAGACATGGCTGTATTGTAATGCATAACTATCCTATCAATTTACGATAAGTTACGACTTTTATTCTTCTTCGGCGGCGGCTTTCTTTGCATCTGAAGATTTGCGCATCTTAATACCAATAAATGCACCAAGTCCAGCAATTGCAACATAGAATAATGCTTTTAATAAATAATCTCCGATACATGCTAAAAATCCCATCATGTTGATTTACCTCCGTTTTAAGACAAGCAAGTCCTACTAACTCACTTTATCTGTTAATTATAAACGATTTTTCTTAAGATTTCAACGATTTTTCCCTAGAAACAAAGACATTTTCCAAAACTTACCCTTATTAATTATCTTGTATTAAAAACACCTGGTTTTCTCTGGAAATATCCATTACTCGCTCCGCCATACCTAAATTGGAAATTTTCCCTTTATATGCTGCAATAGCGGTGTAATCTTGCCACATATGCATAGGAAATACCAATTCTGCTTCTGTTTCTTTCATAAAGAAATCAAATCCATCGTATATGTATTTTCCTTGTCTTGTATCCATTGGTACAAATGCAATATTGATAGGCAATCCCTTTAATTGTCGAATCTGGAATTTATAATTACGCTCCTGTGCACCATTCGTTAATTCTCCGGCACCATCCCATTTCCAGTTATTCAAATCTCCACCATGATATATGGTCACTCCCTTTGATTCCACATAAAATGCTACACCTGCATCTGTGGAACGAAGTGTCTTAATTTGCAAATCATCCACTTTATATTTTTTATCTGCCGAAACAAAAGTGACTCTTTCTCTTACTTTAGGATCAATTCCGTGTTTCTGTAAAAAACTAGGACTAATTCTAATATCTTTTGAAAAAATGTATTTGATATTCTCATATTTTTCTGCCCAGCGTAAAATATCCATGTCATAATGATCTTTATGGCTATGACTGGCAAACATATAAATCTTGGTGTCTGGTTCATACTCTGGTATTTTTCCTGTAAAAGTATAGCCATTTACCTTATTTCCATCAAAGTAATCAAATATCAAAACCTTATCATCCACTTCCACCAAGAAGCAGCTATGATGTATAAATGTTACGTTCATTTCTTTTCAGCCGCAGTACTTCCACAAATATATTTTGCAAAGTTTAACAGCATACTCCTCTCCATATACTTTTTAACGCTTATTCTTACCTTTTGTTAATCCGCATAAAGGGTTGATTCCACTAATTTCTCGCCCTCATAACGAAGTTTCAAAGAAAAGAATTCCTTTCTCTCTTGTAGCAAGCGTAAGAAAATCTTATCCCCTTCCCAAAGGTGCAAGTTCTCAAGTTCATTCTTTGGAACCCAGACCAGCTCTCCTTCACTACAATCTCGCATCTGATTCTCTGGCAATTCGCCATTGTATGCATCTGCTGTAAAGAGATGCATATATTCTACCCCCCATTCATCAGAAACAAAAGTGATAATTCCTCTAAATTGATAGCTAGTCAGGGTTAGTCCTGTTTCTTCCTTTACTTCACGAAGTAGACACTCCTCAGGGGACTCTCCCTCTTCGAATTTACCTCCTACGCCAATCCACTTATCTTTATTCAAATCATTTTCTTTCTTCACACGATGCAGCATAAGATACTTATCGTCTTTTTCTATATAACAAAGTGTGGTTAACATTTGTTCTTCCTCTATCTTCTATATATCGCTACTATATATTACAAATCAGTTTGCCGCCTCTTTTCAGCACTAGCTGTTTGCATTCCTCATAGATTTTGAAATCCAAAAGTTCTTTTGGATTGTGAGCATCTACGCCAATAATAAATTCATTACCATTCTTCACACCTAACTCAATAAATCTAGGATTTGGATAATGAAGTCCGTCCCTGTATCCATTGACATTTACTTCAATCGGCATATCACGCTTTTTCAGCTCCTTAATAATACGCATCATATACTTATCATATAATTCAGCTTCGCCCGTAAAACACATAATATCTGGATGCGCCACATAGAAAAAACGCTCCGTATCTAGTGCCTGCAATATGCGCTCTACGTACAAAACAAGATGTTCCTCATCCGACCATGGTCTCTTTGGACTAATCCAACCTACCTCGTCATCATAAAAATGCTGACCCAATATCATATAATCCAATGGATACTCATCAATTTCTGCCATCATCTTATCAAAATATTTTGGGAAATATTCCATTTCTAAACCTAAATAAATTTCAATGTCCTTCTTGTACTCTTCTCGTAACTGCAAGACTGAATTTACATATCCTTCAAACTCTTCCATCTTCATACGGATACGAAACTTTGGTTCATATCCCTCTTCAAATACAAAAGGGGCATGGTCTGAAAATCCAAGCACATCATACCCGGCTTCTATGGCCTTTTCCACATATTCGCGATCCTCACCACTGGCGTGTCTACAACGTGTGGTATGGCAGTGCATATTTACTTTTTTGCCTTTAAAATCCTCCATGGATATTCTACATTTATCGCCCATTGATATCTCCATTTCATATATTGTCTATTCTATCAAAGTATATCTCTATTTTCTAGTATTTACCCTTGTTTCACATGTGAAAATATTGCAATTCAAACATTTAGACAAAAAATACCCTCTTTACTATCCAGTAAAGAGGGTACCTCATCATTTAATAAATGTTCTATTGTGTGGTATCACTATACTCTATCTTTATATTCGAAATAAACTGATATGTTCCATCTACTTCTTTTAATGTTACTATGTATTCGTCTGCTGGCTCTTCAAATGCATCCTTATATTGAATACTAATAGTACCATCTTCATTTATCCAGCCAAATGATAGAATATATTTTGAGTATTCCGTATCACCTGCCACATTATAATATGCGTCATATTCATCTAGATAATATAGTCCATCTAAATTTACTTTATTTGTATCTGCAAGAGTAATTCCCATATATTGCATTAATATAGCATCCATTTCTGCTGCTGTTGTTTTGGAAACATCAAGCAATGCCTCATCGTAGTACAGCTCAAGCAAAAGACGTTCTTCCTCCTCCGAGATTTCTCCGCCACCTACGCCGTCTGCACCACCATGGAACGTATTTCCTATATCAAGGTTTTCTGGGCTATCAAATTCTCTCGCTAAAAACATGTTAGGCATACGATTTTCATCTGAATTAAAGAATTCTGTGCTAAACCAAATCAGTTCTTCTTCTGAAAGAGTATCTCTTGCAAAATCACCAGCTTTCATATGGAATACATAGTCGTAGTCACCATTATCTTCTTTTAGAATAACGTAATAACATGTTCCGCTTTCATTTTCCAAAGAATATTGCAATGTAATAGTTCCTTCTTCTTCATTTTTCCATCCTTGTTCTACATTGATTTCTTGTGACCAAACATCTGCCGCTATATTATAATAAGCATCATACTCTTCTAGATAATAAAACTGATCTAATCCTACCTTGTTAGTTTCATCCAAAGTAATATTCATATATTCTGACAATATCTCATCCATTTTATCTGCAGAGATTTTTACCATAAAAGTAGTATCTAATAAACGATATTTTGTTTTCAACATTCCAATTTCTGCTTCAGTAGGATTTTCTCTATCGCCATCTAAAACGCCACTATAAAACAAGGCATATAAATCAATATTTTCCGGACAATCATATTCACTCGTCAAAAACATTTTTGGCATAATTATCTCGTAATTGTTAAAAAATTCTGATTCAAACCAATTCAATTCATCTTCTAGAATTGGATTGGAAACCTCAATTACATATGTACCTTTTGCTGATTCTATAACTACAGATTCCGTAGTTCCCTGTACTTCAAATTCAACTTCTCCTTCTATTTCTTGACCAGCATTTCTTAGTAACTCATCAAAAAATTCAGTTTCAAAAGCCCCCTTTGTAATTTCATAAAAGTAATTTCCTACACGAACACGATTTTCGCTAAGTATTATAAGGTTTTCTAATTCATTTCCTTCTGCATCATACCATTTGAGCCAATAGCTCCAGCCACCAGTTCCAACTGCAGATCCTTTTCGTTCAAACTCCATTGATGCTACATTCTCTGTAATACGGGCAATATATTCTGCATCTGTAATTTCTACCATCTTGCCATTATTTCCGTCATGCAGTTCTATTTTTACTGCTCCAGCCATTTGACCTATAATTTTGTCTCCTGCAGGATTCGTCATAAAACAGATTGCCACAATCATACACACCACAACGCCAATTCCAACAATCCATGTGGATGGCTTTTTGTAGTCTAAAACCTTTTGAATTCGTTCTTTTATGCCAATTTCTCCAAATGCAACTGGACAAGCAGAAATCATATGTCTAGGATTGCTACATAACAATAAGCTTCTAGAATAATTTCGTTTTTCTTCCTCATCCATGTCTTTAATAACACGCTCATCACATGCCAATTCAATATCTCGACACAACAAAATGTATGCTACCCAAACAAATGGATTGAACCAATGAATTGATAAAATAATAAAACCTAGCAATTTCCACCAATTATCTCGATATCTCAAATGCTCTTTCTCATGAGCTAAAATATATGGAACCTGTGCTTCATCAATATCAGATGGCATATAAATATGTGGATGAACAAGTCCAAGAATAAATGGAGAATCAATCTCATCACATAACCACAGATTGTTTTCTTTTTTTACTGAAATTCTTACTGCAACTCGCAATCTAATATAGCTAACCAGAGCATAACCACACATAAGGAAAAGTCCTATTAACCAAACCCAAGAAACAGTATTTATAACAGTTGTCATCGTGATGCCATTTTCTTTTTCAATGGGATCCTCTATGTTATTATTTGAAATATGATTTCCTGTATTTTCAGGTATAACCACATTTCCCTCAGAAGCATTTCCACTGTGATTTACCACAGGTGAACCCTCTTCTTTTGGAATATCTGGTTTTGTCAAAATCGGATTTACTGTGTCGTCAATAATGGCCACACCCGAATGAATTTCTGGTGTATCTGAATAAATGCTTTCTTCCGAAAAGGTTTCAGCACTTGGAATCATACTCAAAGCACTTTCAAAAGAGAAAGGACACATCAAACGCACTGCCACCAATGCCCACAGCAAATAGCGGAACCCCTTTGGAGCATTTTTCATAAAGAAACGAATAATAACCACCGCAAGAATCAACCAACTAGCAGAGATACTCATGTTTAAAATTTCTAGAAATAAACCTTCCATACTTATCCCTCCCTCTTTGCATCAATCATTTTATGAATTTCTTCAATTTCTTCTTTTGACAGCTTTTTACTACTTGTAAAAGCTGCAATGAATGCAGGCAATGATCCCCCAAAAGTTTCACTTACAAACTGTTCACTTTGTTTTGTCTGAAATTCCTGTTTTGATAAAATTGAGGTTACTATTCCATCCTGATTTTGGAAAATACCTCTTTGGCACAACTTTCTTAAAACAGTATATGTAGTAGATTTTTTCCATCCTAATTTTTCTTCACATAACTTAACAAGCTCTCCCGATGCAACCGGTTCATTTTCCCAAATGATATCTGCAAAGTAAGATTCTACTACCGCTAATCTAATTTCCTTATTCTCTCCCATCCGTCTATACACCTCACGTTTTTGGTTTATTTGCGATAAACCTTTTCTTTAGTTTATCATCGATAAACCAAATTGTCAATATAACGATATAGCTCAGACTTTTTAAATACTACGAAATGAGCCATGACATATATTGAATGTGCGCACGCTTTCGCTCTCAGCGGTGACGTCGCGTTACTAAATTCGTGATGATTGATCAATCACCACTCATTAAGTAACGACTACCGCTAAAGGCGCGTATTCAACATATGTCATGGCTCATTTCTTACGTAACATAAAAACTCTGAGATCGTTATTCCCATATAGGGAAGTCGCAGAGCGACATATGTCGTAATACAAACAACAAATCCCTGCGCGATGTGCAGACTTATCCTTATTTCGCTTGTTTAATACATGTCTGCAAAAATAGTCGTTGTCAATGCTGCGAAGCACCTTTTTCAAAGGCAAGGCATTGACAACGATTATTTTTTGCAGATAAAGAACAGTCAAGCGAAATAAGGATAATTTTTGTCATCCCCAACAATTCCCCTACGACTATCTCTAGCGCATATAGCTCAGTAAAGTTTTCTAGGTAACATAAGAAAGGGACTAGTATATATATTGAATACGCACCTTTAGCGGTAGTCGTAACTTAATGAGCAGCAACTTTAGTTGTTGCGAATTTAGTAACGCGACGTCACCGCTGAGAGCGAGAGCGTGTGCGATTTCAATATATATACTAGTCCGTTTCGTAGTCTTTAGAAAAAACTTTACTGAGCTAGATCGTTAATTCAATTTGAAACGATTTACTTCACTATCCAATCCATTTGCAATATCAAGGTTTGAATTTGCTTCCATACCAATGTCATCTACACTTGTAGTAATATTTACGGTAGCTTCTGATACGTTTGTAATACCTTTTGCACTTTCTTCGATAGCAATGTTTACTGCATTTACAGATTCTTTGATTGCTTCTACATTGTTCTTTAAGCTTTCACTAGATGCAGCAAACTCTGTCATCATTTGGTTCATATCTCCAACATCACTCTGGTAATCTTTACTTGTCTGAAGAAGTTTTTCATAACCGGTCATGGCTGTTTCATCCATGAATGCAATCATTTTTTCTGCTTCTGCTGCTAAGTCATTTACCGCCTCAATTACTTCTTTACTTACCACCTGAATCTGTGCTGCTGCTTCTGCTGAATTTTGAGCAAGCTTTCCAATTTCGTCTGCAACTACAGCAAAGCCTCTACCTGCTTCACCTGCTCTTGCAGCTTCGATAGATGCATTGAGAGAAAGAAGGTTTGTCTGATCTGTAATATTAATGATGTTAGCCGTTAATTCACTGATTGTTTCTACTGCTTTCGATTTTGCAATCTTATCATTTACTGCTGCTGACATTTCATCTGCAAGGCGTTTTGCTTCTTCTTGTTCAGCTATAGCGTTCTGATACACTGCTGCTGCTTTTGTCATGATATCATCAGACGAATCTTTTCCGTTTTCGGCACGATCATTGATATTTTCAATTTCACCTGTAATATCCATAATAGAATCATTAATTTCAGCAAGTGCCGCGCTAGTCTCCTCCATACCAGCACTCATCTCTTCCATGGTAGCAGACACATCTGTGATGCTTTCCTGGGCAGCTGAAAGGTTGGAAACAACAAGCTTTGAAGAACTATTTAATTGTGTCGAATTACCAGCAATGTTAAGCATAATATTGCGGATGTATTCCAACATAGCGTTTACATTATTCGCAATTAACTCTAATTCGTCACCAGATCTGATATCCAGTTTCTGTGTAAGGTCACCTTCGTTGTTTACTAAATCATAAAGCTTTCCATTTACATTGGTTAGTCCTTTTACAATACTACGAACAACAAAGAATACGATAATCATACTTACAGCTAATCCCTCTATTGTAAGCATAATTGTTTTACTTTGTGTGTCTTTCAACTCATACTGAATGGTACTAGCGTCATAGTCGCAACCTAACGCGCCTACTACATTACCCTCATCATCTACGATTGGTACATATGTAGTTAAAAGGACTTCTCCGTCGGAAACATCAATCTCATCTTCTACATAGATTTCACCTTCGAAAACAGACTTCATTTCGGAGTAGCTTACTTCAAACTCTTCTCCAATAGCACAAGCGGATTCTGTAGTATCAGCGTCTATACCATAATAAACGGTCTTTCCATCCGTATAAAGTGTATAAATATATAACACATTTCCCTTTTCTTGAATCTTAATCAATTCTTCCTGCTGAGTCTTATATGCATCTGTATCTTCCATGCCTGGTTTTGTAATCTGTGCCACAACGTCTGCGTCTAAATTCACTTCTGCTAACTGTGCAACTGTAAGGGACTGTGTTTGTCCCATAGCCATCATTTCTTCTTCCACAGTAGCGTATGCAAAAGCACTGAGCAAACTACAAACAGCTAGTATAACCACACACACTGGAACTAATAATTTTATCCAAACACTTAATTTTCTAACTTTCTGTTTAAATGGTTTCTGTTTTTTTTCAGACTTCTTTAAGTTCATAATACGCCTCTTTTCTCTCGTATAACAAAACACAATATATAGTATAATAATAGCAGATTGTCAACTAATTAACAATGTTTTTTTCATATGCGCATTAACTATTTCATTGTATAAAATCTCACACTTACACTTGATTTCTTAGAAATAAAAGTATTCTTTTTTCGAGACGAGAAACCGCTACCTGATTCATCCCCAATACTTTCGCACTTTCACTCTGAGTTTTTCCCTCCATGTATCGAAGTTCTATCAAACGACGTTCTTTTTCTTCCAATCTATCCAGTAACTGTACTACCGTAATACGGTTAATCAAGTCCATTTCACTTTTCTTATCATCCTCCAGCTGGTCTGCCAGCATAAGGGGACTTCCATCACTTCCATTTGCGATAGGTTGATATATGGACTCCACTTCTGTAGTGGCTTCCATTGCCATTAATATCTCTTCTTTTGAAAGTCCCGTTGCCACTTCCAACTCATCTATAGTTGGTTCCCAGTTACAAGTCTTTTTCAACTCTTCTTTTACAACCGCTATTTTTCTAGCATTTTCTTTTACTTGGCGACTTACATGTATCATTCCATCATCTCTAAGAAATCGCCGTATTTCACCAACAATCATGGGGACCGCATAGGTAGAAAACGACAACTCTCTGCTTAAATCAAATTTGTCTATGGCTTTCATCAACCCAATTACACCAATTTGAAATAAATCTTCTTGTTCATGTCCTCGATTGGCAAAACGTTTTAACACCATATACACCAACCCCATATTTGCCATTACAAGAGTATCCCTCTCTTCTTTATCCCCATTTTGTGCTTTCCAAATGGCAAGTCTCCATCCTTCCTCTTTTGTAAGGATGCTACTGTCCACAACCTCCCAAAAGTGTTATCTCATCTTCTCCAACAACACCTATGTATTTTTTCATAGCCACTATTGTTCCTTGTCCCACTTTGGACGTTACCTCAACTTCATCCATAAAGGTCTCCATAAAAGAGAACCCCATTCCCGAACGGTCCATATCTGGTTTTGTAGTAAAAAATGGCTGTCTCGCTTCTTCTACATTTTCAATACCTACGCCAGAATCTGACACGATGACTGTTAATAAATTACCTTTTCGCAGGCAAATCATTTTAACTTGTGGATACTCTTTTTCTTTGCATCTTAACTCTCGCTCTGGCGCAATTCCTTCTGGCGTTTGCTGATGCTTGTCCTTCTCATTCTCTTGAAAGTATCCGTGAACGATAGCATTTGTCACCGCTTCTGAAACAGCTGTTTTTACATCCTGTAATTCATCCAAAGTCGGATTCATATCCATCATAAATGCAGCCACTGCCATGCGGGCAAATCCTTCATTTATGGAGCAAGCATCAAAGCTTATCTCAGCCTTATTTTCCTGTATCATTTCTTTATCCTTTATCACGCTATCTCCCTGCTCCTTTTCTTTTTTAGTTATTGGCATCATCCTTACACCTCCTTCACTTCTACAATCTTTTGCAAACCAGCAGAACAAAAAATAGTCTGTACTCTTTTGCCCATGTTGGCTACACATAGTTTTCCATTATGAAAATGCATGGTTTTACTTCTTCCGATAATCACTCCCACTCCGGAGCTATCCATAAATTCTGTGTCTACAAAGTCCAGTACTAATTCTTTCACCATATAGGAATCAACCAGCATATCCAGTTCTTTACATATCTTTTGTGCTACATGGTGATCCAATTCCTTTGGCATATGGTAAATGAGAGTCTGTCCGCTTACCTTATATTTTATTTTTTCCATAGGTTGTCCTCCTTTTTTATAAACCTAAATCCCTTTTTGTAAAGAAAAAAGACGCAAGGATTCAATCCTTACGTCTTTTGTAAAATCATATTATTTCTATTCTTCATTTAAATAGTTTCTAGCTGTCATGGCTTTTTCTGTACCAGGATAATTGTCTACAATATACTGGTAGTATTGTCTAGCTGAGTCCATGTCTGCATTTCTATTATAAGACTGTGCAAGATAATAGGTTGCATTTCCATCTTTATAATCTGGGTCATACTCTACAACACGAAGTAATTTATCAATGGCATCTGTATAATTACCAGCACCATAACTACTATATCCAGAAGAATATAGCTGTTCATAATAACCTTCAGAAATCTCTGCCCAAATAGTTTCATACAAACTCTTTGCAGAATCCGAAAGCTGAGTTGCATCCACATCTTCTAAATTCATCCCTGCAGTTATAATATCATTTCCTACATAAGCCACATACCCAGACAACAAAGCTTCATAGCTGGCAGTCTGTTCTGGAAGTGCCTCTG
This sequence comes from Agathobacter sp., assembly GCA_045544235.1. Taxonomy (GTDB): domain Bacteria; phylum Bacillota; class Clostridia; order Lachnospirales; family Lachnospiraceae; genus Roseburia. The sequence goes on along the minus strand of JAZPYQ010000062.1, from coordinate 28,764 downwards.
ACTGCCCCTGAAGTGTACCTAACTCTTCCTCTAAATCTTTCACCTGATTTTCTAACATGGTAATTTGTTGCGCATTGTTGGTAATCGTCTCATTGGCTGCTACCAACTTATCGTTCATCTCTTTTTTTGCATTGGTTTTTACACCTGGTACAATTAAGAAACCGATTACGGATGCACCAACTAAAAGACCAATTACAAGATAGATTAATGTAGAGCCTAGCGAAGAATCCTGAAAACGATTTGGCATAATAATCATTTCGTTTCCGCTCTGATATGTGAGTAAATCATCTTCTTTTTTCTTTTTCTGGCTACCCTTTTCTCTTATCTTTGCATTGACTTCTTTCAGATAACGAAGAGTCGTTGTATTATTTGCATCAATTTTTCCCGCATTTCGAAGAGTCTTCTTCGCCATTTCAAGCTTATCTTCCTGCAAATACAAAAGAGCTAAAAGCTGATGGCCACGTACTAATTTTGGATTCAAAGAAAGTACTTTTTTCAACTGAATAATCGCCAAATCACGACTATCCTGATGGCAATATAGAAGTGCCTGATTGTACTTCTTTATGGTTTGGTTTATGGAATCTAGCTGTGCTCTGTTTTGACGAAGCTCATCTAAATAACGGCCTGCCACGTTGTTGTCCTGCTGATAACTTTTGCTGATAACCCATTCACTGAGAGCATCTACTGTCTCTCCCATTTCATAGTAAATCAAACCTAATAAGTTACGAGCATCTATATTATATTTATTAAATTTCAAACTCTTTTTTAAGCTAATAATAGCTCCAGACAGGTTACGAACTTCTGCTTTCTGCAAACCCTCGTTGTAGCACATGTTTGATAAACGAATAATCTTATGGAAAATTCCCAAATCCGCGCCACAGATAGGACATGTCTTTTCGTTTCCTGCCTCGTGATTACATCTATAACAAATCATGAAGCGTGCCTCTTTCTTTAAAATGGATTTCCAGGTTTCATATCACGGATAAGCTCTGTAATAATATCCGTAACATCTGTCAAATCATGGTTATATATTGCCGCTTCTGCCTCTTCTACTTCTAAAGAAGGCTTGAAGTTTTTTAATTCTTCTTCAAAATTAATCATTTAATTTACCTCCAAATGAAAGTTTTACTCCACTACCTCATCTCTCATGGAGAACATAACTACACGGCTGTCTCTTTCGAAAAATGCAACCGTCTTTTGATCTTCTTTTAAAGTAACCACAGCATCATTGATACCCACTGTAACACCTGCATATACATCATGCAAACATTTTACAGAGGCGCCATGTGCACTGACTACTACCTGATTCATGCGATTCAGCTGCTGTGTATGTGTCGCTAAATCTGCCTGTTTTACTATTTTAGTACGAAGCAAAGATGCTTTACGAGGATCGTTTGGATCAATTTGTGCACCAGCTTTAATAGCATCGTTCAACTGCTTGATACCTGCCTCAATCTTCTGAATCATATCCTGGGCTTCCTTGATACAATTCTCATGGTAGTTAATTTCTTTCTTAACTTCCATATTTACACCTACGTAAATTTCTGTTTTTACTCCGTATTCATTTCCAAAGTTATACGCTTCCACACCTGTAGCAGCATGAATAACCCCGCCTACTACGCTGGCGTGTTTGCCTTTTAAATATACCTTATCGTTACTTGTAACATTACAATTTATAAGAGAATCTGTTGTAACAGAACCATCTGCTTTTATGGAAGCATATTCCGCAAATTTTACAGTTACTTCACCTCTAGACTTAATGTTAGCACGACCACCTCCGAGAACACCACCACGAATGATAACATCCTTATTGGCATCGATAAGTGCGCCTTCTACCGTTCCATCAATAGTAACAGAACCTGTAGCACGAATAACCGCACCCGTAGGCACGTTACCGTGAATAATAACATCTCCACGGAAATCAATATTTCCTGTAACCAAGCCTACATCGCCATGAATCTCATGCACGCTGGAAATCAAAATGCGACCATTCTGCATTTCGATTTTTCCATCCATGGTAGCGGTGTAAGTCTTGTTATCTTCTGAACGTTCAAATCCTTTTCCTGTTAAAGGTGGCAAAGGTCTACCTCTTTTAGCAATCAAAAGTTTGCCCTTTACAGTCATACCATTTGAACCATCTACTGGCTCTACATATGTAGCAATAAGCTGTCCTTCTTCTACCAATTCAACGGAATGGATACTCCAGTAATCCACGGAACCATCTTCACGGTGTTCTGGAGTTTTGTTCAGATTAGAATCAAAATTGAAATCAAAGTATGCATCAACGCCGTCTACGGCGTCGATGCCCTTTGCTATCATACATTCTCTATCGTAGTACTTTTCGTCAATCATGGCTTTGATTTTAGTTTCATCAACACCAATTTTTACACCTGCAACTTTAATGATTTCCCTAATTTCATCATAAGTATAACCATCCTGCATAACAGGCGTAGGCAGCATCAAATATGCTTCCATTTCATCATATGAAATTCTTACCTTTGGCTCCTTTTTTAAATTAACTTCCATGATTTCTCCATTTGTGTTAAATAGTGTACTACTTATCTAAAAATTATATCATTTAATCCTACATCTGTGCAAGACGTATGTTTACCTGCTCCATCATTTGTTCGTATTTTGCAAGCTTATCTTTTTCTTCCTGAACTTTTTCTGGTTTTGCATTGTTTAAGAAACGTTCATTTGAAAGCATTCCCTTAGAACGAGCAAGTTCTTTTTCTAATTTCTCTTTTTCTTTCATAAGACGTTCTCTTTCCTTCTCGAAGTCAACTAAATCTTCTAATGGAAGGTAAACAACTGCACCTGGAATTACTACAGAAACAGCATTGTCTGAAATACCATCTTTATTTCCCTGAACAACAATTTCGTTTGTAAACGCAAGATTTACATATACTTCTTTGTTTGCCTCGAAAGTATCGCATAATGCGTTGTCTTCAGAAACGATAAAGAGTTTTGCTTTTCTTGAAGGTGGAACATCCATTTCTGTACGAACGTTACGAACACCTTTTACAAGGTCTTTACAATGTTCGATTGCTGCTTCTTCTACAGGGAAATTCCATTCTTCCTTATATACTGGCCAATCAGAAAGCATAATTGTTTCTGCTTCTGGATGAAGTGTACAGAAGATTTCTTCTGTAATAAAAGGCATATATGGATGAAGTAATCTTAATGCTTCTGTTAATACTGTCTTTAATGTCCAAAGAGCAGCATTTGCTGAAGCTGGATTTTCATCTTTTTTGTAAGTACGAACCTTAGCAATTTCAATGTACCAGTCACAGAATTCATCCCAGATGAAATCGTAAACTTTCTGTACTGCAATACCAAGTTCGTATTTATCCATATTTTCAGTAGCATCTTTTGCTAATGTATTTACCTTAGAAAGAATCCATTTATCTGCTGCATGAAGTTCCTCTAATGCAGGTTCTGTAATTTCCATACCTTCTAAGTTCATCATGATAAAACGAGATGCATTCCATACCTTATTTGCAAAGTTACGAGAAGCTTCTACTCTTTCCCAATAGAAACGCATATCGTTACCTGGTGCGTTACCTGTAATAAGTGTAAGACGAAGTGCGTCTGCACCATACTTATCGATTACTTCAAGTGGATCGATACCATTACCAAGTGATTTACTCATCTTGCGTCCCTGTGAGTCACGAACCAATCCATGGAATAATACTGTATGGAATGGAGCTTTACCCATCTGTTCGTAACCAGAGAATATCATACGAATAACCCAGAAGAAAATAATGTCGTAACCTGTAACTAAGACATCATTTGGATAGAAATAATCCAAATCCTCTGTTTTTTCTGGCCAGCCTAATGTAGAGAATGGCCAAAGTGCAGATGAGAACCATGTATCAAGTGTATCTGGGTCCTGATCCATACCAGCATGTCCACATTTTGGACAGGTGTTTGGATTTTCATGAGCTACCACCATTTCGCCACATTCTGGACAGTAGTAAGCTGGGATTCTGTGTCCCCACCAAAGCTGACGAGAAATACACCAGTCACGGATATTATCTGTCCAGTTGAAGTATGTCTTGTCCATACGTTTTGGAAGGAGTTCGATTTCTCCATTCTTAACGCCTTCAACTGCTGGTTTAATCATTTCATCCATCTTAACGAACCACTGCTGTTTAATCATTGGTTCTACTGTAGTACCACATCTGTCGTGTGTACCTACGTTATGTGAATGTGGTTCTACTTTTACAAGGAGTCCCATTTCTTCAAGGTCAGCTACAAGTGCCTTACGACATTCATATCTGTCCATACCAACATATTTTCCTGCAAGAGCATTCATAGTAGCATCATCGTTGATAACTACGATTTCTTCTAAACCATGACGTTTTCCAACTTCAAAGTCGTTAGGGTCATGTGCTGGTGTAATCTTAACGCAACCTGTACCAAATTCTTTGTCTACATAAGAATCTGCAATTACTGGAATCTCACGTCCTGTTGTAGGAAGTACAAGATTCTTTCCGATGATATCTTTATATCTGTCATCATCTGGGTTTACAGCTACTGCTGTATCACCAAATAAGGTTTCTGGACGAGTTGTTGCGATTTCTACGAAACGACCTTCTTCACCAACTACTGGGTAGTTAATATGCCAGAAGAATCCATCCTGTTCTTCGTGTTCTACTTCTGCATCCGAAATAGATGTTTTACAAATAGGACACCAGTTTACGATACGAGAACCTTTGTAAATCCATCCTTTTTCGTATAACTTAATAAATACATCCTGAACTGCATGAGAACATCCTTCATCCATTGTAAAGCGTTCTCTTTCCCAGTCTGCAGATGAACCAAGTTTCTTAAGCTGTTTGATAATACGTCCGCCGTATTCTTCTTTCCAATCCCAGCATTTTTCAAGGAAACCTTCACGACCTAAATCAGCCTTATCAATTCCCTGTTCTTTTAAGTTTTCAATAACCTTTACTTCTGTTGCGATAGAAGCATGGTCTGTACCTGGCTGCCAAAGAGCATTGTATCCCTGCATTCTCTTATAACGAATAAGAATATCCTGCATAGTATTATCAAGGGCATGTCCCATGTGAAGCTGTCCTGTGATGTTTGGTGGTGGCATCACAATAGTAAATGGCTTTTTACTACGGTCTACTTCTGCGTGGAAATAACCATTATCTTCCCATTTTTTGTAAAGACGATCTTCGATGTCTTTTGGATCATAAGTTTTGTTTAATTCTTTACTCATTTTTGTTCTCCTTTAAAATATAAAAACCCTCCTGTGCATAAGCACAGAAGGGCGAATTAGCGCGGTACCACCTTCGTTTGCGTCGGAGTCATGCTACGCATTCCTCGAACACCTCATGTCCGTTAACGGGGACGAAGCGGAATCAATTACTCTGTCACGGTATAGCCATAACTTTTCACTAATTCGGTTCAAAAGCTACCTTCCATAAGTCGACCTTCAAAACACCTTTCAGCCAATGGGCGTTTCTCTCTGGGAAGTCTTGTTATGTACTCCTCTTTCTCATTACCTTTATCTTTATAACTTATATAATCATAATTGGCGAAAAATGATTTGTCAAGAAAACAAATTATTCTTCTTCACCATCTTCATCATCTACAACTGCTGCTACTGTAGAAGAAATTGTGCTTGCAACAGTGATAACAACAATAATGCAAATTAAAATAATGAATGCCAAAAATGCAAATAAAAATCCTGTTGGTGTCATAATTACATCTCCATTTCAAATTCTGAGATTTTAATTTCACATCCGAAATCAATTATAGATATTATAACACAGCCACTTGTAATTCGCAATCTGCAAAAACAAGTTCACAGAGATTTAATATTTTGTATAGCAGATGTTCATATCCACATCGCCACTAATGCCAGGTACCTTACCAGTACTGGTGTACTGCCACATGTCATAACGACCTTTATAATTGCAAGAAGTGTTATACTGTGCTACCCAGATATTATACGTACTTAGCTGAGAGTCATCTAAATAATTATAATACCAGTTTCTACTAGCATAAACTCCTGGCTTGTATCCAGAATTTCGAACAGTCTGACAGAAAGCTTTTATAATAGCTGTTCTTGTTGCTTTATCTAAATCATTTGCACGACCACCAGAACCCCACTCTGTATCAATAAATACTGGGAAATTCAATCTGTATCCTTCCACTAAAGAAAGTGCGTAGCTGGCTTCTTCTACCGCTTCTGCTTCAGTAATCGCCTGGGTAAAGAAGTATACACCTACTTTAATACCATTTTCAGTAGCACCCTTGATATTCTGTCTAAAATAAGAATCTTCTACCAATACACCTGTAGATGAACCACGATATCCACAACGAATAATGGCAAAATCAATACCTGCATCCGCAACAGCTTTCCAATCAATGTTTCCCTGCCATCTAGATACGTCGATACCAACCATCTGGTCAGATTCTTTTAAAGTACCATCTTCATGGAATTCATAAGTAACGCTACCAATAACCTGTGTACCAGTTACAGGTTTATTATCTGGTCCAAAGTAATACATATATCCATCCAGACTTCTCCATCCTGTATGCTTTGGATCTTTATAAAATTCACTAGCAGTGGCATAATCTGCTACTGTAGCTATAGTTGTAGCCTTATCATCTGTATAAAGAAGTTTTCCTTCTGTATCCTTAAGCTGTACACTGGTATCTGTCTGATTACCAACGGTTACATTACATGTAAACTGCGCAGTCTGGCTTTCACCATTTACTCCAGATACGTAAGTGATAGACGCTGTAAGTGTGGTAGAACCTGCTGCTTTTGCAGAGAGTTTCACACCATAACCATCCGCATTCACTATCATAGTTGCTACATTGGAATCTCCAATACTCCACTGCACATCAGTAACAAGTTCTGACACATTTGACACGCCTGTTAATCCAGAAAAAGTCAAATTTACATCACAATTTTTTGAAGCTTCAGAGCCTGCAAGATACAACTTTGCTGACGATGGAAGTGATGCATTTACAGATGCATGTACTACCGTTTCTGTCTCTGTGCTGCCTGTTCCACCTTCTCCAGATCTGTTACCAGAAGTTCCAGTAGATGATTCTGTCGATTCATTCTCTGAGTTTCCTGTTACATCACCAACAGAATCATCTGTATTCTGAGCCTGTGTCCCAGCAGTTACTAATTCCGTCTTTTGTAAGGTCTGTGTGTTTGCAGAACCTACAGATGCAACTGGGAAATTGCTAAAATCAACCACATCTTTTGACACTGCTGTAGTTGTCGTATTTCCTTCCAACAAGGCGACTGTGTCCTGAATTTCTGCTTCTACTTCAACATCATTCTGGGCTGTATCTTCTACAGAAACGTCAATTTCACTTTCGTCTTTTGCTTCATTTTCGATATCTTCGATTTTTTCATAGGCAATCTGATCTTTTACATTTGCAGTAATCGGATTTTCTGTTACTAAAAATCCTTCGATTTCCTGTAACTCAACTGTATAGTCTCCACTAGCAATTGACTTAATATAAATAATTCCATCCATATCGTCATCGCTATATTCCGTACCGTCCGTTTCTCCAACCGGTGTAACGACTACCACAAATGGCTGACCTGCCACTAAGTTTTTATTTTCATCTACAATTTTAATTTTTAAATCTTTTTCGATAGATGTGGTTGTGATGCTGATATTCATCACTTCCGTAACTTCCATTTCAGTGCTTTCAGTCTGCTGTGTTTCTTCAACCACTGGCCCAGGATTTTTAAGATTCTCTTGTGTAGACTCTGTTCCATCTACTCCACGTGATCCACCTAGTGTGTGCACCACTGCCACACCACCAGCCACTACAGCTACTGCCGCAACCACTGCTACCACCTTTTGTACAGTTGTCATTGCTTTTGCATCTGCAAATACCTTTGCGAAAAATTCTTTTATCTTATTCATAAGTAAAATCCTTTAAAAATTCCATACCTTTTGCTACAAATATCGATTATACCCCACATAAAAGAAAGACGCAAGCATTAGCTTACGTCTTCCAAATATTGGGTAAGGAAAAATTATGAACTATTTTTCTAGAAGTTAACTTTACGTCTTTTTACTGATGTATAAAAAACAAGTGCTGCACCAGTTACCATAAGAGCTACAAAGCCCATTACATTTGTTGTGTCGCCAGTTGCAGGAACGCCTTTTACAAGCGAGATGCTATCAATCCATCCCCAGCTATAATTTGAACCAGATGATTTTGCTACTAACTTGAAGCCTACCTTTACATCTGTCATATCTTCTGTAATTGTAAATGTAGCTTTTGCTTTTGACCAGTTATTGTACCCACTAAGAGATGTAGCTTTGATTTCCTGGTCGCCTAATACTAAATAGATATCTGTATTTTCACCCATGACAGGAGCTGTGATTGTATATGTACCTGCAGGAACACTTTCAAGCCACTGTAAAACTGTCATTGTTTCACTATGATTCATGCTAAACTTAAGACCAGTTGTTCCAACGTATGATGGTAACTCAAGCCAAGCATCTGTTGAATAAGAAACTACATCCATGCTATTACCTTCAATCCAACCACTTGTTACTTCACCTGTCCAAGTACCAGTTGGAGAAGTTGAGAAGTCTGCATTAACGAGTTCGATGTTTGTACCTTGTTCTCCTTCGGTTTGTTCTTCGATACCAGCATCTCCATCATTTGTGTCTGTTGTTTCTGTTACATCTGTCGCTTTACCTTTTAATGTAATGTATTTCTGGTCAATATCTGTCCACGAAGCATCCTGTAATTTTGCACTAAAATAATATTCTCCTTCTGAAGTCACCTTTACATCACATGTAAGATTTCTGCTATTTGCAGAATCATAAACCGCGTCCTGCTCTCCATTACTCCAATCATGTGACCACCAAATATGTAAACCTGCGGATTCTAAATCTGTTACTTCCACACCATCTTTTTTCACAGTAGCAGTAAGTTTAACTGTCTCTCCTGGTGCGACTTCTGTTTTATCTGCTGCTATTGAAAATTCATATACTGGAGCAGGACCAGCCGCTGTAAGAGTAATTTCACCTTTATACTGTTCTGTATCTGTATTATCTTTTAATGTGGCATAAACTTTATATGTCCCTGCTGTTAATACGGTTGCTTTTGCGGTGCGAGAAAGTCCATTTGTACTATCATGGTCACTCAAGGTCACATCACTCGTATTTTCTACCCACCACCATAGTTTTAAATTATTAGCGGCTAAATCTGTAATCTCTGTTCCGTTGTATGTAACTTTCGCGCTTAATGATACTGTGTCATTTACATCAACAGAAGCATCATCTGCTGTAATAACAACTTTATATCCTTCGGTATTTGTTCCACCAGTAGAAACATTTTCAAGCTTTATAGAATCCACCTGTGCGCCTCCCGAAGTTGCTTCTAAGACAAAGCCTACAGGAACATTAGTCAAATCTGTATTAATTGTAATCGTATTTGACAACGTATTCCATGCAGTATAATTATCTGAAATTGTTACAGCCGCACTGACATTATCACCAATTTTCATTTTTACAGTAGCATTTTTCCCTGTTGCATCAACGCTAATTCTATATGTCCCTGCTTCTAAAGAACTTACAACCTGTGTGACAGTAGCATCACCTGTTCCATCTCTCCAAAACTCAAAGGCTTTAACAGTATTAGCATCTCTTGTAGCATCTTTAACATCAGTGGTCCCTGTCCACGCTGTTGTTGTACAAGACCATATTCCATCACTCCAAAAATTCCCATCAAAGTCTGCGTCCTGTAACGTAATCTCCTCATCAGCTCTCACTTCCACTCCACCTACAAACAATGCTGTAAGCACCATCATGAGTGATAGAATAAAGCTAAAAACTCTTTTTCCAAATTTCTTTTTCATAAAATTCTCCCTTCTTGTTTGTCCTCTTTTTCATATCTCTTACCGATTATGTTTCCGCAATGAGCAACCGGTTGCTCATTTCCTAATTTCAATATAGCATTAGTCCCTTTCATTTTGCAATTGTGAGCTCCTACAAAGAAAAAACTGCGCAACTTTTAAAGCATTGCGCAGTTTTTTGAATTTTTATTTATTTTGTATAATTCAAAATTTATTTATTCTATTTTTAAAGCCTATAGCTCAGACATTTTTCACAAATGGAACACCCCATATTTTTTAGTCAAAATTTTATACATATTTTGCGTCTCTAATCCGCTATCTGTCTTCCCGTTACATCCATGTGATAATTCTCACGCATAATCAGCTCTGAAATCGGTACAATTTCATACCCTTGGTTTTCAAGGTTTGTTAGCATTTTATCCAATGCCTCTGCAGTGTGCTTTGCACCATTGTGACAAAGAATGATAGCACCTGGTCCTAAATTCTTATTTTGACAAACATTCTTAATGATTGTAGCTGCATCGTGGTCCTGCCAGTCCAAACTGTCACAACTCCATTGTATAGGGTAGTAACCCACTTCATAACAGGTACGAATCACATCATTGTTATACGCTCCATAAGGTGGACGGAAGAGTTCCATTTCATATCCCGTTAACTCTTTCACTTTATTATGCACGGACATAATCTGCTCACGTTGTTTCTCTTTAGACAAGGTCGTCATGTCTGGATGTGTAGCACTATGATTTCCCAAATCATGTCCTTTTTCCACTAACACTTTTACACATTCAGGATATTTTTCTACCCACTCCCCTGTCATAAAAAAGGTTGTTTTTACATTATGTTTATCCAGTACTTCCATTATCTTCTGAAAATCTTCTGCACCCCAAGCTGCATCAAAACTAATTGCAATCTTTTTTTCTTCTGTATCCACAGAATAAATAGGCAGTTCCCTATCTCCATATGTACTGTTTACTGCAATGGCAGCATCCCCTAACTGAACTGCAAATAAAATGCACACAAAAAGAGCCAAGGATTGAATCCATATCTTAGACTCAACCTTTGACTCTTTTATCATTTTCCATAATTTCTCGAATGTCGATTTCATAGGTTCCCCTACAAATTTTCTTACACTAAATATATGTGTATTTTCTCGAGATATGAATAAAACTATTGAGACTGTACACGCGCCTCTAGTTCTTTAATTTTTTCACGTAGCAACTCAATCTCTATTTCCTTACTCTGGAGTTGACTTTCCTTGCTTTGGAGTTCGCTTTCAATTTTGGAAAGCGCATTCTCTTTCTCTCCTATTTCTTCTTTTAACTCTCTTAGCATTTTCTCGGTGGTATTTTTCTGCTTATAGTAATCGCGTCTCGCACGACATTTCCATTCTATCATTTCATCTGCATTTGCTTCATAGAGAGCCTGCGCAGCTTCTTCAATATATGGATTTTTCTCAGCAATCATAATTACCTCCTCCCACGAAGACGCAGTAAAAAATTGAGCCCAAGTATCAATTTGGAATTCTTTGTCTTCATCTAATGATAGTTCTCTTTGAGTTAAGTCTATCACATATAAGAGAAATTTGTCACTATAAATCCGACCTGTTTTCTCATTCATCAATTTATATGTGGAGAAAAACTCTGAACTATCTGGAAATGGTTTAAAGTTCAAAAAACCAATATGTATCGCTGGTTTCGCCTGAGAATATGCTTGACCTTGATATAACTGGTCGTAGGAACGACAAAGATAGCTGAGTGACCTATCCTGCCAATTATGTTCATTCACCACTTGCATTTCTAAGTTAATAAGTGCATCATCATTCAATAATACGTTGATATCTAACACAAAGGTTTTATCATCCATATCGTTTCCAAGTTCAATCGGATTTGTAATATGAGCAGATTGCACCTCATCTGGATTTAAATGTAATACTGCGCAAATAATTCCCTTTAATACATTTTTATTTTTTTGTAATATAGCACGAAACATATAATCATTTGTCATATTAAACGCAATACTTCCCGTTGCATCTTTATATGACGACTTTATTAATTTATTATTCACGTTCACATTTCCTTTCATATGTATTTTCATAGCGCTATATACACATTCTACACCCCACATCTACAAAAAATAAAGTCACGAAACGTGAACTGATTTTCGTGTATTTTTTTCAATACAAAAAATGATAAAGGGGTGTTGCAAAATTTGTGGCATCCCTTTTTTGTGTACATTAAAATGCCTCGGGTATATACATCTGCAGTGCACAACGTAATCGAAATGCTTATTTTCTAAGAAACTCCCTTCTAGCTTTTGTGATTATTTATGTCTTTGCAATGTTTTACAATCTGCGGAGAATATGTTCGTGTAGGACAAGACGCTATTGAAGAGTTTCGTGCGCATCTTATGTGGGCGTAATTTTACATAATGTCACGTACCGATTTCACTGTTTGAAGCGCTGTTTTTGCGCTGAGTTTGAAATCGGCACGTGTAATATCATTTGTAAAATCGCCCACTTAGATGCGCTAGAAACGATGAACAGCGTCTTTCTTACACGAAGCATATTTCCGCAGATGGTAAAAGCGTGCAAAGACACAAAACTTAAGCCAGAAGGGAGTTTCTAGAAAATTTACGCATTTCTCTTAATGTTGTGCACTGCAGATGCATATACTCCGAGGCATTCTTCCAAGTATAAGAAAAGGGATGCCGCAAATTTTGCAACACCCCTTTATCATTTATAATCTTGCAATAAATTCCAATACAACTTCAATGGACACCACTGCAGCTTTTTCAGCGAATGTCTGGTAATCCATAGCGCCACCGTCACCATCTGAGATAGAACGAAGAACTGCGAATGGTACGTTGTTTACAGTACATACATGACCGATACTGCCGCCTTCCATTTCGGCTGCAATCGCTCTAAAGTCATCGCGAACCTGCGCCTTCTTAGCTGGATCATGCATAAATAAGTCACCAGTGGCAATTGGACCAACTACATGGTTGATGCCTTTATCACGTAATACTTCACATAAAATCTTACGCATTTTTTCATCTGCTGGGAAATAAATCTGATTCAGTCCAGAAATAAGACCTACTGGATCCCCCAATGCAGAAGTATCCATATCATGCTGGAATACATCACTAGCTACTGCCACATCCAGGACGCTTAAGTCCCTTGTAAGAGTGCCAGCCACACCGATATTGATAACCATGTCTGGATTAAATTTTAAAATCATAGCTTCTGCACAGATAGCCGCAAACACCTTGCCTACGCCACACACTGCAGCCACTACTTCTACATCTCCTATATTACCAGATACGAAATTGATACCACTTACTGTTTCTACGGATTGATTTTCCATAGATTCTTTTAAGTTATCCACTTCCATCTGCATTGCACCAATAATTCCAATTTTCATTATGTTTCCTCCATATATTTCAAGGGATTTCGCAACGCAAAATCCCTTGTGTATTCTTTTATTCTGGATAAGTAAATTCCATATTTGTCTGAGTTTCAAGCACTGCTAAATATTTCGCAGCCTCTTCTTTTGCCAATCTTAAATCCAAGTTTGCATAATTACCACATTCGATAGCGGAAGCACCGAACACTGGACCTTCGTATGCCAAGATTTGTTTTAAGATATCTTTTGTCAAATCAAATACCTCTACAGGAGCCAAATCTTTTACCAAGAAGTAAAAACCTGTCTGACATCCCATTGGTCCAAAGTAAACGATTTTTTCTGCAACCAAAGAGTTACGAGAATATGTTGCAAACATATGCTCTAAAGAATGCATAGTTGCATTGCTCATATAATCTCCCGCATTTGGTTTACGTGTACGCAAATCGTAAGTGATAACATTGTCATCTTCACGGGAAATATAAAACCCTGGTTCTAAAATATTATGATTAATCTGGAAACTTTTAATACGTTCCATAGAAACCTCCTAATGGCAAAGCCTATGCTCGCACTACATATTTTCAAACATTTCAAGATATGACTCAAATACATTGAGAGCATCATCTACAGGAGCTGGAGTACTCATATCCACACCAGCATCTTTTAAGAGGTCGATTGGATCCTTAGATCCACCACCGCTCAAGAATTTTTCGATGTAACGATCTACTGCAGGTTTACCTTCTTCCAAGATTTTCTTAGAAAAAGCAATAGCTGCTGAGTAGCCTGTTGCATACTGATATACATAAAAGGATGTATAGAAATGAGGAATTCTCATCCATTCATAATCAATATCTTCATCTACAATAATATCTGGACCATAGTATAAAACATTAAGGTCATGATAAATCTTGCAAAGGTCTTCTTTTGTTAAGCTTTCTCCATCAGCCAGTCTCTGGTGAACAATCTTTTCAAATTCTGCAAACATTGTCTGACGGAACAATGTACCACGGAAGCTTTCCAACTGATGATTGATTAAGTATTTGCGTTCTGCCTCATCAGTTGTATTTTCTAAAAGATAATGCATAAGTAAGCTTTCATTACATGTAGAAGCCACTTCTGCTACGAAAATCAAATAGCCAGCATAAGTAATAGACTGGTTCTTATCTGAATAATAGCTGTGCATTGCATGACCCATTTCATGAGCAAGAGTAAATACACTATTTAAGTTATCCTGATGATTTAATAATACATATGGATGTGTACCGTATGCACCCCATGAATAAGCACCACTACGTTTGTTTTCATTTTCAAATACGTCTACCCAATCATGATCCATACCATCAGAAACTACTGACACATAATCTTCACCCATTGGAACCAAAGCTTTCTTAACGATTTCCTTTGCTTCATCATATGGATATTTCTTACCAGTTTCATCTACTACTGGAACATAAAGGTCATACATATGAAGACGTTCTACACCTAGCATTTTCTTACGCAATGCCACATAACGATGCATTGCTGGAAGATGTTTGTGTACTGTCTCAATTAAGTTATCATATACCGATTCCGGAATATTTCCATTGTGTAAATGCATAGCGCGAACACTTGGATAATTACGCACTTTTGCATAGAAATTTTCCTGTTTCAAATGACCCTGGAAAATAGCAGCAATTGTATTTGCATGTTTTTTGTACTCGCTATACATAGCATGGAAAGCTTCTCTACGAAGTCCTCTATCTTTATCTTCAATAAGTGAAATATAATTTCCATGTGTAATCTGAATACGATTTCCCTCCACGTCTGTAACAGAAGGGAATTTGATATCTGCATTATTGAACATGGAGAAGATGTTTGAAGGCGCATTTGCCATATCTTTTGCCTGAGCCAAAACAGCTTCCATTTCACTAGAAAGTGTATGTTCTTTTGCACGAAGAATCTGTTCCATTACTCTGCGGTAATGTTCCAATTCTGGTTCGTCTTTATAGAACTGTTCCAATGTAGCTTCGTCCATTGCTAAAATTTCAGGACTCATATAAGAAACTGCACTAGAAACTGTTACGCCAATAGTATCTGCTTTTGCAGCATAACCCTGGTACTTTGCAACAGCTGTATCTTCATGATATTTCTGGTTTGCATACACGATAACACGTTCTGCATGGAAATCCAATTCATCGGATTTTTTCATAAATTCTAAAAGTGTAGCTGCACTTTCTGAAAGTCTACCCTTGTAGCCTTCCATTTCTTTAGCGAGATCAAGAAGCAACTGTGCTTCCTCTTCCCATGCTTCATCTGAAACAAACATATCCTGCATATTCCATTTGTACTGAGCTGGAATCTCATCACGTTTTCTTAATTTGTCTTTTCCCATCTTACTTCCCCTTTTCTTCTCGTTTATCTATCCTTATGGTTCATAAACCAAATCTTCGTCTGTAATGGTTTCGCCATTGTAAACCATCTCAATAAGTTTCTTTGCATGTTCTACGCTAGCTTCGTTTGCTTCAATAACGTAAAGTTCCTGATCTGGCACTGTGTAAGTTACTCTCATTGCACCTTCGCCGGTTACTGCAAAGCTCTTAACATTCCATGTTGCTAAATCATCTAACTGCATCTTAGCCAAGCTAGAGATTTCATCATCGGTAAGGTTTGTTCCAAAACAACCTTCCATACCCTCTAATACATCACCATAATTTGACAACATGGCACCTGTAGAACATTTATCAATGATAGCTTGGATAACCGCCATCTGATGACGACCACGAGCCAAGTCACCGTCTGGTAAATTGTGTCTTTCACGAACAAAACCTAATGCTTCTTCTCCATTAAAATAGTTTGTTCCTTTTTTTACATAAGTATCACTTTCCGCTGCATAGAAGTTTGCATCTGAATATACAGAAATCCCACCCAATGCATCAATCAGCTTTGTAAATCCTTTAAAGCTTAACTGTGCGTAGTATCTTACGTCTCTTCCATAAAGTGTTCCAAGGGAATCCATAGAACAATCAATACCATATGCACCACAATGTGTAAGTTTGTCATACTGACCATCATCTGATTCTGAAATCTCTAAGTAGAAATCTCGTGGAGTATTGATAAGTAATACCTGTTTTGTTGTAGGATTTACAACTGCTAAAATGTTTACGTCACTACGTACATTGGCAGCAACATAATCTGTATCATTTCCACTAATATATACAATAAATGTATCCTTTGTAACATCAATTGGAGTTTCTGCTTCTACATCTGTCTTCACTTCTACTTCAAATGTGCAGTCATAGATAGAACGAATCTTTGTAGAGATATCTTCGTATCCTTCCTGATTCTCCAAAATTGTCATATATGATGTATTTAAAATCATAGCATCCACATGACCATTCAACAAATCATCTACCATAGCAGTAACTGACTCGTATTCTTTTAATTTTAGGGTTCCACCTAATTCCTCTTTTATCTTTTCAATTGCCTGAGGAGTAAATTCTTTATCAAAGCTATTTGTATAGCCAAACTCATAACCTGCTGCATCTTCCAAGTTCTGTGCATCATCTGTCATATTAACATATACGCTTACAACTTCCACAATCACATCTTTTCCACCAGTAACTTCTGTAATTGTGCCACGAAGCTGACTAATCATGGAAATCCCAATCATTTCACCTACAATCATAGATACAGCAAGAAGAATACCAATGATTTTAAAAGTCTTTTTATGTTTTGAATCTTTCACTGGTCTTAACTTCTTATCAACTGGGAATAAAAATAAGAACAGACCAACGATAAACAAAACAAAAACAACCGCCAAGATTATCACGGCTAAATATTTCATCGGTAGCATATTCAAGTAGATTACCGTGCCTATCAGTCCAACGCTGACCAATGCTGTAATCCCAAAAACTACTGCTGCAATCTTAAACCATAAATCTTTGAAACGGTTGTTCATAATAAAATCCCCTTTTTAATAAAATTTTTATTCTAAAAATTTCTTACGGGATATGAAGTTATAATTTGTTACCATGAGTGTCGACAACAACTTTGCTGCCGCATAGTAGATTCCAAATACATCTACAGCCACCCACATAATCATCTGATTCAACCAAAGTCCAATAAAACTTAGAATGAAAAAGATGGATGCTTCTTTCATCTTACTCATACTTTCTCTTCCATGAAATACAAATTTCATACTTAAAATGTAATTCACAAAAATAGATAATGTATATGAAAACGCGCAGGCTTTAAAATAGCCTAACGCGGTGTTTTCTGTAAGAAACACCATAAACCCATAGTCCACCATAAGACTTGTAATACCAACTGCTGCGAATTTGCAGTACTGAAGGACAAATCCTTTATTTGTAAACATTATTTTTCTCCCCTAATTCTCGAATTCTATCAAGTATCTAGGTAATTATAGGCTCAAAAAATAAAAATAGCAATCCTAAAAACCGACAAATCGCACATGTATACAAGATTATTTTTATGCATTTTTACCAATACTTTCCAATTGCATTGGATAAATAACTTATTATTTTAATTCACTTTCTGCCATATCAAGAGCACTTGCAATTACTGCATCCATGTCATAGTACTTGTACTCACCAAGACGTCCACCGAAGATGATGTTTTCTTCTTTGTCCGCAAGCTCTTTGTACTGAGCATAAAGGGCGCCATTCTTTTCATCGTTTACTGGGTAATATGGCTCATCTCCCAGTTTCCACTCTGAACTATACTCACGGCTGATAACGGTCTTTGGAAGATCATTGCCATTTGCATCTTTTCCAAATTCGAACCATTTATGTTCAATGATACGAGTGTATGGAGATTCACTATCTGTATAGTTTACAGCGGCATTGCCCTGGAAGTTTGGTTTATCTAAAACTTCTGTTTCAAAACGTACAGAACGATATTCCAAAGCTCCAAGTTTATAATCAAAGTATGCATCAATAGCACCAGTGTAAACCACCTTGTCTGCTAAAGCATCATACTCTTCTTTCTTTTCTAAGTAATCCTCACCAAGTCTTACTTCGATACCCTCTAAAAGATTTGCTACCATCTTGGTATATCCACCTACTGGAATACCCTGATACAAAGCATTAAAATAGTTGTTATCAAAAGTTAAACGAACTGGAAGACGTTTGATAATAAAGGATGGGAGTTCGTTACAAGGTCTTCCCCACTGTTTTTCTGTGTACCCTTTTACCAATTTTTCGTAAATGTCTGTACCCACAAGGCTGATTGCCTGTTCTTCCAAATTCTTAGGTTCTGTAATACCTGCTGCTTTTTTCTGTTCTTCAATCTTAGCTGCAGCTTCTTCTGGAGTTACTACACCCCACATCTTATTGAAAGTGTACATGTTAAATGGAAGAGAATAAAGCTCACCCTTGTAGTTTGCTACTGGAGAGTTTGTAAAACGGTTAAACTCTGCAAACTTAGTGATATAATCCCAAACCACTTTGTTATTTGTATGGAAAATATGTGCCCCATAAATATGTACGTTGATACCTTCCATCTCTTCTGTATAAACATTACCTGCAATATTTGGACGCTTGTCAATAACTAAAACTTTTTTGCCAGCCTCTTTTGCCTTCTGTGCAAAAACTGCACCATAAAGACCAGCTCCAACTACCAAATAATCATATTTCATTCGTATTTCCTCCTGAAATCAGTGTACCTATAGTTTCTCATATTCTTGTAGATTATTCAAGTGGTATCGTACTAGAATCACCTAATACCACTGTAATTTCCATCTCAACATATTCCTGTGCATCCACATCCTCACGAAGGATTACCAAATGCACCTCTTCCCCTGCTGGATAATAACTTAAGAGTTCCACCAAGTGGTTCATAGTAGAGATACTATTGCCCTCAAACTCGATGATAATATCTCCCTCCTGAATTCCTGCATCCTCTGCTGCAGAGCCTTCAAAAACCTCTTTTACATAGGCACCCAGATTACTATCTGTTCCTTTGATACCCAAATATCCAGAATGACTTTCATCTACTTTTTCACCCTCGATTAGTTTTTCGATGATAAGCATCGCATCAGAAATTGGAATCGCATAACCAATACCTTCTACATTTGTATCAGCATATTTTACAGAATTGATACCGATAACCTCACCTTTCACATTCAAAAGTGCGCCACCACTATTTCCTGGATTGATAGCCGCATCTGTCTGAATCAGGTTATTATTTACAATAACCGTACCGGTCATAGAATCCTGCACCGTTACCGAACGTCCCAAAGCACTGATTACACCAGTCGTTACAGACTGTCCGTAACCTAATGCATTTCCAATGGCAATGGCACCTTCACCTACTTCCAGCACACTAGAATCTCCCAATGTGGCAATACGAATCGCGCTTAATGTTTCCGCGCCAATATCGTTAAGTGCTACTTTAATAACCGCCAAATCCTTTGATGGCACAGTACCTTTTACTTCTGCAGTCACGATTTCATCATCGCAAAACTGTACCGAAAGTTCTGTCGCACCTTCTACCACATGATTGTTTGTAGCAATGTAAATATATTCATCATCCTGCTCAACGATAAATCCTGTACCTACACTTTCATATTCCTCCGTATAGGTCTGTCCCCACACATTTTTGTAGGTTTCTTCAGAAATATTGCTAACCGCTACTACACATGGCATAGCGCTCTCCACAATATCCGACACATCCATCACCGTTACAGATACATCCGTAGAAGTTGTAGTCTGTTGCAAGGTAACCGTAGTATCCGTTTTCTCAGAATCTTTATTTGCAATTCCTGCATTTGTCTTATTTGCATCTTCAAAGATTCCCAAACTCACATTACTAAACTTAAGCACCGTAGTCCCTGCAATGCCAGCCACCAATCCAAACACCAGTGCAATTGTCACGGTTTTTACCATGGTCACTCCAAATCCCTGAAAAGAATGCTTGCCTGTCCCCTGCACCTGTTCCCCTGTTGCAAAATTCCCAGATGCTTGTCCCTGCTGATTCTCTGTGGACTGAGCCGATGCATGAAATCCTTCCTGTGGATTTGTATATGGGTTATAGTTATATTGCTGATTAAAATTATTTTCCATAAAAAAGACCCTTCCTCTTTAAAGTCTAAAACACATTCTACCCATTAAATATGAATAGAATGTGTCTAGGTTCTTAAAGGACTATAAATTTTATTAAATCTCAATACCGTTCTGCTGCAACAATGCACGAGCAGTATCTACAGAATCCACACCTGTAGCGTTTTTCACAGGAGCAAATTCTTTTTCTCTTTCTACTTCAAAAGATAAACAATTATCCATCATATATACCATGTCCAAGATAAGTGTTTCGAATTTGTATGCATTTGGAGTTTCTGGTTTAACAAATACTCCGTTCTCATCTACGTATGGCACTTTCTTTTCTACGATATGAAGAGGCATCTGTTTTTCTGCGATTTCGAATAATTTATCTACACTAAATAAATAGTTTAAGATAACACCAAACCCATAGAGAAGAGAACCAGCTTCGTTGGTTGCTTCTGCCATCTCTGGTGTAAGTTCATAATATTCGATAATAGATGGTTTGCCATCTTCCAAGCAAAGTGCTCCAACTCTTTCGTATGGATCACATTTGCGAACTACTTTAGAACCACTTACGCATCCAGAAAGGATAGTTGCACCTACGAATACAGGATCCGCAATTTGCTGAAGTACATTGTCTACAGCAAATACATTAAGCCACTGTACACCTTTGTCTTTCAAATCTTTATCCAAACCAGCTTTTACAAGAGATGTAAACCATCCACCATTGCCGTTTGGTGACATTGCAAGAGAATCCTCTGCTTCAACCAATACATTTCCATCAAAATCTACCGCAGGAACCATTTCCTGAACAAAGAACTTGATGTAGTCTACATTGTATCCAAAGTAATTGTGTTCTGCGAAAAATTCACGAGTCTGGGCATCGTTTTTATCACTAGTCATGATATAAAGTGGAACAAATGCGCCAGCTTCATCTGTTACCTTCTGAAGGTTGCGAATCAATTGCTCAAAGATATATAAGTCTTTGTTTACACCAATGTTGTACATGCCTTTTGCTTTATCAAATCCAAGACGAGTACCCTGTCCACCAGCCAAAAGAATAGCGCCAACTTTGCAATTCTTAATTGCTTCTAATCCAACAGCCTTAAACTCAGCCTGTTTCTTTTTGATTTCTGGAAGCTCCATTGCCCCAAGTGGAGCAAACTGTCCACGCTTCTGTTCTTTGTCACCAATCATATCCAGATAAGACCAATCCATATTGTTTAACTGATCTTTCAATCTCTGTGGAATGTCTTTCCCCACAAGTCCCTTTAAATATTTCTGATTTGTAGCATTAATTTTTTCAATTACATTTGCTTTCATTGGTCGTTCTCCTTAATGAAAATCTGTACCATTTTGTCCTGCTGTATCATTATAACTATCTACATTAAGAGGTTCTTCATCCGCTGTTACACCTGACTTCTCAATAATTGTATCGCTAATTCCCTGTACGGTTTCTGATGGCACATAACCTTCTGTACCAAACAGATAAAGATGCAATTGAGATACGTTGTTTTCCAGACTAATAGGAACTACTGAATCCCCACTACCAGATATCATTTCCGTAGTCATTGCAAATGGGAATCCCGAAGTTGAAACAATATTGTACTTCGCTACATCCTTTGCTAAATCAATGATTTCTGATAATTCTAATGTGGTAGAGATATCGTCAAATACCACGTTACAAATATCAATCAAGGTTCCTACATCAGACTGTTTTGCTTTATCCAGCATAGCACCTAAGATAATACGCTGACGAGATGTACGCTTAAAGTCATCTCCTGCAGTATTACGAATACGTGCATAAGCAGTTGCCTGAACACCTGATAATGTCTTTAAACCAGAACCAGATACCTGTGGTGTTCGAGTACCCATCATCTGATCAATTTCCCACATATAATTATTAATCTGCTGTGCTTCCTGTGCGGTGATTTCAATTTCAATACCACCTAATTCATCGATAGCTTCTACCAAAGCTGCCCAGTCCACACATACATAGTCTGTAATATTTAAGTCAAGGTTTGCATTCAGCATCTGAACTGCCTGCTCTGCTCCACCTCTGGTATAAGCACTATTTGCCTTACCATATTTTTCATCTCCAACACGAAGATATGAATCTCGATAAACGGATATAATCTTTACATCCTTTGTCTCATCATTTACACTGACAATCATAATTGTATCGGATTGTCCACCTGAATAATTGCCATTATCACGATTATCCAAACCAAATATCGCGATATTTGTATATCCATCCAAGGTACTCAATGTCTCTTCTGAAAGATCATCATTGATACCTGCATTTTCCAATTTATTAAAATCAATTTTTCCAACTAAATTTACAACAGCCAAAACGACCAACAATATAAGTAACGCCAAAATTTCAACACCAAAAATAATCAGCTTGCGTTTCTGCTGTTCTTTTTTTGTCAACTTTTTCTTTACTTTAGTGTCCGCAGTTCTTCCTGTGGCGCGATTTGAATTCTTACGTCTCTCTGCCATCTTACTTTCCTTTCCTGCTGTGGATATACATCCAACCTTTTACATAGTCGGCGCGTTCCTGTTCGTTCATATTCGAATATTCTACCATAGATAAATTGGATAGCGTCATCTGCTCTAAACCGCATTTAAAGCACTCTACCTCTTTTCTCCTGGATACCATTCTCATCCATCCACATTCCGGACAAATGTATACTTTCATCATAATTTCTAGTACTTCCTAAAATTTCTCACCCAGGGACCAACGCCCCTGGGTGGCATTTTTACTATTTTACTTGCACTCGGCCTATTCAAACATAGCCATAGTAGCTTTCTTTAATGCTTCGTTCTTAGCTACTGCATCTTCAAGAGATGTTCCTTTGATACCAAAGTAGAATTTAATCTTTGGTTCTGTACCTGAAGGACGAACGCAGCACCATGCATCATCATTTAATACATAGTAGAATACGTTAGAACTTGGAAGTCCACTTGGTGTAACTTCACCAGTTTTCATATTCTTTCTTGTACAAGCTTTGTAATCGATAACTTCGAGTACTTCGTAGTCACCAATAGTAGCTGGCACTTCTGTACGAGCTTTTTCCATAAGAGCTGCAATCTGAGCTGCTCCATCGATACCCTTAAGTGTAAGTGTTTCGATATCTTCTTTATAGTATCCGTATTTTTCGTACATTTCAATCATGCCATCCCAAAGTGTCATGTTCTTTGATTTGTAGTAAGCAGCTACTTCACAAAGCATAACAACTGCTGCTGGAGCATCTTTGTCACGAGCATATGTACCTGGAAGACATCCATAACTTTCTTCCATACCGAATACATAATTCTTTTCGCCAGCTTCTTCCATAAGACGAATCTGTTCACCGATGTATTTGAAACCTGTAAGTGTTTCAACGTATTCAACACCATAAGCTTTTGCAATAGCAGCACCCATAGCTGTAGAAACGATAGATTCTACAAACACTGGGTTTGCTGGCATTGTGCCCATTTTTGTCTTTTCAGCTAACATATATTCAGCGATAAGCATTGCTGACATGTTACCTGTAAATGAAACATAATTTCCTGTCTTTGTATCCTTGCAGTATACACCAAGACGGTCAGCATCTGGGTCAGTCGCCATAATAACGTCTGCATCTACTTCTTTTGCAAGTTTTAAAGCAAGTTCGAATGCTTTTTCATTTTCTGGGTTTGGTGAAGGACATGTAGGGAAGTTGCCATCTGGAGTAGCCTGTTCTTCTACTACATATACCTGTTCAAATCCAAGATCTTTTAACACGCGAGTAACAGGAAGTAAACCTGTACCATGAAGTGGTGTGTAAACGATCTTGATGTCTTTTGCCATTTCTTTGATAACTTCTGGATGAATTGATAAAGCACGAACTGCTTCAAAATATTTTTCATCGATTGTATCATCAAGTACTACATAAAGACCTTTATCAATTGCTTCCTGTTTGTCCATAGTCTTAACCATGTCAAAAGAAGTAACTTTCTTAACTTCATCCATGATATTTGTATCATGAGGTGGTGTAACCTGTGCGCCATCTTCCCAGTATACTTTGTATCCGTTGTATTCTCTTGGGTTGTGGCTAGCTGTGATAACGATACCAGCTAAAGTGTTAAGCTGACGAACTGCAAATGAAAGCATTGGAACTGGACGTAATTCTTTAAATACGTATGTCTTAATTCCGTTTGCTGCTAAACAAAGAGCTGCTGCATCTTTGAATTCATCATGCATAAGACGTGAGTCGTGAGCAATAACAACACCACGTTCCTGTCCGCCCTGAGCTACGATATAGTTTGCAAGTCCCTGTGTAGCCTGACGAACTGTGTAAATGTTCATTCTGTTGGTACCAGCGCCGATAACCCCACGAAGTCCTGCTGTACCAAATTCCAGTGTACGATAGAAACGATCTTCGATTTCTTTTTCATCCCCCGCGATAGCTTTTAACTCAGCTTTGGTGTCTTCGTCGAAATAAGGATCGCTGCACCACTGTTCGTAAATTGATTTGTAATCCATAAATACATCCTCCTGCATATTATTATCCATTGTTATTTTGATTTTAGCACATGTACTTTGTTTTGACAAATAGCTTTTGTATAAAACCATGTGAAAAAACCATTCAATATGATAAAATAATTATAACTTTATAGAAAGTAGGGAACCCAATGAAATTACCAGGATACTATTCTTCTGGACAATTCGCCAAAATGGCACAAGTGTCCGTAAGAACCATACGATTTTATGATAAACAAAACATTTTAAAACCATCCTATGTCACCCCAGCAGGAGCAAGATTTTATACCGACTCGGACTTTGTAAAATTACAGCAAATTCTGCTTCTTAAATATCTGGGCTTTTCATTGGATGATATCAAAGGCATGACCATCGATGACATGGACTATCATTTCTTAAGAAACTCCCTATCCATGCAAAAGAAACTGGTTGCAGATAAAATCGAGCAGATGCAGCTGGTAGAAAATGCCATTGACAACACCGTATCCGCTTTGGAGAATGACCAGCAAATCGACTGGAGCCAGATGCTTCATCTGATTCACCTCACTAGTATGGAAAAGAGTTTGAAATCCCAGTATGAAAATGCCAACAACATCTCTGCCCGTATTCGCTTACATAAGGAATACTCCATCAATACTATGGGTTGGTTCCCTTGGATTTATCAGTCTGGAATTTTGCCTATTTTAGAACAACATCCAGACACCACCATTCGCATATTAGAGCTGGGATGTGGCGAAGGTTCCCTTTGGTTAGAAAACTTAGAACGCCTGCCAAAGAACGTACAAATCACGCTCTCTGACATTTCCGAAGGAATGATTCGAGACGCCAGACGTAACTTAGAGCAGGACCCACGTTTCTCCTATGAGACCTTTGACTGCCACAGCATCCCTGCTCAGGCTGGAAGTTTCGATATCGTTATTGCAAACCACTTATTATTTTACTGCGACGATATTCCACAGGTCTGCCAGGAAGTAAAACGTATCTTAAAACCAGACGGTATCTTTATCTGCAGCACCTATGGCTCCAGACATATGATAGAAATCACCGAACTGGTACAGAAGTTTGACAAACGTATTGTATTAGCCGCCGAAAATCTCTACGACCGCTTTGGTCTGGATAATGGCTCCCAAATATTGGAAAACCACTTCTCACAAATACATAAAACTCTGTACAACGACGCCATAGTGATAAACCAGGCTGAGCCATTAATCGAGTACATACTCTCCTGCCACGGCAACCAAAATCAATACCTTTTGGACCGATACCAGGACTTCCGTAACTTCGTAGAAAAACAGGTAAATAAAAAATACAGTATCACCAAAGAAGCCGGCTATTTCCTGTGCAAATTGTAATGCCGTTATAAAATTCACAATATAGGACATCTTTGTCACCACCCCTGAAAAGGGATTGACTTCTTTTTTCAAAGTGCTATACTCCGTTCTTGTCGTCAAACGACGAAAATAATCGAAAAGCAAAAGGAGTAAAGCAATGAGCGAGATTGAAAGAGCTACACAAGACTATGAAAAGAGAATCGAAAAATTAACAAACGAACTTGAAGTGTTGAAAAGAACTGTCCAGATACAGCACGACACTATCAATCGCTTAATGGATGCTTACATCACAAAGCAGACAAAAGGTAAGCCTCCTGTAAACGTAAAAAAATAGTCAAAAAAAAGAAGGACCTTGATATCATCAAAGTCCTTCAAAATTATTAAAATGCAAATGTATCTGCAAGGCCAACCCATTTCTGGTCTTTATCACTTAAATTAAGTGGAGTACCATCTTCTAAGGAATATCCTTCAGCAGATGCAGTACCATTGTACTGGCCCACAAGCTGTGGCCATTCAATGCCGATAGCTGGATCATTCCAAGCTAAGCCACCTTCATCACCTGGGTGATAAAAGTCTGTACATTTGTAACAAAATTCAGCTAAATCTGTAAGTACAAGGAAACCATGCGCAAATCCCTGTGGAATGTAAAACTGCTTTTTGTTATCCTCTGTTAACTCAACGCCATACCATTTGCCATAGGTTTCACTGTCTTTACGGAGATCAACAGCTACGTCAAAAACAGAACCTTTTACTACGCGTACTAATTTACCCTGTGGAAATTCTTTCTGGAAGTGAAGACCACGAAGTACGCCTTTTACAGAAGAAGACTGATTATCCTGAACAAATTCCATTGTAAGCCCAGCTTCTTCCATATCTCTTTTGCTGTAGGTTTCCATGAAGTAACCTCTTGCATCACCATGCACTGCTGGTTCGATAACACAAAGGCCTTCGATACCACCTACATTCTTTTCTACTTTAATCTGTCCCATAATTTATTCTCCTGAAACATGTTATTTAATCAAATATTCGTTCCCCTTAAAAATTAGAATTCAATTTCCTGGAGATAACGTTTAAGTGCATCCTGCCATGTAGGAAGTGGAGTAAAACCAGCCTCTACAAGTTTGCTCTTGTCCAAACGGCTATTAAATGGTCTAGCAGCCTTTGAAACACCATACTCTGCAGTCGTTACTGGAGCTACAGATAGTCTCTCTGTGCTGTATTCGTTACGTCCCATTTCTGTTGCCTGACGGAAAATTTCTACAGTAAAGTCATACCAGCTGATGTATCCACCTTCGTTGGTTGCATGATAGTAACCGTATTTATCTGTTTCAATCATATCAACAAGAAGAACTGATAAATCTAATGTATAAGTAGGTGTCCCAATCTGATCACAAACAACTGTGAGTTTGTCGCGATTCTTTCCTACATTTAACATAGTCTTGATAAAGTTCTTTCCGTTTACACCAAATACCCATGCAATACGAACAATAAAATATTTTTCCAATGTGTTTGCTACTGCAAGCTCACCTTCAAGTTTTGTCTGTCCATATACATTAAGAGGTGCATAGTCTTTGCAGTCTGCAGTCCAAGGTTCTTCTCCCTGTCCATTGAATACATAGTCTGTACTGATGTACACCATTTTCGCATCCAATTCTTTACAAACGTTTGCGATGTTCTGTGTACCTGCTGCATTGATTGCACGTACTTTATCGATTTTATCTTCATCTTCTGCAAGGTCTACTGCTGTCCAAGCTGCACAGTGTACCACTACGTCAGGATTTACTTCTGTAATGATATTCTTTACTGAGTCAGCATCTGTAATATCCATAGCCACGTATGGCATCTTAGTTACAGCAGTACCGTCTTCTGCACCAGAGTATGAAGGTGCGATATCGCTACCTACACCTTCATATCCTCTTTTTGCTAATTCATTCATTACGTCGTGGCCAAGCTGTCCAGCCACACCTGTTACTAAAACTTTCATAGTTTTACCTCTGTTTAAAAACTATTTGTTAGAATACATTTTTTCGTAGTAGTTCTGATATTCACCAGAGATGATTTCTTCCCACCATTCTTTGTTTTCAAGATACCATTTGATAGTCTTCTTAATACCATCTTCGAATTTTGTTTCTGGTAACCAGCCAAGTTCGTTGTGGATCTTTGTTGGGTCGATAGCATAACGCATATCGTGACCTTTACGGTCAGCTACGTATGTGATAAGGTCTTCTGATTTTCCAAGTTCTTTACAAATAATCTTAACGATTTCAAGGTTTGTTTTTTCGTTGTGTCCACCAACGTTGTATACTTCACCAACTTTACCATTGTGGATGATAAGGTCGATAGCTTTACAATGATCTTCTACATATAACCAGTCACGTACGTTTTCACCTTTTCCGTATACTGGAAGTGGTTTGTCAGCAAGTGCGTTAGCGATCATAAGTGGAATAAGTTTTTCTGGGAAATGGTATGGACCATAGTTGTTTGAACAACGGCTGATAGTTACTGGTAAACCGAATGTTCTGTGGTATGCCATTACTAAAAGGTCAGCACCAGCTTTTGATGAGCTGTATGGGCTGCTTGTGTGGATAGGTGTTTCTTCTGTGAAGAAAAGGTCAGGACGATC
>JAZPYQ010000061.1:0-13399 GCA_045544235.1 Agathobacter sp. | reverse complement strand
AAATCATGCTACGTGCATACTGTCTGAGACGCTGCTCTTGCGTCGAGTTTATGCACGCAGCATGAAATCAAAATTTATGGAGTGCCCGCTTAGAGAAACTCGAAAGTCGGAGAGTGTTTTAACACCACGGACATACTGTCGCGGATTGTCGAACACTTGAAAGACACAAAAACATCCATCAGAGAGCCTTTTGGGAAATACGACATTTTTCTATAAACCACTCCGCCGTAGTATAGAGCACTTCGTTTGTATAAAAATAATAAAAAATTAAGGGGCCATCGAAAATGATAGCCCCTTATGGTTGTTTATATGAAGTTAGTGGCCGCCGCCACCGCCACCGCCGCCTCGGCCGCCTCCTCCGTATCCGAAGCCACCGCCACTGCTACTGTAGCCACCACCGGAACCGGAGCGGACAGAGGAGTGGAAGGAGCGTCCTGAAGTGCGGATCCTTCCGGAACGACAGAAGTTGTTGTTTACGATGGAAGAAGAATCGGTTGTTTCTGGAAAACGAAGCTTAATCGCATCGATAATTTTTTCTGAGATTCCAAAGGCAGTTGCATATACCAAGTATTTTTCCCAAAGAGGAAGTTCGATAAAGGTACGCTCATTCATGAGAGTATCGCTGTTAAGGAAATCGTATAAGCCACGCCATTTTTCATATTCTGTTTCCCCAAAGCGAGTCAACAAAATGTATTTATTTGCTTGTGTCTTTAAGTAAAGTGCACTAACAATACAACTAAGTCCAAAAATGAAGAATGCGCCAAAAGCCAAATCTAGGCGAGTAAGAATAGAAATACTATTGGTAAATACCATGATTACCAATCCCCATATAATTCTTGTATTTGCAGAGGAATTTAATTGATCCTTAGGTTGTGTGTAGTTAGCCTTTTGGAAATAGCCATCCTGGATACCAATATTTACAATGGAATTTTCCATGTTCTTTGTAAAAGAATAGGTATTATCATAGTCCTTTGCCACACGATCCTGGAACTCTTTCATGTGAATGTGGTCGCCTTTTGCATGGCGAATAAGTAGGTTGAAGTAGTACTTCTCACATGTGGTGAGAGGTTCTAATGGTTCAACTTCAATTGGTGTAGATTCAGGATCCTCAAAGCCAACTGGTTCATCTGCCACAAAATCCGGCTCTTCTAATGGAACAAGAGTTTGATCCTCTTTTGGTGTTTGTTTTTTGATGAGGATAAGCACATCTCCATTAGCACGTTCTATTAGTTCGATATATTTCTTTCTTGCCAAGCTAAGAAGCAGAGCAGAGTATACACCAGAGTTATCTTTTGGTGGTTTATGTTTGCAGAACACTAAAGTTGCTGCAAAGTTTGGATCTAAATCGCTTGGTATGTCTCGATATAATTCAATATCATGCTCAGGAACAAAGAACAGATATTTTTCTTTGAGCTTTTTCACTTTATTAATAGCACCGAATATGAGCCACGCGGATAATCCAATTGAAACAAATAGAACAATAGTTTTTATAGTTTTAAAACGCTCTGGAGCGGTAGCATAAGCTTCCTGCTCTTCATAGATTTCGTCTAGTACATCATCATCTGTGTAGTAGTTGTCGGGTGCATATTCTGTAAAAATATGTTTATCCCTGCCATGAGACACCAAATCAAATTCAATGTACTGGTTGTAAGGCTTAAACTGTAAATCTTCTTCATCTAATTCAAAGTAGAAGGTGCAGTAACCAGGATTTAATCGGAAGGATCTATGTACTGGGAAGTCGTTGGAATTGGTTCCATAGGTGTACACATCATAATTTCCATCATCTGGCATATCTTCCAATGGGAATAGAATTTCTGCTTCAAAGGACTCCAGATACTCAATGGATTCTCCCGAATAAAGGGAGATGTAGAGATCTGAACAGTCATCATACTTTAATGCAGCATTGTTCATGATGTATTCGATTTCAAAAACGACTTCTTCTCGATACAAACCATCTACATAGAAGAAGACACATTCATAACGTGCTTCATCTTCATCATATGGTCCACGACTGTGATACCATTTTTCTGGTCCATAGATTGGGTTGGAGTCTACGTAATCATAGTCATCCCAATAAAGTTTTGGGCTTTTATCATAGATAATTTCGGTTCCGTCTTCCATAATTTGTTTTACGGATAGGACTTCATAGTCTACTTTTACTCCGTCGATATAATCTTCCGGTAAATCTCTCCATAATTCCCAAAACAGATTGTCTCTAGAAGCAGCGTGAATATCAAAGGTCAATCGTTCTGTAATATGAATACTTCCTTCACTTCCCGGTTCGTCCATGACGACTGCTTTGTAGGATACATCAGTGATTCTTGCATAATCCTCTTGGGTTGGTAACCAACCGATGAATGCTAACACTAGAAATCCAATGATGGTTATCCAGAAAATTTTATTGCTTGATTTTTTCATTTTGTTATCCCTTCTTAAGATAAGGCTTTTTATAAAAAATATTATATAAAACGATGGTTAAGGTGTAAAGAATAGAGGGGTATTATTTTATAAAAAATTGTGATAGAATAGAGCAAAATGTTATAAAAAGGTGAGGTATTATGTTAGATGTTTTAACCCGTGCAGGGTGTTTTATAGCAATTATTGTGGCAGGTTATGTGTTGCGAAAAGTAAATTTCTTTAAAGAAGGTGACTTTGCAGTATTGTCAAAGATTACATTAAAGATTACACTTCCTGCAGCATTTATTTCCAATTTTTCAGGTAAGCAGTTGGATTTTTCCATGTTAGCCTACACTTTAATGGCTCTTGGAGCAGGGATTCTTTATATGATATTAGGGTACCTGATTAATGCAGGAAGAAGTAAAGAAGAAAAGGCATTTGGTGTATTAAATCTGCCAGGATACAATATCGGAAACTTTACGATTCCTTTTGTGCAGAGTTTCTTAGGACCTGTTGGCGTTATTACTACAAGCTTATTTGATGCAGGAAATGCATTTGTTTGTCTGGGTGGAGCCTTTGGGGTAGCATCCAGTATAAAGGGAAGTGGTAAGTTTTCTATTAAGCGTGTGGTGAAAGCTTTATCCAAGTCGGTAGCATTCCTTACATGCATTACCATGATGATTTTAGGACTTTTGGGTATTACATTACCATCACCTATCATTCAGTTAGCTGACATTGTGGGTGGTGCAAATGCTTTTATCGCTATGCTGATGCTTGGTGTAGGATTTAAACTTTCTGGAGATACGAGTCAGATTGGAACCATAGTTAAAATTCTAGGTGTAAGATACGGTGTAGGTTTTGTTTTGGCATTTGTATTCTATCATTTACCAATTGCTTTAGAAGCCCGTACAGCACTTATGGTTTTGGCACTTAGTCCAATTGGTTCAGCAGTTCCAGCTTTTACAGAGGAACTGGGAGAAGATGCAGGACTTTCCGCTGCGATAAATTCGATTTCCATTATCTGCAGTATCATTTTTATGATTACAGTTCTTTTAATTATGCTATAGTTTGATACATCAGATATCTATATTTCTAGTGATGCAGATGGAATAGGGGATTTGACTATTATTGCAGAAACAGTGAATAAATAAAAAAACTACTTTGGTAAAGGAACGGTAGTGGTAATCCAAAGTCAGCTTGGTGATCCAATTTGTGCGTTCTCTGGGGATGACGTATATTGGGAGGTAAGTGAGAATCTTCCAAAAACCACAAAAGTAATGATTGATGGAAAAGCCCTTTATATTCATAGAGCAAATTTCCAAATTATAGACAAAGATTTAATTGAGTAAAAAGAGGGATGCCACAAATTTGTATTTTGCGACATCCCCTCTTTTTAGAGTATAAATTTTCCTAAATATGTAAATGCTATGAAAAAAGATTTAGGAGAATGTAGATGGAGAATTTGAGGATTATTGGAGTATATGGGAGAGAGATATTGGATTCGAGGGGGAATCCTACGGTGGAAGCAGAGGTAATGCTGGCGGATGGAAGCAGAGGCAGGGGCGTAGCGCCTAGCGGAGCTTCAACTGGAGAATTTGAAGCCTTGGAGCTTCGTGATGGGGATAAAAAACGCTATATGGGAAAAGGCGTAACAAAAGCAGTAAACAATATAAATACGGTGATAGCAAGTGCACTTATTGGAATGGATGCCTCAGATATTTATGCAGTAGATCAAGCAATGATTCGTGTAGATGGAACTGATGATAAATCAAATCTAGGGGCAAATGCAATTTTAGCAGTGTCCATTGCCACAGCAAAGGCTGCAGCTAATGCATTGCATATGACTTTGTATCAGTTTTTAGGTGGTGTAGCAGGGAATCTGCTACCTGTTCCAATGATGAATATTTTAAATGGTGGTGCACATGCGGCAAACACCATTGATGTACAGGAATTTATGATTGTTCCGGTAGGTGCCACTAGTTTTAGAGAAGCATTACGATGGTGTGCAGAAGTGTATCATGTCTTAGCAGATATTTTAAAGAAAAAGAATCTTTCTACATCAGTAGGGGATGAAGGTGGTTTTGCACCAAATTTATCTGGTGAAGAGGAAGCGATTGAA
Source organism: Agathobacter sp. (assembly GCA_045544235.1). Classification (GTDB taxonomy): domain Bacteria; phylum Bacillota; class Clostridia; order Lachnospirales; family Lachnospiraceae; genus Roseburia. The sequence continues at coordinate 8,883 of JAZPYQ010000061.1, read as the reverse complement.
TTGATTATAGAAGCAGTGCAACAAGCGGGGTATGAAATGAATCGTGATTTTATGATTGCATTAGATGCCGCAGCAAGTGAATGGAAAGGAATGGAAAAAGGCAGATATATTCTGCCCAAAAGCAAAAAAATCTATAGTTCAGAAAGTTTGATAGAACATTGGAAATATTTGGTTAAGCGTTATCCTATTTTTTCGATAGAGGATGCTTTGGATGAGGAAGATTGGAACGGATGGAAGAAACTTACTCATGATTTAGGGCACAAAGTACAGTTGGTTGGGGATGATTTGTTTGTTACCAATACCGAGAGACTGCAAAGGGGAATTAAATGTGAATGTGCCAATTGCATTCTAATAAAACTGAATCAAATTGGTTCACTTTCTGAGACGATAGATGCAATAAAAATGGCACATGCAGCGGGATATACAGCTATCGTTTCCCATCGTTCTGGAGAAACAGAGGATACTACAATCGCTGATTTAGCAGTTGCACTTAGCACAGGGCAAATCAAAACCGGTGCACCAAGTCGCTCTGAGCGTGTGGCAAAATATAACCAATTGTTACGAATAGAAGAACAGTTAGGTCATAGTGCGAGATTTCCCAAGATGAGAGAATTTTTTGAAAAATTGAATCGTGAAAATGACTAAAAAAGAGGGGAGAAAATAAGTAAAGTGCTGAAAATTCATTTCCTGTGAAAAATCTCTTGAGTGCTGAAATTTTTGATTGTATATTTAAACTATCAAGAAACGAAAAAAAACGAAAAAGGAGACAGGAAATGAAAAAAAGAATCCAGGCATTTCTATTGGCATTTGTAATGATATTTACTACAATTGCAGTGTCTTTAGCGGATGCAAATGTTTTTCATGCAGATGAATTGACGCTAAAACTTCATTATCATCGTGAAGATGGAGAATATGCAGATTGGTCTGTATGGTTTTGGGAAGAAGGCGGTGAAGGTGATGACTATCCTTTCCAGGAAGAAAATGGTGAGATGGTTGCCACCTACACAGTGCCTGCTGGTGCCACCTCAATTGGGTACATTGTACGTACACCAGATTGGGGAAAAGATGTAAATATGGACCAGTTTATTGATGTTTCGGCATATGTATCAGGTACGGTTCATGTTTATGTAGAATCAGGTGTAGAAGGTCATAGAGTAGAACTTGATAGTAATGTGTCTACAGGAACAAAATTAAAATCTGCTACATATGCGGATAAGAAGATTGAAGTAGAGATTGCTTCTCCTCCTGCTGATGTTAGTGATGCTTTTTCGGTAAAAGGACCTAACGGAAACGTAGAAATCACAGAAGTAACCGGTAGTGATGGAAGTTATGTGATTCAGCTTGCAGAAGAATTGGATTTAGGCGAGGATTATACCATTTTATATGCTGGTGAAGAATATGAAATCATTATGCCAAATTTCTATTCAACACAAGAATTTGAGGATGCATACACATATACAGGTGATGATTTGGGTGCCACATGGACAAAAGATGCTACAGCATTTCGCGTATGGGCACCTACAGCAGAAGCTGTAAAAGTAAATTTATATAAATCAGGTACAGAAGGTACAGATGATCTTATTGAGCAGCTTGAGATGAAGGCTGATGTAAATGGAACCTGGGTTGTAACAAAGGAAGGTGACTTAAATGGTACCTATTATACGTATGTAGTTACTGTTGAAGGACAGGAAGTAGAAGCTTGTGATCCATATGCTCGTGCAACAGGTGTGAACGGAAAACGAGCTATGGTAATTGATTTGGATTCTACAGACCCAGAAGGATGGGATGATGACAAAAACCCAAATGCAGATTTAACAATAAATGATGCAATTATATATGAACTTCATATTCGTGATTTAGGTACAGATGAAAACTCTGGAATAGAAAAGGTTGGAAAGTTTTTAAGTTTAACAGAACATGGCACAACCACTCCAGGTGGAATTCCTACAGGTATTGACCATATCAAAGATTTGGGCATTACTCACTTACATATTTTACCAATGTATGATTATGGTTCTGTAGATGAAACGGGTTCTGACGATCAGTTTAACTGGGGATATGACCCTGTCAATTATAATGTTCCAGAAGGATCTTATTCTACAAATCCATATGATGGTGCAGTACGTGTAAATGAATTAAAACGGATGGTACAGTCTCTCCATAACGATGATATTAGTGTAGTTATGGACGTAGTATACAACCACGTACACAGTGCAGACTCTTTCAGCTTTAACCTTATTGTTCCAGGATATTTTTCTCGTATCAATGATACTGGCGTATATTCCAATGGTTCAGGCTGTGGCAATGATACAGCTTCTGAAAGAGCTATGGTAAAGAAATACATTGTAGATTCTGTTTTATACTGGGTAGAGGAATATCATATTGATGGATTCCGTTTTGACTTAGTAGGTCTTATTGATACGGAAACCATAAATGAAATTATAGAAGAAGTACACAAGGTACGCCCAGATGTAATTTTCTACGGTGAAGGTTGGGATATGACAACTCTCGTTACAAAAGAAGGTTACACAATGGCTACTCAGAAAAATGCAGAACTTGTACCAGGGTTTGCATTCTTTAACGATACAATTCGTGATGCTTTAAAGGGTAATGTATTTAATAATACACAGGCAGGATATGTATCTGGAGCGCTTGGTCAGGTTCCATTTATTCAGGATTGTTTCACAGGCGTATACGGTTGGTGTAAAACACCAGCCCAGAGCATTAACTATGCATCTTGTCATGACAATATGACATTGTTTGACCGTTTGCAAAATTCTAGACCTGATGCGTCCATGGAAGATTTGGTTAAGATGAACAATCTGGCTGCGGCTATTTACATGACCTCACAGGGAGTTCCATTTATGCAGGCTGGCGAAGAAATGCTTCGTACAAAGGTGAGAGAAGATGGAACCTTTGATGAAAATAGTTATGCATCTTCTGATGCAATCAATGGTTTGAAGTGGGGTACTTTAGAAGACGAAACTTATGCGGATGTAGTAGATTACTACAAAGGATTGATTGCATTTAGAAAAGCACATGGTGCGCTTCGTTTAACAAATGCAGATGATGTAGCAAATCATGTAGAAGTGGTAAAAGGACTCGATGATGATATGACTGCGTTCATTGTTACAGGTGGAGTGAACGGAGAAACAGCAGATGCAATTTATGTTGTGTTTAATCCAAATCCAGATGCAAAAGAAATTACACTTCCTGAAGGAAATTGGAATGTATACATCAATGCAGAAGATGCCGGTACAGAAGTTTTGGATACAGTAAGCGGAACAATTAGTGTGGAAGGTATCTCTGCAATGGTATTAGTACAGGAGTCTAGCTTAAATATAAACTGGACTGGTCTTGGAATGGTTGTACTTGCTGCAGTAGTGGTTTGCGGTGTTGCTATTCTTTTTGCAAAAAGAAAGAAATAAATGAATAACGTGCACACTTTTGATACATACTAAAAAAAAACGAAAGGTGCATGGAGTATGAAATATTATGTAAATGAAAATTGCATCGGCTGTGGATTATGTGTAAATACTTGTCCAGAAGTATTCTCTATGACAGACGCAGGTGTAGCTGTTGCAATCGATGCAGAGGTTCCTGTGGAGCATTCGGGTGAAGCTGCTAATGCCGCTTACGGATGTCCGGTGGATGCAATAGAAGAAGCATAAAAAAAGGGCTGTTACAAAACGGTTTTTTCCGTGGAGTGACAGCCTTTTTTGTGTTGTTTTAAAATATAAATAATTGACATAAATACAAGGTGTGGTATAATTCCTATAAGGGTTAGTTACAACTAACCACGAAGAGACATGTTACATTACATTTTTATATACATAGAATAAGAGGGAGGAATTCATATATGGAAAATATAATGTTTGCATTCGGATTAACAATGTTAGCTGGATTAAGCACAGGCATAGGAAGTTTGATTGCTTTTTTCGCCAAAAAGACAAATAAAAAGTTTTTATCTATTAGTCTTGGTTTTTCAGCAGGGGTCATGATATATGTTTCAATGATAGAAATTTTTTCTAAAGCTCAGGATGCTTTGAGTTTAGAGTTAGGACAACAAAAGGGAGCTGTTTTTACTGTAATCGCATTTTTCGGTGGTATGTTTTTGATTGCGTTGATTGATAAATTGATTCCTTCTGCGGAAAATCCACATGAACCTAAAAACGTTTTGGCAGATTGTGAAGGGTGCGGTGAATGTGAGGTTTGCGTAAAAGAGCAGAAGGCGAAGGCGCAAAAGGAACAGCTTATGCGTTTAGGAGTTTTTACAGCGTTAGCGATTGGAATACATAACTTCCCAGAAGGGATGGCAACTTTTGTCTCTGCATTTCAAGACCCAAGTGTAGCGATTCCTATAGTAGCCGCCATTGCGATTCATAATATTCCAGAAGGAATTGCGGTGTCTGTTCCAATCTATCAAGCAACAGGATCTAGAAAAAGGGCATTTTTATATTCCTTTTTATCTGGATTGGCAGAACCAATAGGGGCATTAATAGGATGGTTGATTTTGATACCGATTATGAGTGATATGGTATATGGAATTATTTTTGCTGGGGTAGCAGGAATTATGGTGTTTATTTCTGTGGATGAGTTACTTCCTGCTGCTAGAGAATACGGAGAGCATCATTTGTCTATTTATGGATTGATTAGTGGAATGATGGTAATGGCTGTAAGCTTACTATTGTTTATGTAAAAAGAAAAGATGAAATAAATATAAACTCCTTGACAGTATAAAAAAAGAGATATAGTATATAACTATATTATATGTAGTTTTAAAAACTACGTCACGAAAATAATGCTGCAAGGAGGTATTTATATGCAGATTACAATTCGAGAACCAGGCAGTGCCATTACCCATTATATTGCTATGATGCTGGCGATGATAGCAGCGGTGCCTTTGTTGATAAAAGCGAGCTTGTCAAATAATGATACAAGTGTTGTTGCAATGATTATTTTTATATCCAGCATGATTTTGCTGTATGGAGCTAGTACATTGTATCATGCGGTAAATTTGACAGGAAAAGCCTTAAAAGTATTTAAAAGAATTGATCATATGATGATTTTCGTTTTGATTGCAGGTTCTTATACACCGGTATGCATGCTAGTGTTGGATAAAGCACAGGGATATCCGCTCTTAGCGTTGGTGTGGGGAACTGCTGTGGTAGGTATGCTGATTAAAATGTTTTGGATTAATTGTCCGAAATGGTTTTCTTCGGTTATCTATATTGCCATGGGGTGGGAATGCATATTTGTGTTTCAGCCACTCTTAGATACGTTGCCTGTAGGCGCATTTTTATGGCTTTTGATAGGTGGAATTATTTATACAATTGGCGGTGTAGTTTATGCATTGAAGTTTCCAATCTTTGATAAGTTGCCTAAATATTTTGGCTTACACGAGATTTTTCATTTGTTTATTATGGCAGGAAGTTTTTGCCACTTTATGTTTATGTTTTTATATGTAGCGTAAAATAAGCACCCGCTTAAGAAAGAAAAATATTCTTAAGCGGGTGCTTTTGTGTAAATATTCATTTATAATATAATATTTTCTCTGAAAATAAGGTTGTTGTCAACAAAGTTTTGCAATTTTTTTAAATAAAAATATTGTATAAAACAGATTATATGTTATTCTATATTTATAGTTTAAAATAGGAGTAGTGTGAAATGAAAAAATTAGCTTTTGGATTAATGAGACTTCCTTTGGTAGATGAAAATAATGCCACTTCCATTGATCAAGATCGCGTCGATGCTATGGCAGATGAATTTATCAAACAAGGATTTACATATTTTGATACGGCAGCTCCATATCATAGCAAACATAGTGAAATTGCTTTTCGCGAAGCGGTAGCTAAACGCTATCCTAGAGAGGCCTATACAGTAACAGATAAGCTGTCTTTGTTTATGATTGAAAAAGCAGAGGATATGCAGCAGTTTTTTGATGAGCAATTGGAACGCCTTGGTGTGGAATATATGGATATTTATTTGCTCCACGCATTAGGAAAAGAATCCTATGAAAAGGCAAAAGCATTTAAAGCGTTTGAGTTTGCAGCAGAAAAGAAGGCAGAAGGAAAAGTAAAACATGTAGGATTTTCTTTTCATGATTCAGCAGAGGTGTTGGATGAGATTTTAACAGAACATCCAGAAGTAGAGTATGTACAGCTTCAGATAAACTATTTGGATTGGGAGGATGAAAACGTCCAATCTAGAAAGTGTTATGAAACAGCGGTAAAACATGGAAAAAAAGTACTTGTTATGGAACCGGTAAAGGGTGGTGCTTTGGCTGTTGTTTCACCAAAGGTAGAAGCATTGTTTAAAGAATACAATCCAGAGGCCTCGGCAGCATCATGGGCGATTCGTTTTTGTGCAAGCCTAGAGCATGTTGTAATGGTACTTTCTGGTATGAGTGATGAAAAACAGTTGGCGGATAATACAGGCTATATGCAAGAATTCCAGCCACTAAATGAAGAAGAAATGGCTATTGTGCAAAAGGCAGCTGAGATTATTCGAAGTGATATTGCTATTCCTTGTACAGGATGTGCGTATTGTGTGGAGGATTGTCCACAGAAAATTGCGATTCCAGATTATTTTAAGATTTATAATCATTTGAAACAGTTCCAGGGAACTAGCGAAAAGTGGGATCGCCAGAAATATGCAAAAAAAGCCCAGGAGCGAGGAAAAGCATCAGAATGTATTGAATGTGGTTTGTGTGAGGGACATTGCCCACAGCATTTAAATATTAGAGAACTACTTAAAGATGTAGCAAAAGAGTTGGAGTAAAGGGATTTACGAAAGGGGATAAAAGTGTTTTTAGGAGTACAAATTGTTACAATTGCAATTCTGCTTTGTATTAAAATAGGATTTTCAGGGTTAAGAAAAATTCCGATTTTATCTACGAAATGGTATAATCGCTTTTTAAATGTAGCGTTGATTAACTTTGTGTTCGAATGTTTTTCGCTATATACCTTATATCGTATTGATAAAGTCCCAGAGTGGATGAACCGATTATCACATCAATTATTTATGATTTCTTTAATCGGTGTATTGCATTGTTTTCTTTTCTTTGTGGATATCAAAGGTAGAAACCAGAGACGTTATTCTAATTTTGAATTTTTCGTTAGAAGTTCGCCATTCTTGTTTGTAGTACCATTGATTTTGTTTGGAGACGTAAATTATTATGTGGATGGAATGGTACGTTATTCTTACGGACAGATGGTTACAGGAACTATAGTTTTTGTTGCAATCTATATTCTGTCTCTTTTCCTGCTTGTTTTCCATTTTAAGAAACAGTTTAGTGAAAGAGAATACGGAACGTTTATGTTTAGCCTTACGTCTGTAGTATTAGTGCTTTTGGTACAGGCATTTATTCCAAATCTGCTGATATCTTCAATGGGCGTAGTCATTCTAGCTTTAAATGTGTTCATGACTTTTGAAAATCCAAGAGAACATGCAGACCAAGAAGTAGTACTTGCCATGAATAAAAATGCTTTTTATACCTTGGTAAATGAATACATCCAGGCAAAGAAAGAGTTTTATGTTGTGAGTATGACCCTTACGAATTCACAGATTTTAAAGGATGCGAAGGGATACAATGAGACTGTTAAGTATGTGGATGCAGCTGCAGAGTATATATTAAAATATGCGAAAACGAACTTGATATATCATCCTAAACGTGATTGGGTTAGTTTGATGTTTGAGGACAAATCCAAATATTTTGCTTTTATGGAAGAACAGAGAGAACTGTTTGAGCAAGATGGCTACAATGAGCATGGTTCTGGAAAATATTTTATGAGTATTTTAAAATGTCCACAATATGCGTCTAGTGTAGACGAGGTAGTAGCGGTATTGGATTATGTGGATAAAATCAAAGGCGATATCAAAGAATCTATTGTTCGAATTGATGAGTCTATTTTGGATGAAAAGAATTATATGATGGAAGTAGAAAAGGTGGTACAAAAAGCTATCGATACAGAAGGCTTTGATGTATATTACCAGCCAATCTACTCCAACAAAGAAAAGAAATTTGTATCAGCAGAGGCTTTGGTTCGCCTAACAGATACAGAAAATTTAGGATACATTTCACCAGAAGTTTTTATACCAATTGCAGAAGAAAATGGTATGATTTGCGAAGTAGGAAATATTGTATTCAAAAAAGTATGTCAGTTTATCAGTGAATACAATTTGGCAGAATATGGAATTGAGTATATGGAAGTAAACTTATCTGGTGCTCAGTTTATGGACGGACAGCTGAATGAAATTTTATCTTCTTATGCAAAACAATATAATGTTCCACCAGAGTTTATCAATCTTGAAATTACAGAAACAGCATCTATTGAAGCTGGCGAAATGTTGGAATACAATATGAGACGTTTAAAAGAATGTCGTTTCCGTTTCTCAATGGATGATTTTGGAACAGGGTATTCCAATCTGGCAAAAATGGCTGAGTCAGATTTCGATTTGATAAAGTTGGATAAGAGTTTGATTTGGCCATGTTTCGATAAGAACAAAGAAAAGGCTTCAAAGGTTATTTTAGAAGCCAACATCCAGATGATTCACAATCTTGGAAAAGGGATTGTGGCAGAAGGTGTAGAAACCAAAGAAATGTTAGATTACCTGACATCCCTTGGCGTAGAATACATTCAGGGATACTATTTCTCAAAACCTTTGTCATCGGACCGCTATATTGAGTTTATGAAGGCGAATAACTAAATAATAGAATTTAAACTGGGGCTGTCGCAAAACGATGGCCCCTTATATTTTTATTATTTTATACAAACGAAGTGCTCTATACTACGGCGGAGTGGTTTATAGAAAAATGTCATATTTCCCAAAAGGCTCTCTGATGGATGTTTTTGTGTCTTTCAAGTGTTCGACAATCCACGC
>JAZPYQ010000060.1:0-12623 GCA_045544235.1 Agathobacter sp. | reverse complement strand
CTCAAACGTAGGTCTTGGAATCGTACACTCAATGGCTCATCCACTTGGAGCAGTATATGACACACCACACGGCGTAGCAAATGCGATTATTCTTCCAACAGTTATGGAATACAATGCAGAAGCTACAGGCGAAAAATATCGTGAAATCGCACGTGTTATGGGCGTTGAAGGCGTAGACGCTATGACTCAGGAAGAATATAGAAAGGCTGCAATCGATGCAGTTAAGAAACTTTCAGCAGATGTTGGTATCCCAGCAGACCTTAAAGATATCGTAAAACCAGAAGATATCCCATTCCTCGCACAGTCAGCATTTGATGATGCTTGTCGCCCAGGAAATCCAAAGGAAACAAGTGTAGCAGATATCACAAAATTATATGAATCGCTCATCTAATACGAGATAGAATGAGGGACTCCGTTTTTCGGAGTCCCTTTTGTATTTGTAGACGATGTGGTAATATAGATAAAAGTAAACGCAACTTAATTGGAGGATGAAAATATGTCAATTCCACACGGATATCGTAGCCTACACTTAGATTGTGCCAGACACTTCTTTTCTGTAGAGACTGTAAAGAAGGTTATAAAAGGAATTTCTTTTGGAAATATGAATGTATTGCATTGGCATCTTTCCGATGACCATGGGTGGAGAATTGAAAGTAAGAAATTTCCAAGATTACATGAATGTAGTGGGGAATATTATACTCAGGAAGAGATTCGTGAAGTGGTGTCATACGCAAAGGAAAGAGGAATAGAAGTAGTTCCAGAAATCGATATGCCAGGGCATAACCTTGCTTTGCTTTCTGCCTTTCCAGAGTATAGTTGCAAAGGGGAGCCAGTGTCGCCAGCAAAAGCCAGAGGGGTATATCGTACCATTCTTTGTGCTGGTAAGCAGAGTACAATGGAGTTTGTAGAAGAATTACTGGAGGAAATTATTCCATTGTTTGATTCTGAATATTTTCATATCGGAGGAGATGAAGCTCCTAAGGACGAGTGGAAGGAATGTCCTCATTGTAATGCAAAGATGAAAGAATTGGGACTGACCAGTTATGAGGATTTGCAGGGGCATTTTACTGCTCAAATATGTGAAATTTTAAAGAAACACGGAAAAACTCCGATTTGTTGGAATGATGCGCTTTTAGCTTCCAATATTCTAGAGAATGTGGTGATTCAGTACTGGACCATTGATTATGCGAAAGAGATGAAATCCTTTGTAGAAAAAGGTGGAAAGTGGATTTATTCGGATATGTTTGAACTTTATCTGGATTATCCTCACAGTATGATTCCTCTGAAAAAAGTGTATGAGTTTGAACCGCATCTGTATAAATATAATGTTTCAAACGTGGATGGATTGCTGGGCTTTGAAGTATGCTGCTGGACAGAGCATATCAAAACGGAAAAGGACTTGTGTGAACATATTTTTCCAAGAGTGTATGCCCTTGCAGAAAAAGCAAATGGAGAAATACATACAGATTATGAAAGCTTTAAAGTGCGCGTGAAAGAAAAAATAAAACTTTTAGAAGAAGCGGGCATTCCATATATGAACGAGGAGAATTGGGATCCAAAAGGACGAAAACGTCGTGAGGAGGCGGTTCGGTTTTACTTAAATATGGGAGCAGGAGTGGACGAAGAAGAAGCAAAGAAACAGGCTGCTTCAGCTGCGCCTAAATTAGAATTTGTCATTCATTTTATAACGGAATTTTTTAAATTAAGTGATATTCCAAGATTGCTTAAAGCAGTAATTTTTGGAAGGTAAATGGTGTTGTTTCCTTGGTGCTTTTGTAGTAAAATGGACAACATAACAGTAAGTAAAAAGGATTTTAAAATGACACATAATAAGAGCCTGACAGGCTATCATTTAAAGTTAATTGCACTCATTACTATGCTTGTGGATCATGTTGCAGCAGTGGTGATTTGGCGTGTGTATGTTGCGTCGTTTTCTATTACTGCCACAATGCAATTAAGCGAATCAATTGGAGATAAGGTAATTGTTTGGGTGGCAGGAAATCAGGAATTGGTATATACCATCTATGAGTGGATGCGTTATATCGGACGTATGGCTTTCCCAATTTATTGTTTTCTTCTAGTGGAAGGATTTCTTCATACCAGAAGTGTTGCAAAATATGCAATTCGACTATTTGTGTTCGCATTGATTTCAGAGATTCCATTTGATTTAGCAATTACAGGACAGTGGACTAGTATGGAATACAGCAATGTATTTTTTACTTTAGGACTGGGCCTTCTTCTTATATGGGGGCTTTCGTATGTGGAGAAACTCTACGAGTTTTGGCAGGAGAAAAAATGGGAACCATTTGGTGGAAAATTGATGAGTCTTTTATTAGGTGGTTTCATATCCATTGCATTTGGCGCATTTGCAGAAATCGTGTTAGAGACTGACTATGGAATGGGTGGCGTACTTGCGATTGCATGCATCTACTTGTTCAGACGTACGAAAGAACTGGGTTTTACATTAGCGGTGTTTGTGCTTACTATGCTAAGTGGAGATATTGAAATTCTTGCATTGCTTATGTTGATTCCGCTTATGAAGTATGATGGTACACGTGGAAAGAGTACAAAATATGTGTTTTATGCATTTTATCCAATCCATTTGTTCATGCTTGGATTGATTTGTTTAGGATTGGGTGTATGATAATGCGAAAAAAGACATCGGAATGATGTCTTTTTTATTTTGTTAATCAATATCCTATGTTATAATAAGGATATCTATGGAGTTTTGTGAGGCAAAGTATGATTCAGATTCAATTTTTAGATAAAAATATAGTAGGAGCCTTGGCGCCTGCGTTTTCCATGAACCCTGAGAGAGTGGTATTTTTGTATGACACACGTCAGGTGAGCGAAAACAATATGAAGGAAGTACAGGAGGCGATTAAAAATCAGCTTCCAAAGACCGCAGTTCAATTTGTCAGAACAAATATGCTTTCGCTGGAAGATATTAAAATAGAATTAGAAAAAATTGTAAAAACCTATCAGACAAAGGAGATTCAGATTGATATTACAGGTGGTTCTGAGATTATGACGGCCTGTGGTCTTATGGTGGCAAAAGAGAAAAATCTAGTGCCTACCTTTGTGGATTTTCATTCGGGGTATATGTTGGATGTGTTTACGATGGAACGTCTGGCAGAGATAAAACATGTGACTTTAGCAGATTATTTGACAGCCATTGGTGGAAAGTACATGTCTTCTTCTCGACATACGCCAGAAGAAAAGGATTTTGACAGAATTCTTTCTATGGCAAGAATCATTTTTTCCAATGAAAAGAAATGGGACAAATTCTTTACCCATATGACGCATGGATTTTCTGCAAAAGGTGTTATGGAATTTTCTATGGGAAAGGAACGAACAGACAGTGATTGCCAGTTCATTCTGGATGCTTTTTTGGACAAAGGATATGCGAAAAAGATTGGTGAAGACAGATATCGTTTTGCATCAGAAGCAGATAAGGAATACATGACCGTATCAGGCATTTGGCTGGAGGCATATATTTATATTCAAGCAAAGAAATGCTTTGATGAAGTGTATATGGGTGTGGATATTGATTGGAATAAACGTGACATCTGCGAAAGCAGAGATAATGAAATTGACGTAGTGATTATGAAAAATTCTCAACCAATTTTTATATCCTGCAAGATGCGTCCTATCGAAAAAGAGACTGTGTATGAAATCTATTCCATGGCAAAACGTCTCGGTGGAAGCTATGGAAAAGCATTGATTGCTACCACGGTAGATGTTCGCTCCAGCAAGGATGAGCGAAATAGCATTTATCTTCGTATGGCGAAAATGAAGGTAGGTCTCATAGAGTCTCGCGACTTTATCAAACAAAATCCTTCGGAAGTGTTCGCCAGAGCACTTCGTATGACAGAGTAATTACAGAAAGGAGCCACAGATGGCTTTTGTACATTTGCATACTCACACAGAGTATAGTTTGTTAGATGGTTCAAATAAAATAAAGAATTACGTCAACCGTGTTAAAGAGCTGGGCATGAATGCGGCAGCGATTACCGATCATGGCGTAATGTATGGTGTGGTAGATTTTTATAAGGCAGCTAAAGATGCAGGAATCAATCCAATTATTGGTTGTGAAATCTATGTAGCGCCAAATTCTAGATTTGATAGAGAAATCAGCCATGGGGATGATAAATATTATCATTTGGTACTCTTGGCGGAAAACAACAAGGGTTATGAGAACCTTATGAAGATTGTTTCTATTGGATTTACCGACGGATATTATTACAGACCTCGTGTAGACTTTGAAACTTTGGAAAAGTATCATGAAGGTCTTATAGCCTTGTCTGCATGTTTGGCAGGGGAAATCCCTAGATATCTGGTTCGTGGATTTTATGAAGAAGCGAAAAAGACAGCTTTAAAATATAGAGATTGTTTTGGTCCTGAGAATTTCTTCTTGGAACTGCAGGATCATGGGATTGCAGATCAGAAACGTGTCAATAATGATTTGCTTCGTATGAGTCAGGAAACTGGTATTGAATTGGTATGTACCAATGATATTCATTATACCTATGAAGAAGACGTGGAGTCTCACGATGTGCTTCTATGTATCCAGACTGGTAAAAAGGTATCAGACGAAGATCGTATGCGCTATGATGGCGGACAGTATTATGTGAAGAGTGAGCAGGACATGATGTGCCTGTTTCCATATGCGTTAGAAGCGGTATATAATACCCAGAAAATTGCTGACCGATGTCATGTGGAATTGGAATTTGGTAATTACAAGATTCCAAAATATGAAGTACCAGAAGGTTTTTCCAGTGCAAAAGAATTTTTAGTACATATCTGTGAGGAAGGTTTTGTAGAAAAATACGTTAACAATTCAGAATACACAGATGAAGATAGGGTACAGATTCATAAAGATATGGAATACGAGTTGGGCATCATAGAAAAGATGGGATTCGTAGAATATATTCTTATTGTTTGGGATTACATCAACTGGTGTAGAAATCATGACTGCTGGGTAGGACCGGGACGTGGTTCTGCAGCAGGTAGCCGTGTATGTTATTGTACTGGAATCACAAACGTAGACCCTGTAAAATATAATCTGCTTTTTGAACGTTTCCTTAATCCAGAACGTGTATCCATGCCAGATATTGACGTGGACTTTGAATACGCAGAACGCTACCGTGCCATTGAATACGTAACAGAAAAGTACGGAAAAGATTCGGTAACACAGATTACTACTTTTGGTACTATGGCTGCTCGTGGGGTTATTAAGGCGGTGGGTAAAGCCTTAGACTTCCCATATGCAGATATGGATAAGTTAGCTAAAATGGTGCCGATGGAATTAAATATTACCATTGATAAGGCCATCCAAATGAATCCTGAACTGCGTTCAGTATATGAGGGAGACCGCGCTATGCATGATTTAATTGACATGGCGAAGAAGTTGGAAGGACTTCCAAACCACGTTTCTGTTCATGCAGCAGGGGTAGTTATTTATCCAGGTGTGGCCAGTGATTATGTACCTTTGGGACGTGCCAGTGATGGTACACCTACGGCAGAATATAATATGGTGCAGTTAGAAGAATTAGGACTTTTGAAAATGGATTTCTTAGGTCTTAGAACTTTGACGGTGCTTAAGGATGCTGTGAAAAATATTAAAGCTTCCAAAGGAATCGATGTGGATATTGATCATATTGATTTTAATGATAAAGCGGTTTTGGATTTTATTGGAACAGGAAAGACAGAAGGTGTATTCCAGTTAGAATCTGGTGGTATGCAGAACTTCATGCGAGAGTTGCGTCCGCAGAGTTTTGAAGATATCGTAGCGGGAATTTCACTCTATCGTCCAGGTCCAATGGACTTTATCCCAGATTATATCCGCGGTAAAAATAATCAGGAATCCATTACTTATGTGACTCCTGAATTAGAAAGTATTTTGGAACCTACCTATGGCTGTATTGTTTATCAGGAACAGGTAATGCAGATTGTACAGAAACTGGCTGGTTATACCATGGGACAGGCGGATAATATTCGTCGCGCCATGAGTAAAAAGAAACAGTATGTCATCGATGCAGAGAGAAAGAATTTTGTTTATGGTAATCCAGACGAGGGTATCAAAGGTTGTGTGGCAAACGGTATTTCTGAAACTGCAGCCAACAGTATTTACGACTCCATGGTGGATTTTGCAAAGTACGCATTTAACAAGTCGCATGCAGCTGCATATGCGGTAATTAGTGTGCAAACTGCGTGGTTAAAATATTATTATCCTGTAGAGTTTATGGCAGCTCTTATGACTTCTGTTATCGATAACTCTGCAAAGGCAGCGGAATATTTAAATCACTGCAAGGAAATGAATATTGATGTGCTCCCACCAGATATCAACTCTGGTTGGGGTGAGTTTACTGCTGAAGGGGAAAATGTAAGATATGGTTTATATGCCATCAAGAGTCTTGGACGACCTGTAATTGACAGGATTGTAGAAGAACGAAAAATAGGTGGACCTTATAGAACATTGCAGGACTTCATTGAACGTGTGGCTGAACGAGAAGTTAACAAACGTGCGGTAGAAAACCTGATTAAAGCAGGTGCTTGTGACAGCTTGGATGGAACACGAAAACAGATGACTTTTGTGTATGCATCTATGATTGATCAGGTTACCTCTAAGAAAAAGTCCTCTGTAGCAGGCCAGATGACATTGTTTGATTTTGCCAGCGAAGAGGAAAAAGCAGACTACGAAATTCAGTATCCAGAAGTGGGTGAATTTCCTAAGGAAATGCTTCTTGGATTTGAAAAAGAAGTGCTAGGTATTTATTTGAGTGGACATCCATTGGAGGAGTACACAGAAAAAATTAAGAAAAATATCACAGCAGTAGCTTCTGATTTTGCTTTAGTAGAGGCAGAAGAAGGTAATTTGGATGCCATGAAGACGGGGATGGAAAATCAGGTGAAAATCAAAGATAACCAACACGTAGTTGTAGGTGGTCTTATTGCAGAGAAAAAAGTAACCTTTACCCGTAACAATAAGGCTATGGCATACATTACCATTGAAGATCTAACAGGAACGGTTGAGGTCATTATTTTCCCACGTGATTACGAAAAGTACCAAAGATATCTCAATGCCGATGAAAAGGTATTTGTGGTGGGACATGCTTCAGTAGAAGATGATAAGGATGGAAAGATAATCTGTGAACGTATTGTGCCATTTGATGAGACAGGCTGTGATATTTGGTTCCAGTTTGCGACTATGGAAGAATTTAAAGAAAAAGAAAAAGTCCTAATGGATATTTTATATGATTCTGATGGAAGGGATGAGGTAGTCATCTATGTGGCAAATCCAAAATCTATCAAACGCTTAGGAAAAAACCACACAGTAGGTGTCAATGAAGAGCTTCTTAACACATTAATTAGCTTTTTAGGTGAAAAAAACGTAAAAGTTGTGGAAAAGAGCATTGAAAACTAGGCTTAAAGAGTATAAAATGGACTAAGATTGTTGAAAGACAATATATGGAAAGTAGGAGGAGATTAAAATGGCTAATGAAATCAAAACAATTGCTGTTTTAACTAGCGGTGGAGATGCTCCAGGTATGAACGCTGCAACTCGTGCAGTTGTACGTGAAGCTCTTTACAAAGGAAAAAAAGTAAAAGGTATCATGAGAGGTTATGCAGGCCTTTTAAATGAAGAAATTTTTGATATGGACGCATCTAGCGTTTCAGATACAATTTCCCGTGGTGGTACAAGACTTCAGACTGCTCGTTGTACAGAGTTCGTAGATCCAGATGTACAGAAGAGAGCTGCTGATATTTGTAGAAAGCATGAGATTGACGCTATCGTTGTTATCGGTGGTGACGGTTCTTTCCGTGGTGCACAGAAACTTGCTGCACTTGGAATTAATACAGTAGGTGTTCCAGGAACAATCGATTTGGATATTGCGTGTACAGATTACACAATCGGTTTCGATACAGCCATCAACACAGCGATGGAAGCTATCGATAAGATTCGTGATACATCTACATCCCATGAAAGATGTACTATCATCGAAGTTATGGGACGCCATGCAGGATATATCGCTTTATGGTGTGGTATTGCAAGTGGTGCAGAAGATATTCTTCTTCCAGAAAAATACAGCCATAATGAACAGGAAATTATCAATCACGTATTTGAAAATCGTAAAAAAGGTAAAAAACACCATATCATTATCAATGCAGAAGGTATTGGACAGTCTGCAGAGATGGCAAAACGTATTGAAGCTGCCACTGGTATGGAAACCCGCGCTTCTATTTTAGGACATATGCAGCGTGGTGGTGTTCCTACATGTAAGGATCGTGTATATGCTACAACCATGGGTGCTATGGCAGTAGACCTTCTTTGCGAAGGAAAATCAAATCGTGTCGTTGCATATAAGAACGGAGAGTTCTGTGATTTCGATATCGATGAAGCATTGGCAATGAAGAAAGAAATTCCAGACTACATGTACTATATTACAAAGAGCTTAGTATAAAATTTTGGAGGCTGTTCCACATAATTTATGTTATGGGCACAGCCTTCTTACACGCTAAGGCAACTGCCATAAGGAGATTTTATGATAACGAGCACAAGTAATCAGCAGATGAAGCAAGTAAGTGCATTGTTGAAAAAGAGTAAAGAAAGAAAAAATACAAAGACTTTCGTAGTAGAAGGGACAAAGATGGTGATGGAAGCACCATCTGAGTGGTTGAAGGCTGTATACATTTCGGAAAGTTATGAGAAGAATGTGGAGAACACGACTGTTTTAGCGGAATTACGTAGCAAATGTGAAAGTGTGAAGGCTGTGTTTGAAACGGTGATAGACTCTGTGTTTAAGAGTGTATCAGATACACAAACACCACAAGGAATTATGGCGGTGGTGACCATGCCTGAATACGGATTGGAACAGCTCCTTGATGGAGATAAAACACATCTTTTAATATTAGAAAGTATCCAAGATCCAGGCAATCTTGGAACCATGGTAAGAACTGGAGAAGGCGCAGGAATATCCGGTGTTATTATGAATAAAACCACGGTAGATTTGTTCAATCCAAAGACCATTCGCTCTACCATGGGAAGTATTTACAGAGTACCTTTTTATGTAGCAGAAAATTTAGAGGATACATTAGAGGAATTAAAGAAACGAGGGGTAGCTCTTTTTGCTGCGCATTTAAAAGGCGAACATTCTTACGATGAAGAAGATTATACCAGTGCTTGTGGTTTTTTAATTGGTAATGAAGGCAATGGTTTGTCGGATGAGATTGCAAATCTTGCCAATACTTATATTAAGATTCCAATGGAAGGACAGGTGGAATCCTTAAATGCAGCAATATCTGCGACTCTTTTGATGTATGAAGCAAATCGTCAGCGTCGTTGTAAGTAGGAAAGTTAGAGGAATAGAATGCGAATTTGGGTAAAGGTATTTGATGACAATGCGCATATGTTAAATTCAGAAACCATAGAAGATTATAGTGATGAAACCAGAACACATAAGGTGTTCAATGCTTTGCAGGAAGCTTGTAATCGTCTCGATTTAGGGAAACCAATTTGGTTAGATTCCAATATTGCAGAGTTTAAGCGTTTGGCTAAAACTAGATTTTATCAGGATAACTTCGTAGAAGAGATTGAATTTGAGTTTTTAGAATTACATGTGATAGAGGAAGATTAAGAATAGTTAAAAAATTATGAATTAACTGTGAAAATCCCGACAAATGAAAAGAAGTATGTTATACTATGAGTAGATTATAAACCTGGGGAGGTTTTTAGATGGATACATCAATAATGTTTAATGAAAGCGTTGAGAGTTGGGAAACTCTGATGTTTTTATACAACTCAGCATTAAAGGAAGTAACCACAAAACTGGAGATTCTTAATGATGAGTTTAAGCATGTGCATAAATATGATCCAATTGAATATATTAAGTCGCGTATTAAAACTCCAGAAAGTATTGTAAAGAAACTAAAACGCCACAATCTGGAAATAAATGTAGACAATATGATTAACCATATCAATGATATTGCAGGTGTCCGAATTGTATGTTCTTTTACATCAGATATTTATAGCATTGCGGAAATGATAGGTAAACAAAACGACTTAACCGTTATTTCAGTAAAGGACTACATTCGTAATCCAAAACAAAGCGGATATATGAGTTTTCATATGCTAGTGTCGGTTCCTATTTTCATAGGACAGGAAGTGGTAGATACAAAAGTGGAGATTCAGATTCGTACCATTGGAATGGATTTTTGGGCTAGTTTAGAGCACAAAATTTATTATAAATTTGAAGGTAATGCGCCTGAATATATTAGCCGTGAGCTTCGTGATTGTGCCACTATTGTATCTATGATGGATGCAAAGATGTTACAGCTGAATGAAGAAATTACAAAGGCGAAAAAACAGCAGGAAGAAGAGAATAATAGTTAAATGAATATCATTAACGTAGAAAATATTACAAAGGTTTATACAGAAAGGGAGCTTTTTTCAAAAGCTTCCTTTTATGTGCAAGAAAAAGAAAAAATCGGGATTGTAGGGATTAACGGAACAGGAAAGTCTACACTGCTAAAAATTGTCGCAGGCTTAGAAGAGCCAGATGAGGGCAGTGTAATTCGTGCAAATCATGTAGTAGTAAACTTTTTACCACAAAATCCAGAGTTTGATGGAACGAAATCTGCATTGGAAAATGTCATGGATAAAATCATTACTACGGATATGGATGAGAGCCGTAGATGGACATTGGAAAGTGAAGCAAAATCCCTTATGTACAAACTGGGAATTTATGACTTAGAGCAATTATGTGGAGAATTATCCGGAGGACAGAAAAAGCGTCTTGCGCTAGTTGCAGCTGTTTTAAAACCATGTGACGTATTAATTATGGATGAACCTACCAACCATTTGGATTATGATATGGTGGAGTGGCTGGAAGAATTTTTGCGCAATTGGCGTGGAGCCCTTTTGATGGTAACTCATGACAGATATTTCCTAGATAGTGTTTGTAACCGCATAGTTGAGGTGGATAGAGGAAGTATATATAGTTATGAAACTAATTATTCTGGGTTCCTAGCTTTAAAGGCGCAAAGAGAAGAGTATGCCAGAGCTAGCGAAAGAAAACGTCAGTCCATTCTTAGAAAAGAAATTGAATGGATGCAGCGTGGCGCAAGAGCACGTTCTACAAAACAAAAGGCACATATTCAAAGATATGAGGCTTTGCGTGACCAGGAAGGGATAAAGGAAGTACAAAAACTAGAGATGAGCTCTCTATCTACTCGTTTAGGTCGTAGTACAATTGAAATTAATAATGTCTCAAAGGCATTTGGAGATATTGTCTGTGTAAAAGATTTTACCTATATTCTGTTAAAAGGTGACAGGATTGGTTTTGTAGGTAAAAATGGTTGTGGAAAAACCACGCTTATGAAGATGATAGCAGGCTTTGTAGCTCCAGATAGTGGTTCTATTGAAGTGGGGCAGACAGTAAAGATCGGATATTATTGTCAGGAGATTCGTCTGACAACTGAGGTAAAAAGTCTGACAAAAGAAAGGAATCTTTCAAATGCAGGAATTGCTGCAATGGAAGCAGCCTACATGAATCCGGAACAAAGAGTCATTGATTATATCAAAGATACTGCGGAATATGTGCGTACAGAGGATGGCCTGGTTTCGGCTTCCGCTATGTTGGAGCGATTTTTATTTCCTCCAGAGCAGCAATATAGTCCAATTGGCAAACTTTCTGGTGGGGAAAGAAGACGTCTAAATTTACTTCGTGTACTTATGGAAGCACCTAATGTTATGATCCTAGACGAACCTACCAACGACCTCGATACAGAAACCTTAGCAATTTTAGAAGATTATCTGGATAATTACGATGGAATCGTGGTGACAGTGTCTCATGACAGATATTTCTTAGATCGTATTGCAAAGCGTATCTTTGCCTTTGAAGGAAACGGAAAAATTACCCAATACGAGGGTGGGTATACTGACTATATGAATAAGCGTCCAGAACCAAAGGAAGGTCAGGGAATACTGAGTGGCATTGTAGGAGGCGGAGCATCGCCTGCTACGGTAAAAGATGTGGTACTGGAAGAAAAGAAAGACTCCCGCGAAACTTGGGGGCATCAAAAGAAAATTAAATTTACATTTAATGAACAAAAGGAATATGAGACCATCGAATCTGATATAGAAAAGTTGGAAAATGAAATTGCAGCTTTGGATGACGAGATGGTGAAGAATGCAAGTAACTATGGCAAGCTCAATGCACTTTCCCAAGAGAAAGAAGAAAAAGAGACTCTCCTAATGGAGAAGATGGAACGCTGGGAATACTTAGAGGACTTGGCACAAAAAATTGCAGATCAAGGATAAATTTAAATGGGGATGTTGCAAAATACAAATTTGCGACATCCCTTTTCTTATACTTTGAAGAATGCCTCGAAGTATATGCATCTGCAGTGCACAACATTAAGAGAAATGCGTAAATTTTCTTGAAACTCCCGTGGGGCTTTAAGTTTGTGTCTTTGTACGCTTTTACCATCTGCTAGTATGTCCGCGTGTAAAAGAAACCTGCTCGTACCTTCTAGTGTATCTAAGCGAGCCGATTTACAAAGTTGATATTACACATGCCGGAGCAAAACTCGACGCAAAAACGGCGTCTCGGACAGTTGCT
>JAZPYQ010000059.1:0-24100 GCA_045544235.1 Agathobacter sp. | reverse complement strand
TTTAATACATGTCTGCAAAAATAGTCGTTGTCAATGCTGCGAAGCACCTTTTTCAAAGGCAAGGCATTGACAACGATTATTTTTTGCAGATAAAGAACAGTCAAGCGAAATAAGGATAATTTTTGTCGTCCCCGACAATTCCTATTACTTTTTACGATGCGAGGAAAATATAATTTTTGTTGTAAAGTCAATAAATAGTACGTCTCATTTCGTAGTATTTAGAATATCTAAAATAAAATTTTCTGAGCTAGATCGTTATTAAGAAAATCGAAAGAATATAGGTAGAAGAACTTAATTTAAAGGTAGAGATATTGAATAGAGAAATCACCATTGATACAATATAGAACATAAAGGAATTTACATAACGGAGATGAATTATGAAGAATAAATTTTTGCGAATAATAGGGTTGTTGATAGGGATAGTTTGTTTTTTATGGTTTGTGGCGCCTCTTTTGGTGGGAGGAATCTTTAATATTGGAAATGCGACAGGGATACTTCTTTCGCTCATGCTTATGATGTATATGAGTTTCATGCCTGTGGTAAATCGGTGGGTAAGAAAGAAATTAGAGTGTAAAAGAGTAAGAATCCTGTTTTGGGGGCTTGGGATATTGAGTGCTGTTGTTTTTGCTTTAGCGGTAGTGGAAACGGGGTGTATAGTTAATACATGTTTAAGAGCTCCAGCTAAAAATGCAACGGCAGTTGTGCTTGGGTGTCGTGTATATGGTGAGAGACCGAGTATGTCTCTTGTAGAACGGTTAGAAGCTGCGTATGAATATTTGACAGAAAATCCAGAGGCGGTATGTGTTGTGTCTGGTGGAAAGGGAGATGGAGAAAATATATCAGAGGCAGAGTGCATGTATCGTTGGTTGATAGATAAAGGGATAGATGAATCTCGTATATATAAAGAAGATAGATCTACTTCAACGGAAGAAAATATTGCATATTCAAAAAATGTCATTGTAGAAAATGGGTTGAATGAGAATATTGCCATTATAACAAGTGAATATCACACTTATCGAGCTGGAATGATAGCGGAACAAAATGAGCTGTCTTATGGCGCCGTGCCAGGGCACACTGCGATATGGTTATTTCCAACGTTTTATGTCAGGGAATTGTATGCTATTCTGGCAGAATGGCTATTCTAGTTTTTCTGATAAAATTTGAAAATAGACTTGTGCAATTAAGTTGCTTATGCTATACTCTAACCTTGTCAGGAGAAATTTTGACAGATAAATGGGTGGATTCCCGAGTGGCCAAAGGGGACAGACTGTAAATCTGCTGCAAATTGCTTCGGTGGTTCGAATCCACCTCCGCCCATTAAGTTTTGTTCACAAGCTTAGCGCTGTGGGCGGGGCTTACAAATGCCGGCGTGGCGGAACTGGCAGACGCGCAGGACTTAAAATCCTGTCGTAGCAATACGGTACCGGTTCGATTCCGGTCGCCGGCATTAAAAAAGGAAACGTTGATTCAACGTTTCCTTTTTTATTTCTATAAATATTATTTTTTCACCATTGTAGTAGACTCACGTTCTACCAATTGTGGACGTAACAATGTTTTGCTAATGGATACGTGGTTGATAAGTGAGTTTAAGATCGTGTAAGCACATCTGCCTAATTCGTTTCTCTGCTGAGAAATGGTAGTAAGCGGTGGCTCTGTAGTGGCAGCGATAGGAATATTGTCAAAACCGATAATACTGACATCTTCAGGAATGCGGTAGCCGGCCTCCTCGCATGAAGCGATGGCACCCTGCGCCAAAAGGTCGTTTGCACATACGATAGCAGTAGCTCCTTCTTTTAGGAAGGTTGGGACATGGTGTTTGGCACTGTCTGCTACAAAGTATCCTCGTGCCATCATGTTTTCGTTGCAATCAATGTCATATTCCTTTACTGCATTTTCAAAAGCTTCCTGTCGTTCTGCGGAAACGAGGGAGCCGATAGAACCATTTAGAAAAGCAATCTTTTTGTGACCGAGATTGGTTAGATGTTCTACTGCCATATGAATGCCTTCGAAACTATCTGTGCCAAGATATCCTACATTTGGATTGCCATCTATAAAGTTATCAAATAATACAGTAGGCATGGTTGTGGTCTTCATCTGTTCCATCCAAGGATTGTGAAGTGCAAGACCTAAAATAAATGCTCCACAATACCCATGCTGCAATAGATAGGTATCATACTTTTGTTCTTTCTGAAATTCAGGAGTAATTTCTACAACAGTTACATCCCATTTGTGTTGGAATGCATTCTGCTTAAAGCCAAGCACAATATCATACCCAAAAGTGTCTAGAGTTTCATATTCCATATTTGTAACAAATAGACAGAGTTTTCGGAATTCTTCTTTTTTAGAACGCTTTGTGCTATATCCCATTTCAACAGCTGTATCTAGTACGGTCTGTCTTAATTCTTCACTAATATCACTTGCTCCATTTAACCCTTTGGAAACGGTGCTAATGGAGATGCCTAAACGATTGGCAATATCTCTTATCGTAGCCATATATAGTCCCCTTTTTCAAAATAAAGTAATGTTTTTTTCTATTATAAAAAAGTTTTCGAAACTATTCAATGTATTCTAAGAAAATTTTCGAAAAAAAACAAAAAAATCATTGTCAAAATATACAAAAAGAGAATATGGAAAAAGTGAAAACTTCCGAAAAGACTTGTATACATGATAAGCCGTTGACAAATTGAATGGAAATTACTAAAATAATCTTACCAGGTACGAAAAAAACCGAAAAAAGTTTCGAAAATAGTGCAGAACGAACAAGAAAAGTCTTTGTTGATTTTAGAATCAATCCTAAGTTTTGGTAAAAATTTACAAAATGGAAGATTGAGCAACCGTTTGCGCTTGCTTTTTTGACGGTAAGGGAGTATAATTAGAACATGATATAAGACACGAGTGCGGCAAAAAGGCGCACCGGTGTGCCTTTTTCATATTTGAAAACAAATATGAAATTCCCTTGTTTAATATACGGTATGGAACATCCGGCGCAGGATGTTTTATATAAAAATACTTTTTATTAAAATAAAGGAGAGGAAAGAAATGAAAAAGAAAGTATTATCATTACTCCTCGTTGCAGCAATGGGCGTATCAATGCTCGTTGGTTGTGGCGGCGGAAACAACACAGACACTCAGGCTGGTGGCGGAGAACAGACAAAAGCTGATCCAGTACAGAACTTAATCGACGCTACAGAAGGAACTGTAGAACTTGATCTTTGGTGTTCAGAACTTCCTGAATATCAGGCAGTTATGGCAGAAGTAGTTGCTGATTTCGAAGCAGCTTATCCAGATGTTGATTTCAACATTACAATTGGTGCTCAGTCAGAAGCAACATGTAAAGATCGTATCTTAGAAGATCCAGAAGCAGCAGCAGACGTATTCGTATTTGCTGATGACCAGATTGCTGATTTAGTAAAAGCTGGTGCTCTTCAGGAAATCTCTACAACATATACATATGATCCAGCAGAAACAAACGTTGCTGGTACAGTAGAAGCAGCTAAAGTTGATGGCAAAATGTATGCTTATCCATTAACAGCATCTAACGGATATTTCTTATTCTATGATAGCAGATATATCACAGCAGAAGATGCTCAGTCTTGGGAAGGCTTAATTGCAGCAGCAGAAGCTCAGGGACTTCAGGTTGGTATGGACGTACCTAACGCTTGGTACCTTTACGGATTCTTTGCAGGTGCTGGATGTGAATTATCTATGAACGAAGATACATCTAACAACTGTGATTGGAACAGTGAAACAGGTCTTGCAGTAGCAGAATCAGTTATGAGCATTTGTTCAAGCGATAGCTTCATCAGCATCAATGATGAAACAGCTAAAGCTCAGGTAGTAGCAGCTGACAACAAATTAGTTGCATACGTAGACGGAACATGGGCAGCTGACGCATTCAAGACAGGTTATGCAGAAGGCTATTCAGCTACAAAACTTCCTACATTCAAAGTAAACGGTGTTGATACTCAGATGGGTTCATATGCTGGATACAAATTAGTAGGTGTTAACTCTTACTCAGATCAGACTGGTTGGGCTATGTTATTAGCAGAATTCATCACAAGCGAAGCTAGCCAGACAAAGATTGGTCTTGCTATGGGTGAAAGCCCAGCAAACGTAAAAGCAGCAGCTAATGAAGCTTTTGCAGAAAACGTTGCACTTGTTGCTTTATCAGAACAGTCTGCATTCGCAGATCAGCAGATCGTTGGTGGAAATTACTGGACTCCAGCAGGAGCTCTTGGACAGATTTTAGTTGAAGGTACAACAACAGATCTTCAGAAAGATCTTGATGATGCAGTTGCTGGTATTACACAGCCTGTAACTCAGTAATAATAATCAAATAGGATTTAAGGCAACCCACATGCCTTGTGTGTGGGTTGCATTTTTTTAATGTAACTAGAAATGACTCTGAGAGGAGTTTTGATATGAAAGAAAAATTGTTAGGCTTTTTTGAGGGCATAAAAAATTTTTTCGTTGAATTCGGAAACAGTATCGCAAAAGGCGATATTTGGACAAAAGCATCCCTTGTAGTAATGGGTGCTGGTTATTTTGGAAGAAAACAAATTGCAAAGGGTATTATTATGACAGGATTAGAAGTGCTGTTTATACTCTTTATCTCCGTGTTTGCATGGCCATATTTAATGAAGTTTGATACATTAGGGGATGTGCAGAGAGAGAAAATATTTGATCCTTTGACAATGCAGACAATTGAAAATGATTATGATAATTCTCTTTTGATTCTATTAATGGGAACATTAGCGATTATTGTAATTATTGCATTTGTCTTTGTATATATTAGCAATATGAGATCGGTATATCGTTTGCAGGTAGCGAAAGAAAATGGGGAACGTATTCCTACATTTAAAGAAGACTTAAAATCGTTATTGAACGAAAGATTCCATATTACACTTTTAACATTACCAAGTATTGGTGTAATTTTATTTACGGTAGTACCTTTGATATTCATGATTTTCATTGCATTTACAAATTATGATGAAAATCATCTTGCCCCATCTAAATTATTTACCTGGGTAGGTGTAAATAACTTCGTAAACCTATTTACAACATCTCAGACAGTGACATTTGGATATACATTTGTTCGTATATTAGCATGGACTTTAATATGGGCTTTAGCTGCTACATTCACTACATATATTGGTGGTATTTTACTCGCTAAGCTTATTAATGATAAGCTTACATATGGTAAAAGATTCTGGAGAACATGTTTCGTTATTACAATTGCAATTCCACAGTTCGTAACATTACTCTTGATTGGTAAAATGTTTGGAAATTATGGTATTGTAAACGGATTATTGGCGGATACAGGGTTGTTGGAATTTTTACAAAGTATCGGGCTTGTTAGTCCGGGATTAAGTTATATCCCATTTTTAACAGCGCCAGTTTGGGCACATATTATGATTATCATTATCAATATTTGGATTGGTGTTCCATACCAGATGTTGATTGCAACAGGTATTCTTATGAACATTCCTGAAGATCAGATTGAAAGTGCTCGTATTGATGGTGCAAATAATAGACAGATTTTCTGGAAAATCATTATGCCATACTATTTGTTTATTACCGGCCCATCACTTATTACTTCATTCATTGGTAATATTAACAACTTCAACGTAATTTACTTGTTATCAAGTAGTAGTGGATATGCAACATCTAACTTACAGTTAGCTGCATCCAATGCAAAGGAAATAGACCTTCTTGTTACTTGGTTGTTCACATTAACAAATGAGTACTCTAACTTTAAAATGGCATCCGTTATAGGTATTGTAGTATTTGTAATCTGTGCAGCATTTACACTGCTTACTTATACTAGAATGATTTCGGGAGATAAAGAGGAGGAATTCCAATAATGAAAAAAGCGATGAAAATTATTTGGAGACATATATTGTTGGCTTTTCTTGCGATTGTTTGGTTATTCCCAGTTATTTGGTTATTAGTAACCTCTTTTAGCGGATATAAGGGCATAAATACCTTTGAGTTCTTCCCAAAGGAATGGACATTAGCTAATTATGTTCAGCTGTTTACACAACCTGATACAGTAGCTAATTTTCCAGCATGGTTTAAAAATTCCTTACTTATTGGTATTGCATGTTGTATTATTTCTACATCCTTTGTAGTAATGGTTGCATACGCAATGAGCTGTATGCGTTTTAAAGCAAGAAAATCTATTATGAGTTTTGCAATCATCCTTGGGATGTTCCCAGGTGTGCTTTCCATGATTGCTGTATACTTTGTACTTAAAATGTTTGGTTTAACAGACAGCTTAGTTGGTTTGGTTATTGTATATTCAGCAGGTTCAGGTTTAGGATATTTAATTTGTAAAGGTTTCTTTGATACAATTCCGGTTTCACTTCGAGAAGCGGCAAAATTGGAAGGAGCATCAGAGTTTACAATTTTCTCACAAGTTGTAATTCCTTTATCAAAACCTATTATCGTATATACAGTTATTAACTCATTCCTTGCACCTTGGATGGACTTCGTAATGGCACGTCTTATGATTCGTTCTAAAGATTCAGCAGATTGGACAGTTGCGATTGGTCTGTTTAATATGTTAGATAGAAGTTTGATTACAAATTACTTCTCATTATTCTGTGCAGGTGGTGTAATCGTTGCGATTCCTATTTCCATCTTGTTCGTAATCATGCAGAAGTGTTACGTAGAAGGTGTAACTGGTGGTGCGGTAAAAGGCTAACCATAGTTATAAAAGAAAAACTAAGGACCCGCTTTCATTTGGAAGCGGGTCGTTTTTTCAAGGAGATATATTATGGAAAAGAGATGTATTACAGTTGTTCTGCTTTTTTGTATCATGTGTAGTTCTCTATTAACGGCTTGCGGTGGTACAACAACAAAAGCACCAGAAAATGCTCTTGAGGCTATGGAACAGGTAAATGTTCAGGAGATAAATGTTGTGGATGATAACTATAGAAATGTCTATGAAATATTTCCATATAGTTTTTGCGATAGCGATGGTGATGGAATAGGCGATATACAGGGTATCATAAGCAAACTAGATTATATCGAAGAATTGGGAATAAATAGTCTTTGGTTAACACCTGTTCATAAATCAACTACCTACCATAAATACGATGTTATAGATTACTATTCAATAGACCCACAGTTTGGTACATTAGAGGATTATGAACAACTGTTAGAAGAGGCTCACAACAGAGATATTAATGTGCTTATGGACTTGGTGGTTAATCATACTTCAAGTAGTCACCCTTGGTTCTATGAAGCGAAAGAATACATCAAAACATTAGAACCAGGACAGGAACCTTCTGTAGAAGAATGTCCATATGTAGATTACTATGTGTTCTCAAAGGAATATCAAAGCGGATATACCAAAATCGAGGGGACAGAATGGTACTATGAATCAAGATTTTGGAGTGGAATGCCTGACTTGAATCTCGATAGTGAGGCTGTCAAAACAGAGATTGATCAGATAATTCAGTTTTGGCTTGATAAAGGTGTAGATGGATTCCGTTTAGATGCGGTAACTTCTTATTACACAGGAGATAATGAAAAAAATATTGAATTTTTAGCTTGGTTAAATGATTGTGTAAAAGAAAAGAAACTCGACGCATATATAGTTGGAGAGTGTTGGACTAACTCTGTGATGTATTCAAATTATTATGCGAGTGGAGTGGATAGTTTTTTTAACTTTGACTTTGCTACTCAATCCGGAACAATTGCTACTGTGTTAAGAGGTGGATCAGCAGTAGGGTTTGGAAATAAAATTGTAGAAGTAGATAATTTGATGGCTGCACAGAACCCAGACTATATTGATGCTGCATTTACCAACAACCACGATAATGGACGTATCGCATCTTCTGTTCCAGGTGACGTGAATAAATTGAAAATGGGTCAGGCCATGGCAATGATGATGGGCGGAAGTTACTATCTCTATTACGGAGATGAAGTAGGAATGAAGGGCTCTGGTGATGATGAGAACAAACGTGCACCAATGCAGTGGAGTGAAGATCCAAAGGCAGACGGCATGTGTAAGTCGATTGCTACAAAAGTGATTGAGATGAGCAATGGTAGCGTAGAGACACAGGCAGAAGATCCAGACTCATTATTAAATTATGTAAGACAGGGATTGTTGCTTCGTAATACGTATCCTGAAATCGCAAGGGGTACAAATGAAGTAATTGCAGAGTGTTCCAATGAACAAGTGCTTGTATTAAAGAAAAACTATGAGGGTTCAGAACTTTTAATTGTTATGAATATTTCTGAAAATGCAAATGTGGTAGACTTGTCAGGCATAAGTATCAATGGAAAAGAAGCAGGAGACTTCGAAGTGGCAGGTACTTTGTTGGTATCAGCAGAAATGGTAACCATAGAAGACGCAGCGCTTTCAATGCCTGCTTATTCAGTAGAGATTTTAAAATAAAAAAGGAACACCCATATAGGGTATCCTCTCCATAAGAAAAATCGCGTGCATATTTTGCACGCGATTTTTTATTGTAGTTGTTATTTCAACATTTCTTTCTGTTCAATTAGCATTCCCTGAATCTTCTTCTGGAAGTATGCACCAACATGTTTCTGGTCTTCTTTGTCGAGCTCAGAGAAAAGTATTGGTTCACCATACTGAATAATAACTTTTGAAGAACGGATAAATGGAACATGATCTTCGAAAATACCATTTGTTCCTGTAATTGCTACAGGTACAATCTTGCAACCGGTTTTGGAAGCAATCTTGAAACTTCCATCTTTGAATTCGCCAATGTCTGAAGAGTCTTCTTTGTTTTTGTTACGAGTTCCTTCTGGGAAGATAAAGATAGAAATTCCATTTTTTACTTTATCGATACAGCTTAAAATAACTTTCATTCCCTGCTTGATATCCTTGCGATCTAAGAATTCGCAGTGAAGACGTTTCATCCACGCACGAAGTGCTGGAACTTTATTTACTACGTCTTTTGCAACGAAACCGGTAAGGCCTGGGGTTCTTGCGTAAGCTACTACGATGTCTGCCATGCTACGGTGGTTTGCTACATAAAGTACGGCTTCATCCTTTGGTACATTTTCTTCACCGATAACAGTAAGTTTGATTCCGGCAAGTGTATGGATGATTTTAAAAACTCTTTGTACGATACGTAGTTGAATTAAATCTGCTTTTGCAGGATTAAACTTTCCGTAAATCCAGTATATACCAAGTAAAATATATCCAAATAATAGGAATAAAAATATAAATCCGAATGTTAATATTGTTCTCATGACTCACCTCATAATGAAATCTACGTTTTACATATTCCAACAATTCTTCCATATTATACAAAACTAGATTGGGAAAAGCAACGGCATAAAATATTAAAAATGCATAAATTTGTAAGCAAAAGAATATGCTTTCATAGATATTGGATTACAATAGGGGGATTTTCTATGGAATTAAACACGCATATATGTACTCAGCTTGAAGAGAAGGGGAGGGTATTTGCTCAGATTACGTTGGATGACGACTATATAGTAAGAGATAATAAACCAGATGTAGTGAGAGTGATTTACTCAAAGGGAGATGTAAAAATTGAAGACGCAAAAGGTGGAAATCAGGCGTTATGGATTACAGGGAAGTTAGTCTTTTCGACTCTTTATCAGAGCGATGACGAAAATCATCGACTAGAGAGTATAACTGGAGAGATTCCATTTCAGGAAAAATTGGTTATGGACGAGGTGGAGGAAACAGAAGATTTGTCCATAAATGTGCAGATAGAAGATTTGTCCATAGGGATTATCAATTCTAGAAAATTGGCGATTCGCGCGGTGCTCAATATGGAGGCAAAGATTCTGGAAGAACGTAATGGTGAAATCGCTTGTGGTGTGCCAGAAGAGTATAATTATGAGCAGAAAATCACCGAGATTCCAGTTCTTTGTTTGGTGGATAATAAAAAAGATGTTATGTACATACAAAGGGAATTGCCTTTGCCAAATTCTAGAACAAATATAGGAGAGCTTGTTTTTTATCAGGCAGATTTTCGAAATGAAGAAATCCATCTTATGGATGAGCGTATTCAGGTGCAGATGGATGTGCAACTTTGGATTCTTTATCGTAGCGAAATTACTGGAGAATATGAGTGTTATGAAACAGTAGTTCCTATCAGCGGAGAAATAGACAGTAGTCAGATTTTTGGGGACGAAATCTTTTGGGCGAAAATTGTTCCACTAGAAGTGCAGGTGGAACCTAGAAGTGACTATGATGGAGAAGCACGAATGCTAGGATTAGAAATGTCTTTCTCTATAGATGTACAGATATACCGTGAAGAAGTGTGTCAGAATTTACAGGATACCTATTCCTTGGATTCAGAACTAGTTTTAGAAAGAGAGCAGATTCCAATCAATCAGCTTCTTATGAAAAATGTGTCCAAAATTCGATTAATGGAGCAACAGCAGATAGAGCCTAGACAAGAAAGAATTTTACAGATTTGTGGGAGTAGCGGGATTATCACCATCGACCGTATTCAAAAACGGGAAAATGGAGTGCAAGTGGAAGGTCTTTTAAATGTACATATTTTGTATGCCACTACGGAAGATGAGATGCCTTTTGCACACACCAGTGGGCAGATACCGTTTGAACAGTTTGTGGAGATAGATGGATTTACGGAGGAAGTATCTGTCTGGGCAGATGCCAAAGTAGAACAGCTTCAAGTGAGCCTGATGGATAATACGGAGTATGAGATAAAGGCTGTGTTGGAGATTGGTATTCTGGCGCTAAAGAAAAACTATATATCAAATATCCTGTCTATTGAAGAGATGCCTATGGATGTGGAGCGTTTGCTTCGCCAACCAGGGATTATAGGTTATGTTCGAAAAGAGGGTGAAGATATGTGGGATGTAGCCAAGAAATATCATGCTACACCAGAAAATATTTTGGAAATGGGTGATAAGGTATTGGTTGTAAAACAAGTCCGTTAGTGTTAGTATAAACGTAATAGGTATACAAAAGAGTAAGGAGAGCTACCATGGAAAACAAGGATTATTGTTCCCCAGAGGAAGAAGTAAGAAACGAAAAACCAAATTACGAAACTGCGGATGAATACAATCAGGCAAGACGTCAGGCAGAGGCATCCCAGAATCCATATCAGCAAGGAAATCCATATCAGCAAGGAAATCCGTATCAGCAGGGAAATCCATATCAGCAGGGAAATCCATATCAGCAGAATGGTCCATATGCACAGTATGGATATGAAAACAATGGCTATCAGCAGTATAATAGTGCGTTTGGTCCTATGACGGATGAAATGGGCAACCCATTAAAGAATCGTTTTGCAGTGCAGTTGGCATTTGCTATTATTGAGATTCTTTTATGTTGTCTTAGCCCAGTGACAATGGTTTTGGGTATTATCGCTTTGGTGTTTGCAATTATGGCAAACTCAGCATACAACAAGAAAAACTCACATGAGTTTAAGTCAAGATCAAAAGTATCTAGTATTCTTTTGATTGTTGGTGGTGCAATTGCAGCAGTTTCTCTAATCATTAGTGTTATTTTTATTAGTTTAAATGTAAGTCTCTATGAAGAGATGTATGATTTGGTCATGGAAGACATGGAGTACTATGAAGAGTACGACGAAGACGAAGACTATGACGATGATTATGACAAAGATGATTACATCTATGAAGATGAAGACGACGAAGATGAAGACGACGAAGATTATGATGATGAAGAGGTTATCGAAGAGTATTTAACAGATGGTGATATTCAATTGCCAGATGGATTCGAAGCATTTACCTTTAACGGAGTAGCTTATGAAGTGCCTATGACTTATGATGAACTTATTGGCATGGGATTTATCGTGGAAGAAGATTATCAGGGATATATTTTCGATGGCTGGAGCTTTGAATATGTTACTATTTATGAAGCCGATGATCCTGAAGGATTAAGTGCAGGTATGGTTCGTATTTCGAATGATACAGACTATAGTCTTTCAATCGAAGATTGTACAGTAGATTATATCTGTTTGGACAACAATCGTGTCTATGTAAGTGACTATACAATTCCAGAATTGGATATTACTTTTGCGGATGGTTTGGACATAGGAAGTAGTTATGAAGAAATAGAGGAATATTTTGGTACTCCTACCTACAGATACATCGATGGTTCTTATGAAAGATACCGTTGGTGCTTTAGTGGAGACGGTTTCTATGAAGAATTTGAAGTGAATTTTATTAATGGAGAAATATCTTCTATTGGCTTTGACAATTGCATCGATTATTAATATGGTATATAATAAAACAGACCCTGGACTTGGGTCTGTTTTATATTTTTAAGGAGGATGGAATGAAGTTTTTAGGTAGTAAAAAATTCCTTAAGGTGAAAAGATCACTTGTAGTTTTGGTGGTGTTAGGAGTTCTTCTTTCTATACCATTTTCAAATGGACAGTCGGTACTTGGATTTTTAGAAGGGGAAGTAATTTTTGCCACACCAAGTAACCGAAATGAAGCACAAAATGAATTGGATGATATCAACGAAGAACTTGAGGCTTTGGAAGATGAGTACAACAGCTTGGAAAGTCAGTTGAGTGAAAAAGCAGCAGCTCTTAGTGACCTTATGGCAGATAAGGCTATTTTGGAAAGCGATATGGCAGCGACTCAGGCAGCGATTGATCAGACTGCATTAGATTTGGAACTTGCAAAAGAAGAAGAAGCAAAGGCATATGAAGCCATGAAGCTTCGTATCCAATATATGTACGAAAATAGTACGCAGGATACCTTTTGGGATGCCATAATAAATGCGGAAAGTGTTACAGATATGCTTAACCGTGTGGAGTATGTTACACAGGTACATAACACAGACCGTCAAATGTTGGAAGAGTACAAAGCGACAGTAGCAGAAGTTGAGACATTGGCCGCAGAATTAGATGCTAGTATGGAAAGTATGGTAGCATTACAGGAAGTGTATGAGCATCAGGAAGCTGAGATTGAAGCTGCTATGGCAGAATTAGAAGAAGAGGCAGATGACTATGCGACTCAGATTGCTACAGCAGAAGCTCGTGCAAACGTGTTGACCCAGTACATTGCAGAACAGAATCGTTTACAGGCTTCTCAAAACGGTGGAAGTAGCGGTGGTGGAAGTAACACAGTAAATACAGCTGGTGGTTATTTAAATGACCCATCTTATGATCCAGCATTTACATCTAGTGTAAGTGGAGAAACTTTAGTAAATTATGCACTTCAGTTTGTAGGCAATCCTTACGTATGGGGTGGAAACAGTTTGACAAATGGCTGTGACTGTTCTGGATTTGTAAAATTGATTTATGAACATTATGGATTTACAATGCCAAGATATTCACAGGCTTTCAAAACGGTTGGACAACCAGTAGCGTACGTTAATCTAAAACCAGGTGATATCGTAGTATATCCAGGACATGTAGCAATTTATATTGGAGATGGAAAGATTGTTGAGGCACAGTCAAGTAGAGCAGGCATTACTTGTACTAGAAGAGTAAACTGCAGTACTATAACTGCGATTCGAAGAGTGTTGTAAAACTTTAGGTGAAAAGATGAAGGTTTTTCTGGAGAGTTTTAAGAAGTTTAAATATATATGGATTATTGTTATTGTATTTGCAGTTATGGCCTTTGTAGCAAACCAGACCAGACTTAGTAGAGAAGAAATTGTATACAGTGAGTCGTTGGATAAGGTGGTAGCTACAGTAGAAGATGTGGATATCACATTGCGAGATTTTGCGGTATATGTGGCTCATGAAGAAAATGTGGTGGAAGAACAGGCCTTAGCTTATGATGCAGACGATACAAGTAAATATTGGAACGTGCGAACAGAAGAAGGTTTTGTAAATCAGGTTGCACGAAATGAAGCCATGTCTATGGCAATACATGATGAGTTGTTTTATCAATTGTCAAAAGAAGTGGATGTTTCTCTTTCCGAGGAAGAAGCAGAAATATTAAATAACGATGTTGATGATTTTTGGTTGGACCTAGTAGACGAAGGAAAGGATGCTCGCTTGGGAATTACTAGAGACGATGTATACAATACCATGTACAAAATCGCCTGTGCCCAAAAAGCCCAATTAATCTATGCAGGCATAAACGGTGTAGATTATGGTGACTATGATTATAATAGTGAACTTTTTTTGGATTTCTTAAGTGATTATAATTACGAGGTAGATGATAGTGTGCTCAACCGAATTGATTTTGGTGATGTTACGCTTGAGCATGAGTAATAAAAATAAAATGAAAGTGGAAAGAAATTTATGGCAGTAAAAATTGGAAGAAATGACCCATGCTGGTGTGGATGTGGGAAAAAATATAAGGCATGTCATGCGGCGTTTGATGACAAGATTGCAAAATTTGCAGCGATGGGACATAAGGTTCCACCAAGAAGTATTATAAAAACACCAGAACAGATTGCTAAAATTAAAGAGAGTGCAAAAATCAATATGGCGGTACTTGACTATATTGAAGAACACATACATGCAGGTATGAATACCGCAGAAATCGACAAAATAGTCTATGATATGACAACGGAAATGGGAGGAATTCCTGCTCCTTTAAATTATCAAGGCTATCCATATAGTGTATGCACTTCTGTAAATGAACAGGTATGTCATGGTTTCCCATCTGAGGATGTGGTGTTAAAAGAAGGTGACATTATTAATGTAGATTGCTCTACCATTTTAGATGGATATTTTAGTGATTCTTCTAGAATGTTTTGCATCGGTGAAGTAAGTCCAGAGAAAAAACGTCTGGTAGAAGTGGTAAAAGAATGTGTTGAGCTAGGTTTAAAAGAAGTAAAACCATGGGGCTTTTTAGGAGATATGGGGCAGGCAGTACACGATCATGCTTACGCCAACGGGTACACAGTAGTACGTGAGATTGGCGGGCATGGTGTAGGCCTGGAATTCCATGAAGAGCCTTGGGTAGGTTACAATACAAAACGTGGTACAGATATGCTTATGGTGCCAGGCATGATATTCACCATTGAGCCTATGGTTAATATGGGCGGCGTAGAAATTTTTATCGATGAGGAAAATGATTGGGAAGTATACACCGCAGACGGTAAACCATCTGCACAGTGGGAAATTATGGTGCTGGTTACAGAAGACGGAGCAGAAGTGCTTTGTTGGTAAGAAATTAGAAAGAATAGTTGGAATAACATGAGTTCGCAAAAAAAGATATTAAGCCAAGGCGAGAAAAACGCGCGGAAAATAATCATAATTGTAGCTGTATTTGCATTTGCGGTTTTTGCATGGCTTCTTTATGCAAATGATTATTATAGAGCAACGGACACGGCGAAGAATGCCATGTTGGAAAACAATGCAAAAGTAGAGGTTGTAGAAGAAAAAGGCTACTATTTCTTTGATGTAGCAGAGGAAGATGCCACAAAAGGTATTGTTTTTTATCCAGGTGGAAAAGTAGATGAGACAGCCTATGCTCCTATGTTGGTGGAATTGGCGGAAGCAGGATATGAGGTATACCTTGTAAAGATGCCTGCGAAGTTGGCAATATTTGGAATGAATGCAGCGGAAGATATTATTGAGGAACAGACACATATTACGGAATGGACCATGATGGGTCATTCTCTTGGCGGTGCCATGGCGGCATCCTTTAGTGCCTCTCACGATGAAGAAGTAGATGCTCTGGTTCTACTGGCGGCATACAGCACGGAAGATTTGTCGGATAAAGAAATCGAAGTATATAGCTTTTATGGCAGTGAAGACAAAGTCTTAAATATGGAAAAATACGAGGAATATTACAAGAATTTGCCAGAGGATGTTATAGAAGAAGTCATCGAAGGTGGGAACCACGCAAACTATGCATATTATGGTGCACAGGATGGTGACGGAGAAGCCACAATTACAAGAGAAGAACAACAGGATTGTGTGCTTGATATTTTCTTAAATGCGAAGTAGGTTGGGTGTTTGGTAAGAACATAGGAAAAGGAGAATGTAAGATGTTAGAAATCGAACGTAAATTTTTAATGGATGGATTTCCAATTGGATTGGAAATTATCAGTGAAGTGGAAATTGAACAGGGGTACATTAGCACAGAACCAGAAGTACGTATTCGTAAAGCTGTAGATAAAAATACAGGAAGAGAGCAATTTATGATTACTATCAAAGATGATGGTGACTTAACACGTACCGAAATCGAAACCGAAATTGCAAGTAGCTTTTATTATGACTGTGTAGACTTTTTGGGTGTAAACATGATTGTGAAAGACTACAAAAAATACAAATTAGGCCAGTGGAAATTGGAAGTAGCTTGTGTAGACCAAGGCTTGGCAGGAGAGTTCTTTTATGGAGAAATCGAATTCCCTACAGAAGAAGATGCAAAGGAGTTTGAACCACCTAAATTTTTAGGCAGAGAAATTACTTTTGCAGAAGATTATAAAATGAAGAATTATTGGAAGAGAACAAGAGGATAATTTGTTCTAAGAGGAAGTAACTTTGAATAAGAAAGAAGTATTAGAATTAAAACGCCGTTTCAAAAAAGAGGAAGCAAGTTTCACTCGCTTGGTAGGCTGCTATGTAGATGGAAACAAGAACAAAATCTGCAAATTTGGCGGTAAGTTTTTAAATTTAGAGGAAGAAGAATATTATAAGTATTTGGAGATTGCAAATAAGGCTCTTTCTGGAACTTTGGGCAACAATTTGCTGGAACTTTCTTTCCCTTTGCAGGAGGAAGAAGTAGGTGGCAGACAGCAGATTCTTATGGCTCTCCGTGAAAGTAAATTAGAAGATGAGAATCTTTTGGGTACATATTATGATTTGGTAATTGATACTTATGATGAAGTAGGAAACTATCTCATTCTTTTATATCATGACAGCTATGATGTCATGACTCGTACCAGTGACAATGATGATTTGGATGAGTCAGAAGAAGTATATAATTATTTAATCTGCGCTATTTGTCCAGTGGCACTTTCCAAGCCAGGATTGGGTTATTTAGAAGCAGAAGGCAGAATCGGTTCACGTATTCGTGACTGGGTGGTAGGTGCACCTGATACTGCATTTTTATTCCCAGCTTTCACAGATAGAAGTACAGATATTCATGCTACACTTTTCTATACCAAGAACACAAAAGAACCTCATTCGGAATTTATGGCAAATGGTTTGGGCTGTGGTGTAGAACGTACAGCAACAGAACAGAAAATGGCATTCCATTCCATCGTTCGTAATGTACTTGGTGCAGAAGATGAACATACAGAAGATATCCTTATGGATATTCAGCAGAATCTCTCAGATATGATTGAGGAATACGAAGAGACTCATGATGAAGATGCAGATGCTTTTATTTTGGATAAAGACACTTTAGGCAAACTTTTGGAAGAAAGTAATGTGCCAGAGGATAAAGCAAACCGTATTGAGAAATCTATGGATGAAGCCTTCGGGGATAAAGTGCCAGTTGCAGAAAATGTTATTGATGCAAAAGCTCTCGTGCAGAACGAACTTCGTATGGAGCGCAAAGAAATGGAAAATCAAATCGTTTCTTTGAATAAGCAGTTGGATGATAAAAATACAGAGTTGGAAGAACGCACGGTTCAGTTAAAAGAAAAAGAAGAAGAAATCGAAACCTATATGGCAGAGAC
Source organism: Agathobacter sp. (assembly GCA_045544235.1). Lineage (GTDB taxonomy): Bacteria > Bacillota > Clostridia > Lachnospirales > Lachnospiraceae > Roseburia. Next base: position 6,546 of record JAZPYQ010000059.1, on the reverse strand, counting down.
CCGCAATTATGATGTAGTACTTCATGTAAAACCAGAAAAGGCAAACAAGATTCATTCTTCTGTCATTGATGGCAAAAAATGTATCGTAATTCCGATGGAAGAAAACGAACAGGCTACGATTAACGGGGTAAATACAGCGTTGTAGGAGCGATTTTGCAAATGTGGAGGTCAGGATATGATAAACACTATTATATTTGATATCGGTATGGTACTGGTAGATTTTTGCTGGAGAAAGATGTTTACTGGCTTTGGATTAGAAGGAGAAGATTTCGAACGAGTGGCAGATGCTACCGTAAGAAATCAAGCTTGGAATGAATTTGACAAAGGACTTATTTCTACAGAAGAAATCATTGATATTTTTGCAGAAAAAGCACCAGAGTATCGTTCTTATATTCAAAAGATTTTTGAAGATCCTACAAAGATGATTCGACAGTTCGACTACGCAAAACCTTGGATCAAGGAACTAAAGGAACGTGGATATAAAATATATATTTTATCGAACTGGTCTCGTCCTACTTATCATGCATGCTTAGATAATGAGCTGGATTTTCTACCTCTAGTAGATGGCGCAGTATTTTCCTTCCAGGAGGGTGTGATTAAGCCAGATAAAACGATTTTTGAAACCATTTGCAACCGCTATAATATAAATCCAAGTGAAGCGGTTTTCCTGGATGACAATGAAGCCAATATGATTAGCTCAAGAGAGTTTGGGTTAAATACCATTCACTTTAAGAGTTATGAACAGGGTAGAGAAGAGTTGGAAACGTTGTTAAGTAAATAAAAGAAGTTTATGACAAATATGAATGCCACCCTAGTTAAGGGTGGCGTTTTCTAATTTAATATTAATATATGTCTTGATTAATACAGATAATTCTTCTGCAGTTGTGATAAGTTCTTTGGTTACAGATTTTGAGGCAATAAATTGACAATCATAGTCGCTGGCTTCACGGATGAATTCTGCATTAGAAATCTTTTTGCTATATTCCTTAGGAAAAATTTCTGTTTTGATATAGTTTTTGTTAAAATTTCCAATTGCATCTTTATGTCGTTTATAACTATTTCCATCCAACGCATGTACTGCAGAAATGGCGTGAAAAATGGCATAATAAGCTCTATTATTTGCTATACGATATTTGTTTTGGTCAAAAAGTTGTTTTGCGATTTCTAAGTCTTCATCAGATGTTGAAAGACGATATTGGATTAAATCATATTTAGTTCCTTCTTCATTATGCTGCATCATATAATTTTATTCCCTCCTCGTAAACATTTTTATAAAATGGATGTGCAGTTTTCCATTTAAATAAAGTGTCTTTGCTATGAATAATAGGATTAATATCAATATCATAGTCAACTTGAAAGTCATAGGAAATACCGGCTGTGTCGAGTCGATATTCTATTGCACTTTCCTCATCCATGTTTAATAAAATCATTACATCAATGTCTGAATCTTTACCAAAATTTCCTTTTGCATATGAGCCAAAGAGAATAATTTGATACAGATTATTTTGATAGATTTCTTTTATTTTTTCTACATATTTTTCTAAGTGAATTTGAATCTCTTCTGGAATCTCCAAACGTAATTCCTCAATCGAAGGAATTTTGTAATCAGATAATGGAGACAAATAATCATGCATAGAGTGTGCTAAACCGTACCAATCCAAAATGCGTGCAAGAAAAGCAATAGTAGATTTCTTATATTTGCATTTAGAAAGAACATATTCTGTAACTTCATCTGAATATCCATCTACAAAATCATGTAAATAGTTAATGAATTCTCGTTTGTTAATATTTGGAATCTTATAATAATTTTGAAGGATTTCTAAAGCCTCAATGACAGGAACAGTTTCTTCATTCAATTCAATTTCTGTGCGATGGACTTCAATATTTCCAATTTTCTTTTTGCTTTCTGATAGTTTGTTAGAAAGTAAAAGAAGGCGTTTGTCGAATCCAGTGGCAATTCCTTTTTCAATAAATAAGCCTTCCCCGATTAGCGTACCACTGTTGTTAGAGATATAATAATCTACAATGGCCTCATCACTAATAGGAACAATATCGTTTTCATTTAGAACTGGACGATAATAGAGGCCTTTTGCTAAATGGACAAGCTGATTTTGTTTTACCATACGTTCTAAAGTTTTGTAATAAACGGCTTCTGGAAAGTTGGAGAATTTTTCTTTTTTCAGTTCATGGGCAACAAAAATCTCGTTGCATGGAAGTTCTAATATTTCATTTCGAATCAGTTCTGTGTATCCACTCATGTAAGTTTCTCCTCCTTGTTTCGTAAAGTAAATAATGTTTTTGTAGAATAATTATAAAAAATAAAGAAAAAAATGTCAAATAAAAATCGAATTTACTTGACGAATTTGCAAAGGTTTTGCAGAATAAGGAAATGACAAAAGTGGCTTGAATTGAAATAGAGAAAAGGAAATGCTATAATCAAAGAATGTTTTATAGAAAAGCAAGGAGGTCCTATGGTACTTGGAATTTTGGCCCATGTAGATGCGGGTAAGACAACTTTATCAGAAGCGCTGTTGTATGAGACAGGGAAAATCCGTGCATTGGGTCGAGTGGATCATCAGGACGCTTATCTTGATACAGATTCCCAGGAACGAGAACGTGGAATTACTATATTCTCTAAGCAGGCACAGTTAGATAATGAGGGTGTGAAAATCACTCTTTTGGATACTCCGGGACATGTGGATTTTTCTGCTGAAATGGAAAGAACCTTGCAGGTTTTGGACTATGCGATTCTTGTAATTAGTGGAACTGATGGCGTGCAGGGACATACCAGAACTTTATGGAGATTATTAAGTCACTATCAGATTCCAACATTTATTTTTGTCAATAAAATGGATTTGGATGGAGCAGATAAAGAAAAGATAGAGAAGCAGTTGAAGAGTCAGTTGACAGATGGATGTATAGATTTTTCTGATGCAATGAATGAAGAATTCTATGAAGAAGTTGCCATGTGTAGTGATGCGCTTTTGGACTCTTATATGGAAAATGGCAGTCTTTCGCAGGAAGAGATTTCTGCTGCAATAGATGCTCGTTTGACTTATCCATGTTTCTATGGTTCTGCACTTAAATTAGAAGGTGTTAAAGAGCTTTTAGAGGGGGTTAAGAAATTTGCCCATGGCGTTTATGAAAAAGCCAATATGGGCGAAATACGAAGCCATGGAAATGAGGACTTTGGGGCTCTAGTCTATAAAATAGGACGTGATGCTAGAGGTGCTCGTCTAACACATATTAAAATAACCAGTGGAGTGCTTAAGGTTAAAGATAAAATTAGTTACAATGGGTTCGAGGAAAAAATCGATCAGATTCGCATCTACTCTGGAGAGAAATTTGAATCTGTAGATGAAGTGCAGGCAGGTGAGATTTGTGCAGTAACAGGATTGGATCAGACCTATCCAGGAATGGGGCTTGGTGCAAATACCACAAAGACTATGCCTATCTTAGAACCTGTATTAAACTATCAAATTATTGTTCCACAAGGAGTAAATCCAGTGGAACTTATGAAGAACTTAAAACAGCTTGAGGAAGAAGACCCACAGCTTAATATTATTTGGAATGAAAGTCTTAAGGAAATTCATGCACAGCTTATGGGGCAGGTGCAGATGGAAGTCTTGGGACGAGTGATTTTGGATCGATTTGGAGTAAGAGTTACTTTTGGGCCGGGTAATATTGTCTACAAAGAAACTATCGCAAAACCTGTGGAAGGAGTAGGACATTTTGAACCCCTTCGTCATTATGCAGAGGCGCATCTTTGGATGGAACCAGGAGAGCCAGGTAGTGGAATCAGTGTATTCTCTAATTGCAGTGAAGATGTATTGGATTTGAATTGGCAGAGGTTGATTACTACGCACATTTTGGAACGTGAACACCCAGGCGTACTTACAGGTTCTGCAATTACAGATATTAAATTCACCATTGTAACTGGACGTGCACATCTAAAACATACAGAGGGTGGAGATTTCCGTCAGGCTACATATCGTGCCATAAGACAAGGTCTTAAGTCTACAGAAAGTGTTCTTTTGGAACCATATTATCAGTTTGTTTTGGAAGTGCCAGTAGATGCAATTGGCCGTGCTATGACAGATATAAGAAACCGTTTTGGAAAACATGAATCGCCAGAATATATTTCTAGGGATGATGGTGATGTAGCTGTTTTAACGGGTACCGCTCCTGTATCTACCATGCAGGATTATATGACAGAAGTTCATTCTTATACAAAGGGAACGGGACGTCTAACTTTGGAATTAAAAGGCTATGATGTGTGTCACAATAGTGCGGAGGTAGTAGAGCGTATTGGTTATGACAGCGAAGAGGATACTGCCAATCCAACAGGTAGTGTATTCTGTGCGCATGGCGCAGGATTTGTGGTGCCTTGGAATGAGGTGCCAGACTATATGCATTTGGAATATGCTTGTGATGCATCCGGACACGTAAAACAAATGGGCGGACTTGCATATGATTTAGAGCAACAAGCAGAAGAGTTAAGAGAATTAGCAGAGCGTCGAGAAGCAGATCGTATAGCAAAAACTGCAAGTGCATCCAGCTGGGAATTAGACCAGGAATTACAGCAGATTTATGCCCGTGAATTTGGCATGAACAAAGATGATATGTTAGACGCGGAGCGAAAGAAATGGTCAAGAAAATCTGGAGATGATTCTACTAAAAAAGAAGCAGTTCCACATCAGAAGTTTGATAAAAAAGGAAATCCGATTTATCCAAAGAAACCAATTCTAGAAGAACTTTTAATAGTCGATGGTTACAATATTATTTTTGCCATTCCAGAGTTAAAGGAATTATCAAGAGTAAATATCGATTCCGCAAAAGATGCGTTGAAAGATATGCTTGCTGATTATCAAGGGTACAAAGGTTGTCGTGTGATGATCGTATTTGATGGCTATCGCAAAAAAGGAAATCCAGGGTCGTCTGAGAAGTATTTTGATTTAGAAATCGTTCATACGAAACAGGATGAAACAGCAGATGCGTTCATTGAACGTACAGTGCATGAGCTAGTTAGTAAGTACAAAATTACAGTTGCAACCAATGATAATCTAGAACAGCTTACCATTTTAAGTCAGGGCGCACTTCGAATGTCAGCGGGTATGTTAGAGCAGGAAATGGAGCGCGTGAAAAAGGAGGTAGTAAATTATGATTTATAACAAGCAAGCTTACGAACTAGGTAGCAAACGTTCTGCCATTCGTGAACTCTTTGAATATGGAAAACAAAGGGCAGCTATTGTAGGAGCAGAAAATGTCTATGACTTTTCTTTAGGTAATCCTACAGTGCCAGCACCAGAATGCGTAGACGAAACCATTCGTCGTTTGACAGAGGAATTAGACTGTATCAAATTACATGGCTATACCTCTGCTCAGGGAGATGTGGAATTAAGAAGTGCCATTGCGGAATTTTTAAATAAAACACATGGTACAGGATTTTCAGCAGATAATTTTTATATCACCATGGGTGCTGCAGCGTCACTTACAATTGCATTTCACACACTGACTACATCAGACAAAGACGAATTTATTGCGATTGCTCCATTCTTCCCAGAGTACAAGGTGTTTGTAGAAGGTGCAGGGGCATCGCTTAAAGTGGTGCCAGCAGATACAGAGAATTTCCAGATTGATTTTGAAAAATTAGAAGCAATGATAAATGTGAATACAAAGGGCGTGATTATCAATTCACCAAACAATCCTTCGGGTGCAGTATATTCGTCAGCGACAATTGAAAAATTGTCAGCAGTTTTAAGACAGAAAGAAAAAGAGTTTGGTCATCCAATTTTTATCATTGCAGATGAACCATACCGTGAAATCGTATACGATGGAGTGGAAGTGCCTTTTGTGACAAAGTATTATAATAATACTCTCGTATGTTATTCTTATAGTAAGTCACTCTCTTTGCCAGGAGAACGTATCGGATATATTTTGGTGCCACAGGAAGCATATGATAGCAAAGCTCTTTATGCAGCTGTGGCTGGAGCAGGTCGTGCACTTGGTTATGTATGTGCACCAAGCATGATGCAGAAGGTCATTGCACAGTGTCAGGGTGAAACCGGTGATATAGAGCTCTACAAAAAGAACCGAGATTTATTGTATGAAGGTCTTACCAAAATTGGTTACAAGTGTTTCAAACCACAAGGTGCTTTTTACATGTTTGTAAAAGCATTGGAAGAGGATGCGGATGCATTTTGCGAAAGAGCGAAAGCAGAAGATTTACTTATTGTATCAGCCAATGGATTTGGCTGTCCGGGCTATGTAAGAATTTCTTACTGTGTGGATGAAGAAATGATAAAGAGAAGTTTTGGGGCTTTTGAGAAGTTGTACAATAGTTATCTGTAAAAATTAGGTATTTCTTAAGTTGCACGAACAAATTGGATGCGATATAATTAATATGATATAGGAAAAGCTGTGGCATTTCATATGTCACAGCTCTTTTTGTAAGATTAGGAAATTTTTATTTACATGTATTGGAAATACGAAGGAGAAAGTTTATGGGATTTGGTAAGAGAAAAATCGAAGAACATTATATCGAAG
>JAZPYQ010000058.1:0-8392 GCA_045544235.1 Agathobacter sp. | reverse complement strand
CAAAAGGTGTTTACCACAAAAACAATGCTGCTAGAAAAGTTTCTCGTTTAGCAAAACTTGTAAACGGAATCGCTTAATTAGCACAAACAATTTTATCACCCTAAAAAATACAACCCACTAGACCGTCATCTAGTGGGTTTTTTATATCTTACAAAAAAAATAGAGGCCACCGTGTGACAGGCGGGTTCGCCTATTTCACGGTAGCCTCTTTGCTGTATTCTACAATAAAAAGTTCTACTGCCATTTGGTCGTTTAGACGACCAGTTTTTACATCTGCTTCGTATTCCACGCCATCCTGAATGGCTTTTTTTATTTGGTCTAAAGAAAACGCCTTTGCTTGTGCCTGATACTTACGTACTGCCCATTCTGGACAACCAGCTTTTGCCGCAATATCTTTATTTCCAAAGCCTTGATTACTCATAACTTTTACTGTAAGAAGGATCTGAAATTGTCTTGTAATCAAAAAAAGTATACGCATAGGTGCTTCTTTTAAAGCCAGCAAATCATAATACAAATCCATCGCCTGCTTTTGTCTATGGCTAGCAATAGCATCTACCATCTCAAACACCTTATTACTAATCTGTTCTGTAGTAACAGCCTCCACATCCTCTGGCTCAATAACCTCTTTTTCCATGGTATAACAAATCAGTTTTTCCAATTCCCGTTCGATATTTTGCATATCAGTGCCAGTTTTATTGATAAACAATTGGTATGCAGCCTGGGTAATATTCTTTCCTTCTTTACTGATTCGTCCACCAACCCATCTTCTTAAAGTCTCTTCTGTCTGGGTTCCAAACTCCACAGCATTACCACATTTTGTTAAAGCCTTATACAGTTTGCTACGTTTATCTATTTCACTTTCCACAAATACAAAGAACGTGGTATCTGGTGCACTTTCCAAATATTCTCCCAGTTCATCTCCGCCTTTTTTAAAGAGCTTGCTGTCTTCCACAAGAATCAATCGACGTTCTGCAAAAAAAGGAAGTGTCTCTGCCAAATCAATCAATTCCTTTACATTGACATCATCCCCCTCAAAAGCCGAAAAATTCATGGTATCATCTGGAGACACAAATGCATTTTTCAATTTATCTCTATACTGACGAATCAGATAACGTTCCTCACCATAGAGCAAATATGCTTTTTTAAGTTGTCCTAATTTAATATCATTATCAATACTTTTCATAATGGTATTGTAACAAATCAAGTCACAAAAAACAATTCTCTTATCTATGCTTTTCTTCTGAGAAAATCGTTACCTGTCCCATTTCCATAGTGCAATAAATCTCGCACCCAACTGTTTCCAGTTTCTCAATCACTTCTACATGAGGATGTCCATAAGGATTATCCATTCCACAAGATATCACTGCAATCTTCGGCGAAATAGTTTCTAAAAGTTGTTCTGAGTTAGAATACTTTGAACCATGATGTATCCCTTTAAACACATCTATCTGCTCTAACACTCCTGCATCCAGTAATATTTTCTCTACTTCTTCTGAAATATCACCTGCAAAAAGTGCGGTCATTTCCGCATCAAGACATAATACCATAGAACTATCATTTCTGTCTTGCGTCGTAATTGACCAAGGATAAAGACAGGAAATTGTCATGTTTTCTGATTGAATCATATCGCCGGCTTTCATATAGATAACCTTTGTTTTATTATCATTTGCATTTTTAATCAATACAGACAAATTGTCATCTCTTGGGGCCTCGGCGGCTAAAACCAGATACTTCACTTCATATCCACTCTCTAGAACTTCTAATAAACCAGATATGTGGTCTGTATCCGCATGAGACACAAACCAATAATCAATTTTCCGAACACCTTTACATTTCAAAAATGGAAGAATATGATATTCACCTAATTTATCTACATCTGCACTTCCACCATCAATAAAACAGGAATTTCCACTTCCATCACTTATGTAAATTCCATCCCCTTGCCCCACATCAAGAAAGGTGATTTCAAAGGGTTTGTCTTTCGGAAATAAAACGATTCCAAAACAGAACACACAAAGCAAAGTCTTCCATATCCAAACTCTATTTTTCTCACCTGAGCCTTGAATATCTCTTTTTAACAAATACACCGCAAGAAACAAAACACTATAATATCCAACTACCTGCGGCATAGACATAGTTCCTGTTATCACACTTGCGCCTGGTAGCATCTCAACCACCCCACACAACCATTCATAAAATTCTAACACCCATGCACATGGTGTTAACAACACTCGCGCAATTACAAACACCCACTCACATGGTAGAGATATCGCATGAACCAATAGGCTTACACAGGCACTTAAGAATCCAGTTAGAAGAGCCACACAAAATAAGGGGGTAAGTATTGGCAATACAATCATATTTACCATGCTAGAATAAAGCGGAATCTCATAATAACAACATGCCACTACTGGCAATGTAGACAATGTAATACCTACACAACTCCAAAAAGCTTTTCCCCTGCTAACATTTTCGGAAAACACTATTCCTACATATCCTACCCCTATCATAGCCATTACCGAAAACCCAAAACCGGAGTACTCTATCAGAAAAGGATTTTCCCATAATAAAAACAAACACATACACCCAAGTGCGTTTAACATGTCATAACCGCGTCCCCAATATTGAGCTAAAAAATAACACAACATCATACCTATTGCACGAACTGCAGACATTCCATTTCCAACCATATATCCATATGCTAGCAACAGTATGGATGCCAAAATACCTGCTACTAAAAAGCTAAGTTTTCGCTTTCGAAGCCGCTTATAAAAACCCCTTCCAATAATAGATACATGTAGTCCGGAAATAGCCAAAATATGGGAAATTCCTCCCAACTCAAATAATTCTTTTAATGGCTCTTCCAAATCCGTTTTTTCTCCGAGTATCATGGCAGAAAAAAATCCAGCTGCTTTTTCCTCCAGACATTTTTCATAGATTTGTTGCATACTTTCTTTCAACACAAGCAAATCTTTTGTCAGAGGATTCTTCTGGTGTTCTAAAAGCTTACTTTCTTTTTCATACAAGTAAAAATCAATTTTCTGACTTTGGTAAAAAGTCATACTATCAAATCCGCCTAGATTTCTAGGTCTTTCAAAGGTATGTAATTGTCCTGTTATTTGATAAATATCTCCCACCTGATAGTGGTTTGACGAAGTATATACCATAACATCATTGCACGGTAATATCTCTTCGTTTAGACGGATATAACAATCCGTTAGAATCGTACGAACACTGGTATTCGTAGTTTCGATTTTCTTAATCTCTCCCCAAATGATAGCGTTGCCGCCATCCACAATTTTTGACATATATGCATTTCGAAAGAGTTCTTCTTTTTGCATATGGGTCATACCTAGAATAAAAGCAGAAAGAAGTACCAAACTCCTTCCTGCTATTATTTTAAAACTTTTATTTTGCATACCCCTGTATATCTCAACACACACACATACAATTGGAATTCCAATCAAAAGTTTGACTTGATATCGTTGGTATGCCAGACCTGTCAAAAAGACACACGCTAATAAAAATAGCGGTCTTTTTCTCATTTTGTCTCCTATTCACTCACTACAAAACTTAGGTCTCTCTCGTACATTTTCGAGAGTGGATATGTGTATCTTACATTCCCTGTAGTATCTCCATTTATCGACAACTGTACCCTTGTAACTCCTGGCACTTCTGTCAGTGAATTCACAATAGAATATAACACAATTTCTTCATTCACTACAGCATCCTGATTCACGAAAGATTCACTTAAGTTTACATAACACACACCATCCGCCGTGGATACTGAAATCAGTTTTGTACTTGAAGGCATCGTATCCAATGCACCACTTGCATCTGTTCCTTGGATTAACTGCTCTAAAATCAGTTTTTCCATAGAAATATTCGTGTTATAGTGAACTTCTCTTGTTTCTTTTACTAGTCCTGTTCCTTCACTATTAGAAAAATATAAGGTCAGTGTAGTTTCAACACTACTACTAATCTGTTTTCCCGGATTTTCCACAAAACTATCCTTAGACATTGGTCCCACCAAGGTACCATTAGCAGTATAAAGTGGCTCCGAATTTACTGTAAAAGAAACTAATGAACATTCTTCCACTTGTAATAATGTGCGGGCAATGGCAGCACGAATTAAAACTTCCTGTGTTAAAGTAAGGTCTTTGTATTCGTTACTAAAGTCTACATATAAATAACTGCCATTGAACTGAAAACCATTCACCTGTACATTTACTGGAATGGTCTGACGGAGCTCTTTTGACTCTGGTGCTGATTTTAATTTCACCAGCAACTCGTTTACCAGAGCTTCCCCTGTGGCACCAGAACTATTATAAGGTTCAGCTACCAACTTGGTCATTTCCATATTTAAATAATAAATTTGATATTCGCCCTCTTTTGCTTCCCTTTCCTGACAGCCAGTCAAGGAAAATAACATAAGAAAAGAAAGAAGCAAACACATCAATTTTTTCTTCATATTCATCCTTTCCATTATGCAATATAGGTAAGTGGAATACGTACATCAAATGTTGTTCCTTCGCCCAATTCACTATGAGCTTTGATTGCACCTCTATGCATAAGAATCGAGTTTCTTGTGATTGCAAGTCCAAGACCTGTACCACCGATTTCTCTTGAATGAGATTTGTCTACACGATAGAATCTCTCGTAAATATGTTCCAAATCCTCTTCTGGAATACCCATACCTGAATCTTCTACCCTGATATAAAAATACTGATGATCGGCATTTAAGGATACATGTACCCAACCTTCCCCATCATCTTTATTATATTTGATACCATTTTCAATCAAATTTGTAAGCGCCAATGTAAGCTTTACTTCATCTACATCTGCTGTAACTGGACGGAAACTTTCCAATACCAGTTTTACCCTCTGTTTATCTGCAATTGGCTGTAAACGCTTCATTATCTGTTCTAACAAATCATTGATATTGATAGTTGTAATATTTAACGTAGCACCTGTCTTATCCATTTTTACCAAAGATAATAAGTCATTGATAATCTGGGTCTCACGCTCAATCTCATTGGTAATATCACCCATGAATTCCTGATACAACTCTACTGGAGCATCTGGCATACTATTAATAGAATCTGCCAAAACCTTCATAGAGGTAAGTGGAGTCTTTAATTCATGAGACACGTTGGATACAAATTCCTGACGGGATTCATCCATAACTTTGATTTTCTTCATCATCTCATTGAATTTCTCACAGATAACGATAGTCTCTGTATAATCATGAACCGCCAGATCCTGGTCTCCAATACCACCTTGAATTGCCGCAATACCATCAGACAGCTTATTAAGTGGTTTAACTAAATGAATCGCTGTGAGCACGCCAATAAAGCCGATTGCCAAAATTACCACCACGTCTACTGCTGTTGCGATTTGACGTAAGTAATCATGATTCAAAGCTATATTACTAGTAGACACACTTACTACTAAAACACCTACTACAACTGCCTCCTCATCACTAGGACTTGTCATCGGAATGCACATTTCCAAATAACGATTCTCTTCATCATGCTTGGTAATGGATTCCCCTTTGATTGCCTTGATTACTTCTTCTGAAATAATGGTTTTTCCATCATCAATATCAAAGGTATCATAAATAATACGAAAATCATTATCCACCACCAAGACGCGACCATCGTAAATAGTCGTCAGCATGTCCATCTGTGCTTCGATAGTTTCCGAAGTAACCTTCTTTTCTGTCAATATCTGACTGGTTGCAATTTGATTTGCCAAAATATTCGCCTGAGTCGTTACCTCACTCTGACGAATATCCAATGCTCTGGCTTCATAGGAAGCCAAAATAGTGGAACTTACAATCACACTTGGAACCACTGCAACCACGATAGTACAGATAATAAGGCGGCATGTTAAACTTTTCAAAAAATTAAAAAATTTTGAAGTTCCCTGCATATATCTGTCCTTTTATTATTTCTGAATATAATAGTAACCTACACCCCATTTTGTATGAATATACTTTGGTTCACTAGGGTTTGATTCTACTTTTTCTCTCAAACGACGTACATGAACGTCTACTGTACGAACATCACCTGGATAATCCTTGCCCCATACAGTCTCTAAAAGTTTCTCTCTGCTGTATACCTTATTTTCATTTTTCACAAGGAGTTCTAAGATTTCAAACTCTTTTCCTGTAAGGTTGATTTCTTTTCCTAAAATGAAAAGGCGGTGGCTATCACAATCCAATTTTAAATCACCTTTTTCAATAATTGGATTTTCTGCCTCTTTTTTGCTTCCACCAGTGGTTCTACGCATAATAGCTTTGATACGAGCCTTTACTTCCAAAATATTGAATGGTTTTGTAATATAGTCATCTGCACCATATTCAAGACCTAATATCTTGTCCATATCTTCGCCTTTTGCTGTAAGCATAATAATTGGCATATCAGAAAATTCTCGAATAGCCTGACACACTTCAAATCCATCCATTTTTGGAAGCATTACGTCTAAAAGAATCATATCGTATTCTTTTTCTTTTGCCATGTTATATGCTTCTTCACCATCATAGGCACAATCAACTTCCATGCCTTCCTGCTCCAAGCTAAAACGGATACCTTTCACAATTAATTTTTCATCATCCACTACAAGAACTTTCTTTGCCATTTACACACCTCAGTTAATTTTTATATAATCCTTTATTTTTTCATACATGCCTTCCTTGATTCCATCTACCTGCATAATATCTTCTACATTAGAGAAAGAACCGTTTTCTTCTCGATACGAAAGTATCGCATCTGCTCTGGTCTCTCCGATTCCAGGAATAGACATTAGTTGCTCTTTGGAGGCTGTATTAATATTAATTCTTCCGTCTGTTTCTTCTTTGTCTGGGTGAACTTCACTTACTCCCATGGAGTCCATAGGACTCATTTGGCGTTCTTCTAACTCCTTGACTGTTGGCACATAAATCATCTCTCCATCCACAAGTAGGCTTGCTTGATTCCAGTAATCTGTGGCAGCATCCGCTGTAAGCCCTCCTGCTGTATCAAACACGTCACAGATTCTGCTCCCCTCAGGCATACTATACACCCCTGGATTTTGAACGGCACCACACACATAGACATAAATCTGTTGTTCTTCAGATGACTCCACTTTGATCTCTGCCTGTGTATCGTTTTGAAATTGGCTGTTTAAACTATAGTCTGTGTCAGAAGTTTCTTCAGAATTCACATATTTTGCAGTGTCTTTACCACAACCAGAAAGAAACACGACAATAAGTGTGCCAAGAAGCACACTTTTTATAAAACATATGGATTTATCCATAAATTACTCCTTCCTTTCGGAAGGAGCTTCAATGCTGTTATATATTTTAACGAAGTTTTACGGATATTACAAGATTTTATTACGAAATTATTGCAGAATTTATAAATAATTTATTTAAGAATCCATTTCAGAAAATGTCTTGGTCAATTTTAAAATCATTTCATCTACGTGTTCCTTTTCAATCACAAGCGGAGGAACAAGACGAATCACATCTGAGCCAGCAGAAATAACAATAAGCCCATTCTCTAATGCCTTTTTACAAATATCAGCTGGTTTTATGGTACTTACAAGTCCCTGCATCATACCTTTTCCCCTACGGCAAGTAATAAACTCATATTTTTCTACTAATGCATCTAGTTTTTCTTCCAAATATGCACTGACATCTTTTACGTGATTCAAAATGTTTTTTTGTTTGTAAATATCAAGCACAGTAGAAACTGCTGCACCAACTAATGGATTTCCACCATAAGTAGTGCCATGGTCTCCAGGTGCCAATGATTCTTCTGCTACTTTTTCTGTCATGAGAAATGCACCTACTGGCACACCACAGCCCAAGGCTTTTGCAGAAGTAAGAATATCTGGATTAATGCCATATCCCTGATAAGCAAACATTTCTCCCGTACGCCCCATTCCACACTGGATTTCATCTAAAATCAACAGAATATCGTGTTCATCACAAAGTGCTCTTACCCCTTCCATGAACTCTTTTGTAGCCGGATAAATACCGCCTTCGCCCTGTACCGTTTCAAACAAAATGGCACAAGTTTTATCATTTACCAATTTCTCTACACTTTCAAAATCATTCATATTGGCAAATTTGATATTACCAATCATAGGCTGGGACGCTTCGCGATACTTTGGATTACCGGTTACAGACAAAGCTCCCATGGTTCTTCCGTGGAAAGAGTGCTCCATGGCAATGATTTCATGGTCTGTCTGTCCATCTTTATTATAGGCATATTTTCTCGCCGCTTTAATAGCACCTTCTACCGCTTCCGCACCGGAATTGGTAAAAAATACCCTGTCCATTCCTGCTGCCTTGGTAATACGTCCTGCCGCCTCGATAGCCGGCATATTATAGTAGTAGTTGGAT
>JAZPYQ010000057.1:0-4040 GCA_045544235.1 Agathobacter sp. | reverse complement strand
GCTCATAAGTGAAACGATAGATGGGGTAACCACAGAGTATACCTATGACGAAAATGGTAACCTTATCGAAAAGAGTGATGGTAGTGTTACCACTACATACGCTTATGATATCGAAAATCGTCTGACAGCAGTACGAGAAGGAGGGGCAGTTCTGATGGCTGCTACTTATGATGGAGATGGCAACCGTACCTTCCAGCTGACTAGACAGACGAGAACTGTAGAGATTACGGAGGATAGCTTTTTAGGTGGCCTATTAAGTAGCAACGTATCAGGTAGTCCAACGAACACAGTAGCTTCTATTCCAGAGATATTCGGTGTATCTCAGGAAGAAATCTATACATATCTGGAACAGATATTTGTAGACCCAGCAGATACCATCTTCTGGTATGGTGTGATACAGGGATTCATAGAATTTTTCGTAGGAGCAAACACCTTCCTGACCGCTATCTGTACGGATTGGTTTAACGGAGAGTGGACAGCAGTAACTGATGTATTTGAGTTACAACTACATAGTGATGTGGTATATTCGGATACGGATATGGAGACCTTGCAGAATGCAGGACTTTCAGAAGAAGAAATCGCATACATCACCACAGGAAAGTCAAGCAGTCGTGAGGATATCGTAATTCCAAGTAAGACCAGCAGTATCATACAGGCATCATATGACCTGACTTATTATGTAAATGATGTAAATACTGCAAACACACAGGTGCTTATGACCTATGGAGCAAGTGAGTCACAAGAGGCTAGTTATATCTATGGACTTGAGCGTATTGCAGAAGTAGAAGCAAATCCAGTGGATGCGGATGTAGATACAGGAAGCACTAGTGTACAGAGTGAAGCAAGCGCTATGGGCACAGAAACAGAATACTACATCTATGATGGACGAGGTTCTGTAGTACAGACTACAACAGGTGAAGAAATCACTTTATCACTGACTTATGACCCATTTGGTGAAATTATAAGTGGTGCAGATGAGAACTTCATTGGTTATGCTTACAATGGCGAAGAAACAAATGCGGTTACGGGCTTACAGTATCTAAGAGCGAGATATTATGATGCAGAGATGGGTTCCTTTATTACCATAGATAGCTACTTAGGTAACCTAGATGATGCAATCTCTCAGAATCGCTATACCTATGCGAACAATGACCCAGTCAATAATATCGACCCTAGTGGACATTACAGTCAGAACGTAAATGGAACAAACAAGTACTACCAGTCCACAGGACTTAATGAACTCCGTGACTACATGACAGCTGCAGCTCTCTGGGCAGGCGAAGTCACAGCACAGAGCGGATATAATAGTGCAGTATCAAGAGCCAACAATACTGATTTCACCAACTACCAAAACATCTCTGGTATCTCCCAGAGTACCGCAAATAGCTACATAGCACAAGGCATCGCTCAGGCGGAACAAGTATCCATGAATTATGGATGTTCAGAGCCTGCTGTACCAAACGAAGCAGTAGCTAAGTTTACAAATAATGTAAATGCGGGACGAGTATCTGCGAATGCGCAGATAGAGGGGATTAAGGAGAGTAAGAAGGCGGAGCATGATCTACTATATGTTGAATCAATATATAAGATAAATTGTTTTGATAATAAGTATATTCCTTTATTTTATAAACCCAATAGTACTAGAAGTATGCGCGGAGGTACTCAGACTGATTTAGTAACACTAGGGGATTTTTCTACAAAGGATGAAGAAGAGAACGATCTTCTAGATGATTATTATTTAAGAAGTAATCTAACAAATAGTGCTTTATATGTTGCTAGAGAAGCTTTTTTACAGGAGGTTACTGATGAAGTAGCCAAACAGGTCGCGCAGGATGCTACAGATTGGCTATACATTAATGCACCTGAATTATTTGTGGATAGAGGGCTTGCTGCATTAACAACATCAAATACAATTGTTAGCATTCCTGAACCGCCAACAGCTTTAGCTAGTATTGCACGTGGAAGTGTTAAATACGGGGTACCGATTGCTTCAACTGTGATTGATTTTGGAATACAGGTTAGTGAAGGAGAAGAGTACGTAGATGCCGGAATAAAAGCGGTTTCTCATACTGCAATAGGAATAGGTGGGGCAAAATTGGGAATGACTGTTGGCACAGCAATCGGTGGTCCAATAGGGACTGTTGTAGGTGGTGTAGTTGGTTTTGGCGTTAGTCTTTTTGGTAGTATGGCGTTTGACGCGGCATATGATTATTTTACTGAAGGAGATTAAAGATGAATATAATACCAATTTACAGTTCGGAAAGTCTTTATTATTGTTATTCAGTGGAAAATAATAAATTATACGTGGGAAGACAAAGAAAATTCAATCCTAATTTTTTCTATTTTTGTGGAATCTATTTAATAATTAATATTGCAGAAAAAATGGATGCTTGGATTGCAAATAATCCATATTTATATTATGTAATAACTTTTTTTGTATGGGTGAGTGTTATTGGTTTTGCGTTTGTTTTACATAATCAATTATACAAAAAAACATTGGATGAAGTTAAATTACTAGATGTAGATGACAATATGATAAAAAATATCTGTTTAGACGGAAAACGCCAATTTGTTGTACAAATGATTATTGTTATAAGTTTATTTACAAGTGGAATAGTTTTTTGGATTTTAGAATGGTATTTTATGAAAGTTGTATTTGCAATTTTAAAAATGCTGTGTACATTTTGTATTATATTATTAATTTTGTGGATAAGACCTATTGCCCGAATAAAATTATTAAAGAGATATAATGAATCTGCTTAAAATCTAAATCTGTAAAATGGAAGGCAATTGCGAAATGCATTTATTTCATCTGCAAGAATTTTGCATAAAGAATTCTTGCGGATGAAATGTGGGATGTAGCTGTTGAAAATGCCAAGGCAAATAATGAGATGGCTACAGAATAGTTTAGTTGGAGGATGATGTGTTTAAAAAAGTAGTAGGAGTTTTACTTATAGTAGGATTGTTGATGAGTTTGACAGGTTGCAGTAATTCTCGACTATCTATGTTAAATAGTTCTTCGAAGAATGAATATGAAGCGATAGACGAATTAGAACAAAAACTTGTAGATGCGTTGGAGAATAAAGATAGAGAACTATTAAAAAGTATTTTTTCAGAAAAAGCTATATCAAGGTCAAGTGATATTGAAGAAGGAATAGACTATATCTTTAATCTTTATAAAGGAGATTTTATAGAGATTACGGAAAGGAATCATTCTTCTACAGGGTATTATGGTCCAGAAGGGACAGAGTTGGTTATTTATGGATGGTTCATAATAAAGACTACTGAAGAAACGTATAGAATTGATTACGATTATTGGTATGTTCAAGAAATTGAGCTCTCGGAATTAGGGGTATATACATTGCGTTTTGAAAAGTATGAAGAAGGAGAATATACTCCATATTGGTCTGTAGCTGGAATTGTTTTACCACAACATGAAAAAGTTCATACTACACTAACAAAATTATTTGATTCTTTTAGACATGAAGATACACATATGTTGTCATCTCTTTTTCAAATATCAGACGAAGAAAAAGAGAATATAATGAAGTCATCCGATGAAGTGATAGAAGTATTTGCTAGCAGATATATTTCTACAAATATGGGCGATGGCTGGCTTGTTTATGATGGGTCAACTTTTCACGTATATGTAGAAGGTTATTTTCCAAGTTCTGATTATATTATATATTTTCGCTACGATACAACTCCTGGTAATGAAGATAAAATTTATTTAATGAAATTTACAGAAATAAAAGAAGGAACTTCGTTAGAGGACTATGAATTAGGTGAAAACCTAACAGAAGCGGGGATTTACTTAGAGTAGACAATCTCATATATTTTTCACTACAGAGTATACCTAGGATGCTCTAGGCAATCCAACTACAAAAATCGCAGCAGATGGTAGCGAGACTACCTATGCTTACGATATACATGGAAATCTGACTTCTATCACCTCACCAGATGGTACGGTAGAGCAGTTTATCTATGACAACTCTTCTCGTCTCGTAGAAGCCATCAAACCAGACGGAAGAACTATAAAC
>JAZPYQ010000056.1:0-12344 GCA_045544235.1 Agathobacter sp. | reverse complement strand
GCGTGGATTGTCGAACACTTGAAAGACACAAAAACATCCATCAGAGAGCCTTTTGGGAAATATGACATTTTTCTATAAACCACTCCGCCGTAGTATAGAGCACTTCGTTTGTATAAAATAATAAAAATATAAGGGGCCATCTTGGATGCGACAGCCCCAGTGGGTTATTGGATTACGGGTTGGATTTGTTTGCCTCGTAGAGCCAGTTCGATGGTATCTGGGAGGAGGTCCAGGTGTGCCACCATGGAGTTTGGCTTAGCCTTGTGGTTATCTTGGCCGAATGGCACGAAGTAGACGTGCTTCATGTTCATGAGCTGACCTATAGTTTTGAAGTTCATGCCCAGAGCATCATTGGTAGAGATGGCTATTACCAATGGCTTACCATTTCGCATGTGCGCTTTCGCAGCCATAAGCACCGGCGTATCAACAATTCCTGCGCAAAGCTTTGCTGCAGTGTTTCCTGTGCATGGTGCAATCACCATAATGTCAAGGTAACTATTTGGCCCTATCGGTTCTGCCTCTGTGATGGTTCGGATTCCTTCACTTTCTGTAATCTCACAAATTCCTTCTATAAAATCTTTTGCACTTCCGAATCGCGTATCCGTGTTTTGTGTCTGGTAGGAAAAAATCGGGGTAATCTGCGCCCCCATCTCTTTCAATTTCGCCACCGCTTTTCTCGACTGTGCAAAGGTACAAAATGAACCTGTAATTCCATATCCTATATGATAATTTGAAAAATCCATGACTTATCCTCACTTACATCTTTTTGTAAGGGCGCATATTTGGATATAGCATTTTTCAAAAGTTTTGCACTGCTTGTTGTAGTGTATATCCCCGGAAGACCCAGAGCTAATTCCGCACGTATTCCATATTTTTTTGCAGCCTCAAAATCAGTTCCACCTGGCTTTGAAGCAATATCTATAATAAGTGCGTCCGAACTCATTCTTCGGATACACTCCTCTGTAATCACCATAGATGGCACCGTGTTAATCACCGTATCTATATCGCTCAACTTTGTTCGCATCTGTGCAAAGTCTGTTATCTCAAAGCCATCACGTTTGGCCATCTGGCGAACCTCTTCTCTCCTTGCCACCACTATGATTTCTGCTCCTAGACGAGAAAAGAGCTTTGCTATCTTCTCTCCACAGCAACCATATCCTGTTACCATAACTTTCTGTCCATAAATGGAATGTTCTCCGGCTTTAAGAACCTCAGCAACAGTCCCTTCCGCCGTAATCCATCCATTTCCTTCTACCACCTCTGGTAATTTCATAAAATCCCAATAAGGAATCTGATGTTCCTCCAAAAAAAGTTTCCACTCTGTATTAAACACTCCACCAAACACCTTGATTCTGGCGTATGGGTTTTCACATAAATGTTTCATTTCTTCTTTTAACTTTTTCTTTATGGCAGGATTTCTATCTAATTTCGTCACTGGTATAGGTAATACATATACTTTTTCACAAACCTCTTTTTCCTTTGTATTTTCTTCCCACGCGTAGCTTACTCTCTTTCCTTCCAAAAGGGCAGCTAGCTTTTCTTGTCGTTTATCTGCGGTAAGTATTACTGTATGCCTATCCATATAAAAAACGCTCCCTTCCATATAAAATATGAAAGAAAGCGTTTCACTGTTCCTAAAAAGCTTATTATAATTTAGTCTCTACGAAAATATCGTAAATTGAACGAATTGCCTTTTCAAAATCTTCATTTGCAACACCGATGATAATGTTAAGTTCGGAAGAACCCTGGTCAATCATACGAATATTGATGTTTGCATGAGCAAGTGCAGAGAAAATTCTACCAGCAGTACCTCTCTGAGATTTCATACCACGACCTACAACAGCAATAAGAGCAAGGTCTGCTTCTAATTCTGTAAAGTCAGGATCGACAAGTCTTCTAAGTGAACTCATAACCTGCTGTTCCTTGCCTTCAAACTCTTCCTGGTGTACAAATACGGTCATTGTATCAATACCAGATGGCATATGTTCAATGGAAATTCCATGTTCTTCAAATGCCTGAAGGGCTCTTCGACAGAAACCTACTTCTGAGTTCATCTGGTCCTTATCGATACTTACTGCAACGAAACCTTTTTTACCAGCAATACCTGTAATAGTATAATCTGCCTTCTGGCATGTGCTGTCTACAATTAAAGTTCCATCTGCATCTGGATCATTTGTATTACGAATATTAATAGGGATACCTGCTTTACGAACTGGGAAAACTGCATCCTCATGTAAAACAGAAGCACCCATGTAAGACAACTCACGAAGTTCACGATATGTGATAATCTTAATTGGTTTTGGATTGTCAATGATTCTTGGGTCTGCTACAAGACAGCCTGATACATCTGTCCAGTTTTCATACATGCTGGCTCTACATGCCTTTGCAACAATAGAACCTGTAATATCGGAACCACCTCTTGAGAAAGTACGGATACTTCCATCTGGATTTGATCCATAGAAACCTGGAATAACAGCATTTTCCTGTTTTTCCAAACGACGAGAAAGTACTTTCTGTGTTTTTTCTGCATCGAACATACCATTTTCTTCAAAGAAGATGACGTCTGCCGCATCAATAAATTCATAGCCCAAATAATTTGCCATGATAATACCATTTAAGTATTCGCCACGTGATGCAGCATAATCCGCGCCTGCTTTATTCTTAAAGTTTTCAGCAATTACTTTAAACTCTTCTTCTAAAGAAAGCTTTAATTTTAATCCATTAATAATAGAATCATATCTTTCTTTAATCTTCATTAATGGAATTCTAATATCTTCATCCGCCTCTGCCATAGCATAGCAGCTATAAAGCATATCTGTTACCTTTGTATCTTTTGCATTTCTCTTTCCTGGTGCACTTGGAACTACGAATCTACGAGATTCATCTGCACGTATAATGTCACCAACTTTTGCAAACTGTTCTGCACTAGCAAGAGAACTTCCACCAAATTTTACTACTTTTACCATATTCATTGCTCCTCGCTTCGTCATTTTACGACTAATATAAGCGTCATTATACAGCCATTATTTACTATTCGTCAATTTCTTTTGGCAATTCTAGCCATAAAAAAAACTTCTACTTACTATTCCCGAGAGGAATTCATAAGTAGAAGTTATTATAACTTATATTATGCTAAACGTTTCCATTGTTTACTACATTTATAATATGAATAGAACATACAGTTTTCTGCTTGCTCGCATCTAACTGGGGCATTTTCAATATTGCACTGGCAATTAACTACAGCCTCTGCCTTTCCTTTACATGCGCCTTTAATCATAACATCATCTAATACTTCTCGTGACATAACCTTCTCCTTTGCATTTTACATAATATTACAATGTTTTGTTCCAAATCGATATCATTATACAATATGTTGTGGTAAAATGTCACTTGTCAATTCTCACAGAAAAACGAATATTTCTTTGGTAGAATTGCCACGTTAAGATTTTTAGAGTTCTATCGACAACAAAAAATAGGCGTTATTTGAATTTATTCTCGTTCAAATAACGCCTATTCAACTATTTCATTAATTTCCAATGGTCTGTACCTCACAATTAATTTTTTACTATTTTTTGTTTGGTTTTTTGTTTTTCTTTTTCTCCTTATATCTTTCTCTTCTGTTTACCTAAATGACCTTTTAGGATTGACTTCGTATTCTATCAAATGTTTTTTCCGAAGCTCCATCCATCTCTCTTTTATTTTTATATTGCCACTGGTTTCTTGATCCTTATATATGGAGTTTGCTAGGGTTGCTTCTTACCAAAATTTAAGTTTTTGTTGGACCGTACCTTCCTTTCATAAATTTCATCTGATGACTTTCTCGTCATCATCAAGATGATTGATATTTAAGAAATTCCTTCGTGAATTTCTGTTGCTGTGTTCTTTTGTTGAATTTAATATAACACGACAATTATCATATGTCAACACTTATTTTCAAAATTTTTAAAATATTTTTATAAATTATTATTATATTTGTATATATTTTACATTATTTTCTGACAATTTAATCATTTGATACAACTGCTACATTTCTGTAGCAGCTGCATCATCACCAATTTTCTATTGTTAAAAAGATTTTACCTTCTTTCTAGATCTTGTCTTGCCCATTTGATTTGCAAGGGTTTTCATTCTTGCTTCTAGTAAAAGACCTCTACCAGCCTCACTTCTTGTATACACCAATTCATATCTTCCAATATAAGGTTTGATACACTCATAGAATTTTTCCGCATCCTCTTTTCGTTTTGCAAACACCTCTGGAACTGCATAGAAGTCACCTACTCCTTTGTATTTACCAGGACGTACCAATAAATACCTTTGATTATCAATAACCCCAAACAATTCATTTACACATTTGGTAAACAAAGTCTTATCTCGACTAGTTCCACCAGATAAATATACTACCTGTTTTTTTATTCCATCGGCTTCTACCTTAACCTTACTATCATTTCCCTCCATAAGATGAAGTGCCAACATCGCTTTTCGTATTCCATTACCAAATGCGTAGAGACGTCTTTCTCCATCCATAAGCTGAATAATTCTTGGCACTTTCGTTAAAGCATATAATGCCACCACCAGCATGCCTGCCGTGCAAAGTGGTTCTAAGAATGTATCCGCCCCCCACATACGAAGGAGAACAAGGCATACGAAGCCAAGGGCTGCAAGACCCACGCCAAAGAGATTTTCTCTAAACACAGTCTTTGGCACTCGTTCCTCTGCAACCGAAGTCTCTTCCACAATATCCATTTTCTTATGTAATGCCAATGAGCGATTCCAACGCTCCTTTAACTCTGCTCTATGCCCGGACAATTCCAGCATTTTTTCATTCATAACTTCCACATTCTGTTCATCGAACGGTGGTGCTATGATGGACAAACGATGCATCCCACTTTCTATAATATCATCTACATAATGTAATCCCAAGAAATGTTCCATTCTTCGTTCCAATAATGCGTAGTCATCACTCATTTCATTTTCTGCACTATTGTTTGTGTTTTTCCATGGATTTAAACACACCAAATGCCAGATGTTACTTGTCTTATTTGGGTCTTGTTTAAACACACGGATTGCACGTCCTCTCATTTGATTGCTCAACATAAAAGATCCTACAAAACTTGCCAAAATCAAAGAGTTAATACAAGGCGAATCCCAACCTTCTCCAAGAAGGGATTTGGTTCCAATAAGTACCTGCATATGTCCTTGAGTAAATACATCCGTTACAGCTCCCGTTAAAAAATGTCCATCTCCAACAGGACTTACCTTTACATAATCTGTTTCAGACAGTTTTCCAACAGCAGTGAAACTAACCGATCCACTATCTCCAATTGCCTCTAAAAGAGCATCCTTTGCCTCTGCTGGAATAATTACCACAGTTCCACACAAAACACCTAAACGAATATCTGTAGTTGCTCCAACGCTTCTTCGAAGCTGTTCAAAAAACGGTATAACTCCAAGCGCTGTTACATCTTCCTGTGTCCCCAACATTTTTTCATATTCTTTTCGAATATAATCCGTCAAAATCAACAAACGAAGATTCTTTCCAGTACTTGCATATTCATGTGTTACAATTGCTTTTATACTTTCACATTTTCCTTTAGATGTAGTAAGTAATTTTTCCAAAGAAGGTGTGGTGGAAAAAGATACTTTCTTCTTTTCTATAAGCCCTTCTGCTTTCAGATAAGAAGTCATATCTTTTCTATAATTTTCATCACAACTGTATCCTGCTTCATCTTCATATAAAAATCCCTGAAGTAAAACTTCCATCCAGGCTGGCGACATCTGTGGCAAACGGCTTGCCCCCAGAAGTCTCGTCAAACGTTCTGGGAAAGGAATATTTTTTGCTTGAAGGAAGATAAGGATAGAAGCCAGATAGTTTGGTTTGTCTAAAAGCTCATCATCGCTTATCATTCCAGAAAGCCCCTTGTGTGTTTCAATTACGCTAGCAAATTCTGCATCCCCCATTAATTTGTCATAGGCTTCCTTACTACGGGTTTTGAATTTTACTACCTCTGCCTTTTCTTCCTCTGTCGGATAGTTAAAGTACACAAAGTCCTGGTGTGGACACAGGCTTCCTTCTTTTACCAGTTCTGGAATAGCAATTTCCTCATCAATTTCACCACACATATTCATGTAACGATTCCACATGGTGGCGTTAGAATCGTAAGGTGGTGTTGCGGTTAGTGCAATCACTTTAAAACCGTCCATTTCCTTTTTGAATTCCTCCAAAGCTTTCCACCACTCACTACGCAAATGATGACATTCATCAAGACACACAAGTCCCATCTGATTTGCTTTCATGGTCTTTACAATGTCAAACTCTGAGTAATCTACTTCCTCTATATCTTTTGCAGACACAGCTACATTATCATCACTATCTGTATCTTCTTTTCCTGATTCATCCAACTTGCCTTTATAACGATTCATCGCACTATGAAGCGCCTGATATGTGGCAATGGTAATGGCACGAGGATGTTTCAAGTCCTGTGAAATATAATCGTCCGGATTTAATCCCTCACATAAAAAGCCCTCTACAATACGTTCTTTCCATTGCTCACGAATTGTAATAGAAGGCGCCAATACCAACGCACATTCCTGCATTCTCGCAATCAGTTCAATCCCCAATGTGGTCTTTCCCGATCCTGGAGCAGCTACGATATGAAGTCTGCCATCTCTAACGTATTTACCTGTATTTTGCAATACCCTTGCCTGATATTTTCTCCATGTATATTTAAACTTTAAAACATTACTGTAATCCATCGCTTGTACCTCAAAAATATTTCTTTTATTGTAGCACACCTTTGACTAAAACTATACTTTTATTATAGAAAAATTGTGGTATAATTCTATTATCTTTGAATACTCGGAGCAGTAGGCTCCGTTCTAACTTTGGAGGAAAAACATGTTTGGTATAAACAAGTCCATAAAACACGGACTCAATATTTTAATTATTGGTTGTGGAAAAGTAGGAAGAACTCTCGTAGAACAACTCTGCCAGGAAGGACATGACATCACTGTCATTGACAAAAAACCAGAAAAAGTGGAAGCTCTTGCAAACACTTATGATGTTATGGGAATCTGTGGCAATGGTGCCAGCTTCAGTGTGCAAAAAGAGGCTGGTATTCAGGATACCGATTTGGTCATTGCTGTAACAGGCTCTGACGAATTAAATCTTTTGTGCTGTACAGTCGCTAAACAGGTAACAGACTGTTCTGCAATTGCTCGTGTTCGCACTCCTGACTACAACGATGATATTAGCTATCTTCGTGAAAAATTAGGCCTAGCTCGTATTATCAATCCTGAACTAGAAGCTGCAAAAGAAGTGGCTCGCATCCTTTATTTACCAGCAGCATTAGAGGTGAACTCTTTTGCTCACAATCAGGCTGAAATCGTTAAATTCAAAATTCCAGAAGATAACATTTTAGACCAGCTTAAAATTATGGATTTAGGAAAGCATATTAAGCACAATATCCTTGTATCTGCAGTAGAACGTCAAGGAGAAATCTACATCCCATCCGGTAATTTTGAATTACATGCTGGTGATATTGTGTCTTTCGTAGGAACTCGTCGTAACTGTGCGCGCTTTTTTAAAGCAATTGGTTTTGACACTCACCGTGTAAAAGACACTATGATTGTAGGCGGCGGAAAGGCTGCTTACTATTTAGCAGACCAGTTAATCCGTGCTGGAATCTCTGTAAAAATAATTGAAAGCAATTTACAGCGTTGTCAAGAACTTAGCACCCTTTTACCTGAAGCCATTATTATTAATGGAGATGGCACAGACGAAGCATTGCTTCGTGAAGAAGGTTTAGAAACTGCTGAATCATTTGTACCACTTACAGGTATTGACGAAGAAAACATTATGCTCACCCTTCACGCAAAGCAAGTATCTCAAGCTAAAGTAATTACAAAAGTAAACCGTATCACCTTTAAAACGGTATTAAATAATTTGGATTTAGGCAGTGTCATTTATCCAAAATATATTACTTCTGAAACCATTATTTCCTATGTAAGAGCAAAACAAGCTTCCAAAGACAGTAACATTGAGGTTCTTTATCATATGTTTGACTCAAAAGCAGAAGCTATCGAATTTGTTGTAACAGAAGAATCTGCTGTTACAAACACAACTCTAATGGATTTACAATTAAAGGACAACTTACTCGTTTGCTTTATCAGTAGAAAAGGCCGTGTATTTATCCCTACAGGACAGGATAGTCTCCAGGTAGGAGATGAAGTTATGATCGTAACCACTCATACCGGTTTCCAAGACATTACTGATATTTTAGCCTAGGAGGACACTTATGAATACATCCATCATTCGTTATATCTTAGGACATATTATCAAACTGGAAGGATTTTTTATGCTCCTTCCATGTGTAATAGCAATTATTTATCAGGAAAAAGAACTCTTCACTTATCTGATTATGGCAGGCACTTGTATTTTATTGGGCTCCTTACTCACTTTTAAGAAAGCAAAGGACAATGTTTTCTACTTAAAAGAGGGCTGTATCGCCACAAGTTTAAGTTGGATTGCACTAAGTTTCTTTGGTGCACTTCCATTTGTTATGACTGGAGAAATCCCTCATTTTACAGATGCATTGTTTGAAACCGTCTCAGGATTTACTACCACTGGCGCAAGCATCCTTAGCAATGTAGAAGCGCTAAGCCACACCTCCCTTTTCTGGAGAAGCTTTACGCACTGGATTGGAGGTATGGGAGTTTTGGTTTTCTTACTTGCTGTGGTTCCACTTAGTGGTGGCTCAAACATTAACCTTATGCGAGCAGAAAGCCCTGGTCCATCTGTAGGAAAGCTTGTACCAAAAATGCGCTATACCGCTCGCCTTTTATACATTATATATTTCGCATTAACTATTTTTGAACTAGTAGCGCTCTTACTTGTTAAGATGCCATGGTTTGATGCATTATGTATTTCCATAGGCACTGCGGGTACCGGTGGTTTTGGTATTTTAAACAGTAGTGTAGGTGGCTACTCCGTTGCTGTACAATGGATTGTAACCATCTTCATGATTCTATTTGGAATTAATTTTAACGCATACTATTTGATTATATTTGGTGAAATTAAAAAGGCATTTAAAATGGAAGAAGTACGTGCATTCCTTCTAATCGTCCTTACCGCAATCATTTTGATCACTTGGGATATCCACGGAATGTTCTCTTCTCTTTTCGAAGCTCTTACACATGCTGCGTTCCAGGTTGCCTCTATCATATCTTCTACTGGTTTTGCAACCACAGATTTTGATTTATGGCCAGGACTTAGTAAAACCATATTAGTAATATTGATGTTTGTCGGCGCCTGTGCTGGTAGCACCGGTGGCGGCATCAAGGTTTCACGTTTTGTAATTGCTGGTAAATCTATCCTGAAAGAGTTACACTCTTATATTCATCCAAAATCAGTAAAACAAATTACTATGGATGAAAAAGAAGTAGAACAGGGAATCATACATTCCGTTAGCATTTATATGATTACCTTTTTCACTATATTTGTTTGTTCTATTATGCTTATTTCATTAGAGGAAAAAGATTTGGTTACAAATTTCACCTCTGTAATTGCAACTATGAACAACATTGGGCCAGGACTTTCTATGGTTGGTCCAACTCAAAACTTTGGGCATTTTACAGATTTATCAAAATGGGTGTTTATGTTTAATATGTTGGCAGGACGATTGGAATTATTCCCTCTTCTCATCCTCTTCCACCCATCCATCTGGCACGAAACCATTGTAAAATCATTTAGAAGAAAAACAAAAGCGAAACATAGCTAGTATGAATATACAAAAGAAAAGGAGGCTCTTATGTTCTCATGTCCAAACTGTGGTGGGAATCTAAAATTTGATATCCCATCTCAACAACTAGGCTGTGAACATTGCCAGACTTTAATGGACCCTTACTCTTTTGAAGGCAAGGAAAAAGATGCTGTAGAAGAAAAAGACTTCGACGTTACAGTTTTTTCCTGTCCTCAATGTGGCGGTGAAATTTTAAGTACTGACACATCCGCAGCAGAATTTTGTACATTCTGTGGCGCATCTACTATTCTATACAGTAGAATTAGCAAGGAAAAACGCCCAGATTACATCATTCCATTCAAAAAAACAAAAGAAGATTGTAAAGCGGCTTATGCTAACATGATGAAACGTGCCATCTTCGCACCCGATGCCTTAAAGGATCCTAGAAAAATTGATGGGTTCCGTGGCATCTATATGCCATATTGGGCATTTTATTTAACACAGCAGGGTGCTTTTACTTTAAGCGGAAGCAAGTCCGAACGTCATGGTGATTACATCTACACCGATCACTATGCTTTAAACGGTGAAATTGATGCTTACTACAAAGGGCTTTCCTATGATGCATCTTCATCTTTTGATGACAATATCAGCGAAAAAATAGCACCATATGATGTAAAAGGAATGAAAAAATTTACTCCTGCATTTTTAAGTGGTTTTTATGCTGACACAGCCGACGTTGATTCCAGTGTATACCAGCCAGATGCAGAGAACATTGCAGTAGACAATTCCGTAAAATGTATATATGAAAACTTTCGTGGTGTATCTATTGACACTCCATTATCATCCAATCTGGTTAACACAAATGTTAAAGAGATCAATAGTACTATGTTCCCTGTATGGTTCATGTCCTATCGCAATGGAGATCGTGTAGCCTACGCCACCATAAACGGCCAAACAGGAAAGGTGGTAGCAGACCTTCCAGTGGATCAGAAAAAATATGTGACAGGTTCTCTTATTTTGGCAATTCCACTCTTCATTATTTTGAATTTGTTTTTTACCATTGTTCCAAAAACTTTGTTAACCATCACAGGATTCCTTGCTCTTCTTTGCGCAATTTTATTTGCTTATGAGATAAGCACTATTGCAAAAAAAGATTCTGGCATCACAGATCGAGGCCGTATTTCAAAAGAGCAACCAGAGATGCTTTCCTATTCAGAAAAAAAACGTAAGCCAACGATTAAGAAAAAGAAAGGCAATGGTGGACTTATTGCAGGTATTATAATCTGTGCCTATGTCTTTAGCATGTTCTTTGGAGTATTTGCAGAAATATTTAATGCCTTTAAGATTGATATCGTATGGATATTACTTGCTGTAGTTGCTGTTAGCACTGCAATATTCGGCATTAGCAAGAAAAAACAGTTTCCACCTGATTATAAGGTAAATGGTTTTATTTCCATTATTGCAGCTGTTCTTGTAGGAGCCCTAATTGCTCTACTTAATCCAGTAAGTGACATCTACTACTATGGAGGAGTTATTTTTATCGCACTAGGCATGTTCTTCACTATAAAAGACATCATGCATTATTACAACATTATGTCTACACGACGCTTGCCTCAGTTTGATAGAACAGGAGGTGATGATCGTGCGTAAGAATATAACATCTTTTACAAAACTTGTTGTTACATTTTTATTCGCTTTACTCATCTGCACTTTTACTCCTGCTACTTTGCTGGCATATACCGATGAGTACTATCCAGACTCTGAACCAGTTTGGGAAAATGATGACACAGATTATGAAATCTACATAGATGACTTGGCAGATTTACTCTCAAGTCGCGAAGAAAAGAAATTATTGGAAACCATGAAACCAATCTCTGAACACGGACATGTAGCTTTCGTTTCCATCGATTACAATCCAGAATATGACACCGAGGATTATGTAGAAGAATATTATTATGACCACTTCCGTCATAATAGTGGTACTGTGTTTATCATTGACATGGACGAACGTAATATTTGGATTTATAGTGACGGAGATATCTATGATCGTGTTACCACTGCATACGCAAACACCATCACAGATAATGTTTATACATTTGCTTCAGACGAAGAATATTTTGATTGTGCTAATACGGCATTTGAACAAATCAACTCCTTAATGGAAGGAAAAGCAATCGCACAACCTATGAAATACATTAGTAATGCATTGCTTGCAATTGTTATCGCACTATTAATTAACTACATTTCCGTTTTACTAGTTTCACGTTCAAAAAAAGTTAGTGATTCACAATTACTTGATGGCACTTTCTTTAAAGTAAACATTAATAATCCTAGTATTAACTTCACACACCAAACCAAAGAATATAGCCCTGAAAGTTCCGACTCCAGTGGCTCTAGCAGCTCCGGCGGTGGCGGAGGTGGCGGCGGTGGCGGAAGCTCCTCAGGTGGTGGCGGAGGCCACAGCTTTTAAATAACGATATAGCTCAGTAAAGAGTTTTTCTAAAGACTACGAAACGGACTAGTATATATATTGAAATCGCACACGCTCTCGCTCTCAGCGGTGACGTCGCGTTACTAAATTCGCAACAACTAAAGTTGCTGCTCATT
>JAZPYQ010000055.1:0-26681 GCA_045544235.1 Agathobacter sp. | reverse complement strand
GATAAATCATCACGAATTTAGTAACGCGACGTCACCGCTGAGAGCGAAAGCGTGCGCACATTCAATATATGTCATGGCTCATTTCGTAGTATTTAAAAAGTCTGAGCTATATCGTTAATTTATTCAGTTGAAGAGGAGGTTGTTTCGGAGTATAATTATAACAATGGGGTAGATTTATCCAAAACTGGAAATTGAGAGGCATAATATTATGGGATGGTTGGTTTTTGTCGTAGTTATTTTATTACTGTTAGTATTGTTTTTTGTATGCATGGCAAGGTTTGCAGTGCGTCCTAAAGTACATACTTTGGAATATGAGTTGAACAATTTAAAAAAAATAGATTATATGCAGGGGGAAAGTCTTGAAATTGTAAATGAACACACAGTAGAGACTTTTGATGGTCATAAGCTTTGGGTTGGTTTTGTGCCGGGGAATCCAGAAAACAAACACTATGTGATTCTTTCTCACGGTTATACAAGTACAAGATACGGAACCTATAAGTATGCTGCTTTGTGGAGAAAAATGGGGTACAACTGCGTTGTGTATGAAAACAGAGGTCATGGAGTCAATGCACCAGCAGTAACTACATTTGGAATACACGAGTCAAGAGACTTGATGGCGGTCATAGAAGATACATATGAGCGTTATGGAAAAGACATACATATTGGACTTCATGGAGAATCCATGGGATCAGGACTACAGGTTATGGCTTTAAAACACAAGCCAACAGTAGACTTTATTGTAAATGATTGTGGTTATAGCGAGATTTTGCCTGTGCTGCGTTGGAAGGTAAAGGATGGATTCCATTTTCCAGGATGGTTGGCAGATATTGCATCTCCATTTGGAAGATTGCTTTATGGATATTGGTTTCAAGATGTGCGTCCAATTGATTGTTTAAAAGAAAATGAAATTCCAATTTGTTTTGTGCATGGAACCTCGGATACGTTTACCCATTGCTGGCATAGTGAAAAAATGTATGAGGTAAATAAGGGGTATAAGGAGTTGCATTTGTTTGAAGGTGCAGAGCATGCAGAATGTGTAGTAGTGGATGTAGTTCGCTATCAAACGATGTTAGAGGCGTTTGTTGCCAAAGTATACGAGAGATAAAAATATAAAAATGAACAGAATAAAACGAGGGGAAAAAGGGTATACAAAAATGGAAAAGAAAAATATTGCTGAAAAAATAGGACGAAGAGAGTGGATACTCATTTGGGTAGTAGGTCTTGCTGGACAGCTTTGTTGGAATGTGGAAAATCAGTGGTTTAACACATTTATCTATGCAAAGATTGGACCTTATGCATGGATTATTAGTTGGATGACGGCGATTTCTTCTATCGTAACAACTTTTAGTACCTTTTTCTGGGGAACATTAAGTGACCGAAAGGGAAAGAGAAGACCATTCATATTTATTGGTTATGTTCTTTGGGGTATCTTTACTATTTTGTTCGGAGTTTCTGAATTCTTACCAAAGAATGAAATTATTGCTGCAGCGGTTATGATTGTAGCCATGGATGCCCTTATGAGTTTCTTTGGTAGCATGGGAAATGATGCTGCGTTTAGTAGTTGGACCACAGATATCTCAAACGATAAAAATCGTGGACAAATCGGAGCTGCATTAGCTGCCCTTCCTATTATTGCGACAATTGTGGGTACTGTTGTAAGTGGTATCTTGATTAATATATTAGACTACTTTGTATTCTTTATCATTATGGGTGTGTCAGTAATGATTATCGGTACAGTTGGTTTCTTATTTATGAAGGAAGGAGAAAATCTTCAGCCAAACCGTGACGAAAAAGGTTTCTGGTATCAGGTATTCTCTGTGTTTAATTTTAAAACTGTAAAAGAGAACAAGGAACTATTTTGTGTTTTCTTAATTAGCTGTGTATATTTTATTTGCTTTAATTTCTATTATGCACACATTGGAAACTATTTTATCTATACACTGGGATACGATGAAGGTACAGCTGGTATTTTACAAGGCGTAGGATTGGGACTAGCGATACTGTCCACAATTCCTGCTACAAAGGCAATTAACGCTGGAAAACACGTAAAGATGATTGTAATGAGTGTTATTTTCTCAGTGATTGGGCTATTTGTAATTGGTATAGCTGGTGGAAGTGTAGTTCTTTTACTTCCAGGTATTATTTTGGCAGGAGTTGGTTATGTGCTCATCATGCAGACAACGACTGCATGGACAAAGAACCTTTACCCAGAAGGAAATTTTGGTCAGTTTGAAGGTGTTCGTATTATTTTCAACGTAATGATTCCTATGGTATTAGGCCCATCAACTGCGAATATTATTATTCAGGCCTTTGGTAATCCTGTAGTTATTAACGGAAATGCCGGAATGGCTCCTTCAGCTGCATTGTTCTTCGCAGCTGGGATTATGAGTGTGCTCACTTTGATTCCTACATATTTTGCTTCAAAGCAAAAAACGAAATAGTAATTTGAGGTAGTAATGGAAGTATTTTGGATTGTAATTGTTTTATGCATACTGTATGTAGTAACATTGTTTGTATTGTATGATGTGATTTTTTCAGGAAATAAGAGACATATGGGAGATGAACACTCCTTGCCTATGGGAGAACAATATGAGCCTTATCACGAAACCATTACTAAATGTGTGGAAGAAGTACTTAAAGTACCTTGTGAAGAAGTAGAGGTGCTTTCTCATGATGGATTACGATTATCAGGACGTTATTATCATTTAACGGATAATGCTCCGTTGATTATCTTTTTCCACGGGTATCGATGTAGCGCAATTAGAGACGGAAATGGGATATTTTTATATACTCGAAAACTTGGGTTTAATGTGCTCTTGGTGGATCAAAGGGCTCATGGAAAAAGCGAAGGAAAGACCATTACATTTGGGGTGAAGGAACGGTATGACTGCAAGAAATGGGTGGAATATGCAGTGAAACGGTTTGGACAAGCACAAAAGATTTATTTGTGTGGGCTTTCTATGGGTGGAGCCACAGTTCTGATGGCATCAAACTTAGGACTTCCTCAAAATGTGATTGGAATCCTGGCAGATTGTCCTTATTCTTCACCAAAAGGAATCCTCTGTAATGTGATGAAAGCAATGGGATTTCCTGCAAAAATAACTTATTGGTTAGCAAAACAAAGTGCTTCCCTTATAGGAAAGTTTGATGTGGAAGAGGTTACAGCGATAGAGACTGTAAAAGAAAGTCAGATACCAACTCTAATAATTCATGGTGATGCTGATGATTTTGTTCCATGTTCTATGAGTATGGATTGTCAGTTAGCAGGAGAGGACCATGTACAGTTGGTCTTGGTTCACGGGGCTGCTCACGGAATGAGTCATTGTGTGGATACGCCTAGCTATGAAGATGCTGTGTACAAATTTTTTAAAAAAACGCAAGGTTTGATATAACGTTAACAATTTACAAACAAATATACGATAATATAGAGTTTATAAAAATTAGGAGGGTTCTCTATGTTTAATATTTTAGTAGTTGAAGATGATAAAGATTTAAATCGTACCGTATGTGCATTTTTGAATCAGAATGGGTTTGATGCAAAAGGGGCTTTAGAACCAGAAGAAGCTTACGATATGATGTACGAGACAGTGTTTGATTTGATTATTTCGGATATTATGATGCCTGGAACAGATGGTTTTGAGTTTGCAGAAAATGTAAGAGATATGAATAAAGAGATTCCAATCATTTTCATGACAGCCAGAGATGATTTTGAATCTAAGCGAAAGGGATTTCGTGTAGGGATTGATGACTACATGATTAAACCAATTGATTTAGAGGAATTGTTACTCCGAGTAGAGGCACTTCTTCGTAGAGCAAAGATTAATACCAATAAAAAACTTGAAATTGGAAAACTGGTACTGGATGCAGAAGAACATAGTGCATATTTAGATGGAGAAGAAATTATTCTTACAGTTAGAGAATTTGATATTCTTTATAAACTTTTATCTTATCCAAAGAAAACATTTACCCGTACGAAATTGATGGAAGAATTCTGGGATGCAGAATCTTTGTCAGGGCCTAGAACCGTAGATGTATATATGACAAAAATTCGCGATAAGATGTCAGATTGTGATGATTTTGAAATTGTGACAGTACATGGGTTAGGGTATAAGGCAGTTATCAAATAATGAACATTGTTCACGGGAGAGGTTATGAGTAAAAATTGGTTAAGATGGCTAAGTAGATTTGCCATGGGGATTGCTTTATTTAGTTTTATTGTAGTTGTAAATTTCATTCTTTTCTTTAGTTATTTGGAAAGTGGAAAGATTGAAGGAAATTACGGAAAGATAATTATTGCAGGGAATATTCTGTTTTTAGCAGTCTTGTTTACAGTTGCAGATAGTCTGTATCGAAGATATACGGTTACTAAGCCTATTAAACAAATTCAGGAAGTGTTAGATAAAGTTATAACAGGAGATTTTTCTGTTCGTATCGATTATATAAAGGGACCAAATAGTGGAAACGAATTTGATGAAGTCATTACATATTTAAATCACATGATAGAAGAACTATCTGGAGTAGAGACACTTCGTACAGATTTTGTAGCAAATGTATCCCATGAAATGAAGACACCTATGGCGGTTATGCAAAATTATGGAACTTTGCTTCAGGCAAGAGAACTTTCCGATGAGCAGCGTATAGAATATGGAAAAGCCATTACAGAGCAGACACGCCGTTTGTCCGCATTGGTTACCAATATTTTGAAATTAAACAAATTAGAGAATCAGCAAATTTATTCTAATACAGAAAAGTACGAAGTGGGAGAACAACTCTGTGAATGTATGTTGGAGTTTGAGTCTGTATGGGAAGAAAAGGGGATTGAGATTGAGGCGGATATTACCGACGGTGTATTTATTGAAGCGGATAAAGAACTACTGAGTCTGGTATGGAACAACCTGATGTCCAATGCTTTAAAATTTACAGAAGCAGGAGGCGTAGTAAGTTTAAATCTATATGCAGATGAAGACTATGCATATGTGCAGGTGAAAGATACAGGTTGTGGAATGTCGCCTGAGACAGGACAAAATATTTTTAAAAAGTTTTATCAGGGGGATACCTCCCATGCAACTAGAGGAAATGGTTTGGGATTGGCGCTAGTAAAGCGTGTTATTGATATATGTAAAGGAGAAATATCCGTAAGCAGCAGGTTAGGGGAAGGCAGCGCGTTTACGGTTCGATTGAATAGAAGTAAAGATGAATAATTTAGTAGATGAGAATGTTGAAAAAAAAGAGAATGCGTTTATAACTTTTTTAAAGAGAATAGATTGGAAGAAGTTGGGATATGCACTCCTTTTTCCCCACACATTTGTTGTGTTTTTGATGTTTAATCTTACGGTAGTAGGATTATTATATATTTTCTTAAATAAGTTAGAGACAAATCCTATCGCAGCATGTTTTTATGGAGTATCATTTTATGCTTTGGTAATTGTGTGTGCTAGGATTCCAGCCATTGTCAAAAAAGTAAAGACAGGTGTGTATGCAAATAAATATGCGAATATTTATTTGACAGACAAAGATTTGAGAATGAGATTTTCCATGTATCGTGGACTTATTATCAACTTTTGTTTTGCGGCATTTAAGATTGTTTTAGGGCTTATTTATCATACCGCATGGCTCTATGCTATGGCAGGATACAATGTTATTCTTAGTATTATGCGATTTATCGTGATTTCTCGTTCGCAAAAAAAAGGCTTGAGCGAGTTAGAACAACGTCGTAGAGGATTACAAAGTTATAAGGTATGTGGCTGGTTAGTTATGCTCTTGAATATTGCAGTATCTGTTATCATGTATATGGTAATCGTAGAGAAACAGACTATTGAGTACCATATGATTGTTACCATTGGGCTAGCAGCCTTTACATTCTACTGTTTTACCATGGCAGTTATCAATATGGTGAAATACAGAGAAAGAAAAAATCCAGTATATGCAGCAGTTAAGTGTATTGACATGGTAAAAGCAATTGTATCTATTTTTACCTTGCAGGTGGCTATGCTTACTAGTTTTGGTGGACAGGGTACCGCGATAGATAATAATCTTATGAATACTTTGACAGGTGTGGCAGTTACCATTGCAATCAACACAATTGGTGCATTTATGATATATGGTGTGAAAAAAGACTTTAAGGAGTTAGAAGCAGATGGAGAATAATAGAGTCGATTTTGAATATACATACTCAGCAGAACAACAGGCGGAAATTGACAAAATTCGTAGCAAGTATTTACCAAAGGAAGATGATAAATTAACGCAGTTGCGTAAGTTGGATGCTACAGTGACAAGAAAAGGAACCGTGGTTGGAATTATAGTGGGAGTGATTGGGCTTCTTGCATTTGGTTCAGGGATGAGTTTAATTCTGGTTGTTGGGGTAGACATGCTTTTTCCAAGTGTCATTATAGGGGGGATTGGTATTGTGGCTATGATAGTTGCCTACCCTCTTTTTAAAAAGATTACAGAAAAAGAAAGAGCGCGTGTTGCGCCACAGATATTAGCTTTGTCCGAAGAGATTATGCACAATTAGTTTAAAAAAGTAGGGGGATGAAATCATGGGATTACTTCTAATCGCACCATGGATACAGCTTATAGGAATTGGGATACCGCTGCTAGGATGTATTGCTTTATTTAAAAAAGAACAGACGAAAGCATCCATGAGCTTATTGCTTACGAATATTGGTTGCTTGTTTATTAACTGCATCTATTTATTGATGCTTGGTGCAGGATCTGCGGAAGCAGCGCTTATGGCAAACAAAATTTTGTATTTGGCAAACACGTTGTTTTATTTTGCGTTTATGCTTTTTATTGCCACTTATATGAATTTTGGGACACCATCGCTTCGTACAAAAATATTGTCAGTGTGGGCTGGAATAGAAATTATGTTTTTATTCGTCTTGTTTATTGGGGATCCATGGCATATGGTGTTCTTGCAGGTGGATGTACAAATAATAGGACGTTTCGGCTTATGTCTAGTGAAAACCATTCCTAGCGTTATGTACATGGTGAGAAACTGTGTTCTTTGTATAATGCTATTAATAGGAATGATAGTGACTACAATTAAAATGTTCAAAGTCCGTGCTAGAGAAGAAAAGTTTAATCTGGCTCGATTGGTTGGTGCGCAGTTTATTATTGTAGCTACATTACATATTCGCTTGATGTTTTATTTTCCATATGATATAGTACCAATTTCTTCATCCTTATCTATTTTAGCAATCATTTTAGGTGTGCTTCATGGTGATTTCTTTTATGTGACAGATAGAGGGCGAGAATGGGTTATTGAGCAGACGGACAATGCATTGGTGATTACAGATAATCAGTATGGCTTTTTAGATGCGAATCCTACAGCCAAGAAACTGTTTCCAGAATTAGCAAATTTAAATAAGAGTGAAATTATTCCAAGTGATGTGATTGCGTTATTTTATGATTATAGCTTTTGTGTAGATTTGATGGGGCGTCATTACGTAAAAGAAGTTGAACCTATTGTGCAGAAAAACAGAACCATTGGTTATAGCATGCTCTTAATTGATAATACAGAGCATCAAGAATTATTAGAGCAGGTGGAGGAAGAAAAAGAGCGAGCAGAAGCGGCTAGAATAAAGGCAGAAGAGGCAAATAAGGCAAAGTCAGCGTTTATGTCTAATATGTCTCATGAGATTCGAACTCCGATGAATGCCATCGTAGGTATGACAGATATTATGCTCCGTGAGGAGTTACCAGGTAAGGCAAAAGAGTATTTGTACAATATTCGTAGTTCTGGAGATGCCCTGCTTACGATTATTAATGATATTTTGGATTTCTCTAAGATTGAAGCAGGAAAAATGGATATTGTAATGGACGATTATGAGCCTATGTCTGCTTTGCATGATTTGTCCATGATTTTTATAAACCGTATTGGAAATAAAGAAGTAGAGCTTTTGTATGATATTGATACAGAACTCCCTGCAAAACTATATGGTGACAGACAGCGTATTCGTCAGGTTATTATTAACCTTATGAATAATGCAATTAAGTTTACGGATAGTGGATATGTGAAATTGACAGTAAAAGCCAATCGAATATCCCATGAAGATGTAGAGATATCTTATTATATAGAAGATTCTGGTCAGGGTATCAAAGAAGAAGATATTGGCAAGTTATTTGGTACTTACGAGCAGGTAGACAAAGAAAAGAACCACTATAAAGAAGGAACAGGACTTGGTCTATCTATTTCAAAACAGTTAGTAGAACTGATGGGCGGAACGATTGGTGTGACTAGCGAATATGGAAAGGGAAGCTGTTTCTACTTTACAATTCCACAGAAGGTTCGTAGCGAGAAAAAGGCAGCGGACATTTCAGAGGAAAAAGCAAAAGAAATTGTGGTTAGTGGAGTGTTTATTCATCCTGAGATTAAGAATCAGTTTGAGAAATTGGTTGCTGCTTACGGAATAAAAACAGTTCCTTTTGAAGATATATTTGAAAATAAAGCTGCATCAGATATTGTATTTACAGATGATGCGGATATGTTGACATTGGATTTATGTGCGCGAATGAATGGATGCAATACAAAACTTTGTGTGTTACATAACCCTATGCAGCAAAATCTTTCAGACAAGAGTGCTATTTTGGTGAATAAACCATTGTATAGCTTAAATTTCTGTTCGTTGATAAGTGGTGAGGATATTGTAGAGGATAAAGAAAAAGAAGCTCTTTGCTTTATTGCACCAGATGCAAAATTACTGATTGTAGATGATAACGAGATGAACCTCAAGGTGGCAAAAGGCTTACTTGAGCCACTTCAGGTTCAGATAGATACTGCAGAAAATGGAAAACAGGCAGTAGAAAAAGTAAAGAAACATCAGTATGATATGGTATTTATGGATCACATGATGCCTGTTATGGATGGTGTTGAGGCGACAAAAGCCATTCGAGCATTGGATGGAGAATATTTTAAAGAACTTCCAATTATTGCACTGTCTGCAAATGCTACAGTAGAAGCGCAAACATTATTTAGAGAAAATGGATTTTTTGATTTTGTACCAAAGCCAATCAAAGTAACGGAAATCTGCGGTTGTATTCGAAGATGGCTTCCACTTGACATGGTAGTTATAGAAGATCCAGAAAAGATGAAACAGATGCAAAATGCTACTGCTGCAGAGGAAGATCTTGTGATTGAAGGCTTGGATGTAAAGGAAGGTATCCAAAATTCTGGAACAAAAGAACTCTTTATCAGTTTGTTAGGAGACTTTTATAAGTTAATTGATCAGAAGTCTACAAAGGTAGAAAAATGCCTGGCAGATGGTTTGCTTCGAGATTACACCATTGAAGTTCATGCTTTAAAGAGTACCGCTAGAATGATAGGCGCTATGGAGCTTTCAGAGAAATTCTATCGCTTAGAACAATTAGGTAATGCAGAAGACCAAAAAACTCTGGAAATGGAGACACCAGATGTGTTATCATTGTACAGAAGTTACAAACCAATTTTAGAACCTTTTGGAAAACTCAAAGAACAGGATAAGGTTCAGGTTCCAGTAGAACAAATGATTGCAGACTTGGAGCAGTTGCGTGATGCTATGGATTCTTTTGATCTGGATGGAGCAGATGAGGCAATGCATCGTATAGAGGGCTACGCATTTCCAGAAAACTGTCAGAACAAGATTGAAGAATTAAGTGCATATGTAGCAGACGTGGCTATGGCAGAGGTCATGGAACTCACAGAGCAATTGGTTGATATACTAAAGAATGAGTCATGAAAGGATTAAGAAATCATGCATAACATATTAGTTTTTACAGAGGCACGTAGTTATCTGAATATTGCAATGGAAGAACAGTTAAAAGGACTGGGATACAATGTTATCATGGTAGGTACTAGCGTAAATGAAATTAATGCAATTAAAGAAGATATTACGGCAGTACTTATGTATA
Source organism: Agathobacter sp. (assembly GCA_045544235.1). Classification (GTDB taxonomy): domain Bacteria; phylum Bacillota; class Clostridia; order Lachnospirales; family Lachnospiraceae; genus Roseburia. The sequence continues at coordinate 16,793 of JAZPYQ010000055.1, read as the reverse complement.
CAGACGAAGACCTAATGAAGAAACAGCAGGCGCTTGTATTCATGCGTGATAAAGTCATCGAAGAAGATATTCCGGTATTTGCAATTGGTGATGTAAATGAATTGGCAGAAGTACGTAACCTAATTCCAAAACAGCTTTTGAAGATGGAATTCCAGAGACCAATTGACGTAAAAGAGGTTGTCATGGAGTTGGATGAATATGTTAAGACAAATGGAAAACATACCAAAAAGAAAATTCTCGTGGTAGATGATTCTGGAGCAATGCTTCGTAATGTTAAAGGCTGGTTAGAAGAATACTATCAAGTAAGTCTGGCAAACTCAGGAACGATGGCTATCAAATATTTGTCTACTAATAGACCGGACTTAGTGTTATTGGATTATGAAATGCCTGTTTTGAATGGAAAACAGGTGCTAGAAATGATTCGCTCAGAGAATGAGTTCAGTGATATTCCAGTTATGTTCCTTACTAGTAAAAACGATAAAGAAACAATTAATCAGGTTTTGGGCTTGAAGCCAGAAGGGTATATTCTAAAAACCACAAAACCAGACCAAATTGTACAGATGATCAATGATTTCTTTATGAAACAAAAAAGATTATAAATTGTAAGAAGGCTATCCATTAAAAAATGGATAGCTTTTTTTCGTTCAACCTGTATACATGTTGATTTTTGTTTAATTTTTGTCGATTATATATATAAGAAAAACTTTACGAAAGAAGAGGTGAGACTATGAAAAAATCATTGCAGAATAAAATCATATTTTTAATCCTAGTTGGAATCTTGTTTTCAAGTCTTACAATTGGTGGGCTAGGTATTTACAGCTTTAAAGATGAGTTAGAGAAGAGCGTGGTATCTACCATGAACTTAACCTGCCAGGAAAGAGCAGAAGAATTAAATAATATATTAGGAAGAATAGAACAGTCAACTGAAGTAATGGCAGTGTTGTCTGTGAATCATTTGGAAAGCGTAGAAAGTTTGTCAGATCAAACATATCGTAATAATTACTTAGAGCATCTGTGTCAGGCTGGTTATGATATTGCCAATGAAACAAATGGTTCTATTGGGATTTATCTAAGACTAAATCCAGAAATTGCTGGTCCTACAGAAGGTTTTTATTGGTTGATAGATGAGGAGTCTGGGGAATTAAAATTGGAAGAAAATACAAATATTACCCAGTATGACAGGACAGATACAGAGCATGTGGGCTGGTACTATGAGCCAGTGGAAGCAGGGAAAGCTATTTGGATGGATCCATACGAGAACCAAAATATAAATAGAATTATCGTTTCCTATGCTATGCCAATATACAAAGATAATCAGTTGATTGGAATTGTAGGTATGGATATTGACTGGGGATATATTACGAATATGGTGGATGAAATTCAAGTATATGATACTGGTTATGCATTTTTAACAGATGAAAATTTTGCAATTGCTTATAGCAAAGAGTTTGAGTCTGGAACGAATGTGGCAGGATTTAGTGATGAGCTAAGTCATATTGATAAACAGGAATTAATCCGAAACGATAAAGTGTATAATTTAGATTTCAATGGAAAAGAAAAAACAGCTGCTTTTACGATTCTTAGCAATGGAAAGATAATGGCTGTTGTAGCACCAAAAAATGAAATTAATGCAGATTTTCATCAATTGGTTTATCGTATTATTGCGATTGCATTGATTACAAGTGCAGTTTTCGTTTTTGCTACAATGCAGATTGCAAAGACTATTATTCGTCCACTGAAAGAGTTAGATAAGGCTGCACAAGATATTGCACAGGGACATTTAGATGTAGATTTAAATATTCATTCTGATGATGAAGTTGGAACTTTGGCAGAAAGTTTCCGAGAAACTGCACGACAGTTGAAAATAAAAATTAGTTATATCAACAATTTAGCCTATTCTGACAAATTGACCGGTGTGAAAAATAATACAGCTTATTTACAGGAAGTGGCGTTTATTAAGAATGACATTTTGGTAAAAAAAGCAGATTTTTCGATATTCGTTGTGGATGCCAATGGATTGAAATATATTAATGATAATTATGGACATGAAATAGGAAATGAACTGATTATCAAAGTAACGCAGATGATTGCAGAAGTATTTGGAGAGGAAAATCTGTATCGTATTGGTGGAGATGAGTTTGCAGTCATTCTTCGAGGTGTGTCAGAGGCGGACTGCGCAGAATATGAAAAGCGTTTTAATGAAGTTGTAGAATTACAAAAAGGCAAAGTATGGGCTTCTGCTTCTATTGGTTTTGCTACTTATAATAAGAAAATGGATAGTACTTATGAAAGTGTTTTTAATAGAGCTGATGAAGATATGTATGATAAGAAAGTACGAATGAAAGCTCAGGGAAAGAATAGTAAGATAATAGAATAGGTGTGTGTTTTCCCTAGATGTGTATTGACAAACCTTTCCAACAGTGGTAAAGTCACTTCGTTTGAATACGGAGGATTAATAAATGGAATGGAATTTAATGTTTTTTATCAATAGCGCAATGTTAGGTGTTGGTTTAGCCATGGACGCGTTTTCAGTGTCATTAGCAAATGGTTTAAATGAGCCTAAAATGAAAAAAGGACGCATGACGATGATTGCAGGAGTGTTCGCAGGTTTTCAGGCTTTGATGCCATTTGTTGGATGGGTATGTGTACACACAGTTTTGCAATATTTTACAGTATTTGAAACGTTTATTCCTTGGATTGCTCTTGTTTTACTCTGCTTTATTGGCGGTAAGATGTTAAAGGAAGGCATCCAGAACAAAGAGGAAGAAGTGGAAAAAGCAGAAGTTGGTTTTAAGGCCCTTATTGTACAGGGGATAGCTACATCCATTGATGCTTTATCTGTTGGCTTTACCATTGCAGAATATGAATTGTTTATGGCAATCGTGGCAGTTCTCATTATTGGTGTGTTAACATTCTTTATCTGTTTCTTTGGATTGGCACTTGGTAAAAAATTCGGCACCGTATTCTCCAACAAAGCTACTATCATGGGTGGTATTATTCTTATCATCATTGGAGTAGAAATCTTTATTACAGGAGTATTCTAGAATGAAAAGAACTCTTAATATAAAAAGAATGACCCTTTCTGCTATGTTTTTGGCAATAGCATTTGTTTTACCATTTTTTACAGGCCAGATACCACAGATTGGAAATATGCTATGCCCAATGCACATTCCAGTATTGTTGTGTGGTTTTCTTTGTGGTGCACCATGGGGAATGTTAGTAGGTTTTATGGCACCGTTGTTTCGTTCCTTTGTATTAGGAATGCCACCTATGTTTCCAACCGCTTTTTGTATGGCATTTGAATTAGCCACATATGGATTTGTGTCAGGATTATTACATAAAAGATTACCAAAGAAGAAATGGACTGTTTATGTATCCTTGATTTCCGCAATGTTTATCGGCCGTGTTATATGGGGGCTGGTAATGTTAGTATGCATGGGATTGGATACGACAAAGTTTGGAATGGCAGCATTTATTAGTGGTGCAGTTACGACTGCGCTACCAGGGATTGCATTGCAGTTGGTACTTATTCCAATAATTGTGATTACCTTAGAAAAAGTTATAAGTGATTAATAACGATGATGTTAGATTAATTAATGTTTAGGAGAGAATTTTTGAGAATTCTCTCCTTTTTTATTGTATGTAGAAAAAATGAGGAGTAAAATCATTGTTAGGGGATATTTGGGTAATTTTTTTAAGGATTTTTCAATTTAACAAAACATTAACATTTCGCAAACATTTCAGAAAAAAGGGGGCTGTATTATCTCACATGTAAGCGAGAGACATCGCGAATGAAAAGTTAGTAATGAAAAATCAAAATAATTATTCAAGTAAAGGAGAAGTGAAAATGAGCAACACATTGTATTTAGTAACAGGAGCAGCAGGATTCTTAGGGGGACATGTATGTAGACAGTTAATCGCAAGAGGAGATAAGGTTAGAGCATTTGCTTTACCAGGAGACAAAGCGATTCAGTATATCCCAGAAGGTGTAGAAGTAGTTGAAGGTAACCTTTGTAGTATTGATGATGTAGAAAAATTCTTCACAGTTCCAGAAGGAACAGAAACAGTATGTTTACATATCGCATCAGTAGTAACAGTTACACCAGATTACAGCCCATTAGTAATGAACGTAAACGTAGGTGGAACAAAGAACATTCTTCATGTAATGAAAAAACACCCAGAATGTAAAAAATTAGTATATTGTTCATCAACAGGTGCTATCCCAGAAGAAAAGAAAGGCCGCAAGATGCGTGAAGTAATCTACTATGATGAAGACCAGACAGTAGGTTGCTACAGCCGTTCAAAAGCTATCGCTTCACAGGCAGTTCTTGATGCAGCAAACTTTGATGGCTTAAATTGTTGTATCGTTCTTCCATCAGGTATCCTTGGACCAGAAGATCCAGCTATCGGTGAAACAACAGGTACAGTTATCGAGATCTTAAAAGGTGCTATGCCAATGGGTATGGATGGTTCATTCAACCTTTGTGACGTACGTGACCTTGCAGCTGGATGTATCGGTGCAGCAGACTTTGGTAAAAAGGGAGAAAGCTACATCCTTGCAAATGAAGAAGTTTCTTTCCGTGATTTCGTAAAATTAATCTGTGAAGAATCAGGATGTAAACCAATTAAGACATTCTTACCACTTAAACTTGCTTACAAGCTTGCAGCTATGATGGAAAAATCAGCAGCTAAATCTGGTAAAGAACCACTTATGACTACATTCTCTGTATACAACTTAGATAAGAACAACTCATTTGATTACTCTAAAGCACAGAGAGAAATCGGATATAAGACACGTCCATACAAAGAAACAATCAAAGACGAAATCGCTTGGTTAAAAGAAAACGGACACATCTAAAATATATAAGGGATGTCGCAAAATGATTTGCGACATCCCTTTATTTATCCAGCAACGCGATCTTTTAAATCGCTTAGTAGTCCAGAAGCTTTTTCGGTTAGTTCATCGAAAGTCATAGGTAGTTCACCAATAAACCAGTCACGATATAATTTAATGATTCCACCAGAATAAAAACTAGTATAGAATACGAAATCCTCGTGGGAAATATTAGAAATTTCTGATTCGTGTTCGAAAACGTAGGAAATGAGAACGTTTGAAATTTCCTCATATATTTTCATGTTGATATCCGAAGAAAAGATTTTTTTGTAAAATTCAAAGTCTTTTTCCATAGCAACTTGCAGTTTATGTAACATTATCCCCATATCAAAGTCTGTATTGTCATGAAACTCATCAATCGATATTTTAATAATTTCATAGGCGTTTTCAAAAATACTGGTAACTACATCGGATACATTTTCATAGTGTGCATAAAAAGTACCTCGATTGATATCTGCCTTTTTTACAATATCTGTTACAGTAATCTTATCTAAAGATTTTTCGTCTAGTAATGCTACCAAAGCATCTGTGATTAATTTTTTTGAACGAATGGAACTTCTATACTCTGCTTTTGCCATAATTCTCCTAAAACCAGTATGCAAAATCATACAGAAATAAGACATTTGTCTAATTTTGCATAAACGAAAATGATTTGCATATTGTGTGCAATTTATTAATTAATTATAATTTATACTAAGACAAAATTCAACACTTGTATTATTTTGTTAACGTGTTTGAATAGTGAAAAAATGATGAAAGAAGATATAAAATTTAAGGAGAAGGTCATGGAACAAAAGAAGGAAAAAGGAAATTTCATGGAGAAACTGGCCACAGTCATTGTAGACAAGAGAAATGTTTTTTTCTTAGTGTATATTTTTGCATGTGTATTTTGCTTGTTCTCTATGGGGTGGACTCAGGTAGAAAATGATGTTACCAAATATTTGTCTGAAGAAACAGAGACCAGACAAGGTTTGGATACTATGAATGAGCATTTTGCTAGCTTCGCGTCAGCCAGAATTATGATTTCAAACATTACATATGAAGATGCAAAAGACCTTTATGAGGAAATTGTAGAGGTAGATGGTATCACGATGGTGGACTTTAATAATACAGAGGAGTATTACAAGGATGCAAATGCCATGATGTCTGTAAGCTTTGAGGATGAAGCTTTGGATCCAGGTGCTATGAAGGCGCTGGATGAGATAAAGGTAATATTGCAGGATTATGATGTTTCCTATGATACGATGGTAGGTTATGATGAAAATGCAGATATTGCATCTCAGATGGGCCAGATTTTGGCTATAGGTGTGGTAATTATTATTATTGCATTGATTCTTACTTCCACAGCTTACATGGAAGTACCTGTATTACTTATTACCTTTGGGGTAGCAGCGGTTCTTAATATGGGAACTAACTTCATATTAGGAAAAATCAGTTTCATCTCAGATTCAATTGCTGTAGTTTTGCAGTTAGCATTAGCTATTGACTATGCTATTATCTTGGCACATAGATATTCTGCAGAGCATGAAGTTTTACCAGCAAGGGAAGCGTGTATCAAAGCTCTTTCAAAGGCTATTCCGGAAATTTCATCCTCTTCGTTGACGACTATCAGTGGATTAGCAGCTTTGGGATTTATGGAATTTGGAATTGGTTTAGATATGGCACTGGTACTTATTAAAGCAATCCTTTTAAGCTTGTTATCTGTGTTTACTTTGATGCCAGGAGTGTTGGTGTTATTAACCCCTCTTATTGACAAAACAAAGCATAAAAAGCTTTTGCCTGATGTGTCTATCATAGGTCGATTCTGTAGTAAAACGAAAAAATTTGTTGTTCCAGCTTTTATTTTGGTTATTATAGGTGGTTTTATTTTCTCTAGTCAGTGTCCATACTGCTATTCTTATAATGACTTAAAGACTGCAAATATGAGTGATCGACAGGTAGCATATCATAAAATAAATGAGACTTTTGGAACAAGTAATATGGTTGCAGTATTGGTTCCAACAGGAAATTATGAGGCTGAGGCAGCCATTTTAAATCAGTTAAGTGAATGCGAAGAAGTAAAATCCACCATGGGCTTGGCAAATACAGAGTTGATGGATGGATACGTTATGACAGATGCTTTAAATCCAAGAGAGTTTTCAGAAGTGTTAGGTGTGGATTATGAAGTTGCAGAACTTTTATATAGTGCGTACGTAATGGATGATGAAAAATATGGAAAACTTCTCAACATGGATAGTCTGGAAATTCCGTTGTTTGACATGTTTTGTTTCTTGAAGGATACCATGGATGAAAGCGGTATTGAATTAGAAGGCGATATGGCTGAAATGGCAGAAATGCTAGATATGCTTGATATGGCAAGAGAACAGCTTCAGACAGAAGAATATAGTCGTATGGTTGTATACCTAAATCTTCCAGAAGAAGGAGAAGAAACCTATGCCTTTTTAGATAAGATTCATGAGATTGCGGATCCTTATTATGGAGATGGAGTATATGTTATTGGTAATTCAACAAGTTCCAGAGACTTAGCATCATCCTTTGTAACGGATAACATGATTATTACGGTATTATCGATTGTGTTTGTTATTGCGGTTCTTTTATTTACATTCCGTTCCGTTGGACTTCCAATTCTTCTTATTATTGTTATTCAGGGAAGTATTTGGATTAACTTCTCCTTCCCAACATTAATGGAGCAGCCATTGTATTTCCTAGGCTACTTAATTGTAAATGCAATTCAGATGGGTGCAAATATCGACTATGCTATCGTTATTTCCAGTCATTATAGAGAAGAAAGAGAACATTTACCTGTAAATGAAGCAATTGCCATTGCCGTAAATAAGGCTTTCCCAACGGTTATGACTTCAGGTACTATTTTAGCCTCTACAGGTATGCTGATTGGTATGATTTCTACACAGCCTGTAACTGCCATTATGGGTGAATGTATTGGTCGTGGTACTATTATTTCTATGATTTTGGTACTTTTTGTATTGCCATGTATTTTAATTATTGGTGATAAGATTATAGAACGTACTACATTTGAAATGAAAGGTATCGATGTAGGGGAGCGTGAAGAAACCGGTACAATGCTAGTAAAAGGACATGTTCGTGGTTATGTATCGGGTGTTATTGATGCAGAAGTAGATGGTGTGCTTCATGGACGTGTACATGCAGCCATTGCAACAGGTGGAACCGTAGATGTAGCGGAGGAAGACCCTGATGCAGAGAGAAAAGCAAGAGAACTTTTCTTAAAAGATGCGCCAGAACAACCGGAAAATGATGAAATAAAGAAAGGAGGTAATGGTGATGAAAAATAATCGTATTTTACGAGTCCTTAGTGTACTGTTTATAGTGATGTGTATGATGTTTTCTATGATACCTACTACCTTCTTTGCAGACAAAATTGCAAGGGATATTCCGGAGGATGCAATTTATATTTCTACTCCGGAAGAACTTATTGCCTTGGCAAGTGATTGTCAGGTAAACACATGGAGTGTAGATAAGACGGTTGTATTGTCAAATGATATTGACATGACAGGATATGAGTTCGAAGGAATTCCTACATTTGGAGGTGTGTTTGTAGGAAGTGGGTATACAATTAAAGGCCTTACTATGATGGAAGAAGGTTCTGTTGTGGGACTTTTCCGTTATCTTCAGAAAACAGCCATCGTAGAATACTTAAACGTAGAAGGGGCTATCCAGCCGGAAGGAAGCCAAAGTATTGTAGGTGGAATTGCTGGTCAAAATGCGGGTGTGATACAAAATTGTACTTTTAACGGAACCATATCTGGTAACACACAGATTGGTGGATTAGTAGGTATTAATGAAACTACAGGTCTGATAGAAAACTGTAATGTCTACGGAATGGTATATGGAAATCATTTTGTAGGTGGTGTGGTTGGTGAAAACCATGGTGTTGTCCGAAACACCATAAATGATGCAGAGTTAAACACACTTTCCGTGCAGAACTCTGTTTCCTTAGAAGATATTACGCTTGATAGTTTGACAAATACAGAAAGTGCCAATACCACAACAGATATAGGTGGTATTGCTGGTGCAAGTAGCGGTGTTATTCGAGGATGTACCAATAACGGTGCAGTTGGTTATCAGAGAATGGGATATAATATCGGTGGTATTGCAGGCACACAGAATGGTTATATTGTAGATTGTGTAAACAATGGAGAGATTCAAGGACGTAAGGAAGTTGGTGGCATTGTAGGACATATGGAGCCAAATATCATTTTAAACTACGATGCAGACAGTATCCAGATTCTTTCTTCTCAATTAAATGGAATGGAATCCTCTATTAGTAATATTGAAAGCACACTAAAAAATAATGGAGAAAACTCTGTAGATCAAATAGAAGGTCTTGAGGATGAGATGAACAATTTGCAAAATGCATTGGATGCATTAGAAGGGTCTTATGATTCAGAAAGTGGCGAGGTTGACGAAGATTTAAGAGATGCTGCCATGAATGATTTAAGTGATTCTTTAAGTGATGTATATTCTGAGAGTTCTAAGATACAAAGTTCCAATGTTTCATCTATGGGTGATGTGGCAGGACAAATGGGGGATGTGGTTTCTCAGTTAGAAGGAATTGCATCATCTTTGAGCACTATGGATGAAAATTTGGGTGTATCCATAGCTGATATATCAGATAAAGATACAGAAACAGATACCTTGGGTAAGGTAGCTAATTGCGAGAATTACGGGGAAGTATCCGGAGATTTCAATGTAGGTGGCATTGCAGGTGTTATTGCGGAAGAAAATGATCTAGATGTTTACCAGGACACAGAAGTAGTAGGAGATGTTTCTTTAAATGTAACCTATGAGAGCCGCGCGGTTATCCGTGGATGTAAAAATATGGCTACGATTTCTGCAAGTAAACAGAATGCTGGTGGTATTGCAGGCTCTATGATTATAGGTGCGATTTTTGATAGTATCAACTTAGGGAACATGGATGCACTAAATGCTAGCTATGTAGGTGGTGTTGTAGGTAATAGTAATGCTGTTGTTAGAAATTCTGATAGTAAGGCAATTATAGCTGGGACTAATTATGTAGGTGGTATTGCAGGAAGTGCGAAGGAAGTAACTGACTGTTATGCATTTGTAGAAATTGCAGCATATACAGAAAAAGCAGGAGCAATTGTTGGTTATACTGAGGAGCTGCCAGATGGTGAAGAGGACGTTATCTTAAGAAATTATTATTTTCTAACTGGTAAAGACGTAGGTGGCATTGATGGAATTAGTTACACAGGAGCTACAGATGAACTGGATATGGCAGCATTTTTACAGCTTCCTGATTTGGATGAAGAATTCCAAACAGTTAAAATAAGATTCTGTGCAGAAGGGAAAGTAGATGTAGTAAAAACTGTTGCCGTAGGCGAGAACTTAAGCATGGATGAAATTCCGGAACTTGCTGTGGAAGAAGGAAATGAATATGACTGGGAATTAATTCCAGCAGTTACATCAGAAGTGTTAGGTATGGGTGAAATTGCAGATGTCGAATACATTTCAGAAGAGAGCTTATCAGGAATTCTTTTTAACCAAACTTATGAAGCATCTTATGATTCCAAAGGTACTGTTGTAAGTAGTGTAGAACGAAATGAAAAGAATTTATCCATGTTGCTAGCAGTAGGTAGTTTCGCTAAGAATACAACAATGGATATAAAAGAAATTTCTAGTGAGACAAAGGTTCAAGATAAAGAGGTACTGATTGGTTATGATGTAATTCTTTCCAATGTAGGTGTTCAAAAACTTCATTATCTTATACCAGAAGAATTAGGCGATGTAACATTATTCGTAAAAGATGCTTCTGGAACTTGGGGTGAAAGAGAATACGTAGTAGAAGGAAGTTATTTGGTATTTAGCTTTTCAGATGGAGAAACTGCATTTGCCCTTGTAAAAGATACAGGAGCAATGGTAGGACAGGTAGCAGCGGTCATTGTAGTTGCCATAGTGCTGATTGTGGCTATTGTATTTTTAAGAAAGACTCGCAAGAAAGCAAAATAATCGTAAGAAAAAGTGATAAAAAGGTCTGAATTGTATAGACAATTCAGACCTTTTGTATTAAAATATATTGTGCAAAATGCGAAAGATAAAGGGGGATTTTTACCATGGCAAAGGTGAAAAAACAAAAAACTAGAAAGTTGAATATTCGCAATAAAATACTTATTCCAGTGTTACTCATGATTTTGATTGCGACGGGTGCTATGGGAGCAATTATGTATGCGATTGGTGATTGGGCATTTGTAAATACAGGTGTAGAAAAGTCTCATATGGCTGCAAAAATTGCTTCATCTATGATAGATGGAAATGCTATTGCTTTGTGTACAAAAGACAGTGCAGGTTCTATGCTATATGAAACAGAGTTAAAAAACTTACGAGATATCAAGGAAACATGTGGAATTCTTTATATGTATACCATTTATGAAGAAGATGGGGAACTTTTTTATGGTATTGATACAGATGACTCTGAAGGTCAATGTATGCCAGGCGATGTTTATGATGATGATCCAGAACCAGTTCGTACTGCTTTATCAGGGGAAGATTTTGTTCGAGACTATGTTGTTTCCAATGAATATGGAAATTTGATTTCCTCATATGTGCCAATTTATAATGGGGCTGGTGAAGTTGTGGCAGTATTAGGATGTGACTATGATGGTACAGAAGTACTTAGTTTGGTTAAAATGGTACAGACAGTTAGTTTAGGTTGTTCAGTCGCTGCATTAGTTATTTCTGCAGTAGTTGTAGCACTTTTCGTAAATGCTATTACAAAGAATGTTGTTTTAATTAATACAAAAATCTATGACTTAGTAAATAACGAAGGCGACTTAACTCAGAAACTGGACATTCGTTCTGGTGATGAATTAGAACTTATCGGTGAAAATGTAAACAATCTGTTAGAATACATCCGTGCAATTATGGTTAATATTGCAGGTAATTCTATGAATTTAAATGACGCATCATTAGAAGTGTTCAATAATTTAAAGAATGCAGAGATGAATATCACAGATGTTTCTGCCACAATGGAAGAAATGTCAGCAGGTATGGAAGAAACAGCTGCAAGTATTGTAGAAATTACTGGGGCTATCAATGACGTTTATAATGCTATTGAAGAGATTAATGAAAAAGCTAGTGAAAGTGCTACGAATGCATACTCTGCAATGGAAAAAGCAGACAGCGTCTATAATATTTCTATTGAATCACAGGAACATGCAAAAGATATGTCTTCACAGCTTTCGGCTACAGTAGCAGAAAAGATTGAAAAATCAAAAGCTGTAAATGAAATTGAAACTTTAACGGATAGTATTTTAGCTATAGCAGACCAGACCAATCTTTTAGCCTTGAATGCTTCTATCGAAGCTGCTCGTGCAGGTGAAGCAGGTCGTGGATTTGCAGTAGTTGCAGATGAAATCGGAAAACTTGCACAGGAATCTGCTGATTCAGCATCTCGTATTCGCCAGGTAAGTGGAGAAGTAATTCAAGCAGTAGAAGAATTAGCACATGCTTCTGAACAGATGATTTCCTTTATTGATGAAACCACTATGGGTGGATTCCAGCAGTTACAAGATACTGCTTATGATTATAAAGAGAATATTCATAATATGTCAGCGACTATGCAGGATTTCACAGCATCCTGTCAGGAACTTAAGAGCAATATGGATTCAATTAAGGATAATATTGAAGCTGCAAATATTGCGGTGGATGAAAGTGCGAAAGGCATCAGTAGTGTTTCCGAAATATCCGTATCCCTTACATCTAGCGTGAGTGATATTCAGCAACAGGCAAACGGCAATATGGATATTGCAAACCTCTTAAATCAAGAAGTAAACCGCTTCAAATTGTAAGAAATATAGTTGTTTTAGGCTACCAGTTCTAACATGAACTGGTAGTCTTTTTTATTAAAAAAATATGAAGTTTTACATTTGCATCTTGATTTATAAAATATAAGTGCTATAATAAGCTCTGTGATGTAGTTTTAAAAACTAGATGCAAAGGAGTGTAAAAACATGTCGAATTTTGATATTTATACAGATTCATCTTGTGATTTACCAAGAGAGATAATAGAAAAATATGATATAAATGTAATGCAGTTAGAGGTTATTATTGACGATAAGGAGCCGATTTTAAACTGCGATATTGATGAAAAAGAACTCTATCAGAGACTAAGAGATGGAGCTAATGCAAAAACAGCAGCGGTTACCCCAGGATATTTTGCAGAACATATGAGACAGAGCGCGGAAGCAGGAAAGGATATTCTCTATATAGGATTTACTTCCGGACTTTCTACTACATATAATAGTGGGGTTATGATATTAGAGGAACTCAAAGAGGAGTTTCCAGAACGAAAATTGATGTATATTGACAGTTTATGTGCATCTGTAGGTCAGGGCTTGCTAGTACATTATGCAGCATTAAAGCGTGAAGAAGGCATGAGTATTGAGGAAATATATGAGGGCATTATATCTATGAAAGACAAAATTCATCATCAGGTAACTGTAGATGATTTGTTCTTTTTAAAACGAGGTGGACGTATAAGTGCAACTACAGCAGTAGCAGGCTCTATGCTAAATATTAAACCTATTATTCATGTAACTGAAGAGGGAAAACTTGATACCATAGGAAAAATTCGTGGTAGAAAGCATGCATTGAGAGAATTGGTTTCTAAAATGAAGAGTAATGCAAATGTAGATACATGGAAATATGTATTTATTTCTCATGGAGATTGTGAAGAAGATGCTCTTCGAGTGAAAGAAATGGTAGAAGAAGTATTTCCTCAGAGTGAAGTAATTGTAAGTTATGTAGGTCCAGTGATTGGTGCTCATACAGGCCCTGGCGTAATTGCTTTATGTTATTTGGGAAATACCACAAAAGGAACTATGTAAAATGTAACAAATTTGTAATATTTTCTTATTGCGTATCTATCACCTTGTATGTTATATTTACATCTGGTGCGAGAAGGCATATAAATGAGGGGAAAAATATGGAGAAAAACTATACGTTATCAGTTTTGTTCGTAAACTATGAAGATTTTTGGTCTAAAGTAGTTTACTATGTTCTTGGAAAAGGATATAGTCACGCATCTATCGGAGTAGATGAAAGTGAAGAAACCTATTATAGTTTTAATTTTAAAGGTTTTCGTAGAGAAAAACCTAGAAAACACGAAGAGATTGTATCAAAGAGTATTTGTTACAAGTTAAGTGTTTCAAAAGAAGAGTATGAAAAAGTAGTCCAAATGATTCAAGAATTTCAGCAGAGACGTTTTGAGTGGAAATACAATCTTATGGGTTTGCTATTATCTCGTATTCATATTAAGCGTCAGAAAAGGGATCATTATTTCTGTTCCGAATTTGTAGCTGAGATGTTAGAGAGAGCAAATGTTACCAAGTTTGACAAAAATGTAGCACATTACTTACCAAATCGTCTCGAACAGGAAATTCAAAAATTAAAGAATCTGGAACAGGTAATCTTAAATCCAATCCAGGGTAGTTGCTACTAATAAGTGTGTATAGGTGATTCTGAAAGGAGTCACCTTTTTTGTTGAAAAAATGTGTTTAACAAAACTTTAACAAATAGAAAACAATTTTTTTAAAAAATGAGAGTAGTATTCCATCTGTCGGTAGGAATACTGCATAAAAGATGTAAGTAATATTAAAAAATATATAAGACAAAAGGAGAAAATGAAAATGAAAACAGTATGTGTAATTACAGGTGGCGGTAGCGGAATGGGTCTTGCAGCAGCAAAATGCATGCCAAAAGATAAGATTATCGTAGTAACAGGACGTACCATGTCTAAACTTGAAAATGCAGTAAAAGAACTTCAGGAATTAGGATACGAAGCTTATGCAAAAACATGTGACACTTCAAATAGACAGCAGGTTCGCGAATTGGCAGAATATGCAGCAACTCTTGGTGAAATCAAAAATGTAATCAACTCAGCTGGTCTTTCTCCTGCTATGGCAAAACCAGAACAGTTAATCCGTGTAAATGCACTTGGAACTGTATATGTAAATGAAGAATTTTCAAAACTTATGAATCCAGGTAGTGTTATCGTAGATGTATCTTCAAACTCAGCCTACATCTTACCATCTATCGTAGTAAACAAGAAAGTATTTGCACTTGCAGATAAAGACGAAGAATTATTCGTAAAGAAAATCCTTGGTCTCCCAAATATGTTAAAAGGATATCAGGCTTCAGGACTTGCATATGGCCTTTCAAAGAAATTCGTAATCTGGTATGCAGCTAAATCAGCTCAGGATCTTGGAGCAAAAGGCATCCGTGTATGTTCATTAAGCCCAGGACTTATTGCTACAGATATGGGTAACCTTGAAGCAGAAGAAGGCGGAGCTCTTATTAAAACAACAGCTGAAAAACGTATGGGTAAACCAGAAGAACTTGGTTTTGCTATTGCAACAGTAGCAGATGAAAGAAATGGTTACCTTGCAGGTGTTGACGTATTAGTTGATGGTGGTAGCGTAACAGGTAAAGAATTCGTTAAATAAGTTTAAATCATAGAATGGGGGAAAACAATCATGGCTGTTACTTTAGCAGTAGCATTAGATGAAGCAAATCGTTGTCTCGGATGTAAAAATCCACAGTGTATGCAGGGATGTCCAATTCATACACCAATTCCAGAAGTTATTAAGTTGTTCAAAGAAGGAAAAATGGAAGAAGCAGGAAAAATTCTTGCAGATAACAACCCAATGACTACCGTATGCTGTTTGGTTTGTGACCACGAAAAACAGTGTGAAGGAAACTGTGTGTTAGGTAAAAAAGCAACACCAGTACACTTTTCAATGATTGAAGATTATATTAGCACACAGTATGCACAGCTCGTAAATTATGAAAAACCAGAATGGAATGGAAAAAGAGTATGTGTTATTGGTGCAGGTCCTGCAGGTATGACGGTAGCAGTAAATTTAGCAAAGCTAGGTTACAAGATTGATATTTTGGATTCCAATGCAAAAATCGGTGGGGTAATGCGTTATTGTATTCCAAAATTCCGTTTGCCAGACGAAGTACTAGACACTATTTTAGAAAAGACTTTGAAACCACTTGGTATTACTGTACGTCCAAATACAACGGTTGGAGAAGAAGTATCTATCGATGACTTATTCCGTGATGGATACGACGCGATTTTTGCAGGGGCAGGCCTATGGAGACCAAGAAAACTTGGTATCAAAGGAGAATCTTATGCTCATGTATGCTATGGTTTCCAATATTTACAGAGCCCAGATTCTTACATTGCAGGAAAGAATGTAGCAGTTATTGGTGTTGGCAACAGTGCCATCGACTGTGCTCGTACAGCCATCAGACGTGGTGCAAAAAAAGTAACTTGTTATGCAAGACGTGACGGAATCACAGCCAGCAGAACAGAAAGCCAGAGCGCTACACACGAAGGTATCGAATTCGTATTCTGCCATAGACCAGTAGAAATCTATGATGACAAGATTGAATTTGCAATTACAGAAAAGCAGGAAGATGGCAGATTTGCAGATGCAGCTTGTGAACATGAATTCTGTGAAGCAGATCAGGTTATCATCTGTGCAGGTCAGCTTAGTAGATTTAACTTAGCAAGCAAAGGCGAAAGTAACGACATGAGAGATCATGTAGGTCTTGCTGTAGATGAAAATTGTATGACAGCATTCCCAGGAATCTTCGCAGGTGGAGATATGACAGTAGGTAACTTAACTGTTGTACACGCAGTAGAAGATGCAAAGATTGCAGCTGATGCAATCCATAAATTCCTTAGTTAACGATATAGCTCAGAAAATTTTATTTTAGATATTCTAAATACTACGAAATGAGACGTACTATATATTGACTTTACACACGCTCTCGCTCTCAGCGGTGACGTCGCGTTACTAAATTCGCAACAACTAAAGTTGCTGCTCATTAAGTA
>JAZPYQ010000054.1:0-13394 GCA_045544235.1 Agathobacter sp. | reverse complement strand
AAGGTACGAGCAGGTTTCTTTTACACGCGGACATACTAGCAGATGGTAAAAGCGTGCAAAGACACAAAACTTAAGCCAGAAGGGAGTTTCAAGAAAATTTACGCATTTCTCTTAATGTTGTGCACTGCAGATGCATATACTCCGAGGCATTCTCCAAAGTATAAGAAAAGGGATGCCACAAATATGTATTTTGCGACATCCCCTTATTTTTTGGAATAATTTACATAATGATTTCAGGTTTTGCACATGCTACAATATGATGAAATATCTTTAGTAGAGGGAGCAAAATATGAAGATTGAAATTGCAGATAAAATAAAGTATATCGGTGTAGACGATACCACATTGGATTTGTTTGAAAGCCAATATATTATTCCAGATGGTGTTTCATATAATTCTTATGTGATTTTGGATGAAAAAGTAGCAGTAATTGATACTGCAGATGAACGTATGCAAAAAGACTGGATGGAGAAGCTTTGTAACGAACTGCAAGGAAGAGAAGTAGATTATTTAATTATCCAACATTTAGAACCTGACCATGCAGGTGGTGTTCTTTGGATGTTAGAAACTTTTCCGGAGATTACATTAGTAGGAAATCAGAAGACCTTTTTATTTTTATCGCAGTTTATGGACGGCGTAGGTTCTATGAAAAAACTGGTGGTAAAAGAAAAAGATAGTTTGTGTTTAGGAGAACACACACTAACATTTTATATGGCTGCAATGGTACATTGGCCAGAGGTATTGGTTACTTATGAAAACACGGAGCGTATTTTGTTCTCAGCAGACGCCTTTGGAAAGTTCGGTGCATTAAAATTGACAGAGGACGAAGATTGGGCATGTGAAGCGAGAAGATATTATTTCAATATCGTAGGGAAATATGGTATTGCAGTGCAGGCATTATTGAGTAAAATAAGAAATTTAAATATTCAAATGATTTGTCCAGCTCATGGACCGATGCTGTCTGCGCCCTTGGATGCATATTTAAATTTATATGATACTTGGAGTCGTTATGAACCAGAGACTAGCGGAGTGTTGATTGCCTATGGTTCTTTTCATGGAAATTCTAGAAATGCAGCAGAATATCTAGCACTGTTATTGAAAGAAAAAGGATTTGAAGAAGTAGTGCTTCGTGATATGGCACGAGACGATATGGCAGAAGTCATTGAAGATGCTTTTCGTTATGATCGTATGATTTTGGTAGCTGCAAGTTATGATGCAGGCGTGTTTCCACAAATCAAGGATTTTTTGAATCGTTTACAGAGCAAAGGATATCAGAAACGAAAAGTAGCTATCGTAGAAAACGGAACATGGTCACCTTCAGCAGGACGCTCGATTCGTGAGATATTGGAAAATATGAAGGCAATTGAGATTGTGGAACCGATGGTAACGATTTATTCAGTTATGAATGAATGTAATAAGAAAGAACTGAACACATTGGCAGATGAGATGGTATAGTTAATCAAATAGATAAAAAGAGCACCCTTCTTAGTAAAGAAACATTTACAAGGAAGGGTGTTTGTTTTTAGTTTTGAAGAGAGAAAGAAGGTTCTTTTATCATTGGATAGCAGACAAGTTCTTTGGAATCAAGGTCTTCCTGATACATATCCACTTTTGATATTTGATGATTCTCATAAGTCTTATAATAATAAATTCCTTTATCTGTGTTGCAACAGCTAGAGTAAACAGTGATTTCATACACGTCTTTTTTCATTTCAACACAACCTCTGGGAAATTCTACAGAACCTAAAAGATGAAAAAACTGGTTGACGCTTTCCTCTTCAGAAGTACGACATTTTGAATTCATTTTGGCAAAAGATGCTCGAACAAAACGGGATTGTGAGGACCAATCTCCGGGAAGGCCCATTGCCCCCATGCCATTACTATACTTTTTCAAATCCAGATTTTCAGAGAAATGATTCTCTGGCGGGTCATTGGATAAGTTCATGTAATTGTTTAAGTGAAATAATTGTATTTCGAAAGGAGGATTATTCGTTAAAACACCAACAGGATTATCGTAAATATGCAGTCCCTCTTTTGTGGATTCCACAACAATCGAAGAATGTTTGTCTGCAATCATCCAGTGAAGAGGAGACAGTGGCAACTCATTGCTAAATGGTTCATCCAACAAATTGAGATTAGATAATATTTTTTTTGCTTCGGAGATAGTAGAACATTGAGCCAGTATCCAAGGAATAAACTCAAAAGGGGTAATATTATCTTTTTCTTTATCAGATGGGAAGTAGTACGCATTTTCTGGGAAATTTAAGCCTGCCATGCTGAGCCCCTTTTCATTGGTGGCATCATAGTAGAGAGGGAAGTTGTTTTGTATAAATGCGGTCCCAATCATGGAATAGTGTTGAAAAAGAGTATCCTTTTGACGAAAATTAAATGGAAAATTACGGGGAGTAATAGCAATGGTTTCAATGTAAGAATATTCCAAATCAAGATTTCTTCCAAAATAATGGTCTTTGGTGGTTAAAGTAATTGCTGTGCACATGAGACGCTCCTTTCTGATTTATTGATAGTATTTCTTTTATACGTAAAATTATGAATGAAAGAAGACTTATCTTGTGTCATCTTATCGTAGAAAGGCATATTATGAACTGAAGAAATAATATGTAAGGAGTATCGATGAATAGATCAAATTTCTTTAATAATAATCGTAATAACTATAACGATGAACAAGACAGAATGAATCAAAGAAACTGTTGTAATAATCGTGGAAATGACTGTTATGATTGCATGAATTGCCCTCCAGGTCAAATAGGACCACAGGGGCCAATGGGGCCACAGGGGCAGGCAGGTCCACAGGGTCCAATTGGCCCAGCAGGCCCAGAGGGTCCACAGGGTCCAGTAGGTCCAGAAGGTCCAGAAGGTCCAACAGGTCCACAAGGTCCAGTGGGAGCAACAGGTCCAGCGGGCGCTCCAGGTCCAATCGGCCCAATCGGTCCACAAGGTCCGGCAGGTCCAGCAGGTACGGTAGGTCCAGCGGGTCCAGCGGGTCCAGAAGGTCCAGCAGGTCCACAGGGGCCAGTAGGTCCAGAGGGTCCAGTGGGTCCAGCAGGTGTAGCAGGCGCAGTAGGCGCAGTAGGTCCAGCGGGTCCAGAAGGCCCAGTAGGTCCAGCAGGCCCAGCGGGTCCAGCTGGCGCAGCAGGTCCAGCAGGTCCAGTAGGCCCAGCAGGCCCAGAAGGCCCAGCGGGTCCAGCAGGTCCAGCAGGTCCAACAGGTGCAGTAGGCCCAGTAGGTCCAGCGGGTCCAATCGGTCCAGTGGGTCCAGCAGGTCCAGCAGGCGCAGTAGGTCCAGCAGGTCCAGAAGGCCCAGCAGGTCCACAAGGCCCAGCAGGGGAACAGGGTCCAGTGGGAGCAACGGGTGCAGTAGGTCCAGCAGGCCCAGTAGGAGCAACAGGCCCAGCAGGAGCAACAGGGGCACAAGGTCCAGTAGGTCCAACAGGTCCACAGGGGCCAGTAGGAGCAACAGGTCCAGCGGGGCCAGCAGGTGGAGTACTTGGATTTGCAGATTTTTATGCATTGATTCCACCAGACAATGCAGCAGTAGTTGCACCTGGTACAGATGTAAGCTTTCCTGAAAATGGTCCAATTGGTAGTACAAATATTACACGTACTAGTGCCAGCACCTTTAACTTAGCAGAAATTGGTTCATACCAAGTACTGTTTGAAGTAAGTGTGGATGAAGCTGGTCAGCTGATGCTGACATTAAATGGAGCTGATTTGCCATATACAGTGGTAGGTCGTGCGACAGGAGCTTCTCAAATCGTGGGTATGGCGATTGTAACAACAACTGTGGTAAACTCTATTCTTACAGTTCGCAACCCTGCAGGAAATGCAGCAGCACTTACTATTACACCTCTTGCGGGTGGTACTAGACCAGTTTCTGCGCATCTTGTAATTACACAGATTCAGTAATTTGAATAGGAGATGTAGTTATGAGTATGAGAGGTATTGACATAAGTGATTGGCAAATGGGGATTGACCTTGATGCAGTAGACTACGAGTTTGTGATAATGAAAGCAACACAGGGGACACAATATGTGTCTCCTGACTTTGCAAGACAGTACCAGCAGGCAAAAAATGCAGGAAAGCTTATGGGGATATATCATTATGCATCAGGTGATGGTGCAGTAGCCGAAGCAGATTTTTTTCTTGATACTATTCAGGATTTTATTGGAGAAGCTATTTTAGTGTTGGATTGGGAATCTGGTGATAACGCTGCATGGAGTCAGGGTCCAGCTTATGCGAAACAATTTTTGGATCGTGTATATGAGAAAACGTCGATTCGAGCTTTGATATATATGAGCAAATCGGTATGTGAACAGTTCGATTGGAGTGAAATAGCTCCAAATCATGGTTTGTGGGTGGCACAATATGGTGACAATAGCACAACGGAATATCAGGAAAATCCATGGACCGATGAAAAAGGATATGGTGCGTGGAGAGGTCCGATTATTTTCCAATATTCTTCTGTAGGTAGATTAGATGGATATGATGGCAATTTAGACCTAAACATTGCATATATGGATGAAGTTGCGTGGAATAAATATGCAGGAAAAAATATACCAACTGGTTCAACCTTAGAGGTAGTTGCTGAGGTTATGCAAGGGAAACATGGTAACGGTGATGCTCGAAAGAGTGCATTAGGGAACCGTTACAAAGAAGTGATGGACGTGATTAACCATATTGCATTTTCTAAAGCAAATATATTAGCTACTGAAACTATACAGGGAAAATACGGAAATGGTGATGTGCGTAAACTTGTTTTAGGCACTCGTTATGCGGAAGTA
Organism: Agathobacter sp.; assembly: GCA_045544235.1. Classification (GTDB taxonomy): domain Bacteria; phylum Bacillota; class Clostridia; order Lachnospirales; family Lachnospiraceae; genus Roseburia. Next base: position 8,597 of record JAZPYQ010000054.1, on the reverse strand, counting down.
CAAAAATTGGTAAATACAATGTTGGATTCATAGGGGATTATTGCTATTATCTCTCAAATAAGCTATAATATGAGCACTTGGTGAGGTAATCATATGCAGGAAAAATTGAGTGAAAATGCTTATTTTTTATATGAAAAAGAAATAGAGTTTCTGTTGGCTGCGATGGAATTGTTATGTGGCTTCGGTGTTAATCCAAAGGTTCGTGAAGTATATGATGATGCTTTTGTAGAACAGAAAAAAGAAAGATATCCATTACTGTTCGAGTTTTTCGGAAACATGGATGAAATGTACAGTATGGAATGGTTTGAATTCTTATTGAGTTGTAGTGTCGAGAAGTTCTCTATTGAAGGATATTTTAAACATGTAGAAAGTTTTACGAAAGCAGAATTTTTGAGTCAGTTATTACAGGTTCCAATAGAAGATGTAGAAAAAGCACTTACGTCTGAAAAGGAGCAGGTAAAGTTTTATCAGAAAAATAAGGAAGAATTTAAAAGCTATTTTGTGGTAGAAGTTTTGTTCCAAAAGACAGATTGGCTTATGGATAGTTTGCAGGCGTTTGTATGTGAGCTTCGCACAGAAGATGCAGAAAAATATCTGAATGGATATAAAAGAGATATTGAGACATGGAAAATGAAAATGATAGAAGCTATGGAAAAGGAAACCCCTTTGGTTTACTCGGAAAATCTTATGGGAAAAACCTTTCATAATCGTGGACCATTTGAGAATTTTTATTTTATGCCATCAATCTTTATGCCAATAAGATGTTGTCGCTGGTTCGACAAGAATCAAATTATGATTTTTGATGCGATTCGCTTGGGACAGCAGGATAATACCATGATTTCAGATGCGCTGAGAATGATGTCGGATAAGACCAGATATAAGATTTTGATACTTTTAAAAGAGCATGGAAGTATGAATGGAATTGAGATTGCAGAGCAGATGAAACTGGCAACTTCTACGGTATCTCATCATATGACAAATTTGAAAAGTAGTGGTTTGGTGCATGAAGAACCTGCAGGAAATACTAAGTATTATAGTATTAATACTCATTGTATGAAAAATTGTATAGAAACATTAGAGAAGACTTTTCTCTAGTAAAAAATCCGTCACAGATGTGGCGGATTTTTTGAATTTGGAAATGTTATTACTCTTTTCAGTTGACCAATGATAATTTATCTGCTAATATTCGATATGTATCGAATTAGATACACATGGAATGTGTTGCATCTAACATTAGGTTTGATAGGAGGTACGTATGGAGAATGTTATAGAAGTAAAAGGGTTAAAGAGAGAATACATTACGACAAAAGGATGGTTTCTTCGAAAGAAAAGTAAACTTATGGCTGTAGATGATATTAATTTTTCGGTGAAAGAAGGGGAAATATTTGGTCTGCTGGGTGAAAATGGAGCAGGAAAAACCACTACGATAAAGATGTTGATTACACTTCTTGCACCAACGGATGGCGAATGTAAGGTGTTGGGATATGATACATATAAAGAAGCTAACGAAATTCGTGAAGATATTAATTTTGTATTTGGCGGTGAAATGGGCGTATATCGAAGACTTTCTGCGAGAGATAATTTGTTGTATTTTGCTGGGCTTTACAAAATTAAAGGAAAGGAAGCAAAGAGAAGAACAGAGGAACTTTTAAAGTTGGTAGAATTGGAGGATGCAGCTGATCGATTAGTAGAAACATATTCTAAGGGGATGATACAGCGTCTTCAAATAGCTAGGGGGCTGATAAATAATCCGAAAATTGTATTTATGGATGAGCCAACAGTGGGACTCGATCCAGTGGGAGCTAATATGCTTCGTGATATTATCCGTAAATTAAAAGCGGATGGTAGAACGGTATTGCTCACGACTCACTATATGCAGGAGGCAGATGAGCTTTGTGATCATATTGCAATTATCAACAAGGGAAAATTGATTGCAATGGATACACCTGAAAATCTAAAGAAAAATTTTGGACCAAAAGGAACAGACAGTACCTTAGAACAAGCATTTTTAGCATTGATGCATGGAAAAGAAGATTTCGAGGGAGAGGGAAAATAAGATGAAGAATATAAGTGCTTATTTACAAATCATTGTTTCTACGATGCAACTGCAGATGAAACAGTCCTTTGCCCGCCCGATGTTTCGATTTTGTCTCATCTGTAATCCAATCGTCAACACTATATTTTTATATGAAATGTTCCTTGGAAAAGGGATGGATGCATTTTTAAATTATGTAGTTTTAGGTGCTGGTTTAATGGGAATATGGGGTTGCATTTGTTTTTCATCAGTAGGAGATATTAATCGCGAGAGATGGTCAGGAACCTTACCACTTATCTATGTGGCACCGGGCGGCTTTGGATTCATTATTTTTGGGAAGATACTTGGAAATACGGTGATGTCATTGCTTACCTTTGTTCTTTCCTATGTGACTGCTGGAGTGATTTCAGGTCACTGGTTGTTTATTAAAAATATAGGAATTTTCTGCTTATCTATGCTTATGATGGTAATTTGCTTTTTGGTAGTGTCCTTATGTTTTGCATATATTATGATGTTGTCGCGTAAAACAGAATTGTATATGAATTTGATAGAAATTCCATTGGTATTTATCTGTGGATTTACCTTTCCGACAGAAATATTGCCAGTTTGGGCACAGGGGATTTCCAATGCTTTAGCACCTACTTGGGCGGTAAGAATGCTTCGTATGAGTGTAGGTGAGGTTGTGCTAGCGGAATATGTACAGTGTTTTGGTATGTTAGTTGTGGAACTGGTGGTATTAGTTGTTTTCACAGTAGGTTTGTATTATTGGATGGATAAACGAATTCGTATTCGTGCAACATTGGAGGTGAGTTAGTATGCATTTTTTACATATGGCATGGTTAAATTTTAAAGGGCAAAGAGCGGCCTTTAATTTAGAAGAATTTCTTTTGATGGAAACAGCATATCCATTTTTGACGTTGATGTTTCATTGTGTTTTGGCAGGTTATGCATTTGATACCACAAATTTAACAGATTGGGTAATCGGAAATGCATTTCTGCTCTGTACTAATATATGTATATTTTCGTTGGGCAGCAGTTTTCGTGCAGAAAGGGCCTACGGAAGAATTCGTTCCATTATGGTTGGGAAAACATCAAAATTAGAGATTGTGCTACAAAAAGGATTTTTCTCAGGGGTGGTAAGTTTTGGAACTACTTTTGTGGGATTTGCAGTAGGATGTATGGTGTTTAACATTCCTTTGAATGGGATTCCTTTGGGGGATATTTTATTGTGTTTCTTTGTAGCTATGTTTTCTGCCATGGGATTTGGAATGGTTTTATCGGTGTTTGGTCTTTTATCTCATCAGATGCATTTGATATTAAATCTCATGGAATATATTTTGCTCATTTTTACAGGCTCTAATTTCCCAGTAGCACAGTTACCTGAAATTTTTCAGATGGTTTCCTATGCACTTCCTTTGACAAGAAGTATAGAGGCTGCAAGAGGTATTGTGACAGGTTTGGATTGGAATCATGTATTAGGATTATTAACTGGAGAGGTTGTAATTGGAGTGCTATATATGGTGATAGCTGCATCATTGGTAAAATGGGCGGAACGAGAAGCCATAAAGAATGGCACATTAGAGTTGTTCTAAGGAAAGTGCAAAATAATAGAAAATAATAAATCATTGACATAGTATGGTTAATGATTTATTATATGGAAAATAATACGTATATATGAATTGCAAGTTTGTGTATTATGAGTGAATAAGTTGACTGGTGTGTATATAGTGTGTATAATAAATTGCAAAGGAGAGATAAATGAAAGATTAGCTAAAGCTATTTTGAGAAAATGGGGAATATAAATTTATATAATAGATTATACACATTGGAGGTTAATTATATGAAAGTAACATATCCAGTAATTTTTACAGAAGTTGATACAAATATATTGATAGAAGTTCCTGACTTGGGAATTTTGACAGAAGCAAACGAAGAAGGAAAAACGAAAGGTAGTATTGCAGATGCAATTATGATGGCTAGAGATGCCATTGGAATAGGTTGTATTGAAGCAGAGGATCAGGGAAGAGAAATGATATGTCCATCACAGTTGTCTGCAATAGATATTTCAAAAAGCACCTTTTATAAAGATGGAAAAAGTTTTATATCTCTTGTGGATGTAGATTTATTAACATATCGTAGAATGATGGATAATAAAACAGTTCGAAGAAATGTAACACTTCCTAATTGGTTGAATCAAGAGGCGGAAAAAGCAAAAGTAAATGTATCAAAAGTATTACAGGAAGCGTTAATGGCAAAATTAGGTGTTTATAGATAGTATATTTCGAAGTCGTCCTTCGAATTTGAATACAAATAAAGAAGGTGTAACACATGAGATTAGTACCAATTCCAGAAGAAAAATATGAAGAATATAGATTGAATCTGATGTTTGATTGCTACAAGTGGGACCCACAGTTTCTAGATCACAATACGGTTGCAAAGTATGCTCTGGTGATTACAGAAGAGGAATATCAGGAGCTAGCAAGACTGACAGAAAACTTAGATAAAGAGACTAGAGCTGCAGAAGAGTTTTTGAATATGCATTTAGAGTGTGCACAGAATCTTCAACTGACAAAAAAACTGAAAAAAGAAGTGCAGATGATGAAAAACTATGATGCCACAAAGCATGTTCGTCTTATGCGTTATGATTTTCACCCAACAGTAGATGGCAAGTGGGCAATCAGTGAGGTAAATAGCGATGTGCCTGGAGGATTTGCGGAAGGGTCACTAATGCCACAAACTGCGATGAATATTTTGAATGATGATAACTATTACTTCAAAAGTTTTAGCGAGGTTCTAATCGCAGCTATCGCAAATAAGATACCATCAGGTGGAAGAATCGCCATGGTACATTGCACTTGTTATAGTGATGATCGACAGGTGATGCAGTTCCTTGGAGAACAGCTAGAACAAAAAGGCTTTTCTGTTATATATATGGCGGCGGATCATTTGCGATTCGAGGGGACAAAAGCATATAGTCTATTAGATGGAAATGAAGGCCCTGTAGATGCAATCGTTCGCTTTACACCATTGGAATGGTTAACGGAAATGAAAACGAAAAATTGGCAGGGTTATTTTAACACAACGACACTTTGCTGTAATCATCCTGTGGCTATTTTTGCCCAGACGAAACGTTTTCCTTTTGTATGGGACGTACTGGAAAAAAATGGGATAAGTATGTCTACATGGAGAGCGTTGCTTCCAGATACATTGGAAATCAAAGATGTAAAGGATAAGGAAGGCTATATTTATAAACCTGTTTATGGACGTGTTGGAGAAAATATTTCTATAAAAGAAGCCTGTGAAAAAGAAGAATATGAAAAGATTTTAAAGGATGTAAGACAACATCCGAAAAAATACATTGCACAGAAACGATTTGAGAGTAAAGCACTATTGGGAGAAAATGGGCGAGAATATCATGTATGTTTAGGCTCATATACAGTGGATGGAAAACATGCCGGATTTTATGCAAGAATTAGTGATACACCTCGTGTGGATTCCAATGCTGCAGATATTCCTGTGTTGATTGAGTCTGTTGGGATGCAGAATATAGAAAACAAAACAGATTCCTCTTTTCCTACTCTAGAGACACATAAAATAAATAAGAGAATTCGTGGAAGAGAAGTATACAAAATTTGGGCGCCTGCAGATAAAAAGTGGGTGGATTGGGTTCGTCCAGTACCATTTGTAGAATTAAAAACTCAGACAAAAGCATATGAAGTATCAGATTTAACGATTCCGGTGTTATGTGGGATTGAAGAATATGAAAAGAATGCGGCAATCCTTGTAGATTTGCCAGATGTAGAGAGTGTAAAAGCAGGCTTGGCTTTGGCAAAAATAGGTTATCGCCCAATTCCAATTTATAATGGAACCATAGAGCAGCGGGGGGCGAGAGCTACTACAGACAATCAGTCTGTAGGAATTGGATTACAATGGGGGGCGAAAGCCTTAGAAGAAATGACGCTTAAAGAGGATGCTTCTCCAGCATTTTTGGTGGATTCAGGTAGGTTAAGTCGCTTTAAATTGACAGAGTCGGTATTTGATAATAGTTGGGATGTGTATCCACAAGATTTACCATCAGGAAATTATTTTAGAAATAATGGTATTGAAAAAATTATTGTAATTGGAACTTCTATTTCTAGAGATTTGAAAAAATTACTATATGATTATCAAAGAAAAAGTGTTGAAATTTATTTTACAAATGGATATGAGCATCCAAAGAAAGTTATTATTCCAAAGGAATCATGGAAAGAGAAATTAAGGAGTAAGGAAAATTGATAAAATTTGAAGGCAGAATCGTCCAATTTGGATTTGGCGCTGTGGGAAAAAGTTTTTATGAAAAAATAGAAAAAGAGATTCAGTTTGATGAAACAAAATACGTTGTCATTACAAGAGATGCCTTTGAATTTAATGCCTTTGTAAATCTAGGAGGTATGGTTTCCAATTTTATTGTAGCAGAAGTTACTAGAGACAATTTTCAGCAGGTTTTTGAACCATATTTGGACGAAGGTGATTTGCTCATTGATTTTGCAGATACTGTTGGTACAAGGGATATATGTGAATGGTGTGCTCAAAGAAACATAATGTACTTAAATACTGGTGAGACAGATTGGACAGACAACTGGTATAGCATTTTTGAAGAAAATGAAAAGAAAAATGCTATAAAGGAAAAATATGCAAAGAGCAGTGAAACCAATCGATATCCAATCGTTTTACAGCATGGAAACAATCCAGGGCTAGTTTCTCATTTTGTGAAAGCTGCAATAGAATACATATTCCGTACGCAGAAGAAGAAAGATAAACAGTTGAAACAACTTTTAAATGCAGGAAAATTCAACGAAGCCGCTTGTTATCTTGGACTTCGAATGATTCATGTGAATGATATAGATTTACAGGAAATAAAAGGAGAGTATCAAGAAGAACTTTTGATAAGTCCTTGGTGCACGGATTCCTTTTGGTTTGAGATGCTTAGTGAAGCAACCTTTAATGTAGGAACTCATGAAAAAGTTGATTTTGTGGAAGAATGCAATTTCTACGAAGTAGAAAAAGGTTTTTTGGAATTTAAGAAAATAGCTGCGGAGAAACAGTGTCGCACCTATTATCCATTGGGAAATTTTGAGGGATATTTGGTTCCTCACGAAGAAACCATTACAATTGCTAAAAGTCTAGAAGTAAGAAATGGGGAGCAGGTGGTCTATAGACCAACGGTTATGTTTTTATACTCACCTTGCAAATACGCTACAAAATACTTGAAAAATGCAAAGGTAAATGACTATCCAAATCCAGACGAAAACAAACCACAAGATTGTGAAAATGAAAATGGAAGAACCATTGTCCGTGGATATGAGTATCCAAATAACTATGAGATTCTTTACCAAGAAAAAATTGCTTCGGGAACAGAGTATGTAGGTGTTCTTTTAATTGGAGAACATTTTGACCCGGTTTGGGTGGGAAACCGAGTAGAGACCTCATTTTTAAACAAGGACAAAAAGACCTGTTACTGGCAAACACCAACCATTACTCCAGTAGCAATGTCTGCATTAGCAGCTCTTTGTTGGATGTTAAAAAATAAAGAAAAGGGCGGTATCTATTTCCCAGATGATATTCCAGACTATTCATATATCGTTAAACTTGCAGAAAAATATATATCAAAGACGTTGTATAAAACCTTTTCTAAAGAAGAAGTAGCTAAAGCTACAGGCATAGATGTTTCGACTTTCCAATCTAAGAACATTTTTGTGGATTAACCGTAGGGAATTGCGTAAAAATAGGATTGGTGTTACAATGCCATTATCAAAAAGGAGGATACAGATATGGAATGGATTATCGGTGGAATTATTATAGCAATCGTTGCTATTTATACAATTACTACATACAATAGCTTAGTACAGCTTAGAAACAAGGTGCAGAATGCTTTTGCACAGATTGATACACAGTTGCAGAGAAGATTTGATTTGATACCAAATTTGGTGGAAACAGTAAAGGGCTTTGCAGAACACGAAAAAGAATTATTGGAAAATGTAACTGCAAGTAGAAGTGGATATATGAATGCTTCTTCCAACGGGGAAAAAATGGCTATGGAAAATCAGCTTTCTGCTACTTTAAAAACACTTTTTGCAGTTGCAGAAAATTATCCAGAGTTAAAATCAAATGAGAATTTCCTTAATCTTCAGGAAGATCTCGGCGAAACAGAAGATAAAGTGGCGTTCTCAAGACAGTTCTACAACGACGCAGTTACCATCTACAATACCAAACTCCAGATGTTCCCAGCCAACATCGTAGCTAGCATTTTTGGCTTCAAGGCGGAGGAGTTTTTTGACGCAGCCGACGAGGCGCAGGCGGCGCCACGCGTACAATTCTAAACAACCATAAGGGGCTATCACTTTCGATGGCCCCTTTTTAGTTGTTCTTTTTAGCAAACGAATGCTCTATACTACTTCGTCGTTAATATAGAAAAATGTTCGTATTTCCAGCAAAAGAGCTCTCTGATGTTGTCTATTATTTATGTCTTTCAAAGGTTCGAGCAATCCGCGACAGTATGTTCGTGGGTGTCTAAAACACATTC
>JAZPYQ010000053.1:0-37759 GCA_045544235.1 Agathobacter sp. | reverse complement strand
TTTAGCACCCTTAGCGAATACTAAAACTTTAACAGTTTTACCTGTACCGTGTGGTAATACTACCGCACCACGGATCTGCTGTTCTGCATGACGACCATCACAACCTGTTCTGATATGAAGTTCGATTGTTTCGTCAAATTTCGCTGTAGCATTTTTCTTTACGATTTCGATAGCTTCAGTAACATCGTACTGCTGTGCTTTATCAAATGCTTTTACAGCTTCCTGATATTTCTTTCCTCTTTTCATGAAATTTAACCTCCTGTGGTTTTATCGGGAGAGGTCCCTCCCACTAATTGTTACAATAAATAATGTAGTAAATTAATCTACAACTTCAACGCCCATTGATCTAGCTGTACCAGCGATCATGCTCATAGCTGCTTCTAATGAAGCTGCATTTAAGTCAGGCATTTTAAGTTCAGCGATTTCCTGAACCTGAGCTTTTGTGATTTTTGCAACTTTGTTCTTGTTTGGTACACCAGAACCAGATTTGATGTTGCAAGCTTTCTTAATTAATACTGGAGCAGGTGGTGTTTTAGTAATGAAGCTAAAACTTCTATCTGCATATACAGTAATAACTACAGGGATGATTAAGTCTCCCTGATCTGCTGTTCTTGCATTAAACTGCTTTGTAAATTCAACGATATTTACACCGTGCTGACCAAGTGCTGGACCAACTGGTGGTGCTGGAGTTGCTTTACCAGCAGGAATCTGCAATTTAATGTATCCTTCAACTTTCTTTGCCATTTGGAATTGCCTCCTTTAGTTCATTTTTTTAACATCTGCGAAACTTACTTCAACCGGTGTTTCGCGACCGAACAGTTCTACGTTAATAGTAACTGTCTGTTTGTTGTGGTTCATTGCTGTAATCACGCCACAAGTGTCTTTCCAAACACCGCCGATAACAACAATCATATCGCCTTCTTCGAAGTCAACCACTACGTTTTCTGACTTGATACCTAAGTTTCTCATTTCGAGATCTGTGAGTGGTACAGGCTTGCTTCCTGGACCAACGAATCCAGTAACACCTCTGGTATTTCTTACCACATACCATGTATCATCATTCATAATCATATGAATAAGAACATAGCCTGGGAACATCTTTTTAGAAACTTGTTTCTTAACACCATTCTTAACTTCAACTACATCTTCCATAGGAACACGTACTTCTAAGATCTGGTCTTCAAGATGTCTGTTTTCAATTGTTTTGTCAATGTTTGCCTTGACTTTGTTTTCATAACCTGAATAGGTATGAACTACATACCAGCTTGCTTCTGCCATAAATTCACTCTGCCTCCGTTAAAACTTAAAAGTTACAAGGAAATCTACGCCGTACTGGATAACCCAGTCCATGATTGCGATGATAAGCCCAACTACGATTGAAACAGATACTACTGCGATAGTCTGTTTGCCAACTGATTTACGATCTGGCCAGGTAATTTTCTTGAATTCCTGTTTGAGGCCAGAGAACCAGCTCTGTTTTGGAGTTTTTTCAGTTTGTCCCATATTCTACTCCTTCGCTCTACCTAGACTATTTTGTTTCCTTATGCATTGTATGAGTCTTGCAGAATCTACAATACTTTTTGGTTTCCATTCTGTCCGGATGAGTCTTTTTGTCTTTTGTCGTATTGTAATTACGACGCTTGCACTCTGTACATGCTAATGTAATTCTTGTACGCACAACTTCCACCTCCGTTTAAAATTCATTGATTTGTTACCGCCCTAAAAAAGGGCATAAAAAAAAGACCTATTTCTAAGCCTACTTAATATAGCACAATCGTTTTTCTGCGTCAACACCTTTTTTAAAACTAGTTCCGCACAAGTAATTTACCACTAAATCTTGTGCTTTGCAAGTGTTTCTTCTTATTAAATAGTTGTTGCGAGTGGAAATATATGGGTTTATAATATAGATATAAAAATTGCATTTCTATGCCCTATCGCAATGGATTGCGTTACGTTCAAGGAAGAAAGGAGGGGTTTCTGTGGCAAAGATTGATGCCTACGCTTATTATTTATCTACATATAGCAACAATCGTCCTACGCGTTTCGACTCGCACAAACGAAATGATCTGCGTAAAATTTACAACTCCATGGTAAAAACAAATAAAGAATCTCCTCTGTACAAGCTCTCGAATGATGACGCAGTGGCGAAGTATGCCATTGACATCAAAGAAAATGCGAAAGCAATTCAGAACGTGGTTGCTTCCTTGTCTGATAGCTATGGAGATTTCAACGACTCTTTCCAAAAGAAAGTAGCCGTATCCAGCGATGAAGCATCTGTTGGCGTAAAATATGTAGGAGACGGAACCGAAGATTCTCGTATCACAGGATTTGATATCGAAGTAAAACAACTTTCTTCTCCACAGGTAAATATAGGTAATTATTTAAAGAATGATAGCCTCTCTCTTATTCCAGGCTCTTATTCCTTCGACCTTAGCACAAACAATGCTACTTATGAATTCCAGTTTAGCGTACACCAAGGCGAATCTAACTTAGACGTTATGAAGAAGCTAGCAGGTTTGGTAAACCGCTCTTCTCTTGGCATATCTGCCACCATAAAACATGGCACCATTGCAACAGGTGGAGCAGATACTAGTGCTTTAACCTTGACCTCACGTCAAACAGGACGTGCAGAAGAAAACGACCACATATTTGATATTGCACCTGGAGCAAACGCAGACTCCATCCGAGCTATGGATTTATTGGGAATCCACCACGTTTCCAAAGAAGCAGAAAACTCTGTCTTCTTATTTAACGGAGCTCAGCTGTCTTCATCCTCAAATTCTTTTACCATCGAGGACACTTTTGATATTACTTTAAATCAAGTTTCATCTGAAGGACAGCCTGCCCACATCAGCTTTAAAAACAACGTAGATGCCGTAGCTGATAACGTGATGTCTTTGGTAAATGCATTTAATGGAATTCTGGATATCGCAGAGAACACCACAAAGGAAGCTACAGGTGATACCAATAAGCTGTTGAACGAAATGAGTTCCATCTCCAAGAGTCGACGAGAATCTTTGGGCGAAATCGGACTAATCGTAGCAGAAAATGGTTCTCTTTCATTAGACAAGAAAATCTTGGAAGAAGCCATTCAGCCAGATTGTGCAGACGATACGTTCCATAAACTTTCTCATTTTAAGGCAGCCATTGGAGCAAAAGCGGACGCTATAGCAATTAACCCAATGAACTATGTAAACAAAGTAATCGTAAATTATAAAAATCCTGGTCGCACTTTCACAGCACCGTATTTCAGTTCGGTATACTCCGGTATGATGTTGGATAAACGCGTATAAAAAGCTCGAACCTCCTATATTTATGTTTCTAAATATAGCTGATTCGAGCTTTTCTTTTTCATTTCTTTTTTCTTCTATAAATATGGTTGTAATTCGTGGGTCATCTTCATTTCTAAATCACAGAGTTTTTCGCACATGTCCACACTTTTTTCATCCGCAGCTTTATAGCTATTCTTGTATTCACACAAAGATTTTACTCCCATGTTACATCCGTCTGTCAAAAGATGGGCTGCCTGTTTTGCGTCACAGTTTATCATCATTTTTACTTCTGACTGCAACCAAGAGGATGCCTTCGCAATCGGATTAGGTTCTTTATCCTCTTCCCCAAGATTATTTAACATACGATGAATATCTTCTTCCATCTTAATATGTGCCGCATTGTATTTTTGAATAATCGTTTTCAACTGATCGTCTGTCACATATTTGCTAATCTGCTCCATGCTATCGATGGCCATCTTACAACCAGCATCACATTCTTTTAAAAGTTCTACTGTATCCTGACTTACATCATCTCTTTTTACCATGATTTATGCTCCTTTGGTTTTTTGATGTAAGTATGTGGAATTTTGGGAGGAATATACGCAGGATATAACTTGAGGACGAAATTTTCGACCTCAAGATTCTCACAAAAAATAATTTATAAATTTCAAAATAGGGATTATGCTTTTCCCCTTTTCATACGATATATAGTGTGAGAGGAAATCTCACAACACAATAATGTGTATAACAGTTTATGCTGTTACCATAAAGAATCAAGGAGCGGAAAAGGATGTCCGCTCCTTGGTTTTTTATTATTCTATTCTTTCTTATTGTCCACATGATATGCATTCGAATCCTCTGCAATCCTATAACAACTATTTCTATATGTACCTTCTTTCTTCAAGATACCTTTTTGATTCATTTCATTTAATATCTTGTATGCTCGAGAATCTTTTATTTCTAATAAGTCGCGCGCCTCTCTGTTCGTGATTCTTTGATTTTCTAATACATATTTCACTATCATCTCCTGAGATTCGGTTAATGGTTGGTCATTTACCCGTACTTTACCCGTACTTACCCGTACTTTACCCGTACCCTCCTGATAACTAGAACGATAAAAACGAACTACAAAACCATCTCTTAATTTTTCAAATTCATATTTTACACCGGCCTTATCACAAACTTCTGCAATACGTTTTAATCCTGTTCCAAAACTTTCTATATCTTTGGAATAGTATAACGTTCTCGCTATCTTAGGATTTCTTCGAATCGGACGAGAAGGCTTTTCAATAAAGTATTGTGGATCATAACCTTCCGGAAATGCTCCCGGATTGTATATTTCTATCCTATCTTTGTAAATTGCAACCTCATTACTTTCTCCAGAAGCATAATCTTTATGGCAAAAGGAATTCAGTAATGCCTCTCGAATAGCATCAATCGGGATTTCCGGAATTTCCGTTCTCTCCAACGTTCCGTTAAATTCCACTCTCCAATGCATATTGCTCTTAATATATGTTTCTGCAATATCCACCAATTTTAATACCGGACCATGGTATCTTTGAATGTCGTTGAAGGTTAGTCGCTCTGTAGTGGCAAATATCGCCATCTGCAAGTCCTGAATTAAATCATCGCTAAACAACGCTTTTCCTGAATTAAGTAGATTTTCGCCACTTGTTAGCTCCAACTGATTTAAGACCGTTGCTTTATCTGTATATGTAATTGCAATTCTTCCTGCTTCATGTGCCTTGTCCGTATATCGCTTTAGTAATTCCTCATCTATATCGTGAATCGTCTTATTAGAAACAAGATTTTCCCAACGATTCCCTTCACGACCACTATTTAAAATTAGAGATGTTATTTGTTCCGGAGACATGGTAACATCTTCGTCTGCAACACGAATTTTTGCCACTCCAAATGCAAAATATGGAACTTGATTTCCCTCAAATTTTACATACACACATTCCTTACCATCAAGAATTACCTTTCTAATGTCTGGATATATAACTGGTTTTATCGTCTCTCCTATCTTGTGACTTACCAATCTTAAAGTCTCCTCTGACACATCTTGTCCAATCGGTGTACCATTGGGTTTCACACCAAAATATAATTCTCCGTGTTGATGTTTATTCAAAATTGCACATATTGAATACATAGCTTCTTTTAATTCACCTGTAGACTTTTTAAACTCTAATGTTTCTGTTTCTATTCCTAAATTCATTTTATCCCCTTTTGCATCGTTTATACGTATTTCTTCTTGAATATAACGGCATGTCAAAGACATGCCGCCAACCGTTAATTTAACTTATCAATATATGCCAGTATTCTAGCCACCTGTCTATCATCCATAGCCTTAATACGTTTTATCAAGTCCTGTTTCTCTGGTGTAGATGGCGCTTCCTCTTTTTTCGCTGGCTCATAATCCTTAAACTGCTCTCCACTCGTAAGAAGCTCCAATGGTGTTACTCCAAGCACGTCGCAGATAACCATAATCTTATCTGCTGCAGGATTGGTTCTCTTTGTTTTCCAATCGCTGATGGTACTCTGGGAAATCCCTGTCGCAAGAGCAAACTCCTTTTGGTTCATTCCTTTTTCTTTCATTAACTCAAATATTTTTTCACTGATTACCATATTCTGACCTCGAAATAATTTTTCCTAATAATATGATATCGGAAATGCATAAAAAAGACAAGGATTCTTACTTATTTACTTTTCTAATGCCGCTAAAAACTCTTCCCTTGATAAGGAAGTCATGGATAAGGCAACCTCTAGTGCTAACACTTTTGTCTTCACTAGTTTCAAAAGCATTTCAAGTTCGCCTTCTGCACGACCTTCTTCCTTTAACATATTCTCAAATTTCTCTTCATCAAATTCTGTTAAACACACGTTGATTGCCTCCCTTCTTTGTTTTTCCAGAAACTCCTTTAACACATTCTCCTCAATGCATTCCTTGACGGCTTGATCTATTGCTGCATCTAAATCACCTGCGGTTGTGTAGGACGTACCATTTAGCGCGTTGTATAAACTCAACGCATTCTCTCTGTTTTCTCCGAAGAGTCTGCGGAAAATGGAGTCTTTGTATTTTTTATTTGTCTTAGTTTCTATATTCATATACTCATTTCTTTCGAAAGGAACCTCAATGCTAAGTATATTATGGCATAGAAATGTGGGAATGTAAATACCGTTTATACGTATTTTTAAACATAAATATAGGCATGTCATTAGACATGCCCCTACAACAATAGAATATTCTCAAAGAGCCACCTAATAAAATTATCAAATATTGGCATTTTCTCTACCATACCATTTATTGTCGTGTCTATTTTACATCTAATATCTTATGCTACACTCACTAACTACTCTAAAACATCTTCTGCAGTAAATCCGAGTTTTGCACGCCTTTCTTTCATAAGAACCCATCCTTCAAACATTGCCAAATCTTCCGATGTAGTAATCTTTATATTTGTTTGAGAGCCTTTTGAAAAATACATTGGTTCATTCATAATCGCCATTAACGCAACCGTATTAGACTCTGTGATTTCCATTGCCCCTGTCTCGGTGGCTTTATCAAACAAATTCTTCACATATCGATATCTGAAAGAATGTGGACACCCCATATTTGCAATCTCACTTCTCTTAAAATATCCTTGTGCATAGTTACCTTCATCTGATACCGAATTTGTCATGCTTTTTTTGCCAGGTAACATATAAAAATCTATTGCGGATGTGGCATTTCCCTTTTGTTTACAAACTTTTATTGAATCTGAAATAATCTCATCTGATACAAATGGTGACACTCCATAATGAACTATTATAATATCATCATCAGAAATTTTGTCCTCCAGTCCATGCACACCTTTCACTACAGACTCTAAATAAGTATCTCCACTTTCCACAATCCACCGCACTTTAGACAGATTGTATTTTCTTTTTATTTCATCCACATAGTCCATATATAATTTTGCACATACTACCTCTATTGCATCAATTTCTGGATGAGATTCAAATGCTTCTAATGTATATGCTAAAACTGGCTTGTCTAAAACCTTAAGAAACTGTTTAGGAATATTTGCGCCAAACCTCTCGCCCATTCCGCCAGCCGTAATCACTGCTATATTCATTTATTTTCTCTCCTCATACATTTTTATGGCTTTTTTTCCATAATAAATTGCGTAGCGCTGCCATCTCTCTTTAAGGATTCCAACTTTCTGCCCTTTAGACTCTTTTAACATCGTCCAATGTAAATACAGCCAGCCATTTAATGTCAAGCAAGCATATAAATGTCTTCTTCTTTCCTCGTTTAATTCTTTTCCATAATATGCTAAAAGTATATTTTCTACATCGGCATCTGTATGGTCGCCTCCACATATATAGGACGCAATATCATATGCATGATCACCGTACCTTGCCCACTCCCAATCTACCAAATGTAATTCCTTATCATTAATAAGAAAATTGTCATCACGTGCATCGCCATGGATATTACACTTGCATATTGCATCTGTTTTCATAAATTCATCTAACTTATACACGTAACTCTTTATCGTTTCAAATGTTTCAAACTTTCCATAGTCCTCTACCGGAATATTTGCCTTTAAACGCTCTGCTTTCTCAATTACATCGAATGCACAGCGAACCTTACTTTGCTTACCATGTAATTTCTTTAATAACTCCATCGCTCTATTCATATGCTCTGGATTATTATAATCAAAAGAAATATGTTCAATATACTTCGCTATTCTCCAGCCCTCTTTAGCATCTATCGCGATAACCGTCTTATCCGCCCCAGCATCTTCCGCTGCACTCTGTAATATTGCTTCTCTAGCTCTGTTTACCAGCTCCTCCGAACCTAATCCTGGATGTCGGTATACATATTTTTGGTCGCGTACGTAAAATGAAAAAACTATATTTGAAAGCCCTTCTTGGAGCGGCTCTAAATCCTTAACATCTTCTATTTTACATTTGAATACATCACATATGTTTCGTATGATGCATTTTCTATCTTCACTGGTAAATACTCCACCAGTTGTTTGTATTACATCCATGATTACTCTCCCTGCATATTTTCCGTTAAAAACTTTACATATGATGCATGTGGCACCCTCTTCTCCAATGGTGGAACTTCCATATAGTCACCATATACCTGAGTCAGAATTGGCGCTGCATCATTTGGTCCATAAAATTCTTCATTTTCAAATTTGTACTTCCTTAATGGAAAAATATTATCTATTTCAATTTTAGTATTATAGGCCACAAAGTAATACATCTCTTCTTTGTTATCGTTATTAGCAATCGTCTCTTCCTCTTTTTGAATCTTCGTAGCCACTTCATTTGTTTTAATTTCAAACACCTCTTTGCTAATAAACCCGCGTTCAAATTTTTTTTGATAAAATAGTATATTTTCTTTGTATATACTTAAATCAGCTTCTTTCTTTAGACACTTTTTTAGTTTATACATATCTAAACTAAGCCCTCTATATTTATAATGCTTGTCATCTGTGTAAACATTTTCTAAAACTATTTCCGTATTTAGGTCACGTACTCTTGACCAATATGGCCAATATATCTCATCTGTTTTTTCATCATGAACAATCAAACTACTTGGAAGCTCTTTTCTTAACCAATACAGAGCTTTTTCATAATCCTCCTCAAATATAAATATATCAAAATCATCATCCCAAGGAATAAAACCTTTGTGTCTGACTGCACCCAATAATGTGCCATATGCCATCATATATTTTATCTCATGAAGCTCTAATATTCCGAGCACAATTTTAGCCATTGACAGTAGTGTTTCTTGCACCCTTTTTACATCTTCTTTACTAAATTTTTCACTTGCGACAAAATCATATCTTTGTTTTACCATCTTATGCTCCTGTATTTATTTTTATCTTAGATTTAGTACGGAAGAATCCTTTCTAAAAGTTCTTTATATGGAACATCTGGCTCAATGACTGTTCGTCCATGCCACTTTCCTCTCTCTTCTTCCGGTGGAAACTCCATATAGTTTCCATATGTGGTTCTTAAAATATTATCATAGTTTTTAGGAATAGGAAATTTATATCCACATATTTCACGATACTCTATTTCCTCAAAATCTTCCGCTCTGTATAAAAACCTTGGTGCCTCATAAATAGTCAAAACAGCAAGCGCCATATATTCTGTTTTAATATTTTCAAATTGTCTAGCAATTTTTTGTATTTTCTCATACAAACAAATTGCGCTTTCTTCTTTGCACATATCCATTCTTTTTTTATCTTCTTCACTAGGAGATGGATTTGAACGTCTCATAAAACCAGAACATTGTAATGCAATCTTTTTAATTTCTTCATAACGGTCTTCATACCCTTCTTTTACACATTTATCTAACGGATAGATATCTAGTCCTATTCCCAAATTAAACTTTTCATATCGAAAAGCATAACTGATGGCTGAAGTGTTACAGTTTCTTAGTTTTATCCAAGTCGCGCAATATCCCTCGTCGTTATAAGGTGTTTGCAAAAAATACGGAAAATTGAATTCTCCTGTTAATGCCAACATTTTTTCATAATCCTCTCGTGGCATGCAAACATCCATATCATCATCCCAAGGAATAAAACCTCCCTCATGTCTTATAACACCTAGCAACGAACCATACATTACATAGTATCTCAAATTATGCTTTTTGCAGACGCGATCAAATTCAAGTAATAAATCAAGTGCAACTGCCCATATTTTCTTTCTTTTCTCATCTACCCAAAATCCATCGATATATTCTTCTTTAAAAAATTCAACTGGTAAAAGTTTTTCTCTTATAATTCTTTCACACTCTGTCATAATATCTCCAACTTATACTTAGATTTATATATATTCTCCTGCAGTAATTCTAAAATTACTTCCTGTCATCATCTTAGATGAGTCAGACATAAGATATACAAGAGCATCTGTATAATCTGCTCTCTCAAGCATACGCCCCATAGGGAGTATTTCTGCCGCACGCTTTCTGAGTTCTGCTTCCGTTTCTCCTTGAGAATTTCTTAAGGAAACCTCTCCTTCTGTTGGCGTCCAACCCAACGTCAAATAATTACAACGAATTTGCTCAGATGCATAATTATGTGCAATATGCTCCATAAGAGTCAAAAGCACTCCTTTTGAACATGCATATGCAGCTCTATCTTTTTGTCCGCCCCAAGCATGTGCTGAACCTGTCAACACAATCGAACCACCACCATTTTCTCTCATATAATTAATGGCATGCTGACAACAGAAAAACGCTGCCTTAAAATTCACATCCATTACATAATCGAATGTACTCTCATCACATGTATCCAACGGTGACACTGGTGTCACTCCTGCATAATTGAAAAAACCATCTATCTTGCCATATGTTTTTACTGCTTCATCAAAGAGTTTTTTACAGTCATTTACATCTTCCAAATTCGTTGCTACAAAAATCCCGTCGCCACCAAACGTCTTTATGATATGCAAAGCTTTCATTGCAGCGGCTTTATCTCGCCCGCCAATCACCACTTTTGCACCAGCTTTACCGAATGCCTCTGCCGCAGCTCGTCCTACTCCTTTGGTTCCACCCGATATGACAATTACCTTCCCTTCAAGCATTTTATCATTCATATTATTTCAACTCCAATGCTTCATCTACGTCAAATCCATGTAAAAGCATCTCTGCACCATTCTCATCTAGCACAGACACCTTTTCCATATATTCTCTTAATGTATCTGCCAATTGTTCTTTTGTATTACACACTAAATATAATCTTGAAAAAACTTGCTTTTCTGTTCCTACATAATCTGGCATTACCTCTGCACCAATATCAAAACGTTGTACATTCGCAACGACACGCGAATCGTTCTCTACGCCTTCTAAACCTTTAATCTCAGAAATTTTACCAGTACGAAGTAAAAACCAAAGCGTTGCAGCCCAGTTTCCTCTAAAGTATGCATCATCCTCCTTTTCCAGACATACATCTCCTTCACTGCCCGTAAGCGCGAATCGTATCAGCATCTCTCTTTGATCAAAACCATGTACTGCTTTCATCAAAAGATGAGGTGCTTCTCCCTGTAGGCGGAAACCTGTATCATATACATAAAACTCCCCATTTTCATAAAAAGCTGAGAGCATAAGAACGCCATTCTTAATACCAATTTCTCGGAACATTCTGCAAGCATTCGCATGCATACGTTCAAAATACTGCTCTATGTGTTTCGATGGATATGTACCACCTAAACATACACGACTTAACCCTGGTTGTTCATCTGTCGTATACCTATCATAAATGCAGGATGCACTACACTCACCATCTTTAAATGTGTAGTACAATCCCATATCATCACACTGCATATATTTTTCTACAATAAAACGTTTTTTGTATGAATATTCCAATGCTTTTTCAATCGCAGATGACAATTCCGCCTCTTCATAACACACTGTCATTCCTAGACCACTACGTCCGTCAACTGGCTTTACCATAACAGGATACTCTATTCTATCTAAATCCTCACGTTTCATATCTGTATCTAAATAGTATTCTGGAATACCATGTATTCCATATTTTTCACAAGTTGCTTTGAACACATCCTTATACGAAAACACATTTACAATTTCATCTGTCGCATAGCATGGCAATTCCAACGCGTTACAAACCTTGCAATATGCAGGCACTAAGATATCTGCTACACCTACCAATACGCCATCCACATTTTCCTCACGTGCAAGTGTAATAAGACCAGGCACATCCATTCCATCTACATCAAAAGATTTCCATGCATATTTCTTTGCTGCATCTCCAGCTACAGAACTAGTAACCAACGTCTTTACTCCCATCTGATTTGCTAATTCAACCAATGGTATTGTTTCAGGATTTGCGCCTAAAATTAAAAGTTTTTTTCCATTTAAATCTGTTTTCATATTCCCTCCAAGCTAGAATGTATAGCATTCTCCTTGCATCATCAATAAATATTTGTTTTCTGGACAATGCTCCTGCATTTTCTCCATAAACAATCCCGGATTACCACCATGCGAAGCAAACATTCCATAGTGACATGGTATGGTAAGTTTAGGTTTTATTGCTTTCGACAACATCGCGCATTCTTGTTCGTTAAGATTTCCATAAGCGCCGTTGATTGGAGCAATAAGCACATCAATCTCGCCATATTTAAGATACTCGTCAACCCAGTCAAGATGTAAGCATGTGTCGCCTACTTCTAAAATTCTTTTTCCGTCCACTTCTACTATTACACCTACTGCATCTGGCGCACCTATGCCATGGTCGCAATCAATAAAACGAATTACAAAATCATTCTCTTCTATCGTATCCCCAGATTTCACATAAGTAATATTCCCAGAAGACAATCCTATAGATTTTACTTCTTTTTCACAATTTAATGAAGCAAACAATTTCGACTTTCTGTTGTTCATAATACTTGGCATCGCATCTATATCAAAATGGTCATAGTGTGGATGTGTCGCTATGATTATATCCAAATCCAACTCCTCTGGTTGAAAAAGTTGTGGAAGTAATCGCTTAAATCCTACATGTCCCTCTTCACGCTCTACACAATTTGACAAATACAAATCTACCCCTAACTTTTTTCCCGCTTTGCTCTGTAAAATATATCCCGCTTGTCCGACCGATATCAATTGGCATTTGCATTTTTCATTCATCTCTATAATCCCTTTTCATAACCACAATAGTAATTTGTTATTCCATATTCGCACATCACTTCTGTAATCTCATAGCTCCACCACGCTGTAGCCGCAACAACGATTCCCATCTTCCTATCATATGGAAAATCTTGTATCTCCCATACTTCTTTGCCATGAAATACATCCTTTCCATCTTTTTTAGTAACTATATAACCCTGAATATCTACTCCAGCTTCTTCTAATGCCTTTGAAAATCTATCACTGACTGTGCCAGTTCCCCATATCCATATATCTTTATGGGCTTTACAATACTCGAGCAAATCTGGCAATTGAACCTCTATTCGTGAACCGCTTCTAAATCCTTCTACTATGCTATATATCCATGGATAATACATTGAATCTAATTCTTTTTTTAAATCTTCTACAATTTCATCAAAGCACTCCTTATT
The DNA here is from genome assembly GCA_045544235.1 of Agathobacter sp. Classification (GTDB taxonomy): domain Bacteria; phylum Bacillota; class Clostridia; order Lachnospirales; family Lachnospiraceae; genus Roseburia. The sequence continues at coordinate 24,398 of JAZPYQ010000053.1, read as the reverse complement.
TTCCCATGCTATAAAATATATCCCATATGCCAGAAATCTTATTCTTGCTTTAACATATTGTGTATATTTTTTTAATGTATATTTATCATACTCTTTCAAAAAAACTATGCTTTGTATATAACGCATAATTTGGACTTTTCCTCGGTCATGATTTTTAGCTGACCATGAACCATTTGCCTTATATCGATAGATAGACATTACATCATCCATGTAATATATGTATCCTTTTGATAATGAATATAGTTTTATGGCGTAATCTCCTACACACGAATTCGCGAAAAAAGGGTCTATTATACACAACTCTTTCCTCATTACAAAAGATGCTGTCTGAAAACTTGGCTGGCTACACATTATTATGCTGTCTGCAGACACAATTCCGGTTAATCCAAATTCGTTTTGTATCGTTTTCTCTCCAGTCTCGCAATCCCATACAATATGGTTATGTACTACCATCACACACTCTTTATGATTTTCCAAGTACTCTACTTGTTTTTGTAATTTATACGGATCTATCCAATAATCGTCTCCTTCGCATGCTGCGACATACTTCCCTCTTAATTCCCTCTTTTTTATTCCATTCATAATTTCTCGTCTATCTTTACGTTTATGAATATTTTTTTCCTGATAAATAACTCGAATCAAGTCTGGATATTTTTTTTCGTATTCTCGCAATATTTCTTGCGTCCCATCCGTAGAGGCATCATCATGTATAACAATTTCATAAGGAAACGTCGTCTTTTGTGTAAGAAAACCCTCTATTGCATCCTTTATATATCCGCTATGATTATATGTTACACACCATATCGAGGCTAATGGTCTATTATTTTCCGCTTCGCACTTGTAATTACACATTATATCTTTCTCCAAATTTCTGTTCCAACAGAACTCTTCGCCAACTTAGAATTTCTATCTACAGAATTTACCGTCTCAATTAATTTATTTATCCCCATTTTTCCTTCTACTACAATTCCCTTTGTATGCTTAAACTCTAATTTATCTTTAACTTCCTCATTTCCAAATATAAGTTTAACCCAAATAAAACGACCATCTATCTTATCTATCTTCAATAGATAATTGGATTTTCTTAACAAATAGTAATATCTATCATCCTCGCAGATCACGCAGTATTTAGACCATGCAATATCATCATATACAAAATCCACTGGATAATCGGAATACACATTTACAATCTCTTCATCTGGATTAACACATTCGATATCCTCCCCGCTAATCGGAAATAAAATGAATTCCTTTGCAACGTTAATAATCCTTCCCATTCTCTTTTCTACACTATTGTCTATCATTGCAACTACGATTTCTTGAATCGTCATACTATCAATATCTACGACATATATCAGTCCACTATCTTGCAATAAATAGATTTGTTCCCCATCACTTGTACACGCAACAACCCTTTCGATATCTCTATTTAATACATATGTCGCACAAAGTCGTGATTCCAAGTCAAATACTTGCACGCTATTTCCTGCACTCGGAAACATCCACACTTTATTTTCTATTCTATAGCAGCTAACATTTCCGTTACTATTTCCCATTTCTATTTTCTCAACAGAACCCGATATCGTATCATAGCAAGTAACCCAACTTTCCTCTCTGTGAAAAAGAAAAATTGTATTTTCAAAGCCAATCAAATCCATGAAATTTCCCCATGGTCTTGTTCCACAATTCATATTTACATAGCTACACATATTATGTAATCCATCATAAATAAGCATCGATTTTCCGGTATTTTCTATTGCATATAATCTGTTTTCGAACTCAATCATGCACTCATAACTTGTTTTTCTAATTTCATAGTTTTTTAAATTTTCAATATAATTGCAAACCCCTGTGTTTATGTCTAACTCACACAACAACCCACTTTCGTAGTCTTTATAGAGAATCTTACCTTGGTATAATGCATATCCATTAAAAAGAAATTTTTTCATCCTTACTCCTAACTCGTTATGTTCTAATAATAGATACTACTTTCTCCATCTCTTCACCAGAAAATGCCTCATAGAATGGTAGCACCAATATTTTTCTCGAAAGTTCATTCGCGCACAATAAGTTTTCTTCATGGTATATTTCCTTATAACATTCTTGATTTACTGTTAACGGATAGAAATATTTTCGAGAATAAACATTTTGTTTTTTTAACACTTCATACAATTCATCTCTTGTCCACTTAAAGTCAGATTCTACAACAATTGGAAAATATCCATAATTCTTCTTCACATCTGCTTGTCCTTCTATAATTCTAATCCCGTTCACGCCTTGTAATAGTTTTATATAGTCTAGATATCTAGACTGTCTATCCGCAATTACCTTGTCTATGTGCTTCAAGTTACAAAGACCCATAACTGCGCAAAACTCGTTCATCTTAGCATTCGCACCCACTGAAACCACTGTCTCTTCTCCACGAATACCAAAATTTTTGAGGTTATACAATTTCTCATATAGATTTTTGTCTGAGAATGTTACAGCCCCACCCTCTATCGTATTGAATACCTTAGTAGCATGAAAACTAAACATTGAAGCATCGCCAAAATTACCTACGCCTACACCTTTATATTTTTCACCAAACGCATGTGCAGCATCATATATTACTTTTAGATTATGTTTATCTGCAATCGCTTGAATCGCCTCAACATTGCAAATATTTCCATAAACATGAACTGGTAAAATTGCTACTGTCTTTTCTGTAATTAAAGCCTCTATCTTCGTCTCGTCTATCGTTCCATCACTTAGTTTCACATCGCAAAAAACTGGAGTTAAGCGATTTCTCACAATAGCATGCGTTGTAGATATAAAGGTAAATGGTGTCGTAATTACTTCAGCTCCTTCTGGAAAGTCAAACGCCTGAATCACCATTTCAAGTGCCATATGTCCATTTACCATTATAGATATTTCTGGTACCTCTAAATATTCTTTTAATTTTTTTTCTAATTCTTTATGATACACTCCCATATTCGTTAGCCAATGACTATCCCACAAAGGTTTAATCGCTTCTATGTATTCTTCATAAGAAGGCATTGATGAACGTGTGACCAATATTTTTTCTTGCATAATTCTATTTCCTTATATTTTAATCCTGCTCATAAAAGAAAGGACTATAATAATTTTTGACATCATATTCCAATATGGTATCTAGTACCGATGCCCATGCATAAAAACCAACCGCAACTACAATCTTATAATTCTTCTTTTCTTTTACCAATTCTTGTATTTCCCATACTTTTTTGCCTAAAAAGGTCTGCTGTGCTTCTGTTCTTTTGGAAACCACATAGTCTTCTATCTGCAAACCGTATCTCTCTAAACATTCTGCATAATACTTACTGAATTTCCCGGTTCCCCACAATGTAATATGGTCAACATGGGCAAGAGACTTCTCAAGCTGTTCTATGTACTGCTGCTCACTCGAGATATTTCTATAACATGCATACACCTTTTCTAGTATGCTGTCATAGATACCATCGGTCTCTTTCGAGATACTTTTCCACAATTCCTTTACTTCTTCTTCCTTGCAATCTTTTATCTCTTTTAATATCTGACAACTACAATGATTCATTTGAACCCATATATAGTTTTCGTATTCTCTGTTTGTATATTCATTATACTTTTTCAAAAAATCTATCGTATTTGTATAATGTATAATGCTTTTTTTGCTATCTTGATATGTATTTCTAGTCCATGAGCCTTTTGCCATATATCGATATACCGACATGACTTCATCCATATAGTAGATATATCCTTTTGAAGCCACATATAACTTTAGAGGATAATCTCCCACACTACACTCTTTAAAGAAGCCTTGCAAATACATATATTCCGTACGAATCATAACGCTAGCCGTTGGTAATAGTACAGGCCTCTGGTAAATAAGCTCTTTCATTCCAACTTTTCCTTTTGGAACCTTCTCATTAAGAATGCGATTTTCTTGCTTTTCACAATCGCACAAAATCGCGTTGTGCGTAATCATCGTGCACGCTTCATGCTCCTCCATATACTGCACTTGTTTTTGTAGCTTGTGTATATCCGTCCAATAATCATCTCCCTCACAATATGCTACATATTTTCCATGCAAATTTTCTTTTTTTATTGCATTTATCATATCTTTGCGATTTGGATTATTAAATGTATTTTCTTTTTGATATATCACTTTTATTAATTTAGGGTATTTTGCTTCATATTCTTTTAATATCTCTGTTGTTCCATCTGTCGAAGCATCATCATGTATCACTACTTCATATGGGAAATCAGTTTCCTGCATTAAAAATCCCTCTATGGCGTCTCTAATATATTCCACCTGATTGTAGGTCATACACCAAATCGAAACTAATGGTTTCATTTTATCCCTCTTTTCACACTTGCTCACCTGCTGGAATTAAATGCTGATATGCATCCCGTCCATGACAATGCCTACACATATCCAAATATCCTTTTGCAGAATATCCCATATTAAACTCCATGAGTTCCTTTTTATAATTATCGCCACTTAATACATCTAGGTCTAAGAAATCATCCTGTCCCACATGAAAGCGCAAATTATCAGATACACTACGAGCCATTACACAATAATACAATCTGTTTTCGCGAACCTCACGACATGGCGTCTTGCAGGTATTGAATACTCGAATTAATTCGCTCTCTATTTCTTGTCTATCCAAATATTCAAACCCCAGATCCACCCATTGCGTTTCCTCATCTCCAAGGGCATACGATACCTTATTTTCCTCTAAGGTCTTTGTCAATTTCACATAAGCAGTTTTTAACCGAGGAATTTGTCTGGAATAATTTGATATCTGAAATAACACATCATATTTCTTACATGCTTCCAACACTTCCTTGCTCGGTACGATTGTACCATTTGTCGTGATTGCCAATGTTCGCATTTGCTTACGGTATTTTTCTCCAACATAACTAATTGCTTCCGCCAATTGTTTGTATAAAAGTGGTTCCCCACCTATTAATACAAACTCTCTGCAATAGTCTACTTTTGAGAAAAAACTATCCGCACTTTTTTTTACCTTTTCAAAGTCTAAATCCTCTGAAGTACTATCCACAGCATAACATGCATGTGCACATTTCTTGCATCTTAATGTGCATCTTTCTGTCAATGTAATCTGTGCAAGGTCTATGTATGATTTGTTAAATTGATATACAAGGATAACTGGGAGAACTCTTTCTAAGAAATCTTGATGTTTCCAAAATTCTCTTCCTTGACGCAACCCATGTGCTTTCAATTGTTCTGCAATTGACTCAGCATTTTTATTGTATGCCGCTATAATGATTCTTCCGTCTCGTCTAGTAATATACTCCTCTAACGCAATTACCTTCCAATCTTTTAGTGTTCCATGCTTACTTTTATCATTATCGATAAATGTGACAACAAACCCAAAGGTCGATAATACCTCTGCAACTTCTATTCCTCTTTTGCCAGCTCCAAAAACATAAAATTTACTGCTTGTCTTTTCATCTGCCAACAAATTTTTAGCATATTCATCATATTCGTGGTCTTTATTCTCCCATTTCATTGCATATACTCCTGCTTATATTTTCGCGATTTGGTTATGGCATTCTTATTTTGCACTCCATTAACAAATCAATTGGATTATAAAACTCCCATTTCCCTTGTGCCATCCCAATCACTACTTCCCAAAATGGACGCTCTTTCATTTTTTCAAAATTTCTAAATGGAACATATACTAACGATTCTGCCTCATGTTCAAATGGAACAAAACAGACCTTTCTGGGATATGGTAATTTGTTAAAAGCTTCTGCTACTTCAACATTCTCTGTATACATCATAACAAATAGATTATTCCAATCTATTCTCTTCTTTCTTCTCTCCCAGCACTCTTTTGCTTCTTCAAATGATGCATAATGATTAAAATGTAATTCTATATCTCCGCATTTACAGACTGGATAATAGCGATTATACACCTCGGTATACAAACATTCTTTTAATTCCAAAGAATATGACATATACTGCTTTGGATTTCCAAGCAATTTTAAATAATCCTGCTCCCTAACAAACATATTAATCATTGGAGACTTAAATTCTAAGTCTAAATCGCTGTACGTTACCCCACCCCAACAATTATTCGAAAAAATACTAGGTGTATTTTTCTTAAGTTCCATGTATTTATGGAGTTCCACTCTAGAATGCGAAAAAATCTCATACGAAAATATACATTTTTTTAATCCAAGTTCTTGTGCTTCTTCAACAATTTGTATATATGCACCTTTACCAGTCATACAAATAATATAGTCAAACTCTATTTTCGTTAACTCTTGTTTTTCAATAAACGTTATATCCCTATACTTTACAAACACCTTTTCATTTGAAGTCACTCCAACAATTTCAAGATTTCCACATGCTTCATGAAATTTTATTTGATTGATATATTTTTTAAAAATTAATCCCGTTCCCCACAGTAAACACTTTGGACATTCTTTTTCTTGATTCATTGTCACCTTATCTGGCTTTCTTCTTTGATTTATGCTTTTCTTAAAAGTGTTATACAATCCAACTCTGGCACACTCCAATCAATGACATGCTGCTCCACAATCTCAAATCCTGCTCTATATGCTAAATGTGCAAATATCTTCTTGTCCATAAAACTACGTCCACCTGGATTTGTACACTGACCAAATGCATTTTTATAATCAGAGCTGTCGTTGGAATGATGTATCAATGCATACCCACCCGAAACCAATATGCGATAGGTTTCCTTGAGATAACTATAAATGTCGATTAACTCAAAATGTACCATGGCATCATAACAAAACAACGCAGTGTATTCGTCACTTGGAAGTTCTGACAAATCATAACCATTATTTTTGTAGTAGGAAATATTGTTATAATCAGAAAATCTCTCTCTGCAATAATCCATATTCTTTTCTAAAATGTCTACCAACGTGACCTTTCCTGCTCTATCGATATACATTGGTACATGTCGACCGCGGCCACATGCCAATTCTACTACGTTGGTTAAATCCAAGTTCTGAAATAATTTTAAGAAAAGACTATCCGCTCCCCAGAAAACCTTTAGCACTTCTTCTGATTCTGCGTCATCGAAATATTCATCCATCGAAGTTATATGATAGGCAGCACAGAATTTTCGGTTACACTCTACTCTGTCATACCCAAGTTTTCTTATCAAATATTCTTGGGGGCTGTCATAATATTCTGCTCCAGCAGATTCTAACTTTTCTTTTATTTCTTCGAACAAAGGCGTTTTATCTGATACAGAAATAATAAATGGAAGTTCTTGTTTTAGTGCATCTTCAAATGAGAGTACTTTTATGCCGTTTTTTCCCTTTATTGTATCTGCATTTTTGTCGCAATAAGCAAAGACAATATGCCCCTCGCCCATGTCTACTAAGTTTTTATAATTCCATTCGCCTATTTTCCCAGCTCCATACAAAATAACTTTCTGCATCCTTTTTCTTCCTATTCCGTAATTAATTCATGAGTAGCCATTTGCCTGTTTGGGCAACTGATTCACCCCAGATAACTTTCTCCAAATCAATCCCTTGCTCTTTTAATTCCTGCATAATTTCATCTGCAACTTTTTTATCTTTTACAGCAATTAGGATTTTATCATATTTCACTTTGCTGATTATACTAGGGTTCTCTATCAAACAATCATTTATCGTTTTGCCAAATATATTTTTATCTACCCAAGCAACAAGTTGAACTTCTGCATTGTCTCGTAATTGTCTATGGTAATTTTGTCCGATTTTTCCAGCTCCATATAACACAATATCACCGTTTCTCATATCAGATACATCTAGCAGTGGCATCATAGTTATCTGGAAATTATTTTCGAGTGCTAATCTTATAAATTCAAACGAATATTCTCTTAACTGTTCTAACAAACCATACTCGGAAGCTTCTTTTTCAAAAACTTTTTTCATATAAGATTGAAATAAATAGATTTTAGAAAATACATCCACATCTTCTTTTCTACACATAGACTCGTCATGAATTCTATAATAATATGGTGTGATATTTTTTATCTGTATTGAGTTTGCAGACAGACAGCAAGTGTACACAACTGCTGCATCCTCACCCAATGTGATACCATCATCCATTTGCATCATTTTCTCTTGTAAAAGTTCCCTTTTTATTACCTTAGTACACAATGAGCGTGTTATTCCTGAGGCCTTTATTTTGGAATCATACATCATACTTATATATAAGTACTTTAACTGTTCGCCTTCATAACGACCTTCTTCAAACAAGTTCTGTATTTCCTTTTGCCACTGTTTCGCGACCATCGTATAACCGAAGCTTATGATATCAACATCCTGTCCATTCACACTTGACATCAAGGTATCATACGTATCTTTTGCAATCCAATCGTCACTATCTACAAATGTAACATATTTTCCCGTAGCACGACTTACTCCTGCTTTGCGAGCAGCTACAAGACCTTTATTATCCTGATGAATCACAGCAATTCTATCATCCTGACTCGCACATTTGTCACATATACGAGGCGAAGCATCCGTCGAGCCATCATCCACCAAAATGATTTCCAACTTCTCATAGGTCTGGCAAACGATACTTTCGATACACTCACTTAAATACTTCTCTGTATTGTACACTGGCACAATCACGGATATTAACATATCATTTTTCATACTAGCACCTTAGTTCTTTTCTCTAAAATTCCATCATGACTCTTTCCAAGGAAATAATTCTTTTTATATTCAACTGTTTCTCGCACCATTGACATATCTCATCCTGTCCACGTAGTGGTGTCACAATTATTAAATCCGCACTCGGCAACTTATCCTCTGGCCTATAAATAGAAATATCTTCTTCAATATATCTGACATCCCTATCTATCGCCCAGACATTCATTCCACACATTTGAAGCGTCTTGGCCACTTTTCTGCCAATATTACCGTAACCATATATTGCAACCGTCTGGAGTTCGTTTATTTTCAAATAATTCTTCAGTTGTTCTTTATCTATACATTTCCATTCACTGTCAAATTTGTAAAAGCTATCATAGTCAAAAATAAACTTATCAATACACTTTAGAGTTTGTTGCTTTTGCTCTTTATCAACATTGCTTAGAACCTCTAATCGAGCGCGAATTTCTTTTAAAGAATCTCGCATTTTGTCCCAGTGAAAAGTTTGGTTATTACCATCCTCCACATGTATATAAGCAATCTCAGAGTTATATGCAAAATCCATCTCATTATACACCATCAATATCCATAAGAACCAGTCATCACAACCCGAATTTTGAAGTGAATCTTCTAACCACTCCTTTGATATTGCATCTCTTTTTATAAGTGTCTGCCCTGGAGAAATAATGATATTTCCTTTTGTATAAAATTCTTTGCTATTTATTTCCGTTCGTTCTTTCTCGAAAATTAATTTCTTACCACGATAATATCCATTACATACCACCACATCTGCATCTTGAATAGTTTCCATCTGTGTCTTATAAAAATTATCTTCAATAAGGTCGTCTTGATCCAGCATATGTATATAACTACCAGTTGCTTTTTTCACACCTAGGATACGACTCTGATGTATTCCACGATTTTCTTGATTGTAAAAATATCTCACTTTTATCTTGTCGGAATACAGTTCTTCCACTTGCTCGTTGGGATAATCATTTATAAAAATAAGTTCCATAGAATACGAGCCTTTTTCTACCATCTCGATGATCTGTTTTATATATTTATTTCCTTGGTATAGTGGCACAATTACACTAATATCTGCCATTTATAGTTCCTACTCTCTTCCAATACGATTTAATATATTTTTCTTATATTCCTCATAATGCTGGTGCTCTTCTTTTTCAACCCAACTGAATTCATTATGATGGATGGAAATCGTATTCTTTGTAAAGTTTTGCCATATTCCGCATCTTCCAGTTGGAGCAGATACCTCTGAAGGATATATTACAATTCCATTCTTTTTCTGATATTGATTTTTCATTTCAAAGCCATGTTTTATAAACACAGGGTGCTGATACATATAACATGGTGCTGTATTAAATGTTCCATCTGTATTTATGAACTGTTTTCCCTCATAGAAATCTCTGAGTTCTCTTATAAACAGATTTGCCTTTTTAGCTCCAAACCCTTGTCCCAAATTAATCATCAAATTGCTATCTGCAGCAAAGAATGCTTCATCACATAACACCTTGTCTATATCTGATATCAGCTCGACATCAGTGTCCAGATATATTCCACCTTCTTGATATATAATATCAAGACGAGCATAATCTGATACAAATCCCCATTTCTTATTCTCATATGCTTCTTTCATATATCTATTTTTCATAATATCATAATTCGTTTCATCCCACCGAATTATCTCATAATCAGGACAATACTTTTTCCAACTATCAATACATTTCTGTAATCTAGCTGGTATTTGATTTTCCCCGAACCAACAATAATGTATTTTCTTTGGTATCTTTTGTGTCCCCTTTGTAAATTTAAAATCTTCATTGTGTTTATAATCCATCAAAAGGTTCATATCATAACAAACCAAACCGTCTAGACTTCCTATATTATCTAACTGCTTGATAATATCCCATGCATAAAAAGCATTCGTTATTACTAATTGTATATTTTCTAATCCTATTCTAGCAACAAAATCTACAAAGTCCTCTACCCCAATTATTGGAACAGATTTCTTATTTACAGTAAACGTATTACCTTTTAACTTGTCATCATTGTCTATAACTTTGCATATTGCGGATTCTAAATCCAAAGAGTCGCAAAGATGTCTAGCTCTCCGTCCTGCACCAAAAAGGCACAACTTCTTATCGCTTGTATTCTCTATGAATTTATCTATGCCACAATGAATAAGGTTTACCATTCATACAATCTCCATTCCGTAATTTCCACTACTTTACACCTTCAGCTCGCTCACCGGATGCACTTTTCGTTTTTCCTCCGGTGGCAGCTCCATATAGTCGCCAAACTTAAAACTTAAATATTCATCATATTCTGCTATTCCTTGAAACGTGATTCCTTCAAACACGATATCTGTGCTATTCTCATACCACTTACGCAGATATCCCCACTGCCTATTTGGAGTTGGAAACATAAGGATACGCACCCATTTGGAATCAAGTTTGTGAGCTTTGTCTATTACATTCTGATAATATCCAAACACCCACTTGTCAGGGATTTTTGATAATAGGTGAAACCATGCTCTTTTTATCGCACTCTTATCTGCAATTTTTCCCACTTCTGACCAAAGCACTTTTCGAATACAGAAACATTCAAAGTTTTTGATACTGCGTAACAGATAATTATCTGACACTGCATCGAGCGGAAATACATCGATAAAAATCCCTTGTTCATAAGGCATATGTTCTTGATACTCTCGTAGGAATCGGGTATCTTTCCTCCGAAGCTTTCCATATCCCCAGCGATATCCTGGTGTGTTTCTGTGGTCTTGGAAATAGAATCTTGTCGTATCCAATTCCGTCCCACAGGCCGTACGGAATTTCTCATATTCATCACGAAGCAGTGCTACATCCGCATCATCATCCCATGGAATATATCCGTCATGCCGAATTGCTCCAAGCAGCGTTCCCGCAATGATATTGTAGTGAATATTACACTTCTTGCAGATACGGTCTACTTCTTGAAGCAGTTCTAACTGCACCATCTGAACTTTTCGCAATTCTTCATCTGTTAAATAGTATCTCATGTTCTTTCCTTTAAAAATGCTTCCATAATCTCTGCCATTTTAATCGACTCTTCTGCGGTTAATTTGCTTGTCTTGCTCATATTTCCATTGATAGCAGATAGGAATGCACTAATCTCATAACGCAATCCATCTCCTAAGAACTTAGAAAAATATTTTTCATTCATGGATGCATCTTCAAATCGCACCTCAAAGGACTGTGTCTTCCACCATGGTGCTTCTACCACTATATACCCCGATGTGCCAGATATGATAAGCTGCCCTTCCGATTTCACTCCTAAACCAACCTTACAGGTTGCCATAGCTGCCTCATAGCAGAAGTATGCCTTTGTATAAATATCAATTCCCTGCTCATTCTTTATCTGTTCAAAATGCAGGTCCTTGTAATCCGCCCCTAATATTTTCAGAATAGGAAGAAGACCATAGCTTCCTAGCTCTGTAAAGCTTCCACCATACTGTGTATCATTTAATTCTCTGGTGTCCGCTTTCTCTAATTTGGTAAAGCATGCTTCTACATCATATACCTTTCCTATAACACCACTTCGAATGACACTAAGCAGCTGATAGAAGCCTGGGCAATATGCCGTCTTAATCGCTTCCATAAGCACACAGTTATTTTTCTTCGCTAGTTCATATAATTCTGTCGCTTGTTCTTTTTCCAGCGCCATTGGCTTTTCACAAAGTACATGCTTTCCCTTTTCAAGTGCCTGCTTTGCATATTCAAAATGTGTTTCATGTGTCGAAGCAATATAGACTGCATCAACCAAGTCAAAAAACACGTTAATGTCATTGGTATAACTATTTATCTCGTAATCCTCCGAAAAGACCTTGGCATGTTCCAGATTTGGATTATACACACATCTCGTATGGATACCACTAACATATTTTACTTCCGGTACAAATCGTTTTGCAATCCGCCCTGTGCCAATGATACCAAGTTTTACAATCTCAAAATTTTTTGCTCTAAGGAGTGTGCTAGAAATATCTTTTGTTCTCTCCAGATATACAACTTCACAATACTGCTCTAAAAAATCAAATTTTCCTGTCCAGTCCGAGCCTACGGTAAATACATCAATATCGTATTTGATGATATCTTCTACCTTTTGGCCAACATGGTCCTCTATGATAATCTCATCTGCAAATCCTGTTTGACGAACATGCTCCACGCGTGTCATAAGTGAGTCTACAACATTTAATTTTCCACGGGATTCATCATAATGCTCGGTAGTCACACCAACAATCAGATAATCCCCCAAGGCTTTGGCTCTTTGTAATAATTTGTAATGTCCTTCATGGAACAAATCAAACGAACCATAGGTTATGACCTTTTTCATATCTTTCTCCTACTTGTATCTTCTACTAGTACAAAATCTCAACATTCTGCATCATCATTGGTTTTCCTGTGGCCTTATAAATTGGCACCGTACTTCCACCATCTCCATAATAAGCATCCGATATAGCAATTGCTCTATGAAAATCTACAGTATCATCATAAATACCCCAGCCTTCTGCCTTGTAGTTCTCTACAATCTGTAAATACTCCTGATGAAGGTCTGGTCTAGAAAATTCAAGCGCAGTTCTATTAAGGGGATGAGGACGCCATAGGAGCACTACATCCTCTTGTTCTTTAAACACAGATAATGTGGACTTAATCTTTTTTATCATCTCGTCACTTGTTCTAAGCAATGCTGACACGGTGGTGTTGTAAAGAATTACCCTTTTTCTAGTACCATCTTCTTTTGTAATAAGTCGCTCCCAGCTTTCTGGAATCTCTACATCCTCGCGGGTTGTAGTCGCCACTTTGTCAAACTTGGGCGATCCTAATACAAGAAACTTTCCTTCTGGTACAGGTTCTCCTGTCAACTCCATATACACCTTTTCGTAAACAGGCAACTGTTCTTCGCATTGCACAATGACTTTATCTGCATGTATCACCGCGCTTACCTGACAGTTAATCTCATTGATGCCACCATTCGTCACAAAATATGGAATATACACCAGCTTGTCCGTATATTCTTTTAACCGATAAGAGTAATAGTCCGGATGCACACTGGTTACATGATTAAATTCATCATATGGATTGTGAATAAAAATACTATCTGGTCGCAGTGCTGCTAAATCAAATTTCTGCCAATCACTTACTGTCACGTAATCTGGATAATCATTTCCTTCGTAGTGACCTTCCTTAAATGTACCGTCACCATTTTTATCAAAATATGGGATTGGCACTACATAATCGTCACACATTTCATCATCACGTGCTGCCATCCATACACTTTCAAGGGAATCCCACATAGAAGCTTTGTATGGAAGGAACACTGCAACTTTTTTAATTGGAAAGCTTAAAATTTCTGCTCTTTCACCTTCCATTAAGTCTGCCAATTTTTCTGCACCTAAAATCTGCTCATTCTTTTCTTTGGCTTCATTCACGTCCCAAAGTGCTTCGCAATATTCTTCTAAAATATGCACCGCCTCTGTTCCCAGTCCCAATGAATTTTCGATGGCTGTACCTAATGAAATTGCTACGTTCTGTGCTTCCGATAATATTGGAGCCAACTGTTCCACATTACCTGCTTCCACCAATGTTTTTACAATGGCATTCACACGAATTAGCGACTCTACAATTTCTAAAAGCTGTTTCTGTATATGCTTTCGAATCCCGAATTTATCTATATTTTCAATGGATGAGACATCTACGCCTTTTTCACGCCACTCTTCTACTTTTTCGTAAAAGTATTCATTGAGGCCGCTGTGATTACGAATAATCTTAATTGTACGATAAAATGCTTTTCGATAACCCATTTCACAAATTGCTTCAATAAGTGTATCTGCCATCTCTTCAAAAACATAAGCATGACCCTTATTCCAACCTAATTTGTGAATATATTTTCCTAAATAATCTATGTCCTTTAATTTTAACCCACAACACATCAAAAGAGAATAGATTTCTTTATATTTTACCACATCAAATACCTCTCCCACAAATGGTACACTTTGGCAAAGGTAAAGTTCTTTTTTATGTAATTTAAAATACTTATCATATTCCAAATATTTTTCTACAGCCTCGATGGAAGTTTGGTATTCACCTAAATAAAACAAAGCATGTGCACTGGATATTTCTATGAAAGCCTTTGCAAGCTGATTAATACGATTATCCTGTCGCATTTTTTCACACCATTGCTTCACATTAGTGTAATCTTTAAGACCTGCATAACCAAGAACGATAGAAGCATAAAACACACCAAGCACATGAGATTCTTCTATCCCAAGCAATACCTGATTTCTTCCACATTCCTCTGTTTCCCCTAATCCTAAAACTTGAAAACTTTCTAATGTCTTATGGTATTTCTCTCCATATGCCACCATATCTTCAAATGCATCTACTGTACGAAATTCCTGTAACAACTGCATCTTCCAACGAAGTTCTTGCGGTTCTTCTTCAATCATCTCTTTTAGGAGAACATAATTTCTCTCAAAATGTTTTTGTTTATCTTCCTCTGTTTTATATACATATCCGTAGTGGTCAACGATTGCTTTTAGATTCGCATGCTCACCCCTTTGTGGAGTGAGATATTCATGTATCTTACTTGCAAAATGTGTATCTGCCTCTCTCTTTATCATTCTGCCAACCCACGTATCTGTATACTGTGAACCATCAAAATCTAAATAGTTTCTTTGGATATAACTAGCAGAACCAAAATTTTTGTATTTCCCTGACTGGAAAAATGAAATCAGTTCATCTACTTCTGTAAACCATTCGTCATCATCTAAGTAAAGGAACCATTCTCCCTCTGCCATATCAAGTGTTACATTACGTGCTTTGGAAAAATCCTTACACCACACAAAACTATCAATCTTATCCGCATACGTCTCTAACAATTCTCTTAAATCCTTATCGCAACCAGTATCCAGAATAATAAGCTCCGAAGGAATCGCCTTGCGAATAGGTGCAAGAGAGTCCAGACATTTCTGTATGGTATCTCTTCTATTTGATACTAATAATCCGATTGATAATATGATTTTTCTATTCATAACCTAATCCTTTTTAACAAATAAAAATGCCCAAATCTATATCTTATTTATCGGCTAGTTATGCTGTTTTCCTTAGCATATAAAATTTCTGCTTCTCTTAATTTATCGCTCATATCTGCCGATACATATTTTATAAACATTTACAAATAAGGAGATATTATGGTTAAGGTAGAAGACATTATCGAAAAACTAAATCTATTATTTTCCATAGATGATTACAAGAGTGCCGAAAAACTTATCGAAAGTGCAAGAAAGGTACCTGATTTATATAATGACATCGTTGCAATCTTTGATGCAAATCTTGCCATGAATACTGGCAATTCTTCTCGTATGTGGGATGCCATTTGTCGCGGATTAAAATGCAATCCTGCGAGCTATGAATTGTATGTTATGCTTGGAGAATATTATCTCAATACAAATGCAAATCAAGCATATCTTTGCTTTGAAAATGCATTGCTATATTGTGACAATGAGACGGACATATCACAAATCAAAGAGATGATGAACACATTAAAGAAAGAATCCGATATTACTGTAAACAATGTCTCTTTCATCATCTTATCCTACAACACGCTGGACTACACCAAGGTATGTCTCGAAAGTATTCGAAAAAACACACTTGCCTCTTCTCGCGAAATTGTCGTTGTAGATAACGCCTCCACTGATGGCAGTCTGGAATGGTTACAGGAACAAAATGATATTGTACTCCGCGCTAACAACGAAAACAGCGGATTTCCAAAAGGATGTAACGAAGGTGTAGCTTTGGCACAAAAGAATAATGACATTTTTCTTTTAAACAATGACACTTATCTCCCTCCAAATGCATTATTTTGGCTTCGTATGGGCTTATATGAAAATGACACCATCGGTAGTGTTGGAAGTATTACCAATTATTCCTCTAATCTTCAAGCCGTACGGATCAGTGACCCTACGACAGAAAACATGCTTGCATTTGCCAAGAAAACGAATCTACCTATGGAGTATCCATATGAGGAGAAACTTTATCTTGTTGGATTCGCACTTTTAATCAAACGAGCTGTCTATGATGAAGTCGGAGAACTAGACGAACGCTTTTCTCCAGGCAATTTTGAAGACAACGACTATGGCCTTCGCGTGCTACAAGCAGGATATAAAAACATCCTCTGTCACAATAGTTTTATTATTCATTATGGTTCAAAATCTTTTGGGAAAAAAGCTGATTCTTTTTGTGATATTCTTAGCATCAACAAAGAAAAGTTTATACAGAAATGGAATCTAAATCCGAGTTATTATTTCTATCCAAAACCAGAATTGACAAATCTTGTTACTTCTGACAGAGAAAAAGAGCTTAACATCCTTGATATCGGTTGTGGCTGTGGTGCTATATGTGCAAACTTAAAGTGGAAATTCCCAAATGCAACTATGTATGGGGTAGAAATCGTACCTGACGCAGCTGCCATTGCCAAACATATTGGTGATGTCGTGTGTGCAGATATAGAAACGCTTGATTTCCCATGGGAAGAAAATTTCTTTGATTATATCATAATGGGAGATGTCCTTGAACACCTGCACGAGCCTTCCATTGTACTAAAAAAACTATATAAGCATCTAAAATCAGATGGGCGTATCATCCTTAGTATTCCTAATATGAAACACTATTCTGTTATGCTTCCACTCATCATAAACGATGAATTCCATTATACGGACTCTGGTATTTTAGATACAACACATTTGAAAATGTACACTCGAACTGAAATACTTCGTCTCATCGACGTTAGCGGCTATACAATGGAATGTCTTGGTTCCACACAAATGGGACAGCCAAACAAGCATATTAGTGACTTTATTGAAAACCTCACTCAGTTCTCTGTATCTGGTGATAAGACAGATTATCTAGCATATCAATACATTGTAAAAGCAAAGAAAAAATAGGAGAGTTAACTCTCCTATTTTTCTTTCTAGTCTTCAATTATATATCCATAATCTCGGTTTTTATTAGTGTTAAGTAAAACTTAATCGCATCTGCAAATACCGGATACACTTCTGTTGCCTTTCCTAGACATGCCAAGGCTGCTTTCAAATCATTATCAATTTCTTCAAAGAAAATTCCAAGCCATAAAGCCGCTTGATAATCCGAAGGCAAATCATCGATTTCCATGTCATTGAGCTTCCCTTCCAGCGTTCTTTCATAGTATTTACTGATATATTCGACAAAAGCAGCCAATATCTGACTATATGCGTCCAGATGAATATCCTTACCTATATTTCGTAAAACATCCTGCTGGGTATATACTTTCATAAAATTTAAAAAACGTATATCTGTGGAAAGTGTACTAACTTCTAGCACCTGTTTTAGTTCGGTAAACTCTTCCCATGATGCCGATCCCAACCACTTACGCAGATGCTCTTCCCAAATTTCTAACTTTATAATAGAATAAAAATCCGCAATCTGAATATTTCTTTTTTTAAGCACTGTCACAACCTCTTCCGGAATCATGAAAATATTTGGAATCTGTTGTATCAATGCTGCTGCATATTGCACTACTTCTTTCTCATCTGCATCATCATCCAGTGTAAGAATGGATGCATATGGTTTGTACCACCCAACAAAATCCAGCCTCTTAATGATATTTAACATCATTTGGAATGTCTTTATATCCTTCTCTTTCCATTCCAATATTACCTTCATCATGCGAGGACGCAACGTATTATGCTTAAATCCATCCTCTAAAACTCTTCGAAGCATCTTTTCGTCTTTTAATTTCACAAGTTCATTGAGAATCGTTGCTTCTGTTTTATCGTAGATATAAATGGTGTTTTCACTCCATTTTAAGTTTTCGTAGTTTTGGTAAAGTGCGTCTACATTCCCAAGTTTTAATTCTGAACAAATCAAAATACTATAAACTTTATTAATTTTTACATCATCTATTGCTTCTTTTATAATCAAGGATGCACTCTGTATCTTAAGCTGTGCAGGATTCCTTTCTAAAGAAGTACGCACCTTAAAATACTCTTTACAATACCAGATTGCTGTTTCGTATTTTTCCTGTTTATAATACCCCTCTGCAAGGGTTAGATATAACATCAGTACTGCAAGCTCGATACAGTATTTATCCTCTAAAAGCTGCTTGCCCAAAACCAACAATTCACCATACTTTTCTTGATTGAGCAGTGCAAGCATATAGCCTCCATACAAACTCATAAGTTCTAATGGCACCTTGTTGTCCTTCGGAAAATCTCGTTTCCGATTTTTTTCTAATTGAATCTTACAAAACTCTTCTAAGTCTTTCCAACGTCCAACAGAACGGTATTCTTGTGCTAGTTGCGTTTGCCAGCGCAACTTGTCTGGTTCTTTTTCTAACATCTCGAGCAACAAACTAGCATTTCTTTGAAAATGCTTTTCTCTATCCTCTTCTGTCGCGTATATATAACCAGAATGATATACTCTAAAATCAAGTGTGATACATTCCCCGTCCGCTGGATACAGATACTCATGCACTTTACCTTCAAATCGAGTATTCTCTTCTAACTTAATCATACGGGAAGCAATCGTTTCTCCATAATACTCGTAATTTGTATCATAGAAATTTCTTACAAAATAGTTTGCACACTGCCATTTCTTATACTCGCCAGAACGAAAAAAATCTACCAACGCGTCGTATTCTACAAACCATTCATCATCATCTAAAAAGAGAAACCACTCACCCGTTGCTTTTTCTAATCCTACATTTCTCGCAGCGGAAAAATCATTACACCACTGAAAACGCTCTATCTTGTCTGTATAATTTTGTATAAACTCATGTACTTTAGGATTGTTGCTTGTATCTACCAATATAAGCTCACTTGGTATCGCTTGAAGGATTGGTTTAATAGAATCCAAGCATCTAGGAATCGTATCCATACGGTCGGAAACCAATAACGAAATAGATAATACTGGTCTGTTATTGCTCATGCTATATTGTCCCCTTTATAATAATTACATTATGTGTTCTTATATGAAAAAAGAGGGCGAATTGCTTCGCCCTCTGATGTAATTTTTCTGAATTACTGAAGTAATGAGAGAACACCCTGTGTTGACTGATTTGCCTGAGCGAGCATTGACTGTCCTGCCTGCATGAGGATGTTGTTTTTGCTATACTCAACCATTGATTCAGCCATATCTGTATCTCTGATTTCTGATTCAGCTGCTGTTGTGTTTTCTACTACGTTATCCAAGTTAGCGATTGTGTGCTCTAATCTGTTCTGAATAGCACCAAGTGCTGATCTCTGTGCAGATACTTTTGCAATTGCATCTGCGATAGAATCGATTGCGTATGTAGCTTTTGCACCTGTGTTATCTACTACGTTCATATTCTTGATACCAAGTCCAGCTGCGTCCATGGCATCAATTGTAAGTGCAATCTTATTGGATTCATCTGCATCTGCACCTACATGAAGTGTAAACTGTAAGCCCTGTTTTGCTACTACTGTAGCTTCCTTGATGTAATATGTAACTGTGTCGTTTGTACCATCACCATCAGCATCGCTTAATGTATAAGCATCTGCACCTGCTGCGATATCTGCACCTGTTGAATCTATTGCTTTTGCATCTGATCCTGGATCACATCCTACAGAACTTGCTGCTAATAATTCTTCTCCAATAAGCTTGTATGCCTGTGCCTGTGAAATTACAGAAGCATCATTATCACCGATACCATCCGCTGTACCACCCTGTGCTGCCGCATCAACCATTGCTACATAAGAATCGCTATTGATGATAACTTTATCTCCATCACTAATCATATTCTGGAGTTCTGTCTGTGTATATTCCTTGTTCGCTGCGTCTGTTTTACCATCTGCAACTACTTTGTATTCAGTACCATTAATAGTAACTTTTCCACCTGCTGCTGGAACTGCTGCTTTAATTGTTGAAATTGTTGTACCGATTGTATATCCTTTAGAACCGATTGTAATCTGTTCTCCGGTCTTAAGAGCTTCCATCTTGAATACAGATGTACCTGTACCTACACCTAATAATTCACCATCAATACCTGCGTCTTTTGCTCCAATATTGATTGTTGTATCTTTTCCATTACCTTTAAGTAAGTATGTTTCATTAAATTTTGTTGTTTCAGCTACACGGTCGATTTCTGTTGTGAGCTGTTCGATTTCGTCCTGAATAGACTGACGGTCTGTTTCAGAGTTTGTACCGTTGGCAGCCTGTACTGCTAATTCGTTCATACGCTGAAGCATTGCATGTACTTCTGTTAATGCGCCTTCTGCTGTCTGCACAGAAGAGATACCATCCTGTGCGTTTGTAGATGCTTGGTCAAGACCTTTGATCTGTTTACGCATTTTTTCAGAGATAGATAATCCTGCTGCATCATCTGCTGCACGGTTAATTCTATAACCTGAAGATAATTTTTCTGTTGCCTTTGACTGTGATTTCGTTGTGATGCCTAACATTCTGTTAGCGTTCATCGCCTGCATGTTGTGCTGTACTACCATAATTTTTTCTCCTTTTTTCTGTTAATCCTTTAACATCCTTCGTCCGTGAAGATTAATTATAATACCGCGTCCATGCAGTACCTTTAGTTACTTTATATATCGGTAGTACATTTGAATACTTAACCCCTTTATATAGAAAAATTTTTATTTTTTGCAAATTTTTTCTCTATATATGGTATTTCAACAATTTAAAAAGAAGCGGGAATAAATCCCGCTTCTTCTATGATTAGCTTTTGTATAAACTCGATTAGCCAAGTAATGAGAGAACCCCCTGTGTTGCCTGGTTTGCCTGAGTAAGCATTGACTGACCAGCTTGCATAAGAATGTTATTCTTGCTGTAGTCAACCATCTGTTCAGCCATATCTGTATCACGGATCTGTGATTCAGCTGCTGTTGTGTTTTCTACTACGTTGTCTAAGTTAGCGATTGTGTGCTCTAATCTGTTCTGGATAGCACCAAGTGCAGATCTCTGAGCTGATACTTTAGCAACTGCATCAGCGATTGAGTCAATAGCGTATGTAGCTTTTGCACCTGTATTATCTACTACATTGATATTTGCAACACCTAAGCTTGTTGTATCCATTGCATCAATTGTAAGTGCAATCTTATTTGTTTCATCAGCATCAGCACCTACATGAAGTGTAAACTGTAAGCCCTGTGTAGTAGCCACAGTACCTTCTGCAATTGTAAATTCCCACTGAGTAGCTGTAGCATTCCAAGTCATTGCTGTGGCTACAGCTTCACTTCCTGGATCTGCGCCAAGTGAACTTGCTGCTTCAAGTTCCTGTCTGATAAGTTCCATAGCCTTCTGTCTAGAGATAACAGATGCATCATTATCACCAACACCATCTTTAACTGTTTCTGTCATAGCTACATAAGTATTGCTTTCGATGATAACTGTATCACCATCACTGATAAGCTTCTGTAAATCAGCCTGTGTATATTTATTTTCTTTTGCATCTGTAGCTGCTGCAACTTCGTATTTTGTACCATTGATAGTTACAGTCTTTCCTGCTGCAGTTGGAACCTGTGCTTGAATACTTGCAATTGTTGTACCAATTGTATAACCCTTAGAACCGATTGTAATCTGTTCGCCTGTCTTAAGAGCATCCATCTTGAATGTAGCTGTACCTGTACCTGTACCAATTAACTGTCCATCGATACCAGCGTCTTTTGCATTGATATTAACCGTAGTATCTTTGCCGTTACCTTTTAATAAATAAGCTTCATTGAATTTTGTTGTCTCAGCTACACGGTCAATTTCTGTTGTAAGCTGTGCAATTTCATCTTGGATAGACTGACGGTCAGATTCTGAGTTTGTACCGTTTGCTGCCTGTACTGCTAATTCGTTCATACGCTGAAGCATTGAGTGAACTTCTGTTAAAGCACCTTCAGCAGTCTGTACTGCAGAGATACCGTCCTGTGCGTTTGTAGATGCTTGGTCAAGACCTTTGATCTGTTTACGCATTTTTTCAGAAATTGATAAACCTGCTGCATCGTCTGCTGCACGGTTAATCTTGTAACCTGAAGATAATTTTTCTGTTGATTTCGCTTGAGCGCTTGTTGTAATGCCTAACATTCTGTTTGCATTTAACGCCTGCATGTTGTGCTGTACTACCATAATTTTGTTCTCCTTTTCTTTCTGTTATTCCTTTAACATTCTTCGTCCTTGAAGGTTTATTATAATACCGCCTCATGCAGTATAGTCTGTTACCTTATATATCGGTGGTAGTGTAAAAAACTTTACTTCATTTTTAAAGTTTTTTCAGAAAAACTACAAAATCTTGTAGATTTTTTGAAAAATCTCCAAAAATGTAGTTAATAAAAAAATAAAGAGAGTGGGCTTACGGTAGCCCACTCTCTTAAGTGTCTTAATGACACAAGTTAGTAGTGTTATACATGCCTCAATTAGCCAAGTAATGAGAGAACACCCTGAGTAGATGTGTTAGCCTGAGCAAGCATAGCCTGACCTGCCTGAGCGAGGATGTTATTCTTGCTGTAGTTAACCATTTCTTCAGCCATGTCTGTATCTCTGATTTCAGATTCAGCAGATGTTGTATTTTCTACTACGTTGTCTAAGTTAGCGATTGTGTGCTCTAATCTGTTCTGGATAGCACCAAGTGCTGATCTCTGAGCAGATACTTTAGCTACAGCGTCAGCGATAGAAACGATAGCGTATGTAGCTTTTGCACCTGTGTTATCTACTACGTTAAGACCACTTACACCAAGGCTTGTAGAATCCATAGCGTCGATTGTAAGAGCAATCTTGTTGTTTTCGTCAGCGTCAGCACCTACATGAAGTGTGAACTGTAAGCCCTGTGTAGTTTCTACAGAACCTTCTGCAACAGTGAATTCCCACTGAGTAGCTGTAGCACTATAAGTAGCTGCTGTAGCTGTAGCTTCGCTACCTGGATCTGTTCCAAGTGAGCTTGCTGCTTCAAGTTCCTGTCTGATAAGTTCCATAGCTTTCTTTGCAGAAATAACAGATGCATCGTTGTCACCAACACCATCTTTAACTGTTTCTGTCATAGCTACATATGTGTTGCTTTCAATGATAACTGTATCACCATCGCTGATAAGCTTCTGTAAATCAGCCTGTGTATACTTGTTTTCTTCAGCGTTTGTAGCTGCTGCAACTTCGTATTTTGTACCATTGATAGTTACAGTCTTTCCTGCTGTATTTGGAACTGCTGCCTGGATAGTTGCAATTGTTGTACCAATTGTGTAACCTTTAGAACCGATTGTAATCTGTTCGCCAGTCTTAAGTGCATCCATCTTGAATGTAGCTGTACCTGTACCTACACCGATTAACTGACCTTCGATACCAGCATCTTTAGCGTTAATCTTAACAGTAGCGTCTTTTCCGTTACCTTTAAGTAAGTATGTTTCGTTGAATTTTGTAGTTTCAGCTACACGGTCGATTTCTGTTGTAAGCTGATCGATTTCGTCCTGGATAGACTGACGGTCAGATTCAGAGTTTGTACCGTTTGAAGCCTGTTCTGCTAATTCGTTCATACGCTGTAACATTGAATGTACTTCTGTTAAAGCACCTTCTGCTGTCTGTACTGCAGAAATACCATCCTGAGCGTTTGTAGATGCCTGGTCAAGACCTTTGATCTGTTTACGCATTTTTTCAGAAATTGATAAACCAGCTGCATCATCTGCTGCACGGTTAATCTTGTAACCTGAAGATAAT
>JAZPYQ010000052.1:0-2632 GCA_045544235.1 Agathobacter sp. | reverse complement strand
CGTTACTTAATGAGTGGTGATTGATAAATCATCACGAATTTAGTAACGCGACGTCACCGCTGAGAGCGAAAGCGTGCGCACATTCAATATATGTCATGGCTCATTTCGTAGTATTTAAAAAGTCTGAGCTAGATCGTTATTCCTGACTATAGAATTCGAAGTCATCCATTGTGCCCCAGCCACCGCTTGCACATCTTGCATACATACCAACGGTTACTTCGCTACCTTCTGGCACTTCAATGTCTTTAATCATAGGTGTCTTCCATACAACCCATCCTTCTAATGTTACAGGTTCACTCTTGTATTCTACTCCATCTACGATTACATAGAGATAGAACTCTGCGTTGTCTCCTACATCGCCACCTTGGATATTTGCTACAGCTGTGTATTTACCAGCGGCCACACCAGTAATAGTCTGCTCTACTTTAAATTCCTGATCAGAAGTATCATACCAGTGGAAGTTCATTTCACCCGTGGTACTATCTGCTGCTTTCAACTGGAAGTCTGTTACATCTGCGTTCTTCATGTAAGTAACATTCCACATAGATACATCTTCATCTTCAAAGCTGAAGTTCTTTAACAGATTTTCGTTGTAAACCTTTACATAAGCAATTACTGGCTGACCTTTTTCTGTTTCACCATTAATTTCATATTTACCAGGAACATTTAAATCAATTGCTGCTACCTGCTCTGCATCCCATGTAACTGCAAGTGGATCTGTACATGTTGGATCATTGTATACTGCTTCTACTGTAGCAGGCATTACAAGTTCTGTTCTACATTCTACTTCAATATTAGGTGCAATCACAGAAAGCACTTCTAACTCTGCAGCCTTTGCACCATGCTGTAAATATTTCCAAACATTGAGTGATGCCAATGGATGTCCTGTGTGGTCGAACATTGCCTGGTTATCCCATGAGCAACCACCATAGTATTTTCCTGCATCCGATGGGTCATAATCTGCGGAGAAGCTACTTGCCCAACCAGAACCAAATTCTTCCCATTTTTCAACATTGCTTTCATAATCGCTACCAACTGGAATCCAAGCACCTTCCCAGTAGAATACACCTAAAGCTCCGCCATCTACTGCTGCCTGACAAATATCACGAATACATGTTGCCTGTCCCTGAACAGAAACTGGATATGCATCCCATGCATCCCCTTCTGCTAAGCTGTTTCCAAAGCAGTCTCCATCTTCACCAGTGTACATATAAGAAGTTTCTACTACGCAAGTTTCTTTTCCATAGTTTTCTTCAACCATCTTTAATACCGCTGTAAGATTTTCCATTGTTCCATGCCAGTATGGATAGTAAGATACGCCAAATACGTCATAATCTACTTCATGTTCTTTTAACATATCCGCTTTTTCTACCACTAAATCCATACTATCAATTTCTGTATAGTGAACTACAACCTTTGCATCTGGCGCCACTTCACGAACCGCACTTGATGCAGAAGATAACATTTTACAAATATTTGTAGAGTTCTTTTCACCTGCAATACCATTATTGATTTCGTTACCAATCTGAACCATTCCAACGTCAGCACCAGCTTCCATAATGGTTGTAAGGCTTTCTTTTGTAAACTCATAGATAGCTGCTTCTTTTTCATGAATCAGCATTGATCTCCATTCCTTTGGCGCCATCTGTTTCTTTGGGTCTGCCCAGAAATCTGAATAGTGGAAGTCAACTAAAAGTTTCATACCATATTCTGATGCACGTCTGCCGATTTCTGCAGCTGTTTCTACGTCACAGTTACCGCCACCGTATCCGTTTCCATTTTCATCATATGGATCATTCCATACTCGAACTCGAATGTAATTGATACCAGCATCTGCAAGAATCTTAAAAAGGTCTTCCTCTTCACCAGCTTCATTGTAATATTTTACACCGCTAGCTTCCTGTGCCAAAATACTGGATACATCCATACCCTTAATAAAATCATCCGTCATACCATCTACAGGTGTAACAAAGATTCCTGCATCTTCTGTCAGCTCAGTTGGAAGCGATGGTGTATATGCGCTTGCTCCGCCACATCCAGCCAAAAGTCCAACTGCCAAAGAAAAAACTCCAATTAAACTAAGAATTCTCTTTTTCATTTTTATCCTCCTTCTTTGTGTGCACCAGCACACGTATTTTCCATTCTCATTTATACTTTTAAGTATAGTTGCGCAACCGTTTTCGCACAAGTAGAAAATGCACGAAAAAAGTACCAAAATTTCACATAAAAAACTGTACAATCCGCCCATGATAATAAAACCCACCATATATCTGTCCCATTTCTAGGAAAAGCACCCATATTTTGTTGCTTTTGTTTGTATACAAGTTGTACTTATTTAAAAACATAGTAGAATTGCACGAAAAAAAAGCGGTTCAAATGTTGACAAATTCTGGTTAACTAGTAAAATTAATATTAGCAAGGTTTCGCTTTGGCGAAAGCCTAAGCGACTAATTTTTTCAAAGAGAAAAGGAGAAGAAAAACTATGGATTTGAATTTAAGACCAGCAAGTGAATGCAAATTTGATGCAGTATCTCTCGGTGAAGTTATGCTTCGTCTTGATCCAGGCGAAGGACGTATCCGTACAGCAAGACAGTTCCGTGCTTGGGAAGGCGGCGGCGAATACAACGTAGTT
>JAZPYQ010000051.1:0-18367 GCA_045544235.1 Agathobacter sp. | reverse complement strand
CACGCGCTTTCGCTCTCTCAAAACGTAGCAGTACTAAATTCGCAATCAAGCAAAGCTTGTTGCTCATTAAGTACTGACGTTTTTCAAAGGTGCTTGTTTAATATATACACAACCCTCTTTCTTACTTTTCCAAGAAAACTTAAATCATTGATTATATCATTAGTCGCAGAGCGACATTTGTCGTACTATAAATAAAAAATCTTCTGCGCGATGCGCAGACTTATCCTTATTTCGCTTGTTTAATACATGTCTGCAAAAATAATCGTTGTCAATGCTGCGAAGCACCTTTTTCAAAGGCAAGGCATTGACAACGATTATTTTTTGCAGATAAAGAACAGTCAAGCGAAATAAGGATAATTTTTGTCGTCCCCGACAATTCCCCTACTACTTTTTACGATGCGAGGAAAATTTTATTTTTGTTGTAAAGTCAATAAATAGTACGTCTCATTTCGTAGTATTTAGAATATCTAAAATAAAATTTTCTGAGCTAAATCGTTATATATTTAGTTTCATATCGCCATCTAAAATCCATCCCTTTTTTCTCATAAATTCTGAAACACCAAGAGATAACACTGCTGGCAATATGATATGCATCAGCAGAATTAGAAGAAGAACCATCCAACCATCATGTCCTTCAGCTACCATTGTTTGGTAAGTGGTAATTTGTCCCACTAAACCTGCCGTTCCCATACCTGAACCAGTGGAATTATTGGTCATATGAAAAACAAGTGTGGAGATTGGTCCCAAAATTGCACTAGTTATAATCGCTGGGAGCCATATAATTGGCTTTCGCATAATATTACCAATTTGAAGCATACTTGTTCCTAAGCCTTGTGCCAATAAACCATTTACTTTATTTTCACGATAGCTTGCAACTGCAAAACCAATCATATTTGCACAACATCCCACAGTAGCAGCTCCAGCCGCTAGACCCGAAAGGTTTAAAATAATTCCTAAAGCAGCAGAACTAATTGGCAATGTCAATGTAACTCCCATCAATACAGATACCAATATCCCCATAATAAGAGGCTGTTGCTGTGTACTTACATTTATTAACTCACCTAGGAACATCATAAACTTAGAAATTGGAGGTCCTAAAATTAATCCTACCGTCGAGCCCGTTACAATACTTACAAGAGGTGTAATAATAATATCCACCTTTGTCTTTCCAGATACTAAGCGTCCCATATAGATACCTGCAATGGCAGCTACAAAAGCTCCTAATGGTTCTCCCGGACCTGCATAAACAATCGCTCCATCCACCATTACCGAGCCTGCTATAATCTTGCTTGCAAAAGCTCCCATCATACCACAAGTTGCTGCAGACATGGTTACCAATGGACTTTCTTTAAAACGTACTGCCACGCCGCAACCAATACCTACACCAGTTACACTGGCTGCGATTTTTCCCATCATATATAACATTTCACCTACAATGCCCGGAATAAATGTTCCAATTTGCTGGATAATGGTTCCAATAATGAGCGTAGCAAACAGACCTGTTGCCATTCCACTTAAACCCTCGATAAAGATTTCATTTGCCAGTTTTTTCACACGTTCCATCTGGATTTCTCCTTTAAAATTAAAGATAGTTCATTATACCCTTTTTTCGTTTGTTTTGCAAAAATCCTAATAAAAATACACTTGAAATATACTGCTTTTTCATGGATAATTTGAAAAGAAGTAACTCTTACGAAAGGAGCTGTCAGTTGTGTCTAAAGCAATAAAAAATAAGACGATTCATCTTCGACAAAAATTGATTATCGCAAGTGTAATTTTAGGCACAATCGGTTGTATCCTTTTGGCTTGTGTTCTTTTTATGAAATCCTCTTATTTTAAGGTGGACTTTGTAACTACGGAAACACATTTGGAATTGGGTGAAACAATGACTACTGACCCGTCCTATTATTTGGAAGGCGACCCTTGGATTGTTTCTCTTTCCCGAGTAGATACTTCTTCTGTGAAAAAGGCTATTGGCAGATATCCGGTTTACATTCAACATGGTTTTGAAAAATATACCTGTTATGTAAGCGTTACCGATACCACTGCACCAGTTATTTCTTGTGATATAAAAAATCTGACGGTGAAACCGGGTGAAATAGTTAGCATTAACTCTCTAGGCCTTGATGTACAAGACTATAGCAAAGTAGAAAATATTTACTTTTCCAATATCTCTTCTAGCAAATTTTATACCGGGCTTCCAGAAGATCAAATTGCGGATATGATAGAAGCATATCGCAAAGGAATTGATTTATGGGCCACAGAATTCCAATTTGCCTATGGTGGGGTATACTTACTCACCATCACTGCTGAAGATGAGTTTCATAATACTAGTGACACCACACTGACCTTAAAAGTGGAGCAAGCACCTATACTGGAAGTTCCAACAGATTTTTATGTTGCAAGTGCCGTAGATTTAGAATTTGAAAAATACATTACTGCCTGGGATTTTATTGACGAGGACTTCAGTTCAGACGACGTAGAGGTAGATACCTCTCAGTTAAACTTAGGCTCTTCCGGTGAATATCCTATTACCTTTACAGGAACTGACAGCTACGGACTGAAAAGCACTGTTGGTGCCACAGTTCACGTTTACACACAAGCAGAGCTCCAAGAGCTAATCAACACGCACCAAATAAATATAAATGATCATGTTATCATTGGAGCATATAACGCCTATGACAGCGGCTACTATACAGATGGAACTATCTCCTCCATGCAAGATGCCGCATTACCTTACCTTGTCCACATTGAAAATGACCATCTAGAAACTTTTGGTAGTGGGTTCATCCTAGAAATCGATGATGAGTTTGTTACTATTGTATCAAATGAACACGTCACTCAAGATGATTTGATTGTAGATGTTACTTTCTACGACGGCACAGTTAAAAACGGCTCTGTGGTTGCTTCAGACGCGCGAGAAGATATCTCATTTATTCAAATTCCAATTGACGGAAGCAGTTCAAACTCTTCTGTAACTTCAGAATATGTAAAAAAACTTCGTACAGCTCATATTAATAAAAATTATTGGGATTCCTTGAGCAATGATTGCGGATTAAATATTGGATTTACATGCATTGATATTAATGGTGATATCTGGGCTAAAGAAACAGCAACTATTGTGGAAAAAGTTGCTCTTCGAGATTGGAACTCTTACTCCGATGTAAAAGAAACCATTATCTCTTCTCCACCTTTGGCTGGTTCTTCGGGTTCACCTATTTTTGATGAACAAGGACACTTGGTAGGAATGGTTCGTGGCTATACCGATTACGAA
Source organism: Agathobacter sp. (assembly GCA_045544235.1). Classification (GTDB taxonomy): domain Bacteria; phylum Bacillota; class Clostridia; order Lachnospirales; family Lachnospiraceae; genus Roseburia. The sequence goes on along the minus strand of JAZPYQ010000051.1, from coordinate 15,093 downwards.
ACGTATATTGAGACAGTGGCTGTACCACTTAGTGAAATCCTAGATTACTATGAAATGGTTTTTAAAACAAGAGTTGAATATCAATAAAAAATGGGGAGGTCGCAAAACACAAATTTGCGACCTCCCCTTTATTTTATTTCATTAATGCTTTAATTGGATTAATTCCTTTTGCAAGCTCACGGATTTGATCCTGTTGCTGCTTCATATACAATTCCAACATTTTTACTTCATCTTCTTCGAAACCTTCATTACTATGAATCACGCATTCAGGTACTCTACCCTCTGCTTTTCTTTTTCCATCCTCAAAGATGACATATACATGTTTTCTTCCATCCTTTGGAACAACACCAGAAACCGTCATTCTAAGTTCTTCTGACATATTCTCCTCCATAGAATTCTAATAGAATTCAATTTCTGAAATACAAGTATCTTCATACGAATCTCCTGCTATTGCAGAAATAATTGTAATACGTACTGTATTTGCGTAAACTGGTTCTTCTAACTCGATTACAGTTGGAACATATCCGCTAACTGGCTCATCACTATCTGATGCAAAACCATCACAGTTTAATACATACTCAACTACATAACCGTTACCGAACTCAATCAAAACTTCTGATACTCTACCGTTTGCATTATACAAATGATATGACTCAAGGTAGCCGTTGTAAATTACAATTTCAGAAATCTTTTGTGTACCATCCATTGTAAACTCAAGATACTCTCCTGCGCCTGTTCCATTTACACCTTCTACCCATACTGTATTTACGTTGCCATCTATTACATTTTCTGCAACATAGGTTTTGCTTCCATAAACAGGAAGGTTTGAAGTTGCTGTAACACTTTCAATAGAAACCTCTGGGTCTGGATCGATTTCCTGCTCTGTTTCTGTATCTACCGCCACCTCTGTGTCTTCTTCCTCTTCTTCCGTATCTACTTCCGATTCTTCTTCAGACTCAGATTCTTCTTCCTCTTCGTCATCTTTATCGTCATCTCTATCATCACTCACAGATGAACCACCAAAATCAAATCCATTTTCCAATGCTCCACTTGCAAAAAGACCAATTGCCGCCGCAAGTAATAAAACAATTGCAATAATGACTGCGATAATAGGGGCCTTGCTAGGCTTCTTTGGCGTCTTGGCTGGTTGTGGTGCTGGCTGTGGTGCTGGCTGTGCTTCTGGCGTTGGCTGCACCGCTGCTGTTGGCTGTACTACTGGAGCTGGTTGTACTTCTGGTGCTAGCTGTACTTCTGGTGCTGGTTGAGCTGTCTGCTGCACTGGCTCCTCTACTGGTGCTACATATGGCGCTGGAGCTGGCGTACCGCACTTAGTACAAAACTTCGCTCCCTCTTCCAATCTACTTCCGCATTCTTCACAAAACATTATTTTCTCCTCCTTAGTAAAAACTTCTAGCCTATTCTGTGATAACCATATTTGGCCAAACCTTCTCTATTAATGCATCTTCATAGTTTGCATCCAAAAAGACTTCCACTGCATTTTCTGCCGGAATATTTTCCTGTCTCTTTGTATATCTTACCATAGCCATGGCAGAAATTAAAGCATTACAAATCATAAAAATGACTAGCACCCAGGTAATTACTTTTCCCTGTAACGCTGGCAATTTTTCAATCAATCCACTCATTTTGGGATATATAATCTTAATCCAAACAACAGATAAGATACCCCAGAAAATCATATATAAAAGGTTGGTTCTTCCTCCAATATTAAACGGCATCCAGCTATAATCCCAAAACACTGTTCCTAATACAAGTTCTGTGAACAAACTACATGCATATTCGTATACACCGCCCAACAATGCTCCAATTAAAAATATATATCGATCCGCTTTGTCTGCAAATTTCGATAACACAATCGTAAGTACTACAGCTCCAATTCCCCAGACAATGCTAAATGGTCCATACAATACACTGGAACGGCTCATCCAGACTCCACCTACAATTCGACAATATATCATCTCTATAACATCACCTATAAGAGCAGAGGTCAAAAACACCCATATGATTTTGTCCAAACAAATCCCCTGTGCGAAAACATATTTTTCTTCTAACTTAGGGTCTTCCTCTATATTTGGATATGCTTTTTCAATACGAGTCCATACCCCATTATAGATACGACTATTGATATTGCTCTGGTACTCATTTTCTCTTTGACGGTACTTGTTTATATTTTCATTGCCACGATCTTTATACATAATATAAAGTGTAAGCAGAAAATCTAAAATTATTACTACTCCTATGATTCCACAGAAAAATTTTAACCCCATAGTTGGAATTAACGAAACTATTATGTACACTATCGGATGCAACATATTTACCATTGCCCAAAAGCCAAGTGTAAATATGATGGCAACCACCAAATTCATCCACTCTCCGTTATACGGAGTAATATCTTCGTATTTTAAAATCATTCGTTTACAAATACGACTCGTAATGAACTCTGCCATCGATTGAACCACCACGAATACTGCAAATACTGTAATAAACTTAAACACCCAGTTTCTAGGCATAGAAGGCCATATTACAATCAGAATGTCCATTACCACACCGTACATCATGCAAAATGGGAGATTCACAAACCCTCTGTTTCTGAAACGTCTATCTTTCACTGCGATAACGCCAACTTCAAACACCCAGCCTATTAATGAATACAAAATAAAATATGTAAAAAGTTCTAAAAAAGTATATGTCATATTTTCACCTCTGATATTCATTATAGCATGATGAACAATTTATAAAATTAAAGTATTCTTAAAAAAAATAAAATTTCTATAAGCACGAACCTCGTATTATTTTTTATTTAGCAAAACACGTCCAACAAAAAAAGAACGATATGCAAGCTAGCTTGCTATCGTTCTTTTTCATTGTCCTACTTGGCTAAATCGTTATTTAGAATCTTTCGTGGAAGGTACGGCTAATTACTTCACGCTGCTGTTCTTTTGAAAGCTTGTTGAAGTTTACCGCGTAACCAGATACACGAATTGTGAGGTTTGGATAAGCCTCTGGATCTTCGTATGCTTTCATCAGTGTCTCACGGTTCATTACGTTTACGTTGATGTGATGTGCATTCTTTGCGAAGTATCCGTCTAAAATTGATACTAAGTTATCAATTCTTTCTTCGTCTGTTTTTCCTAATGCATCAGGTGTGATAGAGAATGTATTTGATACACCATCGCGACAGTCATCATAGCTGATTTTTGCAACTGAGCTAAGAGATGCGATAGCACCATTTTCTTCACGGTTGTGCATTGGGTTTGCACCTGGAGCAAATGCTTCACCAGCTTTTCTTCCGTCTGGAGTAGAAGCTGTATTCTTTCCATACATTACGTTTGAAGTAATTGTTAAAACAGAAAGAGTGTGTTCTGCATTGCGGTATGTTGGAGTCTTACGGAGTTCTGTGATTACTTTGTGAGTCATGTCTTTTGCAATCATATCAACTCTGTCATCGTCGTTACCAAATTTAGGGAAATCACCAGTTGTTTCAAACTCTGTGATAAATCCATTTTCATCTTTGATTGGTTTTACATTTGCATATTTAATCGCGCTAAGTGAATCTGCTACTACAGATAATCCAGCTACACCAAATGCCATGAAACGGTGAACCTGTGTATCATGTAAAGCCATCTGTGATTTTTCATAAGCATATTTGTCGTGCATGTAGTGGATAACATTCATAGTATTTACATAAAGGTTTGATAACCATTCAACGTAAATGTTGTAACGTTCCATTACTGCGTCGTAATCTAATTTTTCTACATCCATAACTGGCATCTGTGGTCCGATATGAATGTTGCTTGAGCTATCATAACCACCATTGAGTGCAATGAGTAAAAGTTTTGGTAGGTTGCAACGAGCTCCAAAGAACTGCATCTGTTTACCAACTTTCATAGCAGATACACAACAAGCGATAGCATAGTCATCACCGTAGATTGGACGCATTAAATCGTCGTTTTCATACTGGATTGAGTCTGTGTCTTTTGAAACCTTTGCACAGAACTTCTTGAAGCCTTCTGGAAGCTGAGTTGACCAAAGTACTGTAAGGTTTGGTTCTGGAGATGAACCAAGTGTATAAAGTGTATTTAAAATACGGAATGAGTTCTTTGTAACAAGAGTTCTTCCATCTTCACCCATACCACCTACTGCTTCTGTAATCCACATTGGATCTCCACCAAAAAGTTCATTGTATTCTGGTGTACGAAGATGACGAGCCATACGGAGTTTGATAACAAAGTCATCCATAAGTTCCTGAGCGCCTTCTTCTGTAAGGATACCATTTGCCATATCTCTTTCGATATAAATATCGATGAAGGATGCAACTCTACCAAGAGACATTGCAGCACCGTTCTGTTCTTTAATCGCAGCAAGGTAAGCAAAGTATGTCCACTGGATAGCTTCGCGAGCATTTTCAGCTGGATGGCTAATGTCAAATCCATACATGGTAGCCATTTCCTTCATCTTAGTAAGGAATGTAATCTGCTGGAAAAGTTCTTCTGATAAACGAACTTCTTCTGCTGAGAAGTTTCCACTTTCTAAATTCTTTTTATCTTTTTTCTTTTCTTCAATCAGTCTGTCAATACCATATAAAGCTACACGACGATAGTCACCAATGATACGTCCACGTCCGTAAGCATCTGGAAGACCTGTGATTACGTGACAAGTACGAGCTTTACGCATTTCTTCTGTGTAAGCACGGAATACACCATCATTGTGGGTTGTACGATATGTGAATTCGTTTTCAATTTTATCGCTGAGTTTGTAACCGTAAGCAGCACAAGCCTGACGAGCCATACGAATACCACCGAAAGGATTTACCCCTCTCTTTAATGGACGGTTTGTCTGTAAACCTACAATAAGTTCGTTTTCTTTATCAATATATCCTGGTGCATATGCAGTTAAAGAAGATACTGTATTAGTATCGATATCCAACACACCACCATACTGTCTTTCTAATTTGAAAAGGCTATTTACCTTTTTCATCATATCATTAGTACGTTCTGTCGCTCCTGCCAAGAAGCTATCATCGCCTTCATAGGCTTTGTAGTTCTGCTGAATAAAATCACGAACGTTGATTTCATCCTGCCAAACACCATTTTTGAATCCATTCCAATTCTTGTGTTCCATTGCTTTTCCTCCTTTTGATATGAGTTGCGAGTATTAAAAAGGGCAACCCAGTTTGTAACTAAGTTGCCCAGACGGTCGGCTTTTATTCCCTTACACTCCCCCGCGGTTTCCCGCGTTATCCGTCAGTCATGTAAGAGCTATGACTTAATGATACTCAAAGAAATGTTACTTGTCAATAATTGTCGACTATGTTTTTTAACAAAAACATGTGGTTTTAAATTGTATACACCACAATATCTTGTGGTTTCATTTTTTATTTTTTTCTGTTTTTCTGATAAAAAAGGTAAAACCCATATGCCATAAAGAAAGAAACATATGCCTGCCACAATGTCACAGCCACAGGATACAATGGTCCAGTAACCGCTAAAGCAAACTGCAAAAGCGCATTATTATTAGCAGGCTTTGCCAAGAACATATAGTTCGTTCCCAGATTTTCATTTATTATGTATGCCAACACACAAGCTGCTATTATTGTGATAACATAACCTCTTCGGTCCTTCATAGATGGCTCTATTAATTTGTTACGCACCACATATATCGAAATAAAAATCATTACCGTATGATAAAGCATACTATGGAAAGTAATAAAGTGGAAGAACGGATATCTGCCAAGGGATGTCGTAGGGAACACTAAATATGTACATCCACCTATCAATCCCCCGTAATACAAAAACGACATTGATAATTCTCTTACTTTTCCTTTTCCAAATCCCGCCAATAAACTAAACGGAATAAATAAACTACAAAACCAAATTGGAAGATAATCATACCAGGCGTCATAACGTCCTGAAGATAACCCCCATGCTGTCTTAACGATTTCTAAAATTAAAATAATCACGGACACAATGCGCAATGTCTTAATTGGATTCTTTGCTGGCTTTTTTATCCCGCATATAAATAGAATCATCAAAACAATCAAACAACATAGCAACATTATCAAATGTCCCATAGAAAACATTCCTGCTGCTGGATACTCACCTCTACCTGCAAAAAAATTCATAAAACTTCACCTAATTATTTCTCTTCTTCACTCTTTATTGTGATTCCCTTATTTCTCATAATGAGCTTATTTACTTCTGCTCCAAGCAAAATAATTACAACACATATATACAACCATAACATCAATAAACACACTGCCGTCAAACTACCATAAATGGCAGATGCACTTGGGAAAAAGTGTATGTATAATGCAAATCCATAAGAGAACAACATCCATCCCACTGTAGTAAATACTGCACCTGGCAAATGCTGTATAATTCTATCTTTCCATTTTTCTTTACCAATCTTACCAACAAATGCATAAATAATAGTAAATGCAGCGCACATAGTAATAAATAAGATTGGCGCACTAAAATACATAATGATATCAAACAACAACGTTAGATTTAATAGTTCCGCAATGGCACCACCAAAAACAGAAAACACTACGTTCAACACCAACACAATAATTAAAATAATCGTGCTTAACAAAGATTTTATCTGTTGCTTAAAAAAATCCGTAGATGGTCTTTCGTGATACACTCTTTCCAATCCAATTCGAATAGAATCCATTCCTCTGGAAGCGGTCCATAATGCAATTACCGCTGATATGGATAATAATGATACCTTCTGGGTTGCCAGCAACTGATCAATTACCTCTCTTATAACTCCTTCAAATTCCTTTGGAATCTCATATGCATCAAATACAGTATAAATATCCGCAGGAATAAAGAAACTGAATGCAGAAATCAACAAACAGATAAATGGAATAACAGATACAATTACAAAATATGACGCCTGTGCAGCATACAGTAAAACTCTGTCTCTATCCGTAGACACTATTAACTTTTTTATGTTGTCTTTTATCTTTCGCATAGAAATCTCCTTGTAAGGAAAAATATCTTAACTACATATATTCAACATTTGAATAAACGTATGTATATTTGTCAAATTCTGAGTTGTATAATATACACACAGTATAAATCAAATTAAATTTCTACGCAATAGAAAGGAAATCACGTGTCATTTAATATCAAATATTGGAAGATTATCTTTTCATATATTGCTTCACAATCTCCTTTTTTATAATGATTTTGAAGTCTTTTTAAATGTGTTAATTCTTTTTTTGCTGCTTCTATCACTCTTTCATCATAATCCTTCTGACACAATGCTTTGATTAATGTACTCTGGCTTTTTTTCAAGTATTTTCTAACCTTGTCTTTAGAAGAATTCTTAAAATAATACTGCACTCGGTTCCCTGCACGAGCGATATTTAGTATTCCTTTAGGAGCCTTTTTAACTTCTTTATGTTTTGCTTGCACTAAATTCTGCAAAAATATAATTCTCTCATCAATTTCATTCATTTTTAAACTATTCATATATCCTCCTTTTCTCTGGTGGCATGTCGAATATGATTTACGAATTATAACATGCTTTGTTTTTTGCTTAGTTCTAGGAAAAGCATGTTTAATTCTTTTTTTGTAATTCAACTTGTCCTGATTTTTAAATTGCACAAAACATATACATGTTAAAAATAAATATAGGATTTAAACTTGCGTTCTTTCTTCATTGATATAAAACGAAAGCATGTTAGATGCGAAAACTAGAGCCCAACTTGCTGTCTTATTTTTTCGATATTAAATTAAGCATGTTGGATTAGGAATTTTAGATTTCAACTTGCCCGATAGAATTTGGTTCCTTAAACCGAGCATGCTGAAATGAGATATTAGATATAAACATGCTCCGCCAGATAAATCTGCACGGAGCATGTAATAATTGACTTAAATTATATGAATTTTACTCCCACTCGATTGTTCCGATTGGCTTTGGAGTTAAATCAAGTAAAACTCTGTTGATGCCTGGAACTTCGTGTGTAATACGGTGTGTAATGTGGTGAAGGATTTCATATGGAATTTCTTCTATTGTTGCTGACATAGCATCTTTTGTATTGACAGCCCGGATGATTGCTGGCCAACCTTCGTAACGGCTTTCGTCTTTTACGCCTACACTCTTGATGTCTGGAACTGCGATGAAGTACTGCCATACTTTTTCAGCAAGACCATTTTTGTCAAATTCTTCTCTAAGAATAGCATCTGCTTCACGAAGAGCTTCTAAACGATCACGTGTGATAGCACCTAAACAACGTACTCCAAGTCCTGGACCTGGGAATGGCTGACGATAAACCATTGAGTGTGGTAAACCAAGAGCTTCACCTACTACACGAACTTCGTCTTTGAATAAAAGTTTAATTGGTTCTACAAGTTCAAACTGAAGATCTTCTGGAAGACCGCCTACGTTGTGGTGAGATTTAACTGCTTTCTTACCTTCAGCTGCTTTGATAGATTCAAGAATATCTGGGTAGATAGTTCCTTGAGCCAAGAATGTAATATCTTCAAGTTTTCTTGCTTCTTCGGCGAAAACTGTGATAAATTCTTTACCAATGATTTTACGTTTACGTTCTGGTTCTGAAACACCTGCTAATAAATCTAAGAAATGATCAGTTGCATCAACATAAATAAGGTTCGCATCTAATTCATCCTTAAACGTTTTGATAACACTTTCTGATTCATTTTTACGCATTAAGCCGTGGTTAACGTGAACACATACAAGCTGTTTGCCAATTGCTTTAATAAGAAGAGCTGCTACTACTGAGCTGTCAACACCGCCAGATAAAGCTAATAATACCTTCTTGTCACCAACCTGTTCGCGTACTGCTGCAACCTGTTCATCGATAAAAGCTGCTGCAAGTTCAGGAGTAGTGATACGTTCCATATTTTCAGGTCTCTTGTTTGAATCCATAATAGCCTCCTAAGATTATCTTGTTTGTTTTTTAATAGAGTAATTATAGTACTTGATTTATCAGAAATCAATGCGAAATTTTTACATTTTTACATTTTTTCTGCTACTTCTTTGTTTAATTTTTTGAACAATCGTGCCATAACTACGATTGCTATTACAGAAAGGACAAACTCTGCAACAAACTGTGTATATGCCAAACCATACATTGGGAAAAGAGTATCTAATACAAAAATCGCTGGAATTTCCAATAATATTTTTCTAGCAATGGCAAAGAATAATGCATACTTGCCCATACCAACAGACTGGAACACACCTACTGTAATAAAATCAAGTGTGAGGAATGGAAGGCCTATACAAAAGCCTCGCAACAGTTTTGAGCCAATATCAATCACAGACTGTGTATCGATGAACATTCCTGTAATAAAGCTTGCGCCAAAATAATAAGCACTAACTACTACCACACAAAATAGCATCGCTATCTTGACTGCGAAAAAGTACGCTTCTTTCATTCGACTATAATTACGGCTTGCGTAATTATAACTTACTAGGGGCATAATACCTTGGGACGCTCCAAGTACCATTTGCAGTGGAATCATATTTACTTTTTGCGCGATACCCATCGCTGCTACTGGATCTGCACCGTAGGATGCCATCTTATTATTTAAAATGGTCATTCCTACAACGTTAAGTAAATTCTGAATACAAGCTGGAATACCTACTGCAAAAATTCCACCTACAATTGCAGGCTCCAATGTAAAGTGTTTTGGATGAATGCTTACCAATGTGGATTTACGCTTCTTATATAAAAGAACAAAGAAATAACCGCATGCGATACAGTTCGCAATTAGAGTTGCTAGTCCCGCACCAGCAGCACCCATATTAAGGCCCCATGGCAAAATAAAGAATGGGTCCAAAATAATATTTATGATACAACCACTCATCGTACCTATACTTGCATGTAAAGATGCACCTTCCGAACGAACCATATAGCCCATAACTACGTTTAAGATAGCTGGTGTTGCACCAATATTAACCGTCCAAAGCATATAGTCGTATGTCGTCTGCCAGGTAACTTCATCAGCACCTAGCAAACCAATTAAAGGTGTTTTAAAAACGGTACATGCTATTGAAAAAAGCAGTCCACAAAATACTGCTCCCCAAAAAGCAAATGCGGAACTCTTGTGAACCGTTTCATAATCCTTTCGCCCCATAGCACGGCTCATCATACTAGAAGCTCCCACTCCAAACAGATTATTTACTGCATTAAAAGCCAGCATGACTGGAGCTGCCAATGTAACTCCGGCATTTTGAATCGGATTATTTAGCATACCTACAAAATAGGTATCCGCCAGATTGTATATAATAGAAACTAGCGAACCGATAATCATCGGAATCGATAATTGTGCAACCGCCTTTGGAATTGGCATTCGCTCAAAGAGTTCTATTTTATCCTTCATATTTTCTGCCGCCATATTAGATATTCTCCTTAATAAAGTAGTCTACCCATATCTTACCATGGTAAAATTTTTTTGTAAAAACTTTTCTTTTTTTCTTGCGTCATGTCCTATAAGGTTTTATAATACATAATGTATTTATGGGTTTTCCAAAATATAATTTAATATAAAGAAGGTAATAAAGATGGAAAGAAAAGTTGGAACTATTTCAAGAGGTATCCGTTGTCCAATCATCCGTGAAGGTGATGACCTTGTAGCTATGACCGTTACTAGTGTATTAGAAGCGGCTGAAAGCGAAGGCTTTGAGCTTCGCGATAGAGACGTTATCGCATTAACAGAATCTATCGTTGCTAGATCTCAGGGTAACTACGCAAGCGTACAGGATATTGCTGATGACGTGAGAGCAAAACTTGGTGGAGAAACTGTTGGTGTTATCTTCCCTATCCTTTCCCGTAACCGCTTCGCAATCAACCTTAAAGGTATTGCTATGGGTTGTAAGAAGGTTGTGCTTATGCTCAGCTACCCAAGCGACGAAGTAGGTAACGCTCTTTTAACATATGATCAGTTAGATGACGCAGGTATTAATCCTTATTCTGATGTTCTTACATTAGAAAGATATCGTGAATTATTTGGTGAAAATGTTCATGAATTCACAGGCGTTGACTATGTAGACTACTACTCTAGCATTATTAAAGAAGCTGGTGCAGAAGTAGAAGTTATTTTTGCAAATAACCCAAGAGAAATCTTAAAACATACAGATTGCGTAATTAACTGTGATATTCATACACGTGTTAGAACAAAACGCATTCTTCGCGAAAACGGCGCTAAAGTTGTATGTGGTCTTGATGACATCCTTACAGCACCTGTTAACGGAAGCGGATTTAATGCAAAATACGGTTTACTTGGTTCAAACAAATCTACAGAAGACAAGATCAAATTATTCCCACAGGAATGTAAAGATCTTGTTGTTGCAATCCAGGCACAGATTTTAGAAAAAACTGGAAAACATGTAGAAGTTATGGTTTACGGTGACGGTGCATTCAAAGATCCACAGGGTAAAATTTGGGAACTTGCAGACCCAGTTGTATCTCCTGCATTTACAGATGGTCTTATCGGTACACCAAACGAACTTAAATTGAAATACTTAGCTGACAATGATTTTGCAAACCTTAGTGGTGCAGAATTAAAAGAAGCTATCTCAAATAGTATCAAAACAAAACAGGACAACCTTGTAGGCAACATGGCATCTCAGGGAACAACCCCTAGACAGCTTACAGACCTCATCGGTTCACTCTGTGACCTTACATCAGGTTCTGGTGACAAAGGAACACCTGTTATCCTCATCCAGGGATATTTTGATAATTACACAAACGACTAAGAGTCCAAGTGAGAAAATGAAAATAAGCGGCATGCAAATTTATTTGCGATGCCGCTTTATTTTTGTTTTCGTAATTTGGCGATAGCCAAATTGTTCGAGCGTCACAGCGATGAAATCGCTGATAGACACGCAGTGTCGACGCGAGAGCACTTGGACGTAGTCCCTACTGTGCCCCTCCACATTTAGGACAGAATTTTGCGCCTTCCCCTAACTCTGTTCCACAAGTTCTACAGAACTTCTTAGCAGGCTGTACTTGAGCCTGTGGCTGTACTGATGGCACTGGCTGTGCGTATGGCTGCTGTACTGGAACCTGTACTTCTACCATGTTGATATACTTTCTAGCTCTGCCCCAGAATACACAAGAAAGAATTGCACATACCAACGCTACAAATGGAGCAAGTGTAGGTACCGCAATGCTTCCCATATCTGTAACAAGTGCCATAGCAAGCAACCAGATAAATGCCATATAAATCATATTAATAAATGTGAAAATTGGGACAGAAATTCCCAATCCTTTTCTATTAATAATGTGGAAAACAATATGTAAAATAGCGAGTGCACATGTGATGATTGCAAGTCCAGCACCAATAAGCAACACGATACGAATTACATTCATTCCCATTACAGTGTCTTGATCTTCAATCATACTATATCCCATATACTCTTCCATTTCTGGTGATGTCATAAAATCAAGCATGCCACTAATCCCAATACTCATACTAACAAGATCTAATGGTGAAATTCCTAAATCCATCAGTGGATTAAACAACGCATCTGCATCTGCTACAAAATCTTTTATATCCAAATCTATATCTGCATCATCAAACTGATCCTGCAACATATCTTGTACATCATCATCTGCATATTGGTCTATCACACTATTAATACTATCTTTTATGTATCGACCGCCATATGGATCTACACCAAAACTTACCCAACTGAACATATTCATTAGGATAACTACCACAAGGCATACGATGGAAATAATCTTCATCTTATTAAGTTTACTGTTTCTTTCTTTTTCTGTCATAACTTCCTCCTATAAAAACCGCCACACAATGTGTGGCGGATATTTACGTATATTAAATATGTTTGAACTGCTGAACTTCATTTGACAATTCATTTGAAATTGCGCGGTTGCTTTCTGCGTCATTTCGAATGCTTCCAAGCATTTCTACTAACTGCGAAGCATTGTCTGCAACCATTGTTACCCCCTGCGCACTTTCTTCTACTGCAGTATTGATGCCATCGATACCTTCATTGATATCTGTAATATTGTTTTCTACCTCAGATGATTTATCGTTGATCGCATCCATCATGGAATCTAACTGGTCTGCATCTGCATAATACTGATTTGCTACGTCTACTAATTTGTCGTAGTCATTTAATACAGTTCCATCGATAAAGCCTAACATCTCATTTGCATTTGTTGCAAGAGCTTCAACCGCTTCTGTTACTAAAGCACTGATTTCCTGAATGTTGTTTGCTGTATCTTTTGAACGTTCTGCCAAATCACGAATTTCATCAGCAACTACTGCAAAGCCTCTTCCTGCTTCACCAGCTCTAGCAGCTTCAATAGAAGCATTTAATGCTAAGAGGTTTGTCTGATTTGAAATACCAAGAATGTCGTTTGTAAGTTCATTAATCTTATCTACGCTACGGCTATTTTCGATAGCAACTTCTAACAACTTCTTGTTGTCATCAATCATCTTCATTGTGTTTTCTTTACTATTCATAGCATCTTTACGAATATCTTCAGCCTTAACTTTGATAACGTCTGTTACATCAACACCTTCTTTTGCTAAAGCCTTCATATCATGAACAGAATCTAACATACCTCTTGAACCTGTAGCAATGGTATCAAGTGTAGCTGAGATTTCTTCCATACTTGCTGACATCTGCTGCATTGTTGCAGATACATCACTAGCGCTTCCTTCAGAAGTAACAATACTAGAATTAATATTGTTTACTTGAGCATTCATACCTTCTGAACTTCCACGAAGTTTTACCATAATAGCTTGAAGCTGATCTAAGAATGAGTTGATACCCATTGCTAACTGACCAATTTCATCTTTTGATTTCACTGTAAGTCTTTCTGTTAAGTTACCTTCACCCTGTTCGATACCTTCAATAATAGTATTAAGATGTTTTGTAGCTACTTTTGCAGGTTTTACAATAGAACGTGAAACAATGATAATTACCATTAAAGATGCTAACATAATAATCACATTGATAAATAAAGCTGCATTCTGGATAAACTGAACGGATTTAATACCATAAGCAGCATCTTCCATTGCACATTTATTCAACAATTCAGTGTATACATTTTGGTATTCCTGAAGTTCCATTACAATATCTCTCATCTGTCCATTACTAGCAACGGCTCCCATCTTGTCACCAGCTAAGAAAAGATTTGCGGTATTTGTAATATTTTCTTCTAAGACATGTGTCTTGTCTTCATATACCACTAAGGCATCCATCAATTTGTCATTACCCAAAGAGTCTGCAATCATATGCATAGAATCTAAAGAACTATCAATCGTTTCAATAAATCCTGGAACAAGTCCTGCCATCTGCTGAGCACTAGTTTCATCTGGCATCATAACAATTAAGTTACTATAGAGACGAATCTCGGCAACATTTTTACTTACGATTTCATTATGCTGCTGCATCTCGAGATATGAGTCTGATAAATCTTCAATAGCTCTCTTTGCTTCGTTTAAGCCCATATTAGCTAAAACATTGTAAACCATAAATGAAATGATTAAAATTGCCAGCATAGAATATACTTTTGTACCTATGCTAAGACTTCTTTTTTTACCCTTCTTCATTACATATTTCCTCCTAAGTAATCATTCATGTGTACATTATACTACTTTCAAATGTATGATGCACGAGAAAATTTGAAAAAAATTTACTTTTTTATTGCATGCAATCATTAGTCATATTAATAAATAAATTTCAAAAAAATATTAAAAAATATTGAAAAAAATATTTTACTTTCGACAAAAAAGTGGTAAAGTATCTATGTTATTTATGACGCATCTTAAACATAAGGAGATTGATAAAGATGGAAAAACTTTATACAGGTAAAACAAAAGACGTTTACAAACTTGACAATGGCAATGTAATGCTTAAATTCAAAGATGACTGTACTGGAAAAGATGGCGTATTCGATCCAGGTGAAAACAGTGTTGGTTTAACTATCGAAGGTATCGGTAAAGCAAACCTTATCACATCTATCCACTACTTTGAATTATTAAAAGAAGCTGGAATCAAAACTCATTATGTTGGCGCTGATGTAGAAAACGCTACTATGGAAGTACTTCCAGCAACAGTATTTGG
>JAZPYQ010000050.1:0-43730 GCA_045544235.1 Agathobacter sp. | reverse complement strand
GTTAAAAAGGGTCAGAAAATCGCTGAAGCAGGTGGTTTTGTTTCAGCACCAATCTATGCTTCCGTATCTGGTACAGTAAAAGCTATTGAACCAAGACGTGTTGCAGTTGGTGACAAAGTAAACTCTATCGTTATTGATAATGACGGACTTTTTGAAGAGGTTGAATACACAGCAGTAGCTGATGTTACAGCTTTATCAAAAGAAGAAATTATCAATAAAGTAAAAGAAGCTGGTATCGTAGGTATGGGTGGAGCTGGTTTCCCAACACATGTGAAATTATCTCCAAAGGAACCTGAAAAGATTGAATATATTATTGCAAACTGTGCAGAATGTGAACCTTACCTTACAGCTGACTACAGAAGAATGATTGAAAATCCAGAGGAATTAGTTGCTGGTATGAAAATTATTCTTCAGTTATTTGACAATGCGAAAGGTCTTTTCGGTATCGAAAACAACAAACCTGAAGCAATTGCAATAATGAAAGAACTTGTAAAAGACGAACCACGTATGGAAGTTGTTGAATTAAAGACAAAATATCCACAGGGTGGTGAACGTCAGTTGATTTTCGCTTGTACGGGACGAGCTATTAACTCTAAGATGCTTCCTGCAGATGCTGGATGTATCGTAGACAACGTAGAAACTATCATTGCAGTAAATGATGCTGTTAAGAATGGTAGACCTCTTATGAAGCGTGTAGCTACTATCTCAGGTGATGCTATTACAGAACCAGGAAACTTCCTTTACAGCATGGGTATGTCATATACAGAACTTGTGGAAGCTGCTGGTGGTTTCAAAGGTCAGCCAGAAAAACTTATCTCTGGTGGTCCTATGATGGGATTTGCAATGTTTAGCATTGATATTCCTATGACAAAGACTACATCTTCACTTCTTTGCTTCAGCAAAGATGAAGTAGCAAAATACGAACCAATCAACTGTATGAACTGTGGTCGTTGTGTAGATGCGTGTCCAGAAAAGTTGATTCCAAGTCGTCTTGCTCAGTTTGGTACACATGGACTTATGGAAGAGTTCGAAGCTTGGCATGGTCTTGAATGTATTGAATGTGGTAGCTGTACATATGTATGTCCATCTAGACGTCACGTTGCACAGTCTATCAAGACAATGAAAAAACAGGTTTTAGCTGAAAAGAGAAAACAGAATTCATAATAAGAGAGGTGGATAATAGTGAGTGAATTATTTCATGTATCCTCTGCGCCACATGTACGTGCGAAAACATCTACTCAGCAAGTAATGTTATGGGTTATTATCGCATTACTTCCTACTACATGTTTTGGTATCTACAATTTTGGCACGGATGCGTTAATTTTATTAGTAGCTACTGTTTTAAGCTGTGTGCTCTCAGAAACAGTATATAATTTAATTGCGAAGAAGAAAAATACAATTAGTGATTTAAGTGCAGTTGTTACAGGTATGATTCTTGCACTTAATATGCCAGTAACACTTCCAATCTGGATGGCTGTTCTTGGCGGTGTATTCGCAATTATTGTTGTAAAAATGTTATTTGGTGGTCTTGGACAGAACTTTATGAACCCTGCACTTGCAGGTAGATGTTTCTTGCTTATCGCATTTACATCAGAAATGTCCAACTTTGTAACAGAAGCTTATACATCTGCAACACCACTTGCAGAATTAAAAACAACAAATGGTATCATTGCTCCTTGGAACAATTACCAACTTATGGATATGTTTATCGGTAATACACCAGGTACTATCGGTGAAACATCTACATTATGTTTATTAATTGGTGCTGCTATTTTAGTAGCTGCTAAGGTTATTTCTTTAAGAATCCCATTAGCATACTTAGGTTCATTTGCGGTGCTGATGTTCTTCTTTGGAGATAGACAGTTCTCAATCGCTGAAATTGCTGCTGGTAGTGCAGATATTTCTTCATTAGCAGTTGCTGCTGCTACATATACATTGGCTCAGCTTATGTGTGGTGGTATTATGTTTGGTGCATTCTTTATGGCAACAGACTATGCTACATCACCAATTACACGTAAAGGACAGATTTTATTTGGTATTTGTTGTGGTGTGCTTACTTTCTTATTCCGTACAATTGGCGGAACTCCTGAAGGTGTATCCTATGCAATTATCCTTTCAAATCTCTTAGTTCCATTGATTGAAAAAATTACTGTTCCAAGAGCATTTGGTGTTGTAAAAGTGAAAAAGGAGGGCAAATAGTATGAATAAAATTTTAAAAAATGCTTTGATACTTATGGCTTTCTCCTTGGTATTAGGATTTGTACTTGGTGCTGTATATAAGATTACAGAACCAGTTATTGCTGAAGCGACTCTTCGTAAAGAAATGGAAGCTTATAAAGTAGTATTTGAAAATGCTGATACTTTCGTAGAAACTACAGTAGATGCTGATGCGGCTGCTAAAGTTATGGCAGACGGTGGTTTCCCAGATGAAATCAATAAAGCTTTTGAAGCTGTTGATGCTAGTGGAAATTGTATTGGTTATGTAGTGCAGCTTACAACAAAAGACGGCTACTCAGGTGGTATTGTTATGGTAGTTGGTATTACATTAGATGGTACTGTTAATGGATTCTCAGTTACTGCACATTCAGAAACAAGTGGTCTTGGTACCAAAGCTTTTGATCCTGCTTATGCAGATCAATTCAAAGGCATCCCAGCAGCGGATGTTTCTGGTGTAGCTACTATTTCAGGTGCGACACTTACATCTACAGCGGTTATCAATGGTATCAACGCTGCTGTAGCATATGCAAATAGTATAGGAGGTGCTCAATAATGGCTGATAATTTCAAACGTTTATTTAACGGTCTCATTAAAGAGAACCCGGTATTTGTATTAATGCTTGGTATGTGTCCTACACTTGCTGTTACTACATCTGCTATTAACGGTTTGGGTATGGGTCTTTCTACCACAGTAGTACTTATTTTTGCTAACTTAATTATTTCAATTTTTAGAAAACAGATTCCAAATGGTGTACGTATTCCTGCATTCATCGTTATCGTTGCTTCTTTAGTAACAATCGTTGAGTTCCTTATGAAAGCATACTTGCAGTCATTGGCTGATTCACTTGGTGTTTATATTCCACTTATCGTAGTAAACTGTCTTATTTTAGGACGTGCAGAAAGCTTTGCTTCTAAGAATACTCCTGTTCCATCTATCTTTGATGGTATCGGTATGGGTCTTGGATTTACAGCAGGTCTTACTATCATCGGTATGGTTCGTGAACTTCTTGGTAATGCTTCGATTTTCGACATTCCACTTGGATTTACACCAATCGCTATCTTTGGTAGAGCGCCAGGAGCATTCCTTGTACTTGGTGCATTAGTAGCAGTAATGAATATCGTTCGTAAGAAAATGGATGAAGCAGGCAAGCCACTTGCAAAACCTTCAGGATGTATTACAGGCGATTGTGCAAACTGTACATCAAAATGTGCAGATGAAAAGAAATAGGAAGGAGATAGGTTATGGAAACATTAGCAAGTTTATTTTCAATTGCAGTTACCTATGCAATTATCAATAACGTAGTATTAAGCCAGTTCCTCGGTATCTGTCCTTTCCTTGGTGTTTCTAAGAAAACAGAAACAGCTGCAGGTATGGGTGGCGCAGTTATCTTCGTTATTACAATTGCTGCATTCGTAACTGGTGTTATTAACAAATTTATCTTAGCAAATGAAGCTTTGATTAATATGGGTATCGATTTAAGATACTTAAAAACTATCGTATTTATTTTAGTAATTGCTTCTTTAGTACAGTTCGTAGAAATGTTCTTAAAGAAATCAATGCCACCTTTGTACGAATCACTTGGTGTATTCTTACCATTGATTACAACAAACTGTGCGGTACTTGGTGTTGCTCTTAACGCAATTACTTACGAATATGATATCTTACAGACAGTAGTTTATGGTCTTGCTACAGGTGTTGGTTTCTTTATTGCAATCGTACTTATGGCAGGTATCCGTGAAAAAATCGAATACAATGATATCCCAAAACCATTCCAGGGTACAGCAATCGTACTTATGGCGGCTGCTTTAATGTCAATTGCATTTATGGGATTCTCAGGTATGAGTATTTAATTTAGGAGGAAAAAGAAATGGTAGATATTTTAATTGCTGCTGTAGCGGCTGCTGCAGTATGTGGTATTGTAGCACTTCTCCTTGGACTTTTCCTCGGTTTTGCTGGTGAAGCGTTCAAAGTAGAAGTAGATCCAAAAGAGGAAGCAATCAATGGTTGCCTTCCAGGAAATAACTGTGGTGGTTGTGGTTATGCAGGTTGTTCTGGTCTTGCTGCAGCTATCGCAAAAGGGGAAGCTCCTGTAAATCAGTGTCCAGTTGGTGGCGATGAAGTTGCTGCTAAAATTGGCGAAATCATGGGAGTTTCTGCAGAAGCTGGCGTAAAGAAAGTTGCTTTCGTTAAATGTGCCGGTACATGCGAAAAAGCAAAATCTGACTACGAATATACTGGTATTGAAGATTGTGCTGCTATGGCATTTGTCCCAAATGGTGGTTCTAAAGCTTGTAACTACGGATGTCTTGGATATGGTTCATGTGTGAAAGCATGTCCATTCGATGCAATTCATGTAGTTGACGGTGTTGCAGTAGTAGATAAGGACAAATGTAAAGCTTGTGGTAAATGTATCGCAGCTTGTCCAAAAGGATTAATCGAATTAGTTCCTTACGATGCAAAACACATCGTACAGTGTAGCTCAAAAGATAAAGGTAAAGATGTTATGGCTGCTTGTTCAGTAGGATGTATTGGATGTTCACTTTGTGCTAAGAACTGTCCATCAGAAGCTGTTACACTAGAAAACAACATCGCACATATTGATCAGGATAAATGTACAGGTTGTGGAATTTGTGCTGAGAAATGTCCAAAGAAGATTATTCTTTAATACTCACTTTCTTAATTTATAAAATAAGGGCTGTCGTTACGACAGCCCTTAGCTTTTTTATTTAGATATATAATTTTCAAAATTATCAGAGTATTTTATAGTTCCATCCTCGAGAACCCACATGGCTTCTGCACCATCATAAGAATTGATAAATGCAAGTCCTTCTTCGTATGACATGCAAAAAAGGGCAGTGGAGAGAGCATCTGCTTCTCCGGAATGAGATGTAACTACAGTAACTGATTTGCAATAATCTGCAGGCATTAAGGTGTCTGGATCAATAATATGGCAATATTCTTTTCCGTCTACCGTATAATATCTTTGATAATCACCACTTGTAACTAAGCTTGCATCTGATAAGTTAACTGTTTGGATGGAGGTTTGATCGCTATTTAAATCAGGATTTTGTACCCCAAAACTCCATAAACTATCATCAGCTTTTGGACCAATTGTAACAATATTTCCTCCGACGCTGATTACCATATTGTTGTAGCCTAATTCTATGGCGTATTCAGCAGTTTTTTGTGTGGCATAGCCTTTTCCTATGCTACCTACATCTAATGACATTTCTGGGTCAGATAAATAGACTGTAGAAGCTTCTTCATCAATGATTATATTGTTAATATCACAATGCTTTGCGGCTTCTTCAAGAGTTTCCATAGGTGGAAGAGTAGCTTCGGTAGGGTTATTTATACCATGGTTTCTATAATTATGCCAAACTCTAAGTACACTACCCATGGCAATATTAGTTTTTTCGTTTGTTTTATCATAAAGCTCTATACTAAATTTTAGTAAATCAATGATTTCTTTATCTACTTTAACTGGTTGAATCCCAGCATTGTCATTGATGGTCTTTAAATTATTGATACCTTCATAAGTATGATATATATCATATAATTTATGATAGTAGGTTAACTTTTCCATTAAAATATCGGCTTTTTCAGTGACTTCTTCTTGAGAATCTCCATATCCAATGATAGTAGTTACCGTATCAAATACATCGATATAATTTTTTCGATATTGTTCTTGGACAGTATTGCTACGAATAACAGAGAGAAGTACGCCAACGACCACGATAGCAATGGCAGCAATCATAGGAATGTGCTTCTTTATCTTTGTCATATAAACCTCCAAAATGTATTTCTAATAGGGTTATTTTATAATAGAAAAAAAGGATTGTAAACCAAAAAAATAGGAGTGCGCATTAACGCACCCCTATAAAAATCATATAGATTATTTTGCAAGTGATTTAATAACAACTGTTTTGTATGCTGAAACTTTCATTGTACAACCAGTTCTTAATGTTTCATCTGTTGGGTATCCACCATCATCAGTTGCGATAGCTTCTACGTCAGCAGATGTTTTTCCGATGATTGACTGTTTGAATACGTCGATCTGTTCGAACCATTCACCATTTTCAAGACCAGATGCTACCTGCATACCATAGTCATCTTTCTTAGTATATTTTGTACGAACATCCTGTTCTAAGTCAGTTGTAAGTACGCCATCAGCGCCCCATGTTGGGTAAGCCTGGATGCTATCGATTAATACAGATGTGATTTTTCCATCAGCATCCTGTGTTGTACAAGCGAAGTTAACGTAAGCCTGGAATGTACCAACACCGTCTTCAGCGTCAGCAGCGTTTGTAGCTTTTGTCATTTCGCCGATAAGAGCAAGTCCTAATGTATCATTAGCAGTTGCATCTGTTTCTACAGCTTTTTCACAAGCGTCTACAACAGCTTTTGTGATGTCACCAGTTTTGATTGTACAACCTGTTAAGAGCTGTTCATCTGTTGGGTATTCATCAGCGCCTACACCAGCTTTGATTTCTTCAACAGTTTTTCCGATACACCACTGTTCATAAACGTCAATCTGTTCATACCATTCTTTACCGATTGGTGATGCACCTTTCATGTTATAACCTTCTTTAAGGTCATATTTTGAAGTGAATTCTGTTGCAGCATCAGCAGCGATAGCGCCAGTTCCATCTACAGAAGCTTTTACCTGGATAGCATCGATCTGACAGCTAACGATTTTTCCATCAGCGTCAAGAGTAACAGCAGCTACATGGATATCTACCTGAGCGTTTGTAGCTTCAGCTGGAGCGCCATAATGATCTTCACCAATGCTGTAGCTTTCTGAGAAGCTTGTGCAAGCACCAAGACCAACTTTAACTTTAGCAGCTGCATCGCCACCGTTGTTACCACCACCACCACATGCTGTTAATGAAGTTACAGCAAGAAGAGCAGCGAGTAAAAGTGCAATTCTTTTTTTCATTTTGTTTTCCTCCTATAAGAAATATCTTTTTCCTTCATATGATTGTTAAATTTCTAACAACTCATACCGAATGAATTTTACCACAACATATATGTTTATGCAAGGCATATTTTGTATTATTTAGAAAAATTGTGTGCAATTTAACAAAATATGTATATTTATAAAGATTTATTAGTTTTCTTTGTATTTTTTGTTAGTTTATGATAGAGTATACTTTGTACTTATAATAAGGAAAGGAATACCTATGAAACGAATTGTAATAAAGATTGGTTCTTCTTCTTTGACACATGAAGAGACTGGTAGTATTAATTTTTTGAAGATGGAGCGTTTGGTAAGAGTGCTCTGTGATATTAGAAATCGTGGAATTGATGTATGCTTGGTGAGCTCTGGCGCGATTGCTGTTGGAAAAGATGCTATTTCCTTAAAGGAACGTCCAACAGATGTTTCGGTAAAACAGGCATGTGCGGCAGTAGGACAAGCGCGTCTTATGATGACCTATCAGAAGTTGTTTGCAGAGTATAATCAGGTGGCTGGCCAGGTTTTGATGACAAAATATACTATGGTTAATCCAGAGTCTCGTAATAATGCAAAGAATACCTTTGAAGAACTGTTTCGTCTCGGGGTAATCCCAGTTGTAAATGAAAATGATACGGTAAGTACTTATGAAATGCGTTTTGGTGACAATGACACCTTGTCAGCATTGGTTGCATCTTTAGTTGGTGCAGATATGCTGGTGCTTTTATCAGATATTGATGGTCTATATACAGATGACCCTCATAAAAATCCAGATGCAGAAATTATTCGTGATGTGTATGAGATTGATGAGGATGTTCTTGGTATGGCAAAGGGGAGCACAGGAAGTAATGTGGGAACCGGAGGCATGGCTACGAAACTTGCTGCAGCAAAAATTGCCACTTATTCTGGAGCAGATATGATTATTGCCAATGGGGAAGATGTATCCGTTGTAAGTGATATCATTGCAGGTGAAAAAATTGGAACATGTTTCCATGCAAATCCAAATGAAGCATTTTTGTTAGAAAATTATATTATGGAGAGTATGAATTAGATGTTGTTAGAAGAAAAAATTGCTAGAATTAATGAACTTTATAGAAAGTCAAAAGCAGAAGGTTTAACAGAAGAAGAAAAAAAGGAGCAAGATTTGCTTCGTAAAGAATATATTGCAAATGTAAGAAAGAATTTAAAGGTACAGTTAGATAGTATTGATGTAGTAAATGAAGATGGAAGCGTAGAGAATTTAGGTGAAAAATACGCTGATAACAAAAAACATTCATAATTGTTTGACTGTGGAGAGGTGGTGCAATATGGATTTAACAGTATTGTGTCAAAAAGCATGTGAAAGCAAAGCTGTTATTGGTAAATTAAGCACAGAGGAAAAAAATGCTGTTTTGCATACTGCAGCAGACTTGCTTATTAATAAAGAAGAGATAATTTTACATGCGAATGCAGAAGATATAAAAAATGCACAAGCAAAAGGAATGGCGAAGGGGATGATTGACCGTTTGTCTTTAAACGCTGTCCGTATTGTAGATATGGCTGATGGGTTAAGACAAGTGGCTACTTTGCCAGACCCAATAGGTGATGTGATTTCATCGGTAGAACGTCCAAATGGACTTAAGGTAACAAAACGTCGTGTACCTATGGGCGTAGTTGGGATTATATATGAATCACGTCCAAATGTAACAGCAGATGCCTTTGGTCTTTGTTTTAAAACAGGAAATGTTTGTGTGTTAAAAGGTGGTTCGGATGCAATTTGTTCAAATAAAGCGATTGTATCTGTTTTAAAAGAGGCATTGGAATATCATGGGCTTCCAGCTGCTGCATGTAGTTTGATTGAGGATACCAATCGAGAGACAACACTTGCGTTTATGAAAATGAAAGCCTATGTAGATGTATTGATTCCTAGAGGTGGAAGTGGACTTATCCAAAATGTTGTAAATAATGCAACAATCCCTGTGATTGAAACAGGAGTTGGTAATTGCCATGTCTATGTAGATAAAGCTGCGGATTTGGAAATGGCAGTACAAGTAGTAAATAATGCAAAAACACAACGTATTAGTGTGTGTAATGCATGTGAATCACTACTAGTGCACGAAGATGTGGTAAAAGAATTTCTCCCAATGTTACAAAACAAACTTGTTGAAAAAGATGTAGAATTACGTGCAGACGCTCTTTGCTTATCATGTTTGGATGAAAAGAAAGGAACGGTTGTTGCGGCTACAGAGGAAGATTGGGGAACTGAATATTTGGATTATATTTTATCAATCAAATCAGTTTCTAATGTGGAAGAAGCGATTATCCATATTAATAAGTATAATACTGCACATTCTGAAGCTATTATTACGGAAGATGCAAAAGTTGCAGAACAGTTTTTAAATGAAGTGGATGCAGCATGTGTTTACTGGAATGCTTCTACACGTTTTTCGGATGGAAATGAATTTGGCTTTGGTGCTGAAATAGGAATTAGTACCCAGAAACTTCATGCGAGAGGTCCTATGGGACTTGAGGCACTTACCAGTTATAAATATGTCATTTATGGCGATGGTCAAGTGCGTGAATAGGAAATCCGTTGGGGTTTGTGGTGAGTGGGTTATAAATTTATAGGATAGATAAGAGGTTTTATGAGAGATTTAGAAAATACAACACTTACTAGTAAAGAGGAAGCTGCTCGTCAATATGCTTTTATTGAAAAGGCAAAAGGATATGTAGCAGAAAAAGAACAGGAAATGGGCAGAAAGCTTACCTTCTGTGTTCAAACTTTCGGTTGTCAGATGAATGCGAGAGATTCTGAAAAACTAGTTGGGATTTTAGAACAGGTTGGCTATGTAGAGACAGAAGACGAGCATGCAGATTTTGTTATTTATAATACATGTACAGTTCGTGAAAATGCGAATAACAAAGTTTATGGTCGTTTGGGTTATTTATCCAATTATAAAAAGAAGAATCCTCACATGATGATTGCTTTGTGTGGATGTATGATGCAGGAGCCAACTGTAGTAGAAACGATTCGCAAGAAATATAAGTTTGTTAATTTGGTATTTGGTACTCACAATATATACAAATTTGCAGAACTTTTGTGTAATACATTGGAGTCTGATTCGCAGATTATTGATATTTGGGAAGATACAGACAAAATTGTAGAAGACTTACCAATCAAAAGAAAGTTTTCATTTAAATCAGGCGTAAATATTATGTTTGGTTGTAATAACTTCTGTAGCTATTGTATCGTTCCTTATGTAAGAGGACGTGAACGTAGTCGTCAGCCACAGGATATTATTCGTGAAATCGAAAATTTGGTTGCAGATGGTGTTTGTGAAGTTATGCTTTTAGGACAGAATGTAAACTCATATGGAAAAAATCTGGAAAATCCTATGACTTTTGCAGAACTTCTTCGTGAGATCAATAAGATAGAGGGATTAAAACGTATTCGTTTTATGACTTCTCATCCAAAGGATTTATCAGATGAACTCATCTATGCTATGAGAGACTGTGAGAAGGTGTGTAAACATATGCATTTACCACTTCAGTCAGGTAGTTCTCGTATTTTAGATATTATGAATCGTCATTATGATAAGGAACAGTATCTTGGAATTGTAGACAAGCTTCGTCAGGAGATTCCAGATATTGCCCTTACAACAGATATTATTGTGGGATTCCCAGGAGAAACGGAAGAAGACTTCTTAGAGACACTAGACGTGGTTCAGCGTGTAGAATATGATAGTGCATTTACTTTTATTTATTCGAAACGTACAGGAACACCTGCTGCAGCTATGGAAAATCAAGTGCCTCAAGAAGAAGTTAAGTGTCATTTTGACAGACTTCTTCGTGAAGTGCAGGAGATTTCTACAAAGAAAGCTATGGCGCTTCAGGGAAAAGTAATGCCTGTGTTGATAGAGGAAATGAATGAGCATGATAGCAGTCTTGTAACTGGCCGTTTGGATAACAATTCTGTGGTTCATTTACCAGGAACTGCTGATATGATAGGAAATATCTACCAGGTAAAATTAGAGGAATGTAAAGGTTTCTATTATATTGGAAAGGTAGTAGAACATGAATAGACGTTTTGGAAAAAACGATATAATTTTCATAAGTTTGCTGGCTGTTTTTTGTATCGCAGTATGTATATGGGTATATAAGGGTGGCGCCGTAGAAGGAAGTAACATTACTATTACGGTAGACGGAAAGACCTATGGAACCTATTCTCTTCTTGAAGAACAGACCATTGTGATTGAAGAAGGAGACGCAAAAAATGTGATTGAAATTAAAGGTGGTAAAGCATATATGCTGGAGGCTAGTTGCCCAGACCAGCTTTGTGTGGATCAAAATGAGATTTCCTTTGATAAAGAATCCATTATTTGTTTGCCAAATAAAGTGGTGATTACTGTAACAAGTGATGTGGAAAGTGATATAGATTTACAAGTGAGATAGAGGTAAAGTGATGAAGAAAAAGACAGCATATTTAGGTGTAATGTTAGCTTTAGCTCTAATTTGTAGCTATGTGGAAGTGTTAATTCCCTTTTCTATTGGAATTCCAGGAATTAAACTGGGGCTTGCTAACATTGTAATTGTATTTACGCTATATAGTATAGGGACAAAAGAAGCGTACATTCTTTCTATCGCAAGGGTGTTGATTTCGGGCTTTATGTTTGGAAATGTCATGGCAATTGCTTATTCCTTTGCAGGAGGAATGCTTAGTTTAACGGTAATGTATTTACTGAAAAAGACCAAGCTTTTATCGGTTATTTCTGTTAGTATTGCAGGTGGTATTGCTCATAATATAGGACAGATCATAATTGCCACATTTATTGTTTCTAACTATTCCGTAATGTATTATATTCCAGTGCTAATGATAGCTGGGTTTGTGACAGGTACTTTGATTGGAATTGTAGCACAGGAAGTGTTTTTACGAGTAGGACATTTGTTACGAGTAAAATAGTTGTAGTCAAATGTAGGAGGAAAAATGTATTCATATATTAATGGACCTTTAGCTGAGGTGGAATTAGATCATATTGTTATTGATGTAAATGGTATTGGATATAATATTTATATTCCAACCAACTGTTTTGAATATTTGCCAGGGCTTGGTGAAATGTGTAAAGTGCATACATATCTATATTTAAGAGAAGATGCGATGATGTTGTATGGCTTTTTGACAAAGGATGACTTGGATTTGTTCAAACAGTTAATTACGGTAAGTGGTATTGGGCCAAAAGGTGCAATTGGAATTTTATCTGCATTATCAGCGGATGATTTGCGTTTTGCGATTTTGGCTGGGGATGCGAAGGCTATCTCAAAAGCACCAGGTATTGGTGCAAAGACAGCACAGAGAGTTATTTTAGAACTTAAAGATAAGATGTCTTTGGAAGACGCATTTGAAAAGAAATTGGATAATGAAAAAGTGATGGTTGCATCTTCAAATAATCAGGTGAAAAATGATGCGGTGCTTGCACTTACTGCATTAGGCTATTCTTCTTCAGAAAGCCTAAAAGCTGTGTCAAAAGTCGATATTACTCCAGAGATGGATGTAGAAGAAGTGCTAAAACAGGCATTAAAGCATATGTCATTTTTTTAGTGCTTCATTGTAGGGAAATAAAGAACATCACCTTTTGCAGGTGAATGAGATATTAGCAGGAGAATTCGGTTATGGAAAGACGTGTGATTTCCACAAAAATGCAGGAAGAAGATATAAAAATTGAATCTAGTTTAAGACCTCAGACTTTAGGGGATTATATTGGTCAGGAGAAGATAAAGGATAATCTTCAGGTGTACATAGAAGCTGCTAGAGGTAGAGGCGAAGCTTTGGATCATGTATTGTTTTTTGGACCTCCGGGTCTTGGTAAAACTACACTTGCAGGTATTATCGCAAATGAAATGGGCACACACCTTAAAATTACATCTGGACCTGCAATAGCAAAACCAGGTGAAATGGCAGCTATTTTAAATGGGTTATCAGAAGGGGATATTCTTTTTATTGATGAAATTCACCGTTTGAATCGCCAGGTAGAAGAAGTGCTTTATTCTGCCATGGAGGACTATGCCATTGATGTTATGATTGGAAAGGGTGAGTCTGCGCGTTCTATTCGTATCAATTTACCTAAATTCACCTTGGTTGGAGCAACGACTAGAGCGGGTATGCTTTCTTTGCCACTTCGTGATCGTTTTGGGGTAATTAGTCACATGGAATATTATACTGTGGACGAGTTAAAGACGATAATTATACAGTCGGCAAAAAAACTAGGTGTAAAAATTGACGAAAAGGGCGCATTTGAATTAGCTAGAAGAAGTCGTGGTACGCCACGTCTTGCCAATCGTTTATTAAAGAGAGTGCGAGATTTTGCAGAAGTGCGTTATGATGGGAATATTACCTATGAAGTAGCGTCCTCTGCGTTGGATTTATTGGAAGTAGATAAATTTGGCTTGGATCAAAATGATAGAAATATTTTGCTTACAATTATTGAGAAGTTTGCTGGTGGGCCAGTGGGACTTGAAACATTAGCGGCGTCTATTGGTGAAGATTCAGGAACGATAGAGGATGTTTATGAGCCATATTTGGTAAAAAACAACTTTATCCATCGTACACCAAAAGGTCGTGTAGTTACGGACTTGGCTTATGAGCATTTTGGTCTTAGTAAATAATGGTTGCCTTATTAAATTTGTAAAGGTATAATATATAGGGTACATTTTGAAATACGGAGGATGCGTTATGTCTGCGAAAACAAGTGCAGAAGTTGTAATTGACGGAAAAGTATATACATTAAGTGGCTATGAAGGAGAAGAATATCTTCAGAAGGTAGCGGCTTATATAAATGGAAAGATTAATGAGTTTGATGCATTGGATAATACAAAACATCTTCCAGCAAATATGAAAAGCACTTTGATTCAGCTTAACATTGCTGATGATTATTTCAAAGCAAAAGCACAGGTGGAAAAATTAGAGCGTGATGTGGAAATGAAAGATAGAGAGCTCTATGATTTAAAACATGATTTAATCTCAAACCAGATTAAAACAGAAAGTGCAGATGACAGAATCAAAGAACTGGAAGCAGAAAATAGAGAACTCCTTTTAAATAAAGCAAGATTAGAAGCAACATTAGAAGATGCTTTATTAGAAGGAATTGGTTCTAAAAAATAGTGTATATACCAAGGGACAGAGTGCATCTGTCCCTATTTTTAAATAAATCGGAGATAGTTAACATGAAACATGATTTTGAATTGCTTGCACCAGCAGGCTCATTTGAAATTTTAAAAGCTGTAATCGAAGCAGGAGCAGATGCGGTATATGTTGGTGGTAGCCAGTTTGGCGCTAGAGCTTATGCGAACAATTTTTCAGAAGAAGAATTGTTAGATGCTATCGATTATGTTCATCTAAGAGGAAAAAAGTTATTTTTAACTGTAAATACATTGTTTAAAAACAACGAAATCAAAGAACAGCTTTATGAATATCTATCGCCTTATTATAAAAAAGGATTGGATGCAGTAATAGTACAGGATTTTGGTGCTATTGCTTTTATAAAAGAAAATTTTCCTGGACTACCTATTCATACAAGCACACAGATGACAGTTACTGGAGTGGAGGGGGCCAAATTGTTAAAGAATTTGGGTGTAGAACGTGTAGTATTGGCTCGTGAACTTTCTATTTCAGAGATGAAGCGTATTCGTAAAGAAGCAGATATTGAATTAGAAGCCTTTATCCATGGCGCATTATGCTATTCTTATTCAGGACAATGTTTGTTTAGTAGTATGTTGGGCGGACGAAGTGGAAACAGAGGACGTTGCGCACAGCCATGTCGTCTTAGTTATGCTGTTTTAGATGATAAAAAGAAAGAATATAAAAAAGAATCCTATGTTTTAAGTTTAAAGGATTTATGTGGAATTGAATATTTACAACAGTTGAAAGAAGCGGGGGTATATTCATTAAAAATAGAAGGTAGAATGAAACAAGCTTCTTATGCTGCGGGTGTGGTATCTTTTTATAGAAAATATATAGATTTGGAAAAACAGGTATCTAAAGAAGATATGCAGCATTTGTATGAACTTGGCAACCGATGCGGTTTTACAACCGAATATTTTACAAAGCGAAATGATAAAAGTATGATTACTTTTGAAAAACCTTCCTACGAGAAGTCTAACGATGCTTTGCATCGTCAGATGGAAGAAATGTATTTAGAGAAAAAGAGTAAGATACCTGCGTCAGGAACTTTGATTATTGCAAAAGGACAACTATTAGAATTCTATGTGACAAGTGGTGAATACCATGCCTATGCATCTTGTGGGGAGGTTATGGAAGCAAAGAATAAACCTCTTGAATTAGAAGATGTACGTAATCGAATGAATAAAACAGGTGAAACTTCATTTTGTTTTGAACATTTAGATGTCCAGATGGAAGATGGTGTTTTTGTGCCAAATGGTATGTTAAATCAAATTCGTAGAGATGCATTAGAGCAGTTGGAACAGCAAATGGTTTCTGGTTTTTATCGTAAAAATGTATCAGAACAGTCGGTTGAGCCACAGGATAACATAGTATGTCATAGTATTTCAGAAGAAAAAGTGATTTGTTCTTGTGAAACAAGAGAACAGTTAGATGCAATTTTAAAACGTGATTTTGTTACGACAGTGTATTTAGATGCACAGATGTATGATAGAGCTGTTTTGTTTGAGAACTTTGAACAGGATGTTAAGCTTGTTCAGGCCTATGGAAAAGAAGTGTTCCTAAAACTTCCAGCGATTTTTAGAAGTCAAACATTTGATAATTTTGCAGAAATTAAATCAAGAATTAACAATGTTGATTTTGATGGAGTTGTTGTGCGAAATTATGAAGAGCTTTCTTTTGTAAAAGAATATCTTCCAGGCAAAAAGATCGTACTTGATCATAATTTATACACCTATAACGATTTTGCAAAACAAGCGTTTTATGAGTATGGGGTGTTAAGAGATACGGTTCCGTTGGAATTAAATCAAAAGGAAATTCGTAAAAGAGATAATCGAAATAGTGAAATGGTGATTTATGGATATTATCCTTTAATGACAACCGCAGGCTGTGTCCATAAGAATACCGCTCTTTGTGACAAGAATTCTGGAATTACATATTTGAAGGATAGATATCATGTGTTGTTCCCTGTTAAAAATTACTGTAATGATTGTTACAATGTGATTTATAACTCAGTTCCTGTTTTGTTGTTTGGGGAACAGGAAAAATTAAGACAAAATGGAGTGTGTCATTTTCGATTAGATTTTTCTATTGAAACAGCAAAAGAAGTTGAAAATGTATTAGATTTATACGAAGGAAAAGGTCGTGAAATTGAATACACAAATGGACATTTTAAAAGAGGAGTAGAATAAGCTATGGCTTCCATTCTGATTCAGGCAATTAAATATATTCTAATGTTTTTATTCTTAGGATATATTTATACTGCATTTTCTGTTTTTCGTTATGGGAAACAGATTGAAAAACAAAAAGGTTATTATGTGATACAGAAGATACTATTGTACGGAATACATGCACTAGGATTTCTGTGTCTGTATATGAAGGATAACAATATACAGTTAATTGGTTTTTATTTTATGCAGGTAGTGTTAATTAGTGCAATTTTTATGTTCTATCATTACATGTATAAAAGATGTTCGGTATTACTTGTAAATAACATGTGTATGCTGATTGTTATTAGCATGATTATTCTTACAAGAATATCCTTTGATAAGGCTTTTCGCCAATTTATTTTCCTGGCGGTTGGTTCTATCGTTATGCTTATTATTCCGTTGTTTTTACAAAAAGGCTCTTTGTTCCGCAAGTTCTCTGCAGCATATTTTGTGGTGGGAGTGGCTTTGCTTGCGGTTGTGGTAGCTATTGGAGCCACTAGTTATGGAGCAAAACTTACGATTTCGATTGCTGGGATTTCTTTTCAACCATCCGAATTTGTAAAAATCATATTCGTTTTCTTTATTGCATCCATGCTTTATAAAGAAGCGAATTTTAAGCGTGTATTTATAACCAGCTGCTTGTCGGCTGTGTATGTACTGCTTTTAGTTGCATCAAAGGATTTAGGCGGAGCCTTGTTGTATTTCATGGCATATCTGGTGATGGTTTATGTTGCATCAAAGAAACCAGTTTATTTGGCAGCGGGACTAGGGGGAATGTCTATTGCATCTGTGCTAGGATATTTTCTGTTTTCACATGTAAGAACACGTGTACATGTATGGCTGAATCCAACTGCGGACATTGATAAGCAGGGGTATCAGATTTGCCAGTCGTTATTTGGAATTGGTACAGGTGGATGGTTTGGTCTTGGAATTGGAGAAGGTTTGCCAACAAAGATTCCAATTGTTGATAAAGACTTTATCTTTTCTGCTATATCGGAAGAGTTCGGAGCCATTTTTGCCATTTGTCTGATTTTGCTTTGCTTAAGTTGTTTTATTA
Source organism: Agathobacter sp. (assembly GCA_045544235.1). Lineage (GTDB taxonomy): Bacteria > Bacillota > Clostridia > Lachnospirales > Lachnospiraceae > Roseburia. The sequence goes on along the minus strand of JAZPYQ010000050.1, from coordinate 26,142 downwards.
TGATTGTAAATGTGGCAATGCAGATGAAAGATAAATTTTACAAATTGGTTGCAGTGGGCTTAGCAACTCTTTATGCTACACAGGTAATTCTTACAATAGGTGGAGCCATTAAATTTATACCATCTACAGGTGTAACATTACCATTGGTAAGTTATGGTGGTAGTTCTTTGCTTTCAACATTATTTGTGTTTGGTATTGTGCAGGGGCTTTATATGCGAAAGGCCGCTTCAAAGCCAAAGAAAGAACAAAAAGGTGTAAAAGAAGAGAAAAACACAGAGTTTAATGTGGTAACGTATTTATTTATGGCTATTTTTATGGCTATGATTCTTTACTTTGTGTATTTTGTAGCCTTTAAGAGCGAAGCCTTTATTAATAATGAATATAATGGCTTGCAGACACTGTTTGAAGAAGATGTAGTAAAAGGTGAGATTATTACATCGGATGGCTATGTTATTGCAGAAACCATAACAGATGAAAATGGAGATGAAGTACGTTATTATCCTTATGGTGAAATGTTCTCACATGTTACAGGCTATTCACAGAATGTTCGTACAGGACTAGAAAAACAGTTGAACTTTACATTGCTTCGTTCCCATGCCTTTTTCGTTGAACAGCTTATGTGTGATTTTTCTGATGAGAAAAAGATTGGTGATAATGTAGTTACAACCATTCGATATGATTTACAGGAAGCTGCATATCAGGCTTTAGGAAACTATGATGGCGCAGTTATTGTAATGGAGCCATCTACAGGAAAAATTCTTGCTATGGTTTCAAAACCAGGGTTTAATCCAAATTCGATTACAGAGGATTGGGATGAATTGCAGGAGGGCTCAGGACTATATAACAGAGCCACACAAGGACAGTATGCGCCTGGATCTGTATTTAAGATATTGACAACATTGGCATATATGGAAAGTAATCCAGATACCTTTGAGGATTATACTTATGAATGTACAGGAGAAATTACTATAAACAATAAAGTGATTCATTGCGCATCCAATAAATGTCATGGAGAAGTGGATTTAGAAACTTCTTTCTCTGAATCATGTAATACGTCTTATGCAAATATGATGCAGTATATAGATGAAGAGGTATTCCAGGAAGTGTGTGATTCTATGTTGTTTAATCAGAATCTACCAATTGGATTTGAATCCTCAGTTAGCAGTTTTTCCATATCAGAAGATGATGAAAGTGCACTAAAGCTGGATACAGCTATTGGACAAGGAAAGACTGTTGTTTCTCCACTCCATATGGTTATGTTAGCAAGTGCAATATGCAATGACGGAGTGGCTATGCGTCCGTGTCTTGTGGAACAGGTAGAAAATTATAAAGGTGTACTTGTTGAGGAGACAAAGCCTTCTGAATATAAGACATTGTTTACAGAAGAACAAGTAGAGTTTTTGTCAGAATATATGAGGAGAACTGTGGAAGATGGAACTGCTTCTCGTTTGATGAAAGATAATTATACAGCTTATGGTAAGACAGGTACTGCTCAAACTACCAGTGATTTGGACCAGACAAATGCATGGTTTGTAGGTTATGCAGAGGCTGATGGAAAAGAAATTGCCATTGCTGTAGTGGTAGAGAATTCTGGAAATGGTAGTGCCTATGCGGTACCAATTGCAGAAAAAATCTTTGATTTGTATTTTGACTAATAGGAATTGTTGCATATATTAGAAAAAAAGGGTATACTGTGTATAGTTTTTGAGACACCAACACGTAGGAGGTATTGCAATGATTGAGGCAACGAGTTGTGGCGGTGTAGTAATTTATCGTGGTAAGATTTTGCTCTTGTATAAAAATTACAAGAACAAATACGAAGGTTGGGTTCTCCCTAAGGGAACAGTTGAACCAGGGGAAGAGTATAAGGATACAGCTATCCGCGAAGTGAAGGAAGAGACCGGGGCTGATGCAACAATTATCCGATACATAGGAAAAAGCCAGTATACCTTTACCGTACCAGAAGATACCGTCGAAAAAGAGGTACATTGGTATTTAATGATGGGCGACAGCTATTATAGTAAACCACAGAAAGAAGAGTATTTCGTAGATTCTGGTTTCTATAAATATCATGAAGCAATTCATTTGCTTAAGTTTACTAATGAAAAACAGATTCTGGAGAAAGCATATAATGAATATCTGGATCTAAAAAAGAGTAATTTGTGGGGAAGTCACAAATATTACTAGAATTATGAAATAAGCCACTGGATTAAGTGGCTTATTTTTCAATGAGGTTATGAGAATGAAGTTTTTGCAAGAGCTGTACTTAGGAGAAAGAATTGCTCCTAAAGTAGATCAAATTGTAAAAAGAATAAAGACCGAAAAAGTTGTTCCAAACTTATATTTGCTTACTATGTCGAATCACCCAGATAATATGTTGGATTTGGTTCCACAATGGGAAGCGCTGCAAAAAGGATATCCAAAGGAACAGATGCGAGTAATAGGCTTAGCGGATGGTAAAAAAGAGGCGATAGAAGTATTACAAAGTATTATTGGAGAGTCCATGGCTATGTCAGGAACTGCAGATGTTCGGGGATATTTAGAAGAAAAATGGGAGGGACAAGTATGGATATAGTTCTTTCTGTTTTACAAATATTGGGCTGGATTTTATTAGCTTTGCTTTTACTCTTTGTAGTAGTGTTGTTGGTTATTCTATTTTGTCCACTTCGCTATCAGGTGGAAGGTGAATGGCTAGAAGAAAAATGGGCTAAATTTAAAGCGCATTGGCTTTTACATCTGTTTGGAGTAAAGATATCCTATGGAGATGACCTTATTTATGGCGAGGCTCATGTTCTTTGGAAAAAGTTTACGTTTTCTTATGATCTAACGAAGAAAGAAGATGAGGCGGATGTGGAAGACGCCACTGTGGAAATGGAGAATGATTCAGAAGAAGAGGCATCTGAAGTAGCTCGAACAGTATTGGGAACGGCAGAGCCAGACGAGAAGGTGGTTGGAACAGAATCTGCAGCACAGCTTCGAGGTGAATCTACGGAAAAAATTGTTGAGGAACCTGCTTCTGATTCAAAGGAAATTGATTTAGAAGATGAGGCGTTGAAAGAGCGTTTGAGTGATGAAGAAAACGAGGATTCTTTGAAGGATGAAGAAAAAGAAAGTATCGTTTCGAAAATTAAGGGTATCCTAGAACGTATAAAAGAAATATATCAGAAAATAAAGAAGATATTGTCAGATGAAAAGAATCAAGATGCTATTAAACATTTAAAGAACGAGGTAATTTGTCTGATAAAAATCTTTTTGCCTAAGAAATCAAAAGTGGATGCGGTATTTTCAACTGGTTCACCAGACACAACAGGACAGTTGTTTGGTATCTTGGCATTATTCCCTGGCATGTACCAGAAAAATTGGAAGATAATACCGGATTTTCAGGCAGATGATCCGTATTTTAAAGGAACGTTTTGGGGAAAAGGCAGAATTCGAGTATCTCAATTTGTTGGTATTGTTTTAAGAATTCTATTTGATAAGAATTGTAGAAGATTGTATACTATACTTAATAAGTTTATTAATTCGATAAAAAATGATAAATCTCAGGAGGAGAAATAAATGGATAAATTAAATACAACAGTAGAATCATTATTTAAAGGAATGGATAGTTTTATCAGCACAAAAACAGTTGTTGGTGAACCAACACAGATTGGAGATACTATTATTGTTCCTCTGGCAGATGTATCATTTGGTGTAGCTGCTGGAGCTGTTTCAGAACCAAACAAAAACAATGGAATGGGTGGCCTTGGTGGAAAAATCACACCTAGTGCCGTGCTTATTATTTCAAATGGTTCTACAAGACTTGTAAATGTTAAAAATCAGGATGCTATTACAAAGATTTTAGATATGGTTCCAGATTTATTAGACAGATTTGCACCAGCAAAAGGTGAAAATGAAGTAGAAGAGATTTAAGTTAAGGAAAAGATGTCGCAAGATACATTTGCGACATCTTTTTTTATTAGACAATAAAAAAGACCTGTCATACGACAGGTCTTAATTTTCAATAATTAAGCACGTTCTACACGGCCAGATCTTAAACAAGAAGTACATACATATAATTTCTGTGGTACTCCGTTTACTTTACAATTTACTCTTTTAACATTTGATTTCCAAACTTTATTAGATCTTCTATGAGAGTGAGATACTGCGATACCGAAATGAACGCCTTTTTCACATACTGCACATTTTGCCATACTAATTGCACCTCCTTGCAAATTCACTAAGCTCAAATAGTGTTTCGAGCTCACAACATGGATATTCTAACAGAATAATATTCATATTGCAAGGAAAAAATGTAAATTTTTTATGAATTTAAATAGAAGGTTTGATTTTTCTTAAAAATTAGGTATAATAAGAAATAACTATGTCATAATTATATGGAGGTACAATTATGAAAGGTCAAATGGACACCCAGTACGGGAAAGTAATTGTTGATAACAATGTAATTGCATTATATGCAGGTTCTGTTGCAGTAGAATGCTTTGGTATTGTCGGCATGGCTGCAGTAAATGTAAAAGATGGACTTGTTAAATTATTAAAGAAAGAACATCTTACACATGGTATTGAAGTAGAAGTTGATCAGGATAACAATATTAATATTGATTTCCATGTGATTGTTGCTTATGGTGTAAGTATTGCAACAGTATCAGATAACTTAGTTGAAACAGTAACTTATAAGGTAGAAAAATTTACAGGCATGAAGATTAATAAAATCAATATCCACGTTGAAGGCGTGCGCGTAATTGATTAAGGAGGACTCACTGTGAAGATTACAAGTATTAACTCGTCAAAATTAGCAAAGATGTTCCTTGCTGGTGCAAGCAATCTTGATGCAAAAAAAGAATGGATTAATGAATTGAATGTATTCCCAGTTCCAGACGGGGATACAGGTACAAATATGTCTATGACTATTATGTCAGCAGCTAGAGAAGTAGGTGGCCTTGGTGAAAAACCTGAAATGAAAGCACTTGCAAAAGCAATTTCTTCAGGCTCACTTCGTGGTGCTAGAGGTAACTCTGGTGTTATCCTTTCTCAGCTTTTTAGAGGTTTCTGTAAAGTTGTTGGCGAATATGATGAAGTAGATGTTTGTGTACTTTGTGATGCTATGCAGAAAGCTGTTGAAACAGCTTATAAAGCAGTTATGAAGCCAAAGGAAGGTACAATCCTTACTGTTGCAAAAGGTGCTGCTGATAAAGCATTAGAATTAGCAAATGAAACAGATGATTTAGTATATTTCTGTGACGAAGTTATTAAACATGCAGATTATGTTCTTAGCCAGACTCCAGAAATGCTTCCTGTATTAAAACAGGCTGGTGTAGTTGACTCAGGCGGACAGGGACTTATGCAGGTATTAAAAGGTGCGTATGACTGTTTACTTGGCAAAGAAGTAGATTACACTATCGATGTTCCTGCTGCTGGTAGCACTTTTGTTAAGATTTCTGCAGAAACTGAAGCAGAAATTAAATTTGGATACTGTACAGAGTTTATTATTGTTCTTAATAAACCTATGACAGATAAAGAAGAATTAGAATTCAAAGCATTCCTTGAATCTATCGGTGATTCAATCGTAGTGGTAGCGGACGATGAGGTTACAAAGACTCACGTACATACCAATGATCCAGGTCTTGCAATCCAGAAAGCCCTTACCTTTGGTTCTCTTAGCAAGATTAAGATTGATAACATGCGTGAAGAACATGAAGAAAAACTCATTAAAGATGCTGAAAAAGTAGCTGAACAGCAGGCTCTTGAAGCTACAGAGAAAAAGGCAGAACCACGTAAAGAAATGGGATTCGTAGCAGTATCTATTGGTGAAGGAATGAACGAAATCTTCCGTGGACTTGGTGTTGACTATATTATCGAAGGTGGTCAGACTATGAACCCAAGTACAGAGGATATGCTTACAGCAATTGATAATGTAAATGCTGATACAGTATTTATTTTACCAAATAACAGCAATATCATTATGGCTGCAAATCAGGCTGCTTCAATTGTAGAAGATAAAGAAATTATCGTTATCCCTACAAAGACAGTACCACAGGGTATTACAGCTGTAATTAACTTCCTTCCAGATGTTTCTCCAGAAGAGAACAAAGAAACTATGATTGAAGAAATCGCAAATGTTAAAACTGGTCAGGTAACATATGCTGTTCGTGATACAGAAATCGATGGATTTGAAATCAAAGAAAACGATTACATGGGTATCGGCGACAAATCTATCTTAGCAGTAGGTACAGATATGAACACTGTAACACTTGAAATGCTTGATAAGATGATTGATGAAGACACAGCAATGGTTAGTATCTACTTTGGTAGCGATTCTTCTGAAGAAGCTGCAAGCGAGATCGCTGAAGCAGTAGAAGAAAAATATCCAGATGTTGATGTAGAAATCAACGATGGTGGACAGCCAATTTACTACTATGTAATTTCAGTAGAATAAAAAATTTGTAAAACGTAAACTCCCTCAATTGTATGATTGAGGGAGTTTTTTGTTTGTGGTAAAATATAAGAGATTTTAGAATAGGAGAGCATAGTATAAAATGAAACTTACATCATCTATTACAAATGTAAAAGGTATTGGCGAAAAATTAGCCCAATCGTTTGGAAAATTGAATATTTTTACAGTAGAAGATGTGCTGTTTCATTTTCCTAGAAACTATTTTCGATACCCAGAAGCCGTTCGGGTTGACGTAATTGAAGGTTTGCAAGAAGGCATGATGGCTGTTCGTGCAGTAGCAAAGAAAAGTCCTGCCAGCCGTAATGGTCGGAATATGAATATTACCACACTTACCATTGGTGAAGCGCCAAAAAAAATGGAACTGGTATGGTTTCGAGCGCCTTATATTAAAAACCAGATTCAGTCAGGAAAAGAGTATGTATTCTTTGGTAAGATGGTGGTAAAAAATAAGCGTTGGGTTATGGAACAGCCAGTGATTTATACACCGGAAAAGTATGAAGAAATTGCAGGTATGCTTCAACCAGTTTATGCATTGACAGCAGGTGTTACTAATAATCTGTTGATTAAAACAGTAAAAACTGTGCTTAGTGAGTTTGACTTGATTGCAGATTATCTACCGTCAGAAATTCGAAAACGATATGGTTTGTGTGAATATAACTATGCATTAAAGCAGATTCATTTTCCAGATACAATGGAAAGCTTGATCGAGGCTAGAAGATGCTTGGTTTTCCATGAATTCTTTATTTTTATCATGGGAATCCAGTATCAGAAGGAAAAGAAAGCGAAAGATCCAAATGGATTTACTTTTGTACAGGATTCTTTTGTAGAGGATTGTATCAGGAAGTTGCCTTATCCACTTACAAATGCTCAGAAAAAGGCGCTAGGTGATATAAAAAATGACATGGATAGTCCATTTGTAATGCAGCGTTTGGTTCAAGGAGATGTGGGGTCTGGTAAAACTATTGTAGCATTTCTTGCAATGGCAAGGTGTGCTCATAGTGGTTATCAGTCAGCGATTATGGCACCTACAGAAGTTTTGGCAAGACAGCATTATGAAGGCTTTGTTAAAATGTGTGAAGACTTTGGATTAGATTTTCCAGTGGTACTTTTAACAGGTTCTATGAAAGCAAAAGAGAAACGAGAAGCCTATGCTAAACTGGAAGCATGTCCAAATGCTTTAGTGGTTGGAACCCATGCATTGATTCAGGAAAAAGCGATATATTCGAATTTAGCATTAGTTATTACGGATGAACAGCATCGATTTGGGGTAAAACAGCGTGATACATTTATGGAAAAAGGATTGATGCCTCATGTTCTCGTTATGAGTGCAACACCAATTCCACGTACATTGGCGATTATTATCTATGGTGATATGGATATTTCAGTGATTGATGAAGTTCCAGCTAAACGTTTGCCTATCAAAAATTGTGTGGTAGATATTGGATATCGTCCAAAAGCCTATGATTTTATAGTAAATCAGGTGAATGAAGGACATCAGGCTTATGTCATCTGTCCTTTGGTAGAGGATACCGAGAATATGGAAGGTAAAAATGCGACAGATTATGCAAAAGAGTTGTCTGAAATCCTCCCAAACAATATCAAAGTTGGATTACTTCATGGCAAGATGAAAAATGATAAGAAAAATGAAGTTATGGAAGCCTTTGCTCGAAATGAAATTCAGGTACTTGTTTCTACTACAGTAGTTGAAGTTGGCGTAAATGTACCAAATGCTACGGTTATGATGATTGAAAACGCAGAAAGATTTGGTTTGGCGCAGCTTCATCAGCTTCGTGGACGAGTTGGACGAGGAGATGCTCAGTCATACTGTATTATGATAAATACTTCTAATACAAAAACAGCAAAGAAACGTCTGGAAATTTTGAATCATTCCAATGATGGTTTCTATATTGCAAGTGAGGATTTGAAACTTCGTGGACCTGGTGATTTCTTTGGAATTAGACAAAGTGGTGACTTGGCATTTGATATTGGCGATATTTATCAAGATGCTACAGAGTTGCAGGATGCAGCGGAGAGTGTAAAAGAGATTTTAGAAACAGATCCAGAACTTGAAATAGAAGGGCATGCTGCGTTGAAACGAGAGATGCAGAGATTTGTTGAAGAACAGATGCGAAATATGACTTTGTAAGCATATGACACAAAATAATTTTGTTCAAAACAATATAATTAAAACTAGATTTAATTAATTGTTGGCAAAAAATAAGGCTATTGTAGATAAGACTCATAAGTCTTTGGTTACAATAGCCTATTTTTATTATTCACCGACCAATTCAATTCCGGAGATGTCTGGTTCAATTACAAGAGAGTAATTTGTGTAATAAACCACAAACCCTGGTGCGGCACCAGAAGGTTTCTTTAAATTCTTTTTCTGTAAATAGTCGATTTCTACTTTTTCGTTGTCACGACCTTTTGAGTAGTAGCCTGCTAAGCGGCCGGCTTCTTCAAATACATGGTCTGAAAGTTCTTCGTTATTTGCTTTTACAATGACATGGGAACCAGGCATACCTTTTGCATGGAACCACCAATCGTTACCGGTTGCAACTTTAAAAGAAAGTTCATCGTTTTGATAATTGTTCTTTCCAACGAAAATGTCATATCCTGAGGAAGAACGATAATGGAATGGCTTACTTTTAGATTTCTCTTTTTTAGAACCACGATTTTTCTTGATGAAGCCAAATTCCATCAGTTCATCCTTAATCTGAACTAAATCATCTGTTGAAGTAGCGATGTCTAATGCGTTTTGTATGGATTCTAAGTGATCAATCTGAGATTTGGTTTCAATAATTAGGTTTTCCAAAGCCTCACTAGTTCGTTTCAATTTGCCATACTTTTCAAAGTATTTTTTGGAATTATCCAAAGCAGAAAGAGTTTCGTCCAAGGGAATCTTTATTAGCGCATTATTGTCATAGTAGTTTTCTACTTCAGCAAATTTTGCTCCAGACGCAATTCCATACCCATAAGCCTGTAATAATTCACCATAAAGTTTGTATTTGTCTTTTTTGGCAGCGTCTTTTTGTTGCTTTAACTGTAAATCATATTTTTTTACATTTCGTTCTAAAGCAGTAGAAACGATTTTTCTTAAATCTACAGATTTCTGACGAATACGAGAGTATACATTTTTTTCTGCATAATAGTTTTCTAAAACTTCGGAAATCGTAGTAAACTCTGACGCTTCATAGTTTTCGTACATGGTAAGAGCAATAGAAGAGTAGTCTATAGGTTCTTTACCATTACGAACGATATTTGGAAGGTATTTATGCTCTTTGATGTCGTCCATAAACCATACAAAATGATTGGATAGATGTAAAAGCTCGGATTCTTCCAACGAAGCAACTGCTGCATCTCCATCAAAGCCAGCACGATAAGCAATTTCGTTTGCAATCAAAGGACTGATTCCAGTAAAAGAAGTGTATAAAGCTTTTGAAATAGTAAGAGGTTTTTCTTTTAAAATATTTGCTATATCTTCGCGAGATATCTCCAAAGGATTTGCTTTTTCGCCCTGAGTAGTAGTAATAAAATATTCGCGTCCAGGTAATACTTCGCGAACAGAGCTTGTAGCACTGGAAATTCGTTTGATACTGTCGATAATAGTGCCGTTTTCATTGCAGAAGATGATATTTGAGTGTTTACCCATCAATTCAACAATCAAGGTTTTCTTGCATAAATCCCCTAATTCATTTAAATGTTCTACTTCAAAGTGGATAATTCGTTCCATACCAGGCTGATAAATGCGTAGAATCTTACCGTTTGCAATATGTTTTCTAAGAACCATACAAAAGGTAGGTGCCTGTAATGGACTAGGTTTATTTTCCTGTGTTAAATACACAAATGGAAGAGAAGCGCTGGCTGAGATTGCCAGTCGATGATTTCCATTTGGACCTTTGCATGTAAATAAAAGCTCGTCTGATTCAGGCTGAGCAATCTTTGAAATACGAGCGTTTTGCAATGTATGATTTAATTCATATACGAGATTTGAAATTACAATTCCATCTAAAGCCATAATAAGCCTCCTAAAAATACTGTTAGTATTATATACGAAACATACAAAAAAGCCAATGTTTCTTTGTGAATTTTGTTAAGAAAAATACGCAAGAATATTTGACGAAACGGCATTTTGCCTTTATAATATTTATATCTATGCGTACGGTCATTTTTATGGAGAGACGCATGGTAAAAATCATAATTTAAGAGAGGTTTTATCATGATTAAAAGTATGACTGGTTTCGGTCGTTGTGAAATTGTCAATGAAAAACGCAAATTCACAATTGAGATGAAATCTGTAAACCACAGATATTTTGATGTGAATATCAAAATGCCTAAGAAATTGAACTTCTTTGAAAGTTCTATCCGTAATCTTTTAAAAGAATACATCGAACGTGGTAAAGTAGATGTATATATTACTTATGAAGATTACAGCGAAGACAACTTCGCATTGAAATACAACGCTACATTAGCTGGCGAGTATTTAAAACACTTAAATGATATGGCTGAACAGTTCGGCTTGGATAATGACATTCGTGTTAGTACATTATCTCGTTATCCAGAAGTTCTTACCATGGAAGAACAAGGTATCGATGAAAAAGAACTTTGGGCAGATCTTGAAGTTGCACTTCGTGGGGCATGTGATCAGTTTGTGGAAAGCCGTATTCGTGAAGGTGAAAACCTTAAGAATGACCTTTGTGATAAGCTTGATAATATGCTTGGATATGTGGACTTTATCGAAGCAAAATATCCAGTGATTATGAGCGATTATCGTACTCGCTTAGAGGACAAGGTAAAAGAATTGCTTGGTGACAGACAGATTGACGAAGGCCGTATTGCTACAGAAATTGTTATTTACTCAGACAAGATTTGTGTAGATGAAGAAACTGTTAGACTTCGTAGTCATATTCAGTCTGTAAAAGATGCTTTAAATCAGGGTGGCAGTATTGGTCGTAAGCTTGATTTCATTGCTCAGGAAATGAATCGTGAAGCAAACACTATTTTGTCAAAAGCAAACAATTTAGAAATCTCTGACACAGGTATCAATTTAAAAACAGATATTGAAAAAGTAAGAGAACAGATACAAAACATTGAATAACAGTTTATAACTGCTGAAAATGTGAGGGAAAATATGAAAAAAGGGATATTAGTAGTAGCTTCTGGTTTTTCAGGTGCAGGAAAAGGTACCATCATGAAAAAACTTATGAGTGAACATGGAGAAAACTACGCACTTTCTATTTCTGCAACCACTAGAGCTCCTAGACCAGGTGAAGAACATGGAAAAGATTACTTTTTCTTAACTACAGAAGAGTTTGAAACCATGATTGAGCGGGAAGAGCTTGTGGAATACGCAAAATATGTAAGCAACTATTATGGAACACCAAAAGCTTATGTAGAAGAACAGCTTAATGCAGGGAAAAACGTAATTTTAGAGATTGAGATTCAAGGTGCTTTGAAAATCAAAGAAAAATTTCCTGAAACAGTACTTATGTTTATTACTGCACCTAGTGCAGAACAATTAAAAGAACGCTTGATTGGTCGCGGTACAGAGACTCAGGAGGTAATTGATGCCAGAATGAGTCGTGCCTACGAAGAATCTTTAGGCGTTGAAAATTATGATTATTTAGTGGTAAACGATGATTTGGATGCTTGTGTTAGCTTAGTAAATGATATCATTACAAAAGAAAGCACAAAAGACACAGCCGAATATGAAAAATATCGTGTATCAGCTAATATAGATTTTATCAATAATATGAGAAAAGAGCTTTTAAGCTTTTCGAAAGGAGTATAATATGATTCATCCATCTTATGTAGAACTTATGGGAGTAGTAAACGAGGACGTTGTAATTGGTGAAGAACCAGTAGTAAACAGCCGTTATTCTATCGTATTAGCAGCTGCTAAACGCGCACGTCAGATTATCGACGGAGCAGAACCAATGGTAGAAAAACCAAAATGCAACAAACCATTATCTATCGCTGTTGAAGAAATTATGAACAGTGATGTAAAAATCATTCCAGACGAAAACGACTAAAGGAATAGGGCTGCGTTTTGCGGCCCTTGCATGCTATTATGAAAAATAAAAAATTATTGTTTATATCCCTAGGGTGCGACAAAAATCTTGTTGATTCTGAATTTATGATTGGCATGCTTACAAGCGAAGGAGTTGTACTTTGTGATGATGAGACAGAAGCAGATATCATTATTATTAACAGCTGCTGTTTTATCAATGATGCAAAAGAAGAAAGCATCAATACCATTTTGGAAATGGCAGAGTACAAAAAGACTGGCAATTGTAAAGCGCTTATTGTAACAGGTTGTCTTTCACAGAGATATCAGGATGAGATTAAGACGGAAATTCCAGAGGTAGATGCTATTCTTGGAACAAACTCTTATGATGCCATCGGTGAAGCTGTAAAAGAAGCCTTAAACCAGAATTTCTATAAAAATGTTGCCACACTAGAAGGTCTTCCAAAACTGACAAACAAACGTACAGTTACCACAGGTGGACATTTTGCATATTTAAAGATTGCAGAAGGCTGCAATAAAAACTGTACTTACTGTATTATTCCTTCTATTCGTGGAAGATACCGCAGTGTTCCAATGGAAGATTTAATTACACAGGCGAAAGAATTGGCAGAGAATGGGGTCAAAGAATTGATTCTGGTTGCCCAGGAAACTACACTTTATGGTGTAGATATCTATGGAGAAAAATCTCTGCACAAGCTTTTAGATGAACTCAATAAAATACCTGGAATATTCTGGATTCGTATTATGTACTGTTATCCAGAAGAAATTTACGAAGAACTTATAGATGCTATGATTCGAAACAAAAAGGTGTGTCATTATTTGGACATGCCAATTCAGCATTGCAATGATGAGATACTCCGTAGAATGGCAAGACGTACCAACCGCAAGGAATTGGAAGAACGTATTGCTTACTTAAGAGAACGTATTCCAGATATTACACTTCGTACTACATTAATTTGTGGTTTTCCAGGTGAAACAGAAGAAATGCACGAAGAACTTATGCAGTTTATCAATGACATGGAATTTGATAGACTTGGTGCATTTGCATATTCACCAGAAGAAGGAACTGTTGCAGCGGAATTACCAGATCAAGTGGATGAAGAATTAAAACTTGACTGGCAGGCAGATGTAATGGAACTTCAGGAAGAAGTGATTTTTGATAAAAATGAGACTCTAATCGGCATGCAAACCTATGCCTTTATTGAAGGGAAGGTTGCCGATGAGAACGCCTACATTGGCAGAACTTATCGTGATGCCCCAAATGTAGACGGATATATATTCATCAATACTGATGAGGAACTAATGACAGGTGACATTGTAAAAGTACAGGTCATCGGAGCATACGAATATGATTTGATAGGAGAAATAGTAAAATGACAATGAATTTACCAAACAAACTGACAATCTTTAGAGTAATTATGATTCCATTTTTTGTAGTATGTATGTTAATCCCAGCAATTCCATATAACAATATCATTGCATGTGTTATTTTCTGTGTTGCTAGTTTTACAGATTTCCTTGATGGATACTTAGCTAGACGTGATGGTCTTGTAACAAACTTCGGAAAGTTTATGGACCCTCTTGCTGACAAACTTTTAGTTGGTGCAGCACTTATTTGTTTAATTGAAACAGGACAGCTTCCAGCATGGGTAGTAGTTATCATTATTTCACGTGAATTTATCATTAGTGGATTCCGTCTTATTGCTTCTGATAACGGTGTAGTTATTGCTGCAAGCTACTGGGGAAAATTTAAAACAGTTTCACAGATGCTTATGGTAATTGTTTTAATCTTAAATATCCAGCTTCCTGTATTCCAGATTATTGGTACAGTACTTATGTGGGTATCTGTAGTACTTACAATTGTTTCATTAGTAGACTACATTATTAAGAATAAAGATGTATTAAAAGATACAAAATAGGATAAAAATTATGACAGAGAGCAGACTACTGGAATTACTTTCCAAACACAACCTGAAAATTGCTACTGCAGAAAGCTGTACAGGCGGATTAGTTGCAGGTGTATTGTGCGATATATCTGGAATTTCTGCCCATTTTGAAGAGGGCTACATTACTTATTCTGAAGATGCAAAAATAAAAAATCTTGGAGTTTTGCCAGAGACACTAGAAGCCTACGGTGTAATTAGCTGTGAGGTTGCAGAGGAGATGGCTATTGGTGCCTGCAAGAGTGCAAATGCAGATTGTGCTATTGCTACTACAGGTATCGCTGGTCCAACAGGTGGAACCAAGGAAAATCCAGTAGGAACGGTATGTTTTGCTTGTGTAGTAAAAAATCAAGTGCTTACTGAACGCATGATTTTTGAGGGCACACGCATGGAAATCCGTATGCAGGCAGCCATTTATGCCATTGAAATGTTATGTGATTATATCGAATCCTGTTATGAGGAAGATTAAAGGAGAAAAAAGATGCGTATTATAGCAGGCAGTGCAAGAAGTCTTCCTTTAAGAGCGCCAGAAGGAATGGATACCAGACCTACTTCTGACCAAATTAAAGAAACCTTATTCAATATGTTGCAAAGCGACATTCCAGGCTGTTACTTTTTGGATTTGTTCGCAGGAAGTGGTCAGATGGGCTTGGAAAGTCTAAGTCGTGGCGGCGAATATTCCGTATTTGTTGAAAATAATCGTAAAGCAGCAAAATGCATTGAGGAGAATATTACTTTTACCAAGTTTGACAAAGAGTCTAGACTATTGGTAAGTGATGCAGTTTCAGCATTGTATTCATTAGAAGGAAAATACAAATTTGATATTATTTTCATGGATCCACCATACAACAAAGAGTTGGAAAAAGGAGTGCTTGAATACCTTGCCACATCTTCTTTGTTAAAACCAGATACAAAGATTATTGTGGAAGCTTCCGTGGAAACAACCTTTGATTATGTGGAAGATTTAGGCTTTGAAATTGTAAAATATAAAAAGTATAAAACCAATGCACATGTGTTTTTAAGAAGGAAATAGGGGTGTTTTTATGAAGAGAGCTGTTTATCCAGGAAGCTTTGATCCAATTACATTTGGACACTTGGATATTATAGAACGTTCTGCGAAAATGGTGGATGAATTGGTAATTGCGGTACTTCGTAATAGTGCCAAAAATTCGTTGTTTTCTTTAGAGGAACGTGTTAATATGATAAGAGAGTTGACAAAGGATTTGCCAAATGTTCGTGTAGAATCTTTTGATGGACTCTTGGTAGATTACATGAGCCAAATCGATGCTAGTATTATTGTGCGTGGATTGAGAGCAGTTACAGATTTTGAATATGAATTACAGATTGCACAGATGAATCATGTGTTAAAGGATAATGCAGAAACCATTTTCCTTATTACAAATTTAAAGTATTCATACTTGAGTTCAAGTCTTGTAAAAGAAATCGCTTCTTATGGCGGTGATATTTCAAAATTTGTACCAGAACAGCTTATGGATCGCATTTATGCGAAATATAATGTAAACAGGGAGAAGTCTTATGAGCAGTAAAATCGAACAGGTAATTGATGAAATTGAAGAATATTTAGATTCGTGTAAATATGTAGCATTTTCACAGTCTAATATTTCAGTAAATAGAGAAGAAATCGAAGAGTTAGTTGCTGAATTACGTGCTAAAACACCTGAAGAAATCAGAAGATATCAGAAGATTATTAGCAATAAAGAAGCTATTCTTGCAGATGCACAGCAGAAAGCAGATCAGATTATTGCACAGGCACAGATTCAGACAAACGAACTTGTTAGTGAGCATCAGATTATGCAACAGGCATATGCACAGGCAAATGAAGTTGTTATGATTGCTACAAAACAGGCACAGGAAATCTTAGACAATGCTACAAACGAAGCAAACAGTATTCGTATGTATGCTATGACTTATACAGATGATAAGTTAAAAGGATTAGAAGATATCCTTGTAAATTCTATCGATACTTCAAAAGCTCGTTATGACAACTTAATCAATTCTCTTCAGGGATTCTTGGATGTGGTATCTGCAAACCGTGCAGAACTTTTCCCATCTGTTCCAGAACCTAAGGTAGAAAAGAAAGTTGAAAAAGAAAAACCAAAGGCAAAAGAAAAAGATCCTGACGGTCTTGAACCAATTGATTTATCTGTAGTAAACATTAAATCAGAAAACTAAAAAGATACATATATTACACTTAGTAATGTTAATAATAGGGAAAGTAATACTTTCCCTATTATGTATTTATAAATGGAAAGTCCGGTTTCACTAAAAATTGAAGCGGTCTGTGCGAGTCCAGATAATCCACCAAAGGAAAGTAGCTGTATTGCTAAAATATAGGTGGTAGGTTCGTTTGCATGGCTTTGAGATAATAGTTGTATACCGTTGGTGATTTCTAGGTTTTCCAGTATCCATGTCCAGAAAAAAGGTGGATTGTTCCACAGCTGTGATGCGATTTGGGCGATAATGGAAAATAGTACAATATAACCACATATTTTGATGAGCGATTGAAAACCGCTTATTATGCCGGCATCCATGACTTGCATATTCAAGTGAAATCGTGATGTCGTTTTTTTATGGTCGTCTGTATTTTGCTGAGTGGTTTTTGCCTTATTGTTGAAAATAAGTACTATAGAAACTAAGAGCAAAGGTAAAAAATAGATAAGCAAGTATGTAATGATATTATATGTTGCAGAGTTAAACAACAATGGTAAAGCAAATCCACAGACATACATGGGACTAAAGTTATTTGTTGCAATGGAAAGTAGCATTGCTTGTTTTTCGGTAAGAAGTTTGTTTTGATAAAAATCAGCAGAGAGCTTGGCGCCAATAGGAAAGCCGAAGACAAAACCACAAATCATGGTTATAATTATAGCTAAGAGATTAGCATTTCCAGAAAAGCTATCTAGAAATTTGCTATTTAGTAATACAGCAGACAAAACAGTAAATGGGAGTAATGCTGGTAGAATTTGATTGAACCAGATAAGGATTCCATTTCTGGAGGCTTTTACGGTGATTTCAGGAAAGAAACAAGAATATATAATTAAAATCACAAATACACAAGTAAATAATATTTTTTTCATATTATTACTTATGAATATAAGGAGGCTTTTATGAGAGTTTTAGAAAATTTACAACCAGCAAGAGTGTTTTATTATTTTGAGGAAATCGCAAAAATTCCTCATGGTTCAGGAAATACAAAGCAGATTAGCGATTATTTAGTAGCATTTGCAAAAGAACATGATTTAGAACATTATCAGGATGAAATCAACAATGTCATCATGATTAAAGAAGCAACAGCAGGCTATGAAGCTGCAGATCCTGTTATCATTCAGGGACACATGGACATGGTTTGCGAAAAAGAAAGTGACTGTGCCATTGATTTTGAAAAAGATGGTTTAGACCTTTATGTAGAAGATGGATTTGTAAAGGCAAAAGGTACAACTCTCGGTGGAGATGACGGAATTGCTGTTGCTTATGGTTTAGCATTATTAGAGGCGACAGATATTGCACATCCACGTTTGGAAGTAGTAATCACAGTTGATGAAGAAACAGGTATGGATGGTGCTTATGGCATTGATTTATCTATGTTAAAGGGTAAAAAGATGCTCAATATTGACAGCGATGAAGAAGGTATTTTCCTTACTAGCTGCGCAGGTGGAACTAGTGTAGAAGCTACCATCCCAGTAAAACGTAATACAGAAGAGGGCGTCGTTTTAAATGTAAAAGTAGATGGACTTTTTGGTGGACATTCAGGTGCAGAAATCCACAAAGAACGCGGGAATGCATCCATCCTTATGGGGCGTGTATTAAATAATATCGCAAAAGAAGTACCATTTGGTATCATTTCTTTAGCTGGTGGTCTTAAAAATAATGCAATTCCAAGAGAATGTAATGCATCACTTTTAGTTCCTGAAGAATGTGTTGCTGTAGTAGAAAATATTATTGCAGAACAGTCAGAAATCTTTAAGAAAGAATTCTTTGCTTCCGATGCAGATGTGCAGGTAACATGTGTAAACGTTGGTGTTTCTAGTGCTAATATTTTAGACTTTGTATCATTAAACAAGATTTTATGTTATTTACGTATGGTTCCAAACGGGGTACAGCATATGAGTCAGGCAATTCCTGGCCTTGTAGAAACATCTCTTAACCTTGGTATCATGGAACTCAAAGAAGATGTATTTGTAACAGATACCTCTATTCGAAGCTCTGTTGGTTCACGTAAAGATGATTTAAGAGATAAACTTGTAAATATTATTGAAATTTGTGGTGGCGAAGCAGAAGTAGTAGGTGATTATCCTGCTTGGGAATATAAAGCAGAATCCAAACTTCGCGCGGAAATTGCAGCTTCATACAAAGCAGTTTATGGCAAAGAACCAGAATTTACAGCTATTCATGCAGGCTTAGAATGTGGTATCCTTTCTGAGAAAATCGACGATTTAGACTGTGTATCTTTCGGACCAGAAAACTTCGATATTCATACACCACAGGAAAGACTTAACATTGCTTCTACAGAACGTGTTTGGAACTTCTTAGTGGAATATTTGAAGCAGGCGAAATAAAAATTGTTTTTACAAGAGGATGAAATGATGAATAGTTATATAGATTTACCTTATGGATATGAAGAGATTTTAAGTGTTGACTTACAAAAAGATAAGAAATTGGCTGGAATTGTAAATGGGATAGCCATTATTCTTATGGTTATTCTTTTTATAATTGGAAATGCAATTGTTCCATTTGGTGAATTCTACAAAATGGGATTAGGCGCAACAATTGCTATGTTTATAGGATTAATTGCATATATCATTTTACATGAATTAGTACATGGGATTTTTATGTATGGATATAGCAAGGTAAAGCCAACTTATGGTTTTACAGGACTTTATGCTTATGCAGGAAGCAAATGCTATTTTAATAAAAAAAGTTACATTGTTATTGCACTTGCGCCTATTGTTGTTTGGGGTATAGTGCTTTTGATATTAAATTTGATTTTCCAAGAAACTTGGTTTTGGGTAATTTATTTTATTCAAATAATGAATATTTCAGGTGCGGGTGGCGATTTGTATGTTACTTATCGTTTTTCTAAATTGCCAAAAGATATTCTCATTAATGACACTGGTGTAGCTATGACGATTTATTCGAGAGAGGGTAAATGATGCGAATTGACAAGTATCTAGCAGATTGTGGTCTGGGTACAAGAAATGAAGTGAAAAAATATATAAAGTCAAAACAAATTACAGTTAACGGCGATGTGATTGTAAAACCAGATGTTAAAGTGGATGAATATAAAGATATCATCTGTTTTAAAGGAAAAGAGCTTGCTTATGAGAAGTATGTGTATTACTTACTTCATAAGCCAGCAGGATGTGTAACTGCAAAGCAAGACAACTTCCATAAAACTGTTATGGAATACTTTCCAGAGGATATTCGCGCAAAAGATATTGCACCAGTGGGCAGATTGGATTTAGATACAGAAGGTCTACTTTTGTTTACGAATGATGGACCATTAACTCATCATTTACTTAGTCCTACACATCATATTCCAAAGACTTATTATGCAATTTTGGACAAAGAAGTGCCTTTATCCGCGATTGAATTATTTGAAAATGGTGTAGATATAGGAGATGATAAGCTTACTTTGCCAGCGGAACTTAAGATTTTATCTGAAAGGGAAGCGGAACTGACCATTCACGAAGGACGATTCCATCAAGTAAAGCGTATGTTTGAAGCGGTCGGTTGTACAGTAACATATTTAAAGAGACTCTCTATGGGAAGTCTTATATTAGGAGATTTGGAAAAAGGTGAGTATCGAAAACTTACCGAAGCAGAAGTGCAAACACTTCAAAAATAAATTTAGGAGATTTTATGCGATACGAAGGTTATTTACCAATTTCAAAAGAAGATATGATAGAGCGTGGGATAGAGCAGTTTGACTTTGTCTATGTAATAGGGGATGCGTATGTAGATCATCCTTCTTTTGGTCCTGCTATTATTTCTCGTGTCTTAGAATCTAGAGGCTTTTCTGTGGGAATTATTTCACAGCCGGATTGGAAGGATGATGCATCTATTTCCATTATGGGGGAACCAAGACTTGGTTTCTTGGTATCTGGCGGAAATATGGATTCTATGGTAAACCATTACTCGGTATCCAAAAAACGTAGAGAGTCAGATTCGTTTACTCCAGGTGGTGTTATGGGGAAAAGACCTGATTATGCCACAGTCGTGTATTGTAATCTGATTCGTCGTACCTATAAGAAAACTCCGATTATCATTGGTGGTATTGAAGCCAGCCTTCGTAGATTGGCTCATTATGATTATTGGTCAAATAAATTAAAACGTTCCATTTTATTGGATTCAGGTGCGGATTTGATTTCTTACGGTATGGGTGAAAGAAGTATCGTTGAAATCGCAGAGGCTTTGGAATCTGGTATCGATGTAAAAGATATTACATTTATTGATGGAACTGTTTATAAAACTAAGGACAAAGATAGCATTTATGATGCAATCTGGCTTCCTGAATGGGATGAAATAAAGGAAAACAAACGTACATTTGCGGAAAGCTTTTATACACAGTATTGTAATACAGATCCGTTCTCTGGAAAACGATTGGTAGAGGGGTATGGTACAAATTTTGTTGTACAGAATCCTCCACAGAAACCATTATCAGAGGCTGAAATGGATGCAGTATATGCACTTCCATATATGAGAAACTATCATCCATCTTATGAAGAGGCAGGAGGAGTACCTGCGATTCGCGAGATTAAGTTTTCATTGGTAAGTAATCGTGGTTGTTTTGGTGGGTGTAGTTTCTGTGCACTTACATTTCATCAGGGAAGAATTATTCAGACGAGAAGTCATGAATCTATTATAGAAGAAGCAAAGATTATTACACAGGACCCTGAATTTAAGGGATATATTCATGATGTTGGGGGGCCTACAGCAAACTTCCGTGCACCTGCATGTAAGAAACAGTTGGAAAAAGGCGCTTGCCCAAACAAGCAGTGCTTATTCCCAACACCATGTAAAAACCTTGAAGTAGACCATAAGGATTATATTGAACTGCTTCGAAAATTACGTGAACTACCTAAAGTAAAGAAAGTATTTATCCGTTCCGGGATTCGTTTTGATTACCTTATGGCAGATAAAGATAAGACATTCTTGCGGGAGCTTTGTGAACATCATGTAAGCGGTCAGCTTAAGGTAGCACCTGAACACATTTCTAATGCCGTATTAAAACGACTTGGTAAACCAGCAGTAGAAGTGTACAACAAGTTTGTACAAGCATATAAGGACATGAATAAGAAGATCGGTAAGGAACAGTATTTGGTTCCATATCTGATGTCTTCTCATCCAGGTTCTACCTTAAAAGAAGCAATAGAATTAGCAGAATATCTTCGAGATTTGGGATATATGCCTGAGCAGGTGCAGGATTTTTATCCAACACCTTCGACTATTTCGACTTGTATGTATTACACAGGCTTAGACCCAAGAACTATGGAAGAGGTTTATGTGTCAACAAATCCGCACGAAAAAGCTATGCAGCGTGCATTAATCCAGTATCGTAATCCAAAGAATTATGATTTGGTTTATGAAGCACTTATGAAGGCTGGTAGACAGGATTTGATTGGATTTGATAAGAAGTGTTTGATTAAGCCTAGAAAATTTGGTGGAGACAAGACGCAGAGCTGGAGTAAGAGTGGTTCTGGTAAAGCCTCTAATTCAGCAAAAGGTGGCAAGTCCAGTTCCGAAAGAGGCAACTTTGGTGGAAATAAGTCCCAAGGTTCAGCCGAGAAAAAGGGAAAGAAAAAGACCATTCGAAATGTCCATAACAAGAAAAAGAAATAAACAGAGATAGAAATAATGAAAGAATTTATTATTCAAAAAAATGAGGAAAATCAAAGGTTTGACAAGTATTTGAAGAAATTACTGCCAAATGCCACAACCAGCTTTTTGTATAAGATGATGAGAAAGAAAAATATCGTCATCAATAAAAAGAAGGTCGAAGGTAATGAGAAGCTAAAGGTTGGCGATGTAGTGAGTATCTTTTTAAGCGATGAAACATTTGAGAAGTTCCACGTAAATCTAGAAGAATTAAAAAAAGAGTATGATGCTCTAAAGTCCCTTAACCTTAAAGGTCTTAAAGTTGTATATGAAGACGATGAGATGATTATTGCAGATAAGCCTTACAATATGCTTTCACAAAAATCTACAGTAAAAGATTTGTCTGCAAACGAATACCTTTTAGGTTACATGATTAACAAAGGAGAATTGTCTTTTGAAGAATTTCAAACCTTTAAACCATCTGTAGTAAATCGATTGGATAGAAATACGACAGGATTATTGTTGTTTGGTAAGACTTTAAATGCTTTACAGCAATTAGGTGAAGATATTCGAGAGAGAAACATTGAAAAATATTATAGAGCAATCGTTGCAGGTGAGCTAAAGGAAGAACTTGAACTTAAAGGTTATTTACTTAAAGACGAGAAAACCAATAAGGTTTCTTATCATAAAGAGCAGGTAGAAGGCTCTGATTACATCGAAACAGGTGTGAAACCACTTGTATCCAAGAATGGATTAACTTTAGTTGAGATTCACTTAGTAACAGGTAAAACACATCAGATTCGACTTCATTTATCTACTATAGGTCATCCAATTCTTGGTGATATGAAGTATGGTGATGAGAAAATCAATAAAAAATACTATGAAAGTCATAAAGTAAATCATCAGTTGCTTCATGCATATCGCCTGGAATTTCCAGATGGAAAAGTAGTTGTGGCTGAGCCTGCCAGTGTGTTTGAAAAATTGATGAAATAATAATGGAGAATTAACATGCCAACCTGGAACTCAAGAGGATTACGAGGCTCAACATTAGAAGACCTTGTAAACCGCACAAATGAAAAATATTTACAAAATAATTTGGCGCTTATACAGAAGGTTCCTACACCAATTACGCCAATCAATATCGATAAGGCAACGAGACATATTACTTTGGCGTATTTCGACCAAAAGAGTACTGTCGACTACATAGGAGTGGTACAAGGTGTACCTGTGTGTTTTGACGCAAAAGAATGTCATACAGACACTTTTCCACTTGCAAATATCCATGAGCATCAGGTGGAGTTTATGCGTAACTTTGAGAAACAGGATGGTGTAGCATTTATCTTGATTTCTTTTACCCATAGAAATGAGTTTTATTATTTACGATTCAAAGAATTGTTAGAATACTGGAATCGTAAGTTAGAAGGTGGAAGAAAAAGCTTTAAGTATGAAGAGCTTGATGAGCGCTTTTTCCTTACAGAAACACCGGGCGTGTTTATTCCGTATTTGGAGGCGCTGCAAAAAGACTTGGAGCTTAGAGATTAAGCCATTCTACAGCGAATAATATATATAACAAAAAAGCATGGGTACCCACGTTGACATGGGTACCCTATTATTTTATAATAATTTCAAATTATGATAACACGTTACCATACTAAAGTGAGGGTTATAGATGAAAAACAAGTTATTGCATACACCAGATGGGGTGAGAGACCTCTATAATGATGAATATAAGAAAAAATTGGATATACAGAACAAACTCCATCATGTATTTGAAACATATGGTTGTATGGATATACAGACGCCTACTTTTGAATATTTTGATGTGTTTAGTAATCAGATTGGAACTACACCTTCCAAGGATTTATTTAAGTTTTTTGATACAGAAGGAAATACAGTAGTACTTCGTCCTGACTTTACACCATCTATTGCTAGGTGTGCTGCAAAGTATTTTAATCCAGAGGAAGAACCTGTAAAGCTATGCTATATGGGCAATACTTTTACCAATTCTTCTAATTATCAGGGAAGACTTAAGGAAACTACACAGTGTGGTGTAGAATTTATCGGCGATGGTTCAGCAGAAGCAGATGCACAGATGCTTGCTATGGTGGTGGATTCCTTAAAAGCTATTGGTGTAGAAGATTTTCAGATTTCTGTTGGTCACGCTGGTTTTTTTGATGCATTATTAGATGCTGCAAATATGCGTAGAAAACATGCAAAAAAGCTTCGTGGACTTTTAGATAACAAAAATTTCCTTGGAGTGGAAGCTTTTGTGGATAGTTTAGAAGTGAGTGAAGAGTTGAAAAAACTATTCTTGCTTCTTGCTGATTTTGATATGACAGAAGATGATATTACTCAGGCAAAGGTTTGGTCGAAGGATTATCCAAAAGTAGCAAAAGCCATTACATCATTGGAAGAGTTAAATAGCAATTTAAAAGCAAAAGAAATTGAAAAATATGTATCTTTTGAACTTGGTATGATTAGTAATTATGAATACTATACAGGCATCATTTTTGCTGGTTACACTTATGGATTAGGGGAACCGATTGTAAAAGGTGGCCGTTACGATACTTTACTTAGTAATTTTGACAAAGATGCTCCTGCGATTGGGTTTGCTTTCGTAGTGGATCAGCTTCTTACTGCCATTTCTGTAAAGAAACCTGTAGAAGAAGATAGATATTTGACATTTGCTTTAGGAAAAGGCAGATTGGCAAAGAAAACACTTAAG
Source organism: Agathobacter sp. (assembly GCA_045544235.1). Taxonomy (GTDB): domain Bacteria; phylum Bacillota; class Clostridia; order Lachnospirales; family Lachnospiraceae; genus Roseburia. The sequence goes on along the minus strand of JAZPYQ010000050.1, from coordinate 1,156 downwards.
ATATTTGAGGAAATCGGTATTACCTGTGAAGAAATTTTTGATCCTGATACACGTAAGTTAATCTTTGTAAATGAAGAATTAAAATTACGTTTCTTCTTATCCAAAGGACCAGATGTACCTACTTATGTTGAGCACGGCGCTGCAGATATCGGTATCGTTGGAAAAGATACCATTTTAGAAGAAGGTAGAAATATCTACGAAGTATTAGATTTAGGTTTTGGAAACTGTAGAATGTGTATTTGTGGACCAGAATCGGCAAAAGAGTTGTTGCAACATCAGGAACAGATTCGTGTAGCAACAAAATATCCACAAATTGCAAAAGACTATTTCTATAATGAAAAACATCAGACAGTAGAGATTATCAAGCTAAATGGTTCCATTGAATTAGCTCCTATTGTTGGTCTTTCAGATGTTATCTGTGATATCGTAGAAACAGGTGCTACACTTCGAGAAAATGGTTTGGATGTTTTAGAAGAGGTTTGTCCATTATCTGCTCGTATGGTTGTAAACGAAGTGAGCATGAAGATGGAAAACGAAAGAATCACAAAACTGATTCGAGATTTAAAAAATGTGTTATAAGAGGTTTTAGATATGAGAATACTGGCATTAAATAAAGAGACAAAAAACGATTTATTAGAAAGTTTACTAAAAAGAAGTCCAAATCACTATGGTGAATTTGAAGGTCGAGTAAATGAAATCGTAAATAATGTTAGAGAAAGAAAGGATGCAGCACTTTTCGAATATACTGAAAAGTTTGATGGTGCAAAGATCGATGCAGATTCGATTCTTGTTACAGAAGATGAAATCGCAGAAGCTTATGCTCAGGTGGATGCAAAACTTTTGGAAATCATTCGTAAATCAAAAGTAAATATTGAAAAATATCATGCAAAACAGTTGCAGAATTCTTGGTTTACCACAGAAGAGGGAATTATTCTTGGACAGAAGGTAACACCACTTGATGTAGCTGGTGTGTATGTTCCAGGTGGAAAAGCAGTTTATCCATCTTCTGTTCTTATGAATGTTATGCCAGCAAAAGTGGCAGGTGTACGTAAAATTATTATGACAACACCACCAGGAAAAGATGGTAAAGTATATGCAACTACACTTGTTGCGGCAAAAGAAGCTGGTGTAGATGAAATCTACAAAGTTGGTGGTG
>JAZPYQ010000049.1:0-40168 GCA_045544235.1 Agathobacter sp. | reverse complement strand
AAATCATGCTACGTGCATACTGTCTGAGACGCTGCTCTTGCGTCGAGTTTATGCACGCAGCATGAAATCAAAATTTATGGAGTGCCCGCTTAGAGAAACTCGAAAGTCGGAGAGTGTTTTAACACCACGGACATACTGTCGTGGATTGTCGAACACTTGAAAGACACAAAAACATCCATCAGAGAGCCTTTTGGGAAATATGACATTTTTCTATAAACCACTCCGCCGTAGTATAGAGCACTTCGTTTGTTTAAATATCATAAAAATAAAAGGCCACCGCAAAGGCGGTAGCCCAAGTTTTAAGCATCTTTATTCTCTGCAAAAACATCGTCAACAATCTTTTCGATCATCTGTTTTTTCATGTAGATGTCGAAACTGAGGAGGCAGATAAAGCTGAAGGTTTGAAGCATTTCCTGGTCCTCTTCAGGGAAGTCTGTAAATGTGTTTCTTGCAATTTGGTATTTTTTTGTAAATTCTTTTAATACCTTTGTGGACTCTTCTTTCTCCATTTCAAAGATTTGTTTGTAGATATCCTCCATGTCAAGACCATCTTTGTTACCAAAGTATTTATCTGTTATAGGACTTAAGATAGTATGAATATCGCTGATACTTACAATGTTTTTTAGGTAATAAATAAAAATGAGACAGAGTAAGTGTTCTTTTGAATATTTTTTCTTTACAGGTGGAGGGAGCAAATCATTCTTTGTGTAGTTGTTAATCATAGTTTTTGTTAACAACTTGTCATCTTCGTGACGCTTTGACATTTCCAACTGTCCATCCATAAAACTTGTAATTTGATCCATGTATAAATCTATACCAGGAATGGTTTCTGGACTAATGTATTCAATGCCATTTAATTTATCCAATAAATCTAAAATGGCTTGTTTCATATCTTTACTTTGCGTTTTATTTGTATTATTTTCCATGTGAAATCACCTCATGTAATTTTAAAATTCTATTTTGTGAAATATATTTGTTATTATATAGTATTTAAAACTAGATGACAAGAAAAATAATGTAAAAAGACCAGAATTACATTGTATTATATTGTCAAAATGATATACTAGATGTATCAAAATTGAAGTGAGGATCTTATGAAAAAGTTTGATTATAAAATTGTAAAAAATCCGGAAATTTTCCAAGAAAATCGTCTTCCAGCTCATTCCGATCATGTATGTTCTCCAACATGGTTTGAGATGGAACACAATTCTTATCGAGTGAATTTGGATGGCTTTTGGAAATTTTCTTATGCTAAAAATATGTCATTAGCGATAGATGGTTTTGAAGAAGCTGATTTTGACTGTAAATCATGGGATGATATTCGTGTACCATCTCATATTCAGATGGAAGGGTATGGAGTTCCTCATTATACAAACACTACTTATCCGTGGGAAGGAATAGAGGCAATTGTGCCTGGAGAAATTCCTACAGAATTTAATCCAGTGGCAAGCTATGTAAAATATTTTACTTTGCCAGAGCATATGCGAGGAGAGCGTGTCTGTATTTCTTTTCAAGGAGTAGAGAGTGGTTTTGTAGTATGGTTGAATGGACACTATGTAGGATACAGTGAGAATTCCTTTGATCCAGCTGAGTTTGAATTGACTCCTTATTTAGTAGAGGGAGAAAATAAATTGGCGGTTCGCGTGTGGAAATGGACTGCAAGCAGCTGGTGTGAGGATCAGGATTTTTACCGTTTTTCTGGCATTTTCCGAAGCGTTTATTTGTATATGGTGCCTAGAACACATATGTGGGATGTGGATGTAGTTCCTACACTTTCTGATGATTTTTCAGAAGGGATACTTACCATTATTACAACAACCTGTGGTAAAGGTGAGGTAGAGATTCGTCTTCTTGATGATACTATGCAGGAAGTGATAGCAGGAACATTACAGATAGAAGAACCAGCAGAAGGAGAAGACCCAGATCGCGTACAATCAGGGATTCAAGGCGTGGTTCCAAATCCAAAACTTTGGAGTGCAGAAGAGCCAAATCTATATGTGCTTCAGCTTGAAGTTCGTGATGAAGTGGGTGATTTGGTAGAGGTTAGTAGCCAGTATGTAGGCTTCCGTCGTTTTGAAATGAAGGACGGTATTATGACCTTAAATGGAAAACGTATTGTGTTTAAAGGAGTAAACCGCCATGAGTTTAGTTCTATATCGGGACGTGTTCCAAATAAAGAAGAAATTCTTAAAGATATTGTGACAATGAAGAAAAATAACATCAATGCGATTCGTACCAGTCATTATCCAGATGATTCTTTTATTTATGAATTATGTGATGTATATGGATTGTATATGATTGCAGAAAACAATTTGGAATCACATGGAACCATGGAAGCGTTTCAGAGGGGAAAAATTAGCGAAGAACTGGTAGTTCCTAGAGATAATGAAGCATGGCTTCCAATGATGCTGGACCGCGTGAATAGTTGTTACCAAAGGGATAAAAATCATCCATCCATTTTGATTTGGTCATGTGGAAATGAGTCTTATGGTGGAAAAGTAATTTATGAAATGTCACAAAAATTCCGAGAGTTAGATCCACATAGATTGGTACATTATGAAGGCATATTCCATGATAGGAGATATAATGACACCAGTGATATGGAAAGTCAGATGTATACTTCAGTAGAGGGAATCAAGAAATTTTTACAGGAAAATACGGATAAACCATTTATTTGTTGCGAATATACACATGCTATGGGAAATTCCTGTGGTGGTATGCATAAATATACGGATTTATCGGATACAGAACCTCGTTATCAGGGTGGATTTATTTGGGATTATGTAGATCAGTCCATTTATGCAAAAGACAGATATGGAAGATGGTATTTAGCCTACGGAGGAGATTTGGGTGACAGACCATCGGATTATAACTTTAGTGGAAATGGTATTGTGTATGGTGGAGACAGAGAGCCTTCTCCAAAAATGCAGGAAGTAAAATTCAACTATCAAAATATTGGAGTAGAATTAACAGAGGATGCATTTACTGTTTGGAATAAGAATTTGTTTGTGAATACAGATACATTCAATGCATTTATAACCTTACAAAAAGATGGACAGGATGTAGCCCGCATGAAAGTGGAGCTTTCAGTTGAACCGCTAGAGAAAAAGTCCTTTGATTATCCACAACAGATAATGTTTGCCATGGAAAATTTAAAAATGGCAAGTACCGTGCATGGAAAGGAAACTCCAGAGTTTTCTATTATGGTATCTTTTGAATTAAAGGAAGATACCTTGTGGGCAAAAGCGGGACATGAAGTGGCTTTCGGTCAGTATGTATACAAAAGAGATGTGATGCCTTACGCGTGCAAGGAAACACTTGAAATTGTTCGTGGTTGGAATACCATTGTTGTAAAGGGAGAAAATTTTAGAGCCATTTTCTCTAGTGTTAGTGCCGGTTTGGTATCCTACGTATATGGTGGTGTGGAAATGATAAAATCTATTCCATTGCCAAATTTCTGGCGTGCACCAGTTGATAATGATACAGGAAGTCTTATGCAGCAACGATACGCACAATGGAAGATTGCCAGTATGTATGTTACGGTGAAGAGTAAGGACCGTTTCCAGGATACTTCTCCTATGGTAGAGGAGTTTGAAAATAGTGTAAAACTTACTTACACGTTCTATATGCCAACTACTCCAGAAAGTAGTTGCCAAGTGTGTTATCAGGTGTTTGGAGATGGAACCATTGAAATCACTATGACGTATGATCCCGTGGCAGAACTTTCGGATATGCCAGAATTTGGTATGATGTTTAAGTTTGATGCAGACTATGACAAGGTTGAATGGTATGGACTTGGACCAGAAGAAACCTATACAGATCGTATGAGAGGTGCCAAGTTAGGTGTTTATACAAACAATGTGGCTGATAATATGGCGAAATATTTGGTGCCACAAGAATGTGGAAATAAATGTGGAGTGCGCTGGGCCAAGGTTGTAGATAAAAAAGGCAGAGGTATGCTCTTTACAGGAGATGAATTATCCTTTAGCGCATTGCCATATACACCTCATGAATTGGAAAATGCAGCGCATACATATGAATTACCAGAAGTACATTATACAGTTGTGCGTGTAGCACAGCAGCAGATGGGTGTGGCAGGTGACGATAGTTGGGGTGCAAGAGTTCATCCTGAATATTTATTAGATGTATCAAAGAAGAAGGAATTTACATTCTGCTTCAAAGGTATTTAAAGAGTGATGAAAAGTCTCTGGAAATTTCCAGAGACTTTTTTGTCTTTATATATAGATATAAAGATAAGTCTGTGTTATAATCAAATGCAAACATATGTACGAAAAAGGAAATGAGATATGAGTATATACGATACATTAAATGAACAACAAAAACAGGCAGTTTTTACCACAGAGGGTCCGGTTTTAATATTAGCAGGAGCTGGTTCTGGAAAAACAAGATGCCTTACACATAGAGTATCTTACTTGATTGAGGAAATGGGGGTAAATCCATACAATATTATGGCTATTACCTTTACCAATAAAGCTGCGGGTGAGATGAGAGAACGTATCGATGATATGGTGGGCTATGGTGCGGAAAGTATTTGGGTGGCTACTTTTCACTCTACCTGTGTGCGTATTTTACGCCGCTATATTGATAGATTGGGGTATGATACGAACTTTACCATTTATGATGCAGATGACCAGAAGACATTGATGAAAGATATTTGTAAACGTTTGGAAATTGATACCAAAATATACAAAGAAAAGATGTTTTTAAGTGTAATCTCTTCTGCAAAGGATGAGTTGATTGATCCAATTGAGTTTGAAACCAGAGCAGCAGGAGATTATAACAAGCGTCGTCAGGCAGAGGTGTATAAGGAATACCAAAAGGTACTTAGACAAAATAACGCATTGGATTTCGATGACCTGATATTTAAAACCGTAGAGCTCTTTAAATTGGATAAAGAGGTGTTAAGTGCGTACCAGGAACGTTTCCGTTACATTATGGTAGACGAGTATCAGGATACCAATACCGCACAGTTTGAACTGATTCGTTTGTTGGCATCCAAATATAAAAATCTTTGTGTAGTAGGTGATGACGACCAGTCCATCTACAAGTTCCGTGGAGCGAACATTTATAATATTTTAAATTTCGAGAAACATTTTTCGAATGCTACTGTAATTAAATTAGAGCAGAATTATCGTTCTACGCAGAATATCTTAGACGCGGCAAACGGTGTTATTGCAAACAATGTGGGGCGAAAAGATAAAGCTCTTTGGACAGACAATGGCACTGGCGAAAAGATTAATTTTGAACAGCTTGAGAGTGGATATGAAGAGGCGGATTATATTGCCCGAGATATTGCTTCAAAGGTAAGAAGAGGAGAATATACCTACAAGGATTGTGCAATTCTTTATAGGACCAATGCCCAGTCCCGTCTTTTTGAAGAAAAGTTTATCGTTTCAAATATTCCATATAAGATTGTTGGTGGTGTAAACTTCTATTCCAGAAAAGAAGTAAAAGATATTTTGGCATATTTAAAAACCATAGACAACGGACGAGATGATATAGCAGTAAAACGTATTATCAATGTACCAAAACGTGGAATTGGTGCTACATCTATTAATAAGGTAACAAATTATGCCTATGAAAATGATATGAGTTTTTATTCAGCACTACGACAAGCTGCTGATATTCCTTCCATGGGGAAAGCTGCTGAAAAGATTCGTCCATTCGTGTTGTTTATACAGTCTATGCGAGCAAAGCTGGATAACGGATATTCCTTGACGCAGTTGATTTTAGATATCATTGAAACGACAGGATATGTAGATGAACTTGAAGCAGAGGGGACAGAGGAAGCACAGGCACGTATTGAGAACGTAGATGAATTGATTTCAAAGATTTCTTCTTATGAAGAGGGAGAAGAACATCCAACCCTTAGTGGATTTTTAGAAGAAGTTGCTTTGGTTGCAGATATTGATAGTTTAGATGAGAATAGTGATTATGTGGTACTTATGACATTGCATAGTGCAAAAGGTTTGGAATTCCCAAATGTGTATTTGGCAGGTATGGAGGATGGCTTGTTCCCAAGCTATATGTCCATTACTAGTGATGATGCTTCCAATGAATTAGAGGAGGAACGTCGTTTGGCATACGTAGGTATCACTCGTGCGAAAGAAAGACTTACCATTACCGCGGCACGTAGTCGTGTGATTCGTGGAGAAACCCAGTTCAATCGAGTATCACGATTTGTAAAAGAAATACCAAAGCATTTGATTGGCGGAGAGATTTACGAACCAAAGGCCATGGAAGAGCCTGTACAGGATAGTGCATATCAGAGAGCAAAAAAAGTATTTCGTGCGTCAGCCACTTCCTATAGTTCTTATGGACAGTCAGCATATGATCAAAGCTATCAAGGCAGCACATTCGGTACATCAAAGAGAAAAGCTCCTGTGTATACACCAGTAAGCAATCAGCGTTCTTTCGCATCTGCAAATACTTCTGGTGCTAGCTTGGATTATGTAGTAGGAGACAGAGTGCGCCATATTAAGTTTGGAGATGGCGAAGTTATGGCTATTGTCGAAGGTGGCAGAGACTATGAAGTAACTGTAGATTTTGACAAAGCAGGTACGAAAAAAATGTTTGCTTCTTTTGCTAAACTGAAAAAATTATAAATGTCTAAAATATGTATTTTTTTATAGGAAAAAGGGAAATCCTATGATATAATATAGCTAATATAAAACGTGTAAAGGAGTGGGGATTAATGAAAGATTTCTTAGAAACATGTAAAATGAAAAAACTTCTTAAAGAAGAGAAAAAAACAAATCCAATCGTAGTTATTTTAGTGGTTATTGGGGTTATCGTAGTGGTTGCAGCAGCAGCATATGCTATTTATCGCTTCTTTGCACCAGAATTATTAGATGATTATGATGATTTCGATGATGATTTTGATGAAGATTTTTTTGAAGATGATGAAATCATTTTAGATGACAGCATTGAACACGAAGTGTTCGCAGAATAAGAGCGTAAGCTACAAGTAGAGTTAAGAAAGAACCTTAACATGACGGAAGTTTATTTCGGTCCGTGTTAAGGTTTTTTATTTTGTGACAACCGAACTATGGGAAACCGCAGGTTTTCCAGTGGCTTTGCTTGAAAATGCATAGGTGATACTTTATAATTGAGTAGAGAAAATTCACCTGTATTAGAAGGTGCTAGAAAGGCAGAAGATATATGAAAAAAGGACAAATCGCAGAAGGTCGTATCGACCATGTGGTATTTCCAAATAAAGGAATCGCAATTACAGAAGAAGGAGACCGTGTTGTGGTGAAAAACACCATACCAGGGCAGAAAGTATCCTTTTTAGTAAATAAAGTAAGAAAAGGCAAAGCAGAAGGAAGACTTTTGGAGACAATAGAAAAATCACCATTAGAAGTAGAACCAACCTGTCCTCATTTCGGGGAATGTGGTGGTTGTACCTACCTTAGTCTTCCATATGAAGAACAGTTGAAGTTAAAAGAATCACAGGTTCGAGGCATGATGGAAGAGGCTATTGGTGATGCTTGTGAATATGAATGGATAGGTATCAAAGGCAGCCCAAAACAGGCAGAATATCGTAACAAGATGGAATTTTCTTTTGGTGATGCATATAAGGGTGGGCCACTTGCATTAGGGCAGCACAAACGAGGCAGCTTTTATGATATTTTGACAGTTACAGAATGTCAGATTGTGGATGAAGATTTCAGAAGTATTTTAAAGGCTACCGTAGATTTCTTCGGAGAAAAAGAGATTACATTTTTCCACAGGCTTACCCATGTAGGATATCTTCGTCATTTGCTCGTAAGAAAAGCAGTAAAGACACAAGAGATTCTGGTGGATTTGGTAACTACCACACAAATGGAGAATGATGCTGATTTATTAAACGAGTGGAAGGACATGCTGTGCGCTCTTCCATTAAAGGGAGAATTAAAAGGTGTGCTTCGTACCAAGAATGATAGCGTAGCAGATGTGGTTCGTAATGATGGAACGGAAATTTTGTTTGGACAGGACTATTTCTACGAAGAATTATTAGGACTGAAATTTAAGATTTCGCCATTTTCATTCTTCCAGACCAATTCACTTGGTGCAGAAGTGCTATATGAAACAGCAAGAGAATTTATTCTGTCCGATAATAAGGATAAATTGAAAGATAAAGTGGTTTATGACTTATACAGTGGCACAGGTACTATTGCTCAGATGCTTGCGCCAGTAGCAAAAGAGGTTGTAGGCGTAGAAATTATTGAGGAAGCAGTAGAAGCTGCAAAAGAAAATGCAGCATTAAATGGTCTTTCTAATTGTAAGTTCTTAGCTGGTGATGTATTAAAGGTCCTTGATACAATTGAAGAGAAGCCAGACTATATCGTACTTGACCCACCTCGTGATGGTATTCATCCAAAGGCGATTGAAAAGATTATAAATTATGGTGTAGACAATATGATTTATATTTCTTGTAAGCCAACTAGCCTTGCAAGAGATTTGGAAATTTTCTTAGCTAGAGGCTATGAAGTGAAGAAAATTTGTTGTGTGGACATGTTCCCAAATACCGTTCACGTGGAAACTATTTGCAGTTTAACCCGCAGAAAATAAGGATTTGTTGGCTTTGGAACACTTGAAAATGGTGTCTATGTCCACGTTTTGACCACGTAATATTTTTTGTCCACGAATTAGAGCCACTACGAAGTGGCTCTTTCAAATATATCAACTGCAGTTTGCTGCATGATATCAGTATTAAAGGTATATGTCTGTAAAGTGGTTTCAATATTTTTATGGCCAAGCCGTTCCATGACAGTTTTAGGATTCACACCATTTTCTGCAAGTATAGTTCCGTGTGTATGTCTTAAACAGTGTGAGTGGAAGAGTGAGTTATTAAGTTCATAATGAATTACTCTTGCACAATATTTAAAGGATTCTGGTGTTAATAGTTCTCCATCCTCTTTTACACATAGAGGCATAATTTCTCTATATGGCATTTGTTGATCAGAACGGGCCTGTATGATTGACCCATCTGGCATTAGATAGGTTCTCATATAATGAGGTCCGTAATAGAGTTGATTCTTTCTGCGTTCTCGATAGATTGTCTTTAAAATGTTTTCAAGAGTTTCTCCCATTTTAATAGTTCGATAAGAATCATATTTCGGTGGTTTAAAGAACCAGGTTTTCTTAATCTTAACCATCTGCTGATTAATATGAATTTCATGGTTATCAAAATCTATATCCTCTAAGAAATCAATAGCAAAGGTTTCCCCTATTCTGGTGCCGATATTATATGGTATAACCAGGGATAGATGGAAATTATTTGTTATAGGAAATCGTTCAAGGATTCGTTCGAATTCTTCTTTCGGGCACACATATTCTGTGTGTGCTAAAGCTTTTTTATCAATAGGCATTCTCCCAATCTTTACAGGTAAACAAGGGTTGTTTTGAATATACTGTAAAGGAGTAATAGCATAATTCATAGCACCTGTTAGACATGTGAGAGTATTTGAAATCATATTTTTAGAAAAGCCTTTAACTTTCATATCATCTATCCATTTCTGGACTAAATCAGTAGAGTATTGAAAAGAATTTAAACGATATATTCCAAAGAAGGGCTTTAAATGAATGCGAACCTTTGATTCATAATCGAGATATGTGTTGTAACTATATCCATGATCAATATTTTTTTTAATAGCATTTTCTAACCAGTAATCTAAATAGTCAGAAACACTTATCTCTGAAGGAGAGAATGTACGTCCAGTGTTATTATATTCAGCCATAGCTTTAGTTCCTGCAATCTCCGCTTCTTTCTTTGTTTTGAAGCCAGCTTTGCTCTGGTGTTTACGTTGGCCAGCTACACTAGCAATTTCAAAACGATATTCCCAGTTGGGCTGCTTTGGTCTACCGTCTTTATCTACTTTTCCTTTGTTTCGATTTCGAATGTTTAGTTTTGCCATATATTGTATCCTTCCTTTCTAAAAATAGGCGCAAAAATAGCGCAGTTGCTTGAAATCTGCGCTCCAAAATGATACAATATGCTTGTTCAGGGCTGTGTATCGTTTTGAAGCACAGTGTTTGCCTCTGGTATTTATACCAGGGGCGTTTTTTATTTACACACAGGTGTAGTATGTTATTAACTTAATAAAATTTGAAATTCGTCATATAATGCAGATAATTCTTCTGTCTTAGCCACAATACAGTTTGGAAACTGTTTAAGGTCTGCAACATTTGAAAGTTTAAAATCAGATGGACATGGTAAACCAGAAGCGCAGATTACTAAATAGTCTGCATTAAAAATAACACCGGTAATAGAAGATGATTTAATAACCATCTTTCCCATTGTTCTACCTGCGAACAATGCCTTTGCAGCACTCTTGCCATCTTCTCGAAGTATTTCTACAACAGAATTTTTGATTGATACGGTGGTTCCAGAACTTAAGTTAATTGTTTTTCCCATAGATAAAATCCTCCTTATACATATTCTATGTATTAAGCATTTTAACACACTAAAAAGTTATAATGGTGCCATATATGGCAACAAGTTTTTGATAGTCTATATTTCTAGCAAATCATCGCATGATACATCTAAGGCGATACATAATTTACGAATAACAGGTATTCTAGGAACAGTTTCACCGATTTCATATTTTTTATATGTTTTTGGATGAATACCTATTAATTCTGCTAGTTGTTCCTGAGTAAGATTTCTTTCAAGACGTGTTTCTTTTAATTTATATGAAAAATTCATAAAAACCTCGCTATGCTATATTTCCATGTGCAATACATTCGATGATATTTACATTAGTTTTATCAAAATCAGCTCCTAGAATATGTCCTAATTCATGCAAATACACTTGCTGTTGTTTTTCTTTACATAGTTTAGAATCAATAAAAATTGTATAGGAACCATCTGTATTATGCCAAACACTTCCTGGAATTCCTAGAGCATCTTCTAGTAAAATAACATTCACATCATATCCATTAATATTTTGATACAACTATTCTTCTCCTTCTTCCATGTCGCGTAAAGCCTTTAGTTTCTTTGCATAGGCAATAAGCCTTTCTTTATCAGTGCTACGATAAACATCAAAAAGAACTCTATCATTCTCGAATATTTCTTGTGCGGTTGCAGCAGTCTCTATATTAAGATAGTATTCCTTACCAGTTTCTCTATCAGTGCCTTTTACAAAGTGTTCGCCATAAGGAGTAGAAGATTCTCTGACGCAAGTTGTAGGTATGGTATTCAAAACATATTCATTTCCAGCACTGTCATAGTGATATTTTTTTCTGATATCAGTTCTACCGTAGAGATAATCCATATCAACATTAAAATAATCTGCGATTTCTTCATATTTTTCTGGCCCTGGTAACCGTTTTCCGATTTCCCACATACCAACAGTGCTTTTTGACACATTAAGCGCCTTGGCGAGTTCTTCTTGATTGAATTTCTTTTCTAAACGTAGTGCCAATATAATATCTTTAAATTCAGCCATAGTGTTCACCTCTCTTAATATATAAAATATCACAATTAGTGATAAAAGTAAATAATAAATCACAATTAGTGATAATTGACAAGTGCAGAAGTAAATATATGTGAATAACTACCAAAATCACAAATAGTGATTGACAAAGATTATAGTGAGAGGTATAGTGTGTGTATCGAGTTCACAAATAGTGAGAATTGGAGGTGGGATAATGAGTTCGATTGTAGCTGAGCGATTAGTTAAACTAAGAGGTGAAAAGACACAGCAAAAGGTGGCAGAAGATATTGGAATTTCTCAAAGTGCATATGCAATGTATGAGACAGGAAAACGTGTTCCTAGTGATGAAAAGAAAAAAAGAATAGCAAACTATTACAATAGAACAGTACAGTCTATTTTTTTTGATTAAGAAAATCACTATTTGTGATTTAAAAGAAAGGGTAATAAATATAAGGATTAATAAATTAAATATCGAGCACTTATTCCAGGGTGTTTTCACACAGTTGCATACGCAGCCCTGAACATGCTGCAGATAAATGTACCCATAGAAATATAGAATCCTTTGTAAATAATGTTTAAATTTCTTAAAACACCCTGGAATAAGTGCTCGTATCGAAGAAAGGAGAACAAGATGGAGGAAATGCTTTACACGGTAAAGGAAGTAGCCGCGATATTAAAAACCAACACTGCATATGTGTATAAGTTACATAATGTTGGAATATTAAAGTTGCTAAAAATTGGAAGTTTAAAATGCCGTAAAACAACATTAGAAGCTTTTCTAGCAAAATATGATGGAATGGATATTACAGATCCATCAAACATAAAAGAACTTAAAGAGGAGGTAACATGTTGAAAAAGAAAGATTTCTTTTTAGGATGTGTCTTTATTGTATTGATGCTGTTAGGAAGTATTGATGAACCAATACCAGCTGAAACAGTAGAACCGACTGAAACTATTATCAAGTGGAAAGAGGAAGTTGCTATCGAAGAACCTGAGATAGTAACGGTAGCAGAACCTATAAAAGAAATAAAATTCTATAATGTCCCATTAGACGAAGAACTACAGTTACATATCTTCGCAGAATGCGAGCAGTTCAACATCTCACCAGCAATCATACTTGCAATGATCGAAAAAGAAAGTTGCTACATGCCAGACGAAATCGGAGATGGTGGCAATTCTTACGGATTAATGCAGGTACAACCGCAGTGGACAGAGATTCAAGCAATTATGGAAGAGGTAGGCTGCACTGATTTACTTGACCCGTATCAGAATGTATCGGTGGGGATTCGCTGGGTAGCACAGATAAGAGACACTAATCCAGATGTGTACTGGGTGCTGATGAGATATAACGGCGGACCAAAACATGCAAATGATGGATGTGCCACGGGTAACTATAGTGAGTATGCAATATACGTAATAGAACGTGCAAGTGAACTGGAGGCGGAACATGACAGAAACGCAGGAACTTAACTATGTAAAAGAACATGGCATTGACTTAACAAAATGCACGTACAGATGGAGATTAAAAAAGACATTAAAATTTGTTGGATGCATCACAATAGAAGGGGTTGCGTGTAACTATTATAAATCAGAGACCGGATGCTATTATTATGAGCCAAGAAAATTTAGATAAAAAAAGTGCTCTAAAACAATTCGCGGTTGTTTTAGAGCGATAAGTTTCAAGTAATTATTGGGAATAATTAACTCTATTTTTATTATACAGATTATTCCTAAAAAGTCAAGAAAATAAGGCGTTTTGCCTGGTTTTCTAGTGGCAGTATAAGAATATTAAAGTTAGGAAAAGTACATATGGCATATTGGAAAGATACTTACGAGTTTGAAGACTCCATAGAGCATGAATATAAATATGCTGGAAATTATGGAGCGAAAGGAGAGAAACGCGCAGAGAAAAAGAAACCTACCAAAGAACAGATTAAAAAACAGAATCAGACGAATAGAGTAAATCGTACCAGAAGACTTATTAAGGCTAACTTTCAAGAAAAAGATTATTGGTGTTGTTTGAAATATCCACGAGGATTTCGAATACCTCTTGATGAGGTAAAAAAGGATGTCAAAGAATTCTTAAGACTATTAAGAAAAGAATATAGAGCGAGGAATAAGGAGTTGAAACACATAAAGCGTCTTGAAATAGGTGAACATGGAGGAATTCATGTGCATATCATTGTTCCTCGTATTTGGACAGCACAGACAGATATCATCTTAGACGAATGTTGGCAAAAAGCAATATCAAAGAGAAAAATAAGGACAGTTGGTTTATTGGAGTACGAAGCGATTTATGAATATGGAGGATATCAGGCATTAGCAGAATACATATGCAAGATACCAGATGAAGAAAGTGAGGAATACGAGCAGTTATGCTTATTTGCACCGGTGCAACAAAAACAGCTGCTTAGTATCTCTACATCAAGAAATTTAATTCGTCCAGAGCCTAAACGAAAAAAGTATTCTCATTGGACTATGCGCAGGATCCTTGAGAATGGACCAAAAGCAAGAGAAGGCTATTACATAGATAAAAACAGTATTGTGTGTGGAATCAATCCATATACAGGGATGTCGTATTACAAATATACAGAAATACGCATCCGAGGTAAGACAGAAAGAGGCTACCCATGAAAACAGTAAATATATATATACAGTACGGCCAGAAGTCCGAAAGCTAGCAAATGTGAAGCTGTAGGCTATGTGGTTGAGTATGAAACAGCAAAAGGAGAAGCTTCTGTAGGCAACCTTTTAACTGTGCAAAACATGACAAAGTACCAGTCGGAATTGCACGTGCTAAAAATAGCGCTAAGTCGCATAAATACAATGTGCGAGCTCCATATCCATACGGAGTGTGAGTACATTGCAGCAGGCTTTGAGAACTGGCTCGCAGAATGGAAAGCCAATAACTGGCTGACAAAAAGAAATGAAGCAGTAAAAAACAGTGAGGAATGGCAGGAATTAGACAAAATTGTGCAGCAGTATGGACATATTCTCGTGTTCCATGTAAAAGAGGACCATTCCTACAAGAAGTGGTTTATAGACAATTTAGAAAAGGAGAAACAGAAATGTTTGAAAAGTTTGGAGAGTTCAACTCAGCAGAAGAAATAAATCAATGTGCAGCAGGCTTAAAAGAAGAAGGTGATGAACAGTCTTTATACGATATGGCAGAAGAGAATGGTTTGGCTAAAGAAGATGTAGAAGATTATTTAGATGACTGTATGGACAAGCTTTGTAACCCTCTGATGGCTGCTTTAGGAAAAATTGCTGTAGAAGAAAAAGAATTGAAACCACAGCAAATTATGGTGGACTGGGTAAATTACATCAAAACCCAGTGCACACAGGACGAGCAGATGGCATGTGCAGTACGTACTAAAGGCAAGAACCTAAAAGGTTGTATTGGAGAAATCTTAAAAGAATCCTTTGCTCACCAGATGCAGATTGATAAGGATATCATCAAGGCAGCAGGCGTAAGTGCAGGCAGAGTAACTTTAGGAATGCCTGGAATGGCTAGAGTAAATGAGATTATCAAGACTTACTATCTCGGGAAGTAGGTGTTGATATGAAGAAAAAAGAACTTTTAGGAATAAAAAGCCTTGTTGCAACAGAAAAAATGATCAAAGTTGCTAAAAAAGATATTGGCAAGACGGAGTATATAAGAACACTTTATGGCAGCAGATATAAAAGAATTTGTTACAGATATCATTTGTTTTTTAGGGCTGTAGTCGAAAAAGAGGTTTTAAAGGTTGCCATATTTCCGCGCGCATGGTTGGTTAAGGGAATTACAAAACCACAGTTTGAAATATATATTAGCAAATCAGAGAATACATTTATTACATACGAGCCAGATGGTGGTGCGTGGAGAACTGCGAAGATAGATATGCTGAACTATGAGGGAAGGGGAGGTATATATGAAAAAGAAAATTTCGAATGTGGTGACAGTAGAAAAATAGTAAATGACTACCTTGGAACAGGAAACAGAAGTGTGAAAAATGCTGTTTTAGACTTTCAGTGTAATGTTAGAAAAGAAAATCTGCAGAAAAAACATCGTAGCGAAATTGAACAGATAGATTCAGTGATGAGTGAAGTGCCTGACTTACCAAAAGACTTTGATAGTTGGGTAAAACGAAATTGCTTTGAAGAATACCTGATGTATGAAAAGAAAGGTAAAAAATATAAAGTATATTGCACACATTGTAATAAATGGGTGCAAGTAAAAGATAAACCAGCACACAATGCAACGGGATTTTGTCCGGAATGTAAAACTTTAGCAATATATAAGTTGTGGAAAAAACAGAAATACCTATATCAGGAACTCAGTGTAGGTATTATCCAACGATTAAAAGATGATACAGCTTATGTACTTAGAAAATTTGACTTTCGTGTTACTCGTCGTAGGGAAAATGGATGGGATAATGTAGAAATATATCGTTGGGAAGATATAAGAATGACATTGGATGAGAGATTTAGAAAGTCGGAATTCTTTGAATATGGTGAATATAAATATACTGGAGTCCAAAGATGGTGTCATGAGGTTAGACATGGTATGGGGTATTATTACCAGCATTTTGGAAGTGTGATAATGTACTCGCCAAATTTAAAAAGAGTCTTATCTAAAGAAAGATTTGCAAAGTGCAACCTAAAAGAAATGTTTATGGGCGGACAAAGGAAATATATAGATCCAGTTGTAAGACTTCAGGTTTTGAATCATTATCCGTACCTGGAATACCTACAAAAAAGTGGTTTGTATCGATTGGTCGAAGAAATATTAAAAAGAGATGAAAGACCAGGTTTGTTCAATGAGTACGCAACAAAGATACATGATGCATTAAATCTAAATAAACAGAATTTACAAAGACTACGTAAGGTTGATGGAAATTGTAATGTGTTAGAGATATTACAGTGGACACAGTATCACGGTGAGAAGATTTCAGATGAAATATTGTTCTTTGTAAGAGATAACGGTGTCAGGTTAGATTATTTACAAGTAAAAAGAACGAATCTAACAGTAGAAAGAGCTGTTAATTTAATTAAGTCACAGGCTGAAAAGATGGAAATGACAGTGCGTGATACATGGAATGCATACGAAGATTATTTAGACATGGCAGAACGAAGAGGGATGGATATCACAGATGAAATTGTATGTAAAAATAATCGCATGATGGAATATCACGACAAATATCTAGAGGAAGAAAACAGAAATAAGAATCAAAAACGAGATGAGGAAGTGGATAAGAAGTTTAAAAAAATAGAGGAAGATTACGAAAAAAACACTCTACACTTTGCATTTGAAACTGATGATTATTTTATTAAAGCACCTAAAAAAGCCTCAGATATCACAAATGAAGGAAGATTTCAACATCATTGTGTTGGAGCTTCGGACAACTATCTTAAAAAGATGATACAAGGAACAAGTTATATCTTGTTTTTGCGCAAAAAGGCCATGCCAGACAGACCGTATTATACATTGGAGGTAAATTATGATGGAAAAATTCTTCAGAATCGCTCTATGTATAACAGACAACCCAATATTGAGAAAATAAATGAAATTCTCAGTATGTGGACAAAAGAAATAGAGAAAAGATGCGCAAATGAGCAGCAGGCAGCAGTATAGGAGGAAACATGGAAAATTTAATTACATACACAAATTATCAGCAGTTTAAACAGGAATTAGATACAGAGATGTACAAAGCAGCGGAAGGCTTTGTAAAAATCGGTTATTTACTCAACTTAGCAGCTACAACAGATATTCTTAAGGACTCGGGCTATACAAATGTAAATGAGTTTGCAAGAGCAGAATATGGAATCGATAATACACAGGTTTCTCGATTTATCAATATTCATAAGCGTTTTGGTGTTCCTGGAGAAGCAAGGTTGAAAGATCAGTTTTCAAATCATGGTGTGGCAAAACTTGGAATTATGCTTACTCTTCCAGATCATATCAATGAAGAAATCAGTAGTGGATATTCAAAGAGTGAAATCAATATTATCAAGAAAGAAATCGAAGACGAACAGAAGATTTCTGATATCGAAGTAATGTGTGAAGAAAAGGATACATTGCAGCAGTTATTGCCTGAAGGATTAAAGCAGGCGGTATACCAGCTGATTCATGATGAACCAAAATTATACTTAAGCATGTATAAGGCTATTACACTAGATGATTTAAAAGAAACATTGGCACCAAGTGGTGAGTGCTCATACATCATTCGTATTAAAGGTGTTGGCAGATTAGTAATTTTCATGAAGACAAATGAAGATATTGTAATTACCAATGTAAGAGACGGAAGTAAGAGTTCTTATGAATGGATGCAAATGTTTAGTTCGTTAAAAGAATATTTTGCTATGGGTGATGATGCGAAGACAAGTTGGTCCAATGTATTCCAGGAAGCATATCCAGAGGAAAAGAAAGAAGAACCAGTGAAAGTATCGGACAAGCCAACAGAGAAAGTCGTAAAGGCTGATAAAAACAATGTAGAGAAGCCAAAGAAAGAAACTAAGGTTAAGGTAGTAGAACCTAAGCCAAAGAAAGAAGATAAAACTGTAGAAGAAACGCTGAAAGAACCTGAAAAACAGTTGCCAGGTCAAGATAGCATTTTCAATCATCCAGAATATTTACCAGAAGATATGAAGGAAAAAGAAGTGCTTACTGGAGAAGTAGAAGATATTGCTCCAGATGAATTGAATAAAAACGATGTGCAGCAGTCTTCAGAAGGAATGAAAATAGAACATTTTGCACCGGTACAGAATGTAGGTACTGAACACTCTATCAATGGTCTGAAGAACGTCATCAAAGCCTCGCTTCATGTTATGCATGATTTAGTTGAAAAAGGTGATTGGCCAATGGTTATCAGTAAAGCAACAGATATTGTACATAGAGCAAGGAAAATTCAGGAATTGGAGGAAACCAAGTAATGCAGGTGATGAAAGTTTATATCATTTATCCACCAAAGAAGACGCAAAGTTATTTTGAAAGAATAAGAGCTGTGGAGAAAAGAATTGCTGAGATGGGAAGTATTGTAACGAATCCCCTTCCTGAAGAAGTGGAGAGTACAAATCCTGATTATGACAATGTGGATCACTTCAGAGCACATGCTCACAAAATTGATTTAAGTGATGCAGTACTGGCTATGGATGGTTATGCGAAAGAAGATCTCGGCAATAAAGCCATGGCAGAGGCAATGGTATTAAAGAAAGTCATTTTCTGGGAGTAAACCGTGCCAAAGTCAAAGCAATGTAAAAGTAGAGAATTTAACGAGAAAACAAGAAAAATCATCATAGAGCGTGATGACGATACATGTATCTTCTGTCGAATAGGGTATCACATGGAAAAAGCAACCTATTTAGGATTACAACTAAGAAGTGTAATGCACTACATACCACGCTCGGATAATGGATTAGGCATACCAGAGAACGGAGCTCTGGGATGCCAGTACCATCATAATATGATGGATAATGGACATGAAGGAAGGAGAGAGGAAATGCTTGGAATCTTCAAAGAATACCTTATGAATGAGTACAAGGATTGGAATGAGGATGATTTGAGATATTCCAAGTGGGATTTTCTGAAATAAATATGGTAAACACAATTGAAAACATTAAAAAACCGCATAAATACAATGTGGGAGACGAAATTACAGTTAAAATCGCAACTGTCCGTGAGGGGGGGACAGAATATAGTTTTGTCGGTGCTGAAAATACATTTTTCAGTGAAAAAGCCATTGAAGAAATGGAAGTTAAAATGATTAAGCCTGGAGATATTGTTTATACAGTATTTAAACCGGATTGGGATGATGTGATTTGCTTTGATGCAGCAGTTGTAGAAGATATCGGAACGAAAGAAGTAAAGATCTGTGGAGATTGGGTAGGTATCGATGACGAAATCTTCTTTGATAAAAACGAAGCTGAAGAAAAAGCATTGGAATTATCAAAGAAATATAATTTACCAATATCCAAACAGGGATTATTTGAGTTGGAGGATAAAAATGGTAGAGAATAGAGCAACGTCCATGAGACACGTTGGAGTAAACAGAGACGCAGTAAGAGAAGCGGCTAAGAAGAAATTGGTCATAGGGCAGCAGTACAAGCTGAAGAGTCTCGTAGAAGATGCGGAAGATGCCAGTGGCCTCGTCAAATGCAAGTTGATTCAATTAAGCAAAAACTTTGTAGTATTCCAACATCAAAATGGAACTAAAGAGACTTTTACATACCAGGACATTTGGAGAATGTTTATGGATGGAGAAATAAAGTAGGTTGAAACACCAGGACAGCAGTCCAAAAGAAACCCAAAGTAGTGTGCGATTTATATACCGAAAATCAAAAGTTATCCTGCTCCTATATGGAGAAGGGGAAAGGAGACGGTATGAGCAAAGACACAACCATCGTTACAGCTGATGAAATCAATGTGCAGCAGTCGAAAGAGGAAGATTGGGTAGAAGGCTGTCATAAGGAAAATTACATGGTACCACATATTTGTCCAGTAGCAACAGGTGGCTGGTGTAAGGATTACACAAAGTGCAAACAGTTAGAAGAAAAGAGGTAGCCTATGTGTGGATTTTGTAATTTTTCTCACACCACAAAAGGCGGAGTTATAGGCAAGCCAATTGATATTTCAAAATGTGCCAATGAAACAGATTTAACAGATTGTCAAATTGCAAGACTTCCTGATGATGATAAATACGGAGTAATCATATTTAGCCATGGAGCAGCAAAAGGATATTTTGAAATAGAATTTTGTCCTAAGTGTGGGAAAAAATTAAATAACGATTTAGAACAGGAGCGAATATGAAAGATTGTGAAAGATGCAAGAATGTAGAAATTTGCAAATTAGAGAAACCAAAAGATAAATGTGCTTTCATTAATCCATTAAGTGCATATGAGCAAATTAAGTTTGAATTAGAAAAAGAACTTTGTGATGCCAATAGTAATTTTACGAATGGAGTTAATGCAGGTATTGAAAAAGCAATAAAAATCATAGATAGATTTATGAAATAACGATTTAACGGAGGATGCATTATGATTGTGCAACGTGATGGAGTAGAAGCAATTTGTGTTCCAGAAAGTGCTTGCTGCGAATATGAGAAAGAACCAGTTTTGTTAGATGACTTAACAGAATGTCCTTTGGAATGTGAATATTGCAGCGGAGATTGCGCTTATTACAATGAATAACGATTTAGTTAAGTAATGTGTACGGCTAGTCCTACATTACATATAGCCAAGCACTAGGACAGGCAAGACCGCTAGTGTTTGGCAAACAAAATAACGATTTAGGAGCGTGATTGATATGGCAAGATTAGATGAAATTCAGGCAGTAAAGCAACTTGGCAAAACAATCGGTTATGGCAATATGATGGATATTGCAAGTGCATTATGGGCTTTAGAAATGGAAAGAGAGTATGGAATTTCAGGCGGAATGCATGTACCAACAGTAATGCCATATTTAACAGAAGAAGGCAAACAAGTTGCAGAAGAGAGTTTGTCTTGCAGAATTTTAGAATTAAAAGATTTAGGTTTATAACGATTTAGATCAGAGGTAGATTATGAGAAATGAGGTGTTTAATATATTACCTTTAACAATTAAAAAGAAATGGTTTGACATGATTCTCTCTGGAGAAAAGAAAGAAGAATACAGAGAGATAAAACCATTTTATGACAGTAGATTTTCAAATACACTTGGTTATTCATCAGAAGTAATTAAGGCTGTATTTGAGCAACGCAAGAGTGAACAATTCTTGGTTAAGTTCATTAATGGATATTCCAAAAACAGCCCATCCTTTATTGCTGATTGTCGATTGCAAATTGGGACAGGCAAAGAAGAATGGGGAGCAGAAAAAGATACAGTATACTACATTATTCACGTTGAGAAAATCAGATGGAAAAGCATGGATAATTTAGGTGGTTATTTAACGACTTAGATCAGTAAAGGAGAATTATGGGTAGAGAAATTTTGTGTAAAGGAAAAAGAATTGATAATGGTGAATGGGTAGAAGGTTTTTATTTCTACATGGTACATGATGATGGTAGACATGCTCACCATTTTATTATGCCAGTGGGTGCAGATTTAAGTTTGGGAACCTCTATTGAAAAAATTCAAGTGGAAATTGATGTGAATACACTTTGTCATTGCTCTGGAAAAGAATACATGGATTCAGAGATTGCCTGGGAAGGAGATGTTTTTGAGAGTCAGGTAAGCGGAGACATAATGATTTTAAGATTTGGCACCTATCAAGCGTTTTGTCCAGTTGATGAAGAGTACATGGATTCAGTTGGATTTTATGCAGAGTGTAAAGAGCTTCCAGATATGCCAATTGGAGATTTAAAAGAATATGCCTTAAAGAAAGGCAACATCTTTGATAATCCAGAACTCTTACAAAATAACGATTTAGAACAGGAGCCAGTATGAGAGATTATTGTGAAAATTGCCCTATGTATTGGAACGCATGTAATTACTGGGGCGAATGGGATGAAGGTTGTTTGA
Organism: Agathobacter sp.; assembly: GCA_045544235.1. Lineage (GTDB taxonomy): Bacteria > Bacillota > Clostridia > Lachnospirales > Lachnospiraceae > Roseburia. The sequence continues at coordinate 18,250 of JAZPYQ010000049.1, read as the reverse complement.
TACATTGTGATGGATGGTTTAAAGGCAAAGGTTTCAAATTAATATGCCATATGCCTGTGTTCGTTAAGAAACTCTATCTAAAGTATTACAACTGGAGAGAAGAAATAAGATGGGAAAGAATTGTCTGTGAACAGGAAGAAGCAGAAGCATTGGATGATTTAGACCAATTACTAGAAGATTAACGATTTAGGAGGGAAATAGTATGTTAAAAGCCTTAGTAGACATTACAGAAAAAATGCAGGATGCAAGAGCGTGTTGTAGCGAGGATTCTGATTGTAACGAATGTCCTTGTCAGGTTGGAAAAGATAGTTGTGTTTACGATTATGATATTCAAGTGAAATAACGATTTAGGAGAGTAAGCAAATGGCAAAGTATAGAACAAAACCATGTGAAATTGAAGCAATTCAATGGACTGACAACACAAAAGAAATTATAGATTTTTGCCAAGGACAGGCAAATTATTCTGTAAATGATACTGCATGGGAAGTAGGCAAAGGACAACCTAGAGAGAAATTAGTTATTCATACTCTGGAAGGAGATATGGTTGCAAGCAGAAATGACTATATAATTAAAGGATTGCGAGGAGAGTTTTATCCTTGTAAGCCAGATGTTTTTGAAAAGAAATATGAATTACTGAGCTAAATTGCAATATTAGAAAGAAGGAGGAATAGATAATGTTCTCATTAGAACAAATGGTATTAGCAGCAGGAATAGTACTTATAGGAACAGCTGTTGTATGTTTATTCGTCGCAGGATCCAGCGCAAGCAGACATGAAGAGAAAGCATATAAAAAAGGCTGTGCAGATGGATATTCAGAAGGATACCTGGAAGGACAGCACAGTGTAAAGGCACCAGGGAAAATACCTGAAGCCAATGCACGTACATCACATGAAACTTCTTACATAAAAGGATGGAATGCATGTGTGGAAAAGATGCAGCAGTAGGAGGGATGTAATTGGATAAACAAATTCTAAAAGAATATGTAGATGCATGCAAACTGATAGAGGAAACCGAGTCAGATATCAAGAGATTAAGAGGAAAGAAAAATCATATCGTTCAAACAAATGTATCTGGAAGTAATCCTGAGTTTCCATACCAGCCTAAGCATTTTCATATTGAGGGTACTTCATTTACATATCAGGATGATAAACAATTGAGAATTGAAGAACAGATTCTTGAGAAACGTAAAGCAGAAGCAGAACAGATTAAACTGAAGGTGCAGCAGTGGATGAATGGTCTTTCTAAAAGAATGCAACGAATTATTCGGTTTAGATATTTCGAAGAGTTATCATGGGATGATGTTGCAAAAAGAATGGGAAGAAACGCGACAGCAGACAGTGTGAGAATGGAATTAGAAAGATTCTTGAAAGAAAATTAAAGTTTGTTCGTTTTGTTCGCTATGTTCGTTTTTATTATGTTAATATGTAAACTGAAGAAAGAATAAAATATGCAGCAGTCGAGAAGAACTGCAAAAGAAAACGTGACGTAAGAAAGCATCCTCTGTATAGATGGTGCTTTCTTTTTATGCAAAGGATAGCATATGGAATTTAATTATAAAGGAAAGAAATGGGAAAGAAAGCGAGCATGCATCTTAAGAAGAGATGGGTATAAATGTCAAGAGTGTAAGAAATATGGTAGAGCAAGAGAAGCAAAGACAGTTCATCATATCAAGCATGTAGATGAATATCCAGAACTTGCATTCGTTGATGAAAACTTAATTAGTTTATGTAATCCTTGTCATAATAAAATGCATCCAGAAAAAGGCGGAGGCAGATGGAAATAAAATGAAACTCAAAATGCGAAAAATAATCAGACCGGAAATAACAATTGAATACAAAGGGATTAAAGGTTTATGTATAGCAATTGTATCAGTGATAAAGGTTGGTATTAAGCGAGTGAGATGCAATATCCAAATCAAAGGAAATGAACATTGGGGAGTAGTTAAAGTGATTACTGTTTATGCAATTCCCAAGTATGAATTTAAGAGAGTAGAAGCAATCCCCCCACCTTCAAAATTGATTTGATTGGTCAAGGGGACCGGCAAGGGTAGCTATTTCCAACTCTATCGAGAAAAAACAAAAAGGGGGAAATTCATATTATGGAAAATGAAAGCTATAATGCCGAAATGTTGAAAAAACAACGAAATAAGGTATTTAATGCTACAAAGAAGAGCATGAATTCCCTGGGCACTTATCGCAAAGAATTTGATGTAATTATTCGCAGATATGCAGAAATTCGAATACAATTTGATGTATTAAATGAGCAATGGTACGAAGGTGGATGTAAGGTTACAGAAGAGTATACCAACAAAGCCGGAGCGACTAATGAAAGAAAAACTGCATTGTATCTGGCGATTGAAAAAATGAGAGATGAATTGGCAGATATGGAGAATATGTTTGGACTTACACCGAAGGGATTGAAGAGTTTGAAGAAGAAAGGCTTAGAGCAGAGTAAGCAGTCTGCTTTAGACAAAATGCTGAGTGGCTAAACAGGATTTTAAGAACTGGGATGTAGTATTCGGTTATGTAGATGATATCATCACAGGAAAGAGAATTGCAAACAGGTATAGAAAAAAGGCATGCGAGCGATTCTTACGAGATTTAGAAAATGAAAAATACGATTTTAATCCGAAAGATGCGGAGTTTGTTATCCAAATTATTGAAAAAACATTCTGCCACCAACAAGGAGAGAATAAATATGGCGAACCTCTAAGAGGTACGCCTTTTTATTTAATGCCATTCCATAAATTCATTATATACAATCTATTGGGTTTTAGACTAAAAGACACAGAAATCAGAAGATTTCACGAGTGTCTTATTTTTATACCAAGAAAAAATGTAAAGACGTCCTTTGCCGGTGCTTTGGCATACGGCATTGGAATTCTTAATCGATTATCAGGCTCAAAAATATATGTAGTAGCCGCAGGACTTAAGCAAACGATGGAAACATTCCAGTTTGTAGAATACAACATTAAGAACATGGGTGAATGGGACGAGGACGGTGGCCATTTCCATATTATTGACAACAACAACGAACATTCTATCACAGCGGAAGATATCGGTGGCGGAATGTTTGAAATGAATGCATTGGCTGCGAATCCTGATGCACAGGATTCGTTTAACTGTAATGTGGCTATCGCAGATGAAATTCACGCGTTCAAGAAACCGAAACAGTATAACCTATTCAAGGAGGCAATGAAAGCCTATCGAAATAAGTTGATAATAGGTATTTCGACAGCTGGAGATGATCCAAACAGCTTTCTGGCTAACAGAGTCAAGTATTGTAAAAGAGTACTAGACCAAGAGATAGAGGATGAACAATATTTTATCTTCATTTGTGAAGCGGATCCAGTGAAAGATGAGAATGGCTCGGAATATATCGACTACTTGGATGCAAAGACTCACGAGATGGCAAATCCAGCTTATGGAGAATCGGTACAGCCAGAAGATTTGATGAATGATGCGCAGCAAGCACAAAATGATCCTCAGCAAAGAAAAGATTTCTTTGCGAAGTCGCTTAATGTGTTTACAAGCTCACTGAAGACCTATTTTGACATGGGATTAGTTCGCTCATCGGATGAAAAATACAATTGGACAATAGAAGAACTGGCGAAACTTCCAATCACTTGGTATGGAGGAGCGGACTTATCGAAGATGCATGACCTTACAGGTACTGCATTACATGGTAGGTATCAAGGTGTGGACATATCTATCACACATGGTTTTATTCCAGTTACAGTAGCATACCAGAAGGCAGAAGAAGATAATATTCCATTCTTCTGGTGGGCAGAGGAAGACTGGCTTACTCTTTGTAATTCAGCTGTAATTGAATATGAGGAGCCAGTGAAATGGTTCCTTGAGATGAAAAAACGTGGCTTCAAAATAAAATGGGTAGGTTACGACAGAAGATATTCAAATGAATTTGTTCTGAAGATGAAAAAGGCTGGCTTTAAAATGAGAGACCAGTCGCAACGCTATGTTGAGAAAACTGAAGCTTTTAGATCTAATGAAAACAAAATCATTGAACAAAAGTTTTATTATTTGCACAATAAGGCATTTGAGTATTGTATCGAGAATGTCCATGCAATAGAGGATAGCGACGATTTCATAAGATATGAAAAGGTTGAACCAACACAAAGAATTGACCTTTTTGACGCAGATGTAATCGCTACAAAGCAAATGCTTATTGATATTGAAAAATCTCAAAAAGCCAGCAATTGGCTAGAGTAGGAGGGAGAACAAGATGGCAAAGGGTAAGAAGAGAAAACGACAAGCTAGGGCAGAACCCACATCATCACAGTCATTCCTTTGTAGCGTAGAAGCATACGAGACTTTGTGCTGCAGTGGATATACAAAGTTATCACAGAATCCAGAAATAATTTCGGCAGTCAATAAAATAGCTGAATTGATTTCGAGCATGACTATTCATCTTATGGCCAATACAGATTCTGGAGATGTTCGAATTAGAAATGAGCTTTCGAGAAAGCTAGATATTAATCCGAATCAATTCATGACGAGAAAAACGTTCATGTCGGCGATAGTTCGAATTTTATTGTTGGAAGGTGATGGAAATGCAGTTGTGGTACCACAATACCGCATGGGATTGCTGGATGATTTAGTGATCATTTCACCTAGCAATGTATCGTTCATTCCAGACGGATATGGATATAAAGTATCCGTAAATGGAATGGAGCTAAAAGCATCAGAAGTGCTACATTATGTGCTTAATCCAGGACCAACATATCCATGGAAAGGTGAAGGGTACAGAGTGGCATTGAAAGATGTTGCACATACATTGAAACAGGCTGCAGTTACAAAAAAAGGTTTTATGGAATCTAAATGGAAACCAAGTATCATTGTGAAAGTAGATTCAAATGCGGATGAGTTTTCTAGCAAAGAAGGTAGAAGTAAACTGTTAGAACAGTATATTACTACATCAGAAGCTGGACAACCATGGATGATACCAGCTGAAACATTTGAGATACAAGAAGTCAGACCATTGTCACTCAATGATATCGCACTTCCTGATTCTGTGAAATTAGATAAAAAAACGGTCGCAGCGATTTTGGATGTTCCACCTTTTGTGGTAGGTGAAGGAGATTTTGACCAGGAACGATGGAATAATTTCATTAGTACGAGAATCCGTTCGATTGCAAACGCGATTGAAATGGAAAACACAAAGAAACTGCTCATTGACCCAAAATGGTACTTCAAGTTGAATATTCGTTCATTATATGCGTATGACATCGAGAAACTAAGCAAGGTTGGAGATGACAATTATACACGAGGCATCATGAAAGGTAATGAAGTAAGAGATTGGTTAGGATTAGATCCTTTGGATGGATTAGATGAACTTGTAATCCTTGAGAACTACATTCCACAAGGAATGATTGGTGAACAAAATAAATTAAATGGAGGCTAACATGGAAACGAGAGACACAAAGCAAATTCGATGTATTGGCTCAAATTTCGAGACCAGAACCGATGAAACTGGAGATATGTTTATTAGCGGTTATTTTTCGGTATTTAATTCGATTTATGAGCTGTTTCCAGGTGCGACAGAAAGTATTGCAGAAACTGCATTTGATGGTGCGCTTAGCGACGATATTCGGTGCTTGGTAAACCATGATACCACATTGGTATTAGGCAGAACAAAACCTGGTACATTGGCTCTTAAAACAGATTCTAGAGGTCTTTGGGGTGAAGTAAAAATTAATCCAAAAGATCAAGATGCTGTGAATTTGTATGAGAGAGTAAAACGAGCTGATGTGGACCAGTGTTCATTTGGATTTGATATTCTTGAAGAAGAATTTGAGGACCGAGGAGACAGCGTACACTGGACCATTAAAAGAGTCAAACTTTATGAAGTGTCTGTAGTGACATTTCCGGCATATCAGGATACTTCAGTGTCTGCTAGAAATCGTCAGCTTTCGGAAATTCGAAGCAAGTCTACAGTTGCTTTTAAAGAAAGAATGAAAAACAAAATGAAGGGAGAGAAAAAATAATGGCATTAAGAGCATTATTACTCAGAAACAAACTTGAAACTGCACAGAATTCGCTCGAAAAATTGAGAGAGAAAGATGCAGACTTCGAAAAAAGAGAAGCAGAATTAGAAGCTGCTATCGAAGAAGTAACAGATGAAACCACAGAAGAGGACAAGGCAGTAATCGAAAAAAAAGTAGAAGATTTTGAAACTGAAAAAGAAGGTCATGAAGAGGAAAAGAAAAAGCTTGAGGATGAAATCGAAAAGATTGAAGGTGAACTCGCTGAAGAGGAGAAACGCTCATCTGCAGCAGTTGCAACACCAGAAGCAAAAAGAGATGGAGGAAAAGTAGAAATGGCAAACAGAAACAAATTTTTCAACATGAACATGCAGGAGAGAGATGCTTTCTTTGCAGATGAAGCTGTAAAGGAATTTTTGTCACAGGTTAGAACCTGTATGAAAGAAAAGAGAGCATTATCTAATACAGGACTTGTAATCCCAGAAGTAATGCTTGGCTTAATCAAAGAAAAGGCAGCTGAAGCATCTAAACTCTTAAAGAGAGTAAATGTTCGTCCAGTAGCTGGTACATCTCGCCAGAATGTAATGGGTGCGATCCCAGAAGCAATCTGGACAGAAATGTGTGGAAAGTTAAATGAAATGGATTTAACTTTCAATGATGTAGAAGTAGATGGATACAAAGTAGGAGGTTTCTTTGCAGTATGCAATGCGCTCCTTGAAGACAATGATGTAAATCTTGCAACAGAAATTATCACTGCTATCGGTAAAGCTATCGGTAAAGCAATTGATAAAGCAATCGTATATGGTAAAGGTACAAAAATGCCTTTAGGTTTCGTTACTCGTCTTGCACAGGCACAGAAACCTGAAAACTACTCAGATACAGCCATCGAATGGGTTGATTTATCAAAGACTCATGTACTTACAGGTACAGGTGCAACTGAAAACAAACTCTTCCAGGAAATCGCCGCAAGAGCAGGAATCTTAAATGATGAATATTCAGACGGTGAAATTACATGGATTATGAACAGAAAGACACACATGAAAATCATTGCTGAATCAATGGGTAAAAATGCAAATGCTGCAATTGTAGCAGGTATGAACAACACAATGCCAATTATTGGTGGCGAAATCGAAGATTTGTCCTTTATGAAAGACAATGATATCGCATTTGGATATCTTGATTTATACTTGCTTGCTGAAAGAGCTGGTACAACATTAGGTCAGTCAGAACATTGCAGATTCCTTGAAGATCAGACAGTATTCAAAGGTACTGCTAGATATGATGGTGCTCCAACAATTCCTGATGCGTTTGGTATCTTTAGTATTTCTACTGAAGCTCCTACAACTACAGTAGAGTTTGCATCTGATAAAGCAAATACAGCATCTTAGTAGGAGGTAAATGGCCTTGACAGATAATGAAATTTTAATCGTTTTAAAAGTGGATTTGCAGATAAGCGCGACTCAGCTTGACGAATATCTCAAAAAGCTAATTGTACTGGCCAAGGCTGCTATTCAAGATGAAGGCATCAAGTTTGATGTAACAGAAAATACAACGGAGGAAACTCCAGATTATACAGTACAGGACGGCATGCTAATTGAAATGTATGCCGCCCATTTGTACCGGAAGCGAAGAGAAACAGAAAATGCGATGCCACGCATGCTTAGATTCGAATTAAACAATCGATTATTCCGGCAGAAGGGGAGGGAGTCCTGATGGATGGAGTGGCATATTTAATAACGCAGACGCACAAAAAGGATGAACTCGGACAGTATATTCCTGGTGAAGAGAAAAAAATTGAAATACTTGTTTCAGAAGAATCAATTACAAGAACGGAGTTTTTTAGTGCAGGTAGAAATGGAATGAAACCTGAAATCATGCTAAAAACAGCAACTGTTAATTATTCTGGCCAGAATGAAGTTATATATGAAGGTATGAGATATTCAATATATCGAACACATAAAGTGGAAGAAACTGACGAGATAGAATTGTACCTGCAAAAAAAGGCTGGTGTTCAGAGTGGCAAAGATTGATATTGACAAGTTGAGTCTGGCCGTAATGACAGAACTGCAGGTATATGCTGAAGCTACCACAGAAATAGTGGAAGAAGCAGTGCTGGAAACAGCAAAAGAAACAGTAAATGAATTACGTATAACATCACCTGTAGGTGATACTGGTGATTATGCGGAAAGCTGGAAGTACAAGAGAGATAGTGAGGCAAAAGGCAAGAATAAATACAATATGATAGTTTATTCAAAGAAACCGAACTATCGCTTAACACATTTACTGGAACATGGACATGCAAAAGTGAATGGCGGTAGAACCAAAGCTATTCCACATATTAAAAATGCTGAAGAAACAGCTATAAAACGATTGGAGAATAAAATATTAAGAGGGATACGGGAGGCAGGTAAATGACATTAGAAAAGTTTAAAACATTGTTAGAAACAGCTGGATTACCAGTAGCATACCTTTCTTTTCCTGAAGAAGAAGTTCCAAATCTTCCTTTTTTGTGTTTTATTAGTCCTGGAGAAACTAATTTTGCTGCAGATGGAAAAGTTTACTTTAAAAGTACCAAAATTGTAGTGGAATTGTATTTGAAAAGCAGAAGTGAAGAAATTGAGGGAAGAGTTGAAAATGCTCTTTCCTCATTTTTTTATACGAAAGATGCAGAGTATCTAGATGATGAGAAATGCTGGGAAGTAGTATACGAATTGGAGGTTTAAAAATGGCAGAAAAGAATAAAGTTCAGTTTAACTTAAAAAATACACATTACGCCCCATATTCAATTGTTGATGGCGTAGTAAAATTTGAAACACCAGTAGCAATACCAGGTTCAGTTAATCTTACACTTGATCAGCAGGGGAGCGTAACACCATTTTATGCAGATGGCATTGTGTATTATCAGGCTGTTGCTAACAATGGTTATGCGGGTGACTTAGAAGTTGCTAGATATCCAGATCAGATGCTGGTAGATATCTGGGGATTTGAATTAAATACAGATAAGGTTCTTGTAGAAAATTCAAATGTAGAACCAAAACCATTTGCGTTATTATACCAGATTGATGGCGATGTTAATGAAGATTTCTATTGTTTGTATAATTGCACCGGTACAAGACCAGGCATTGGTAGTTCTACAAACACAGATACAAAGACACCACAGACAAGAACTAGTACTATTTCGGCTGTACCATTGGCAGATGGTCGTGTTATGGCAAGAACAACAGAAGAAACAGCTGACAATATTAAAGCAGAATGGTTCAAGTCGGTGTATGACAAATCAGTAGAAGCAACTGGTGAAGAAGCAACTGGTGAAGAAGCAACTGCGGAATAAGGAGTAGGATATGGAATCGGTAGTAAAAGTTGGAACAAATCCTGAAACAGGAGAAGCAGTAGAAATTAAAATGAAAGCTTCAGCACTTGTGCCAAAGTTATATCGTTTTAAGTTTGGAAGAGATATGATTTCAGACATGACTTCATTAAGAAAAGCTTATAACAAAGTTGAGAAACTACCAGCTGATGCAACAGAGGAAGAAAGAGAAGAAGCTCAGCTATCGGTAATGGATTTAATGTTATTTGAAAATTGTGCATATATTATGGCGAAACATGCTGACAAAACCATTCCAGATAATCCTGATGATTGGTTAGACAGTTTGCCAATCTTTTCAATTTATGAATCAATGCCAGAAATCTTAAAGCTGTGGCAGATGAATAATCATACTACAGCAATTCCAAAAAAAAAATAAGATCTACAGTTAGAGAAGCAAATGCGTCTATATTTATGTTACGTTGTGCGGAACTATATTTGACAGATGATATGTTAAGTACTATGAGTATGGGAATGGTATATGACATGCTGACGGAGAAAATGAATGATAATGAAAAATATCCGTATAAGGCAACTCAGGAAGATATAGACGCGTTTTTCCCTAGATAGGAGGAATTATGTCAAATAGAGTTAAAGGAATTACTATCCAAATTGGTGGGGATACCACTGGTTTGGATAAAGCATTAAAAGGTGTAAATAAAGAAATTGGCACCACAAATGCTAATTTAAAGGACGTTGAACGTCTTTTGAAACTAGATCCGAAAAATCCAGAGTTGCTTCGTCAGAAGTTTACTCTTTTAGAAAAAGAAGTCGGACAGACTGAAAATAAATTAACAGCATTAAAAGATGCTGAAAAACAGGTTCAAGCGCAATTCGAAAGAGGTGACATTGGAGAAGAACAGTACAATGCACTTAAGAGAGAAATAATTGAAACGGAAAACAAGTTAGATTATTTGCAAAAAGCTGCAAAAGATGCAGGAAAAGCAGTAAACGGAATAGACGATGATTCAATAGAGGATGTTTCAAAAGCGGCGGATAAAGCGGAAGATAATCTGAAAGATGCAGGAAAAGAAGCTTCTAATTTCTCAGATTATCTAAAAGCAGATGCAATTGTTGAAGGTGGAAAAGCAATTATTGAAACATTAGGTGATATAGCTGAAGAATCAAAGGAATACTTAAAAATCATGGGTTCTTTAGAAGTATCATCAAAAAATGCAGGTTACAGTGCAGAAGAGACTGCAGCTACATATGAACAACTATATGGAGTGCTTGGTGATGAACAGGCAGCAGCTACTACAACAGCTAATTTACAAGCATTAGGGTTATCGCAATCAGAATTAACGAGTCTTACAAACATGGCAATTGGTGCCTGGTCAAAATACGGAGATTCTATTCCAATTGACGGATTAGCGGAGGCAATCAATGAAACTGTTAAAGTAGGTGAAGTGACAGGGTCATTTGCTGATGTTTTAAACTGGGCTGGAATAAGTGAAGATGAATTCAATACAAAGTTGGCAGCATGTGCTACAGAAGCAGAAAGAGTTGACTTGTTAATGCAGTTATTAGCTAGTCAAGGATTGGAGCAGGCTGGACAAGCATGGCAGACGAATAATCAAGCTTTAGTTGAAAATAATGTTGCTCAAGCAGAGTTGCAGGAACAAGTAGCGAGATTAGGAGAAACAGTAATGCCAGTATTTACTGATATTATTGAGATTGTAGCTGGCGCATTAGAAAAATTCAATTCTTTGGATAGTACAAGTCAAGGACTTATTGTAACTGCAGGTGTGTTAATAGGTTTATTAGTTACTCTGCCTGGAACGATTTCTAGTATTTCAACAGCTATGGCGATAATGAATGCTGTGTTTGCTGCAAATCCGATTGGAATAGTGATTGCAATAATAGCAGCATTAGTAGCAGCTTTCGTCACGTTATGGAATAATTGTGAGGGTTTTAGAAATTTCTGGACAGAATTATGGGAAGGAATAAAAAATGGTGCGAAATCAGCTGTAAATGGACTAATTTCTGTTCTAAATGGAATTATAGATGGTTTGAATAAACTTATTAATGGAGTAAATAAAATTAAATTCGATGTTCCAGATTGGGTGCCAGAAATCGGTGGTAAGGAATTTGGATTTAATATTAAGACTATAGGCAAGATAAAGTATTTAGCAGATGGTGGAACGGTATTAGATGGAAATGCAATTGTAGGTGAAGCTGGTCCAGAATTGCTTACAGTAAGCCATGGAAAAGCAAGTGTTCAACCATTAACAGGAGATGCGGTGGCAGGAAAAGGGCTTGGAGAAATTACTGGCTTATTAAACGCATATCTTCCATATTTAGCAGCAAAAACAGCTATGGTATTAGATAATGATGTTTTGGTAGGCGAGTTAGCACCAAGCATAAATGATGAGCTTGGTCGTCTTGCAGAACAGGAGCGTTATCGATGAGTAATGGATTAACTATTAGTGTACAAATTATCGTAGAGAATACTGGGAAAATTTTTGATACGTTAAGAGATTGGGGATTGGCAGTAGGAAATAATAATTACATTGGCGATCCAGTACAAGAGACTTTTCGTGTTGAGGTACCAGGCGCTTCGGCTATTCTAGATTTATCGGAAACACTAGCAGATAGACCTATTTTTAAGTCTAGACCTATAAGTGTTTTGTTAGGTGGGAAAAATCCAAGATTAGAATGGGATTCTATTATTTCAACATATAGAAATGAAATAGAAGGACAGGTAGTACGATTAATCTTTAGCAATGATCCATCATTCTACTGGAGAGGGCGAGTGAATATTACAAAATTTGACAGAACTCGTGAACTTGGACAATTTAATCTGGATATTCCATTTGCAGAACCATATAAGTATGATGTGTATGCATCAGATGAACCATGGGAGTGGGATCCATTTGACTTTGAATATGGAGTTATAAGATATATTGGACCAATTATTTTGGATGATATATCTATTACAGTTCCAAAAGGAAATATGTTGACAGTGCCTATTTTTGAAATCGATACAATCACAAGTCCTTTATCAGTGACTGCAAATGGAAATACATATGAGTTGGTAGAGGGAGAAAACAGATTTCCTCAATTACTAGTTGCAGGAGAAGAAGAAATAGTGCTTCAGTTCTCAGGTGCTGGTGTGGGCACTATAAAATATAGAGGAGGTAGTTTATAGTGTATGAGGTTTATTTGGATGGAAAAAATCTGTATTATCCTGGAGATAAGATAAATGCTTTAACTTCAGCTTTGCTGGAAACAAAACTAAATGAATCTGGAACATTAAATATTACAGTACCACCTACAAATCCATTATATGATTTATTCAAAAGACGTATGTCAGAAGTGACTGTTTTTAAAGATCACAAAGAGATATGGAATGGAGAAGTAAGAAGCGAGAAGAGAAATCTAAGAAATGAAAAAATGATTTATTCAGTAGGAGAACTATCATATCTTAACGCTTCTTCACAGCCACAAAAACAATATAAGAATATGACACCATTGGAGTTGTGGCCATATATTTTAGCTGAGCATAATTCGAGAGTAGAAGAAAGAAAACGTTTTGAAGTAGGTATGGTTACAGTTGAAAAAGTAAAATATGACTGGATTACAAACTACGAAAATACATTAGACTTCATGCGAAAAGAAGTATGTGAGAAGACTAATGGCTATTTGAGAATTAGAAAAGAAAATGGTATTAGATACCTAGATTTAGTAAGGCTGCAAGATTACGGGAAAACGTGTCTGCAGCCTATTAAATTTGGTCGTAATTTATTGGATTATACATCTGATATTACTGCAGATGAAATTGTAACAGTAATTAGACCACTAGGGGCAAAGTTAGATGATAGTGTTGTGGAAGACTTAGATGCATATACAACAATAGAATCAGTGAATGGTGGAAAAGATTATATTGAAAATACAGAAGCAATAGAGTCTGGTATTGGAAAGGTTTGGCAGACTGTTCATTTTAATGTTTTAGAAGATCCATCAGCTCTGATGACTGCGGGAGTAAATTGGTTACAATCAAAGCAGTTTGAAAATATGACAATATCTGTTTCTGCGATAGACTTATCACAAATAAATGTGAATATACAGTCCTTAGAAATGGGCGATAATGTAAGAACAGTTGCTAAGCCTTTTGGTATGGATAAATGGAATTACATTATGGAAAAGAAAGTTGATTTGCTAAACCCAGCTGTTAAGCACAACATTTCTATTGGGGAACATGTAAAAAAGTCATATACACAACAAGTAAGCGCAGCCCAGGGAGAGATAGAGAAAAAGATACCACAGCAAAAAGCGCTTCTTGAGTTAGCAAAACAAAATGCATCTGAAATAATCAAGCATGCAACGGAAGGCAATATCTATTTTATTAATGATGAAGGCGGTGTGCCAAAAGAATTATTAATTATGGATACGCCAGATATTAAAACTGCTAAAAAAGTATGGCGTTGGAATATTAACGGGCTAGGCTATTCGTCTACAGGATATAATGGAACCTATGGGCTTGCATTTACCATGGATGGTGAGATTGTAGCAGACTTCATCACAGCCGGAACAATGAGCTGTGATAGATTAAAAGGCGGAACTATCAAAGGACAGACTATAGAGGGTGGAACTATTAAAGGTACAACATTTAACAACGGAGATAATACATTTTCAGTTGATGAAAAAGGAAATGTTGTAGCAAATTCGCTTAAATCTACCAATGCGACAATAACAGGTGGAAATATAGAAATTTCTGGTTTAGCTGAAAATACAAAACCAATAAAGTTTAAAGATCAGCTAGGAAGAGAAATAGAGATTAGTCCATATAGTGTGTTAATACAAACAGATGCAAGATATGCTTCTATTTCGACTGGTAGGGTTGAATGTGGTGAAAGAACAGGTAATACTTATACTGCTAAAGCAAGTATGAATTATACGGGAATGATGTTGTCACAATATGCTTATGATACTATTGTTACAGATTCACCTAATATGTATATTACATCAAACGGTTTAATGAAACGTTCTTCTTCATCAAGTGTGAAATATAAGGAAGATATTAAAGAAGATATCTCGGATGAATTAAATCCACGCAAATTGTACAATTTACCAATTAAAATGTATAAGTACAAACCAGGGTATTTAGCAAAGGATGATATAAGAGCAGGAATGGATATTCTTGGATTTATTGCAGAAGATGTGGCAGAAATATATGAACCTGCAACACAATATATCGGTGGAAAACCTGAGATGTGGAACCCAAATGTGATGATTCCTGCTATGTTAAAACTTATTCAGGAACAGAATGAGCGAATTATTATCTTGGAGGAAAAGGTAGGTGTTGAATAATGCCAAATATATTAGATTTACTGAAACAAATATTGAGTGCTCGATATGGAAAAGATGTACGTCAATCGATACACGATGCAATATATCAGTGTTATAAAGATGGAAAGGCTGGTAGCATAGATGTAGATGCAAGAGAGCAATTAGATGAGGTTAAAACACATCTAGACACGGTAGAAGCTATTGCAAAAGGAAAAACCAGTGCATTAGCATATGAGACGTATGCAGATATGATAAGCTCATTTAATTCCATGGATAATGAGAGCATGAAACGCGGCTGGAATATTTATATTGCAACATTGAATGTTCCTGATCTTTGGATATATAAGGTTGAAGAAACTGCTAGTGAATATACATATGTAGATGATGAAACATTTACGGAGGAATTAAAGACTAATGCAGTGGTGCAAATTGGGTATTATAAAGTTGCTGCGTTAGAGACTGGTAAAGTTGATTTAACAGAGTATGTAAAAAGTGAAGATATCGAAGCACGACTCGCTGAAATTGAGGGTGATGTTTCTGAGCTATATCGTAATTTCGGTGGCACAGAAGAAGTTGCGGTTGTAAGAGCAGATACAGAAGTGCGTGTTGTCAGTATAGACAATAGCAAATATACACCTATTGTTGCTAGTGATTTTAAAACTACGAGTAATAAACTTAGCAATCTAAATGGTTTGAGCATAAAAAGATATAGTTTTAGGTTTGGTTCGGAAAACGCAACTGAAACTTATGCTTTTGGTGAAACATTACCACAAGCGCCTATATTTTTAGGCGGACGCATTGGGGAACGAACCTTCGATTGTAATGAACATATAACAGGTATAAGTTTAAGAAACTCAAGTATAACTATCGGTAGAGATAGTGCAGGTTCATATGCAGGTAATAACTTCCAAGTAATTGTAGCCTATTAACTATATAGTTATTCCGTTTATACCATATATCCCATATAAACTTTTACTGTACAACCGCCATAAGCGGTTAAACCCTCGTTAGTGGTAATACCCAACCTAATTTGGTTCGATGCGAAAATACAATATGTGTCATCATTACCACTATTTGATAATTGATACCATGTATTATTTGCATTATGTTTCATAACCGCACCAAGTAATATTGCATGCCCGCCACTATGACTTGATACACCATGTCTTGTTGTTGTGATAGTTGTAGGCATGGTTAGTTCCATAACCTCAACTTTTAATACACCTAGAGTTGTTGTTAGATTATTTTTAATTTTATCTAAATTACGATTTAGCGCACAAAAAAGGCGGCCATTTCTGACCGCCTAATAAGTATCTATCTAATCAATTAAAGTATTCATCTTAGCAGCTGACTTAGAACCATACACACCATTTACTTTAAGTCCGTATTTATCCTGAAAGTTTTCTACGGCTTCATCTGTTTTTTCACCAAAATCACCATCGACTTTAATTCTATTTCCGTCATTATCGGTAATTCCTAAGTAGTTAAGATTCTGCTGTAAAATTTCTACTTCCTCACCTTTGCTGCCTTTCTTTAAGGTAGGTTTTGCAACAGACATTACAGTCATACCAAGCAATGATTTCCACATTCCGCCCTTAGCAGTAACTTCACCATCGGTATTATTGTAGCCTAATACTTCTTTCTGGTATTTGTTTACGGCTGCTTCCAAGCCTTTTCCAAAGCATGGGGTTTTACCCTGATCTGCTTCGATTGCACCAGTATAGTAGCCTAATTCTTTTAATCTGCGCTCCAATGGTGTTACAACGGCATGATTCTTATTCTTTGTTCTTGATACGGTTACAGTATTTCCAATGGTTTCAGTTCCAGCTTTACCGTCTACTTTAGAACCAGTTGCTGCTTGTACGTCCATGATAAACTCTGTACGTGTATAATCATCTTTTGTATTGATTTTATCAATAGCAGCCTTTCCAGTATCTTTATCATCCCAAGTAGCCATAAACTTCTCAGGTGTACCGTACTGCTTTTTTAATTTAGTAGCTGTGCTTCCCCAGTCTGGTAAATATAAATGTGGCAAGTCTACAGGTGAGGTCCAATTTCCTCCCCAACCTAATCCTAATTCACCAGCGATACGTCCTACCTTATTGAACAGCTTAGTAGAGTTATTGAAAGCATCATCTGATTTCTTTCCATCACCATCTACGTCCATATCAATGTAGAAATCTACTGCGATCCCCCACTGATGCTGGCTAGAATATGTGCTGCCTTTTGCATTTGTAACAATACTTCCTGGCTTTGTACGTCCTTGTGCATATAAAGCATCCTGTTCTGCTTTTGTTCTGACACATTCGCTAAAGAGGATATTAATACCCTGTTCTGCACACTTTTCTTTCAGTGTAGTTGCTTTTTCCTGTAGTTCTGGATGTAATGCTTTAAAATCTCTCATGACACTATTTCTCCTTTACTGATCTATTTCTTTTACCATCATCCATTACATCTTTAATCTCATCAAAGATTTCCTGGATAAGTTTCTTAAATAATGTCTGTAATATTGGTGCTGTAATAATTGCCTGCAACGGAACTGGCAACAGCGAACGCGCTAATTGAACTACATAATCAAACTTCTGCGTGTTCTGTCCATAAAGGAACTCCTCTTCCGCCTTAAGAATCAGCTGATACACATCTGTTCTAATCTCATCTTTTGTCTTGTCCTTTAAATAGAGACAAACTAATACTACACACGCTGCTACTAATGCAATCATAATTGCAATACTCAAAATCATGTTAATTGTCATTTCTCTTCCTCCTTCTTAGGTGGCTCTGTTGGCAAAGCCATTAATGCTTCATATAAATTGGTTCCAACACCATTCCCCTTTAGTGCATGGTATTGCTGGTATTCGTCCTCTAATGCTTGTTTTACATAAATAGGACAATATTCCAGTTCATCATGGTACTTGTTATACAAACGGATAATGTCAGCTCTTAGCATTGCTCTTATCCCTTTTCTCATAGCAATAATTTGAGCGTACATATACGCTAACGCACTTACTACTAACGAGAGTAACTTCCAGTTCTCCGTGATAAACTCAATCATAGGCATACCTTCTTTCTTCATAAATTTAAAAGCCCAGTACTCGTAACGAATACCAGGCTCTTAGGCTCTTAGGTTAAGCAATAAATCTACTATACTGCTGCATTATATAATCATCAGATACTAATATATATCTGTGAATTGTATTTAAGTTTGCGTGGCCAAGTAATTTTGCTATTACATTAACTGGCACACCTCTCTTTGATAGGTTAGTCGCAAAAGTCGCTCTAACCAAATGTGGATGAAGTCGATACACTCCTGACTTCTTTCCAAGTTCTTTTAGTATATACTCAATACCACTCTTATTCATTCTATCATGGTGTAAATCCAATGACGCGAACAGTGGAACGTCAGCTCTAAACTTTACATCGTTTCGTGTAGAAAGGTAATCTTTCAATCTCACCTCTGTACGTGGCGAAAAATATATGTATCTCTCTTTATTTCCTTTTCCTAACACTATTCCCGTGTGATTCTGGAAATCTATATCACACACGTTCAAGCTACATAACTCTGATACTCGCACACCTGTATCTAACAAGAAGTACAT
>JAZPYQ010000048.1:0-13181 GCA_045544235.1 Agathobacter sp. | reverse complement strand
AATTCAGAAACAAAATCTGAATTTACTGTTTAAAGGGTTTCAATCTGTCGATTGAAACGTTCGCTAAATCTTCTTTGATTTAGACTTGAAATTCATTTAGAATCTTTCAAGGTTTTTCACTGTTTAGTTATCAATGTTCGTTTGTTGTCGTTTGTTGGCGACAACTTTGATAGAATATCATAAGTCGCAACCTCTGTCAACAACTTTTTAAAAGTTTTTTAAAACTGATTTTTTGCTTTTTATGGGCTCTACCAATCAAGGTGTCCCGCGAATCAGCTTTGTTATATTATCACGGGGTCAAACCAAAGTCAACACAAAAAACGACAAAAAATAAAGTAGGTCAACTCTCACTTTTTTCTTAAATTGTCTAAATTGTCTGAAATTTATATTTTATAACTACAATTCCAACTTTTTAATATTTCCTCATAATAAAAAGACCCTTGAGATACTTTCTCAAGAGTCTTCTATTATATGCTTTTATCGGATAGCATCTAATGCTTCTTTTACATTAGATACACCTACCAATTCGATTCCTTCTATATTATGAAGAAAACCAGTTTTACAAACCTGTGGTAAAATACATCTTTCAAATCCCAATTTCTTTGCTTCAAGAACACGTTGTTCTGCCATGCTCACCCCACGCACTTCTCCACTCAAACCTACCTCTCCAAAACATATTGTTTTTTCATCAATAGGCTTATCCAATTTACTAGACATAATTGCAAGAACAATTCCCAAATCAATTGCAGGCTCATTCATACGAATTCCTCCTGCAATATTTACATAAGCATCACATTCTGACAAACGCATACCAAGACGCTTTTCTAACACCGCCATAAGTAAGTTTACCCGGTTGTAATCTGTTCCAGTAGCAGTACGTCTAGGATTACCAAAATTGGTATGACAAATGAGAGCCTGTATTTCCAGTAAAATAGGTCTTGTTCCTTCCATTGAACAGGCTACCACAGAACCAGATGCTCCCACAGGCTTTCCACTCAACATAAATTCTGATGGATTTTCCACTTCTACCAACCCTATGTTTCTCATCTCAAATACACCTATTTCATTGGTAGAACCAAAACGATTTTTCACACCTCGAAGAATTCGATAACTTTCATGACGATCTCCTTCAAAATATAATACAGTATCAACCATGTGTTCCAATACACGTGGTCCCGCAACAACACCTTCTTTTGTTACATGTCCTACTATAAATATAGAAATCCCCATCCCCTTTGCTATCTGCATAAAGACACTGGTAGCTTCTCTTACCTGAGACACACTGCCTGGAGCAGATGCAATAGTTTCATTGAACATGGTTTGAATAGAATCTACAATTACAACACTTGGTTTCTTACGAGCAATTACTTCTTTAATTATATCTAAATTTGTCTCACATAATAATTCTAGAGAATCCGTAAACGACCCAATTCTTTCTGCGCGAATCTTAATCTGTTGTAAGGATTCCTCTCCAGAAACATATAATACTGAAATATTTTTTTGCGAAAGATTTTTGCAAACCTGTAATAATAAAGTAGATTTTCCAATTCCTGGGTCTCCACCTACTAACACAAGAGAGCCTTTTACAATTCCACCGCCTAATACACGATCTAATTCCTTTATAGATGTACTGGTTCTTTCTTCATCTGCAGATGATATGGCAGAAAGCGGCATTGGCTTTGCATCTTCTAACGCTTTTTTCACACTTCCAGAAGTTACACTCTTACTCCTGTCTACAATTTCCTCTACAAAGGTATTCCATTCTTTACATCCAGGACATTGTCCCATCCATTTTGATGATTCAAATCCGCAATTCTGACAAAAGTATATGCTTATTTTTCCTTTCGCCATAATATCCTCCTAATGTTGCTATATACATTTTCTTAATATATATAGGAAATAATAAACCCGACCAGGTTCTCTGGCCGGGTCAAATCACACATACGATTAACGTTTTGTAACTGTAATAAGTACAGGCTCACTTCCACCTGCTAATTCTACACTCATACTTAATTTTCCGCCTAAGTTTGTTGTCATATTTCCAACAACTTCACCATCAATAACAACTTCATATTCTGTCTCTGGTTCTAATTCTAAAGTAATCTGTGTATCTTCTGGACCTTCCACTGCAAATGTTACTTTGTCATCTGCTTTTTCAAATCCATTTACAGCAGTACCTGGAACTGACTCATAAACAAATACATCGTTACATTCCAATTTGGTAATATCTTTATAAGTTTTTACCTTATAAGAACCGCCATTATGCTGGAAGTTGTTCAACTTAGCCTTTTCATTTAATGTGTAATCACCGAAGCTGATACTTCCATCTGCTTCTCCCCTAATCAATTCATTAATTACAGCCATTTTTATCCTCCTGTAAAATCCCCTGTAAGTAATACTTTACATACATTAATTATATCACTTTGATATACAAATTGCATCCTTTTTCACAGTTACATTTACCTTATCACCAGTTTTTATTTTGCCGGCAATAATCTCTTCTGCAAGTACATCTTCCACTTCGTCCTGCAATTTACGTTTCAACGGTCTTGCACCATATTTTCTGTCAAAGGCTTTTTCTACAATATACGTCTTTGCACCAGCGGTAACAGCTAATTCAATATTTAACTGTTCTTTACAACGATTTTGTAACTCTTTAACCAGAATAGTTACAATTTGTTTCATATCTTCTTTATTTAGAGCTCTAAACACTATTGTTTCATCAATTCGATTCAAGAACTCTGGTTTAAAGATGCGTTTTACCTCTTCCATAACACTGTCTTTCATCTTTTGATGATCCTGCTTTTCATCTTCTTTATTGCCAAACCCTAAACGTTTTGGTTCAATAATTGCCTGGGCACCCGCATTGGATGTCATAATAATAATGGTATTTTTGAAATCCACTTTACGTCCCTGGGAATCTGTAATATGGCCTTCATCCAACACCTGAAGCAACACATTAAACACGTCTGGATGAGCCTTCTCAATTTCATCAAAAAGAATTACTGAAAATGGATTTCTACGTACCTTTTCGCTAAGCTGGCCTCCTTCATCATGTCCCACATATCCTGGAGGTGAACCAATCATTTTAGATACGCTGTGCTTTTCCATATATTCAGACATATCGACTCTAATCATTGCATCTTCTTTTCCAAATACCGCTTCCGCTAAAGCTTTTGAAACTTCCGTTTTGCCTACACCTGTTGGTCCTAGGAAAAGGAAAGAGCCAATTGGACGTTTTGGATCTTTTAGACCTACACGCCCTCTTCTTACTGCTTTTGATACTGCAGTAACTGCTTCATCTTGACCAATTACTCGTTTTTTCAGAACAGATTCCAGTTTCTGCAAACGAGATGCCTCATTTTCTGTAAGTTTGTTTACTGGAATTTTTGTCCATCCCGCAACAATATCTGCTACTTCATTTTCACCAATGACAGGCCATTTCTTTTTTGAAGAACCTTTTGCCTTCTTTTCTTGTTTCGCAAGTTCTTTTAAAAGTTCTTCTTTATGTGCTT
The DNA here is from genome assembly GCA_045544235.1 of Agathobacter sp. Taxonomy (GTDB): domain Bacteria; phylum Bacillota; class Clostridia; order Lachnospirales; family Lachnospiraceae; genus Roseburia. The sequence goes on along the minus strand of JAZPYQ010000048.1, from coordinate 9,666 downwards.
TTTCTTCTCTTACTAGTTCGATATCCCCACTTTGAAGCGCATCTTCAATTGCGATTTCCACATTATGGATTTCTTTATGCAACCCATTTAATTTGAGAGGAGAGCCTAAAAGCCCTAAGCGCACTTTTGCAGCAGCCTCATCCATAAGGTCAATTGCTTTGTCTGGTAAAAAGCGGTCGCTTACATATCTCGCAGACAACATAACTGCCGCTTCTACACCTTCATCTGATATTTCCACCTGATGATGGCTTTCATATATACTACGAATTCCTTTTAGGATTTCTATTGTTTCTTCTACAGATGGTTCTTCTACCATAACTGGCTGGAACCTACGTTCCAAAGCCGCGTCTTTCTCAATATATTTACGATATTCACCGATGGTAGTAGCTCCTATTACCTGAAGTTCGCCTCTCGCCATAGATGGTTTTAAAATATTAGCCGCATCCAAAGAACCTTCTGCTCCACCTGCACCAATAATCGTGTGTATCTCGTCAATAAAAAGAATTATATCGCCTGCAGCAACCACTTCATTGATTACTTTCTTAATACGTTCTTCAAACTCTCCACGATATTTAGATTTTGCAACCAATCCTGACATATCTAAAGACACTAAACGTTTTCCCTGAAGAAGGCCTGGAACAGTTCCATTTACTATACTTTCCGCAATTCCCTCTACAATAGCTGTTTTTCCAACACCTGGTTCTCCAATTAAACAAGGATTGTTCTTTCCGCGGCGGCTGAGAATCTGAATCACACGCTCTGTTTCAGATTTACGTCCAATAACTGGATCTAACTGTCCATCCGCTGCCATTTCTGTTAAATCTCTAGAATACTGGTCTAATGTAGGAGTTGCAGAACCTTGTTTTGCAGCATTACGACTTTTTGCATATTCTTCACGATATTTGTTTGGGTCTTCTCCCATAGCTCCAAGGATGTCTGTGAACAACTTCTGTGGGTTTACCCCCATAGTGTTGAGTAATCTAGACGCAGCACAATCCCCTTCTTTTACCATAGCTAAAAGAATATGTTCTGTTCCAATGCTATCATATCCTAATCTGCGAGCTTCTTCCCCTGCTTTATCTAAAACATGCTGTGTTCTAGGTGAATAACCATCACGTTCTGCCACCACAGTTTCTGCTCCGGTGGAGATTAGTTCTTCTATCATCTGCAACAGCTTAGATAATTCCACTCCATTTGTAGTAAGCACTTCAGAAGCAACGCCCGTACCTTCTTTTAATAGTCCTGCAAGGATATGCTCTGTTCCTACATAATTGTAATGCATACTTTTTGATAATCGATTTGCAATTTCTAATGCACGTTTTGCTTTATCTGTATATCTCAAATTCATGCCTCCAAAAAACTACTATATGATTACACCCCTATCCGCAGATAGGGGTAGTTTTCATACTTCTTATTTAATCTAATTCGATGAACTCTAAATCGTCACCATCATCTTCCACTGTTCTACTTGCTAGAAGTCTTTCCAATTCGCTTACTTTTTCTTCACGATTTTCTTCTTTTTTCTCAGTTGATACAGTTTTTTCAACAGTTTCTGCCTTTGCAACAGGTTCTTCTGTCACAGCTGGTGCTATTTCTTCAGCTTCATCCACTGTGACCTCTGGAATTTCATAGAATTCAATTTCCATTTCGTCATCTTCTTCTACTACGTCTTCCTCGTCTATTGTAACTTCTGGGATTTCGTAGAATTCAATTTCCAACTCATCATCATCGTCTTCTACTACTTCTTCATCTACTGTAACCTCTGGAATCTCATAGAATTCGATTTCAACCTCGTCATCTTCATCTAAGATTTCTTCGTCCGAAATCTCTTCTGAAACTTCTTCATCAAAATCCTCTTCATCATCCATAAATTCTATGTCGTCTTCCTCGTAATCGTCATCATATTCATCATCTTCCAATTCTTCATCCATACGACGTTTTAAAATCAAGTTGATGATAACAATAATAAGTACTGCTACTACGAAAATTGCTACACAAAGAATTATTCTCTGTAAATTCTGCGCATCTTTTAACTGTGTTAATAACTGTGCGTTCTGCGCCTGTAATGTGGTATCCGCTACTCCACCTACTGCTGTTCCATTATTTACATGTAAACTTGGAAGGTAACGCTGGAATGTTTCTTCAACTGAATCATACATATACCAACCTGTTTCACCAGATTCATTCATGCAGTAAATCAAATAAAAATCTGAAATAACTGGTTCTGCAGCATAAAATGTTTCTGGTCCAAAATTAAATAATGAATTCCAACTAGTCGTAGTTGTATCTGTAGTGGTATCGCCTTCTGTAGTTCCCTCCTGAGTTGTACTATCTTGCGATGTCTGTACATACTGGTATGCTGTAATCACACCTTTTCCTTCAATAGAAAGTGTACATTCCTGATATCCTTCTGGCGCTGGTGCTACTTCCACATTTGGAAGCAATACCATAACATAACTATTCTCTGCTTCAATTTTGATAAATGGGTAAATGCAGTTCTGTGCCACGTCATATACATACAATGAACCTGCGCCATTTGTATTTTCTAAATAAAGCACCTGAAGATTTCCATTTGCAAATGTCAAAGTAGGAATTACCTCACCACCTACTACCATTTCTGACATTGTAAAATCCTGAGGAACAACATCTTCTGGAATTTCTGTTGCAGGAGTAAGTGTTTCTCCTTGCCACTGCAAAATATCAGTAGTAACATCTCCAGGAGTTTCTGATTCAGTTTCAGACTCTGTTTCTGTAGTAGTCTCCCCCTCGGCCTGACGTGTCACTACTATTGTATATGTTCTTTCTGTGCCATTTTCTGCCTTTACTACAATATTAATTGTATTCTCACCAACACTCAATGCAACTGTGCCATCACCTGTTACAGATTCGATTGTAGCTTTTGCACTTGAAGTTGTCGCAGTAACTACCACACTAGTCACATTGTAACCAACAGTAGCAGTATAGCTGGTTTTTGTATAATAAAATGAAGGTGATAAAGTTCCATTTGATAACTTAATTGATGCGAGGAAATTATCTGCTGATTTGTCAGATTCACTATTTCCAGCATCAGTATTTCCGCCACCATTTGACGACTGACTTGCTACTGTAATCGTTGTAGATGCTGCACTCATATCAACACTCTCAACTGTGTCATTATCCCCAAACGCTCCCGGTGTTGCAGTAACAGTCGCACTACCTTCTGCCTTTGCTTTAAATGTAACAGAAACACTGTTTGTCGTTGCCAGACCGTATTTACCGATACTAATCTGAATTGAACCGTTACCACCACCTACTGTAGCAGTTGCGCTTGAAAATTCCAATTTATCACTTGGATAACTTAAAGTTAAATCTCCACTAACATTGTCCGGAACAGACACTGTTACTGTCACGGTATCTCCTACACTTACGCTTGATGTACTAACACTAAGCGAAACACTTGCAGCATAATAAAAATCCGCAGGTATTAAAACACTTAGCAATATTGCAAATATTATAGAAAAAACACTTAGCTTTCTCTTCATCAAAATCACCTCTTACTTTTGATTAACGCTTGATAATCCAATGGTATATCTGTTAATCACAATACTATCTAAAATATTAACATTTCCATCTCTACTTGCATCCGCCGCAGTTAAATAACAGCCACTCATATTCGCAAGTCCGATAGAATATCTATTTAATTTAATTGCATCTAAAACATTAATCTTGCCATCACCTGTTGTGTCACCGTAGATTACGATATCTTTCCAATCTACCAATGTTCCATTTACATAAATACCCACTTTATTTCCAGTAGCTACTGCTCCTGTATTTTCTGTAAAGTCTGCATTTAAGATTTTCATTGTGCCACCTGTGCAGGTAAGGCCACTAAGTAATGTAGATGCTGTTGTTCCTGGTTCTACACCTGTAATATAGCTACCAACTGTATAGGTACCAGATGTCAATGTGTAGTTTGCACTAGATGTTCCCTGTCTTACAACAGTGAGTGTATATGTCTTTGTCTCACCACTTTGAGACTTACAATTTACTTTAATAATATTTGTACCTACCGCCAAATTATATGTACCAGTTCCTGTAACAGTGGATTTTGATACAACTGGCGCAGCAGAGATATTAATTGAACTAACATTAGCTGCAACCATTAAAGTATAACTAGTTTTATCTCCACTAAAGGTAGGCGTCAATGATTGACCTGCAACGCTTAAGCTCTTTAAATAATTATTTCTATTTCCAGAAGCAGTAAACTTCACAGCTTCCGCTGGCATATTCTGATATACAGGAATCTTGAATACAAATGGCTGATGTTTATCGGTATAGCCGTTTGCTGCCATTCTACTTTCTGAAATATGTGCTTCAATATTGCCCATATACTGGTGCCAGTACAAGCCACCTTCCTGTACTACGTCGAACTTCTGTAAATAAAGTGTGTCCTGTCCTTTGTTAATATATCCAGTTCCTAAGAACTGTGCACCTCCGAGAATAGAACCATATCTGGTATTCCATCCTTGGCTTACAGCATGCTTCAATCCATTTGTAATTACCGCTGCAGAAGAAGCTCCCGAAGCTTTAATATTAAAGTAGTTGTAATATCCCTCATATCCAGAGTATGTACCAGAGATTAAACTACTCGTAGCACTCTGCTCCTGACGAACACGAGACGCCAAATGATATGGGCTAACTCCAGATAATTGTCCTACTTCCATGAAAGTTTCAGGATAATTAACTGACCCGCCCACGCTATGATTATATGTTCCTTCCATAAAGGAACCTTTTAAAATTCCCTTTACGCCTTCTAAAGTATGATTGCTACTATAGCTTAAGGTTTCGAACATAAAAATATTCGTAGCATTTAGGAAGTTTCTTGGATCCATACAGTAGGCGATAAAATCTGGATGAGCCTGTACCCAACGAGAACTGTCATAAATGGTCCACGTATTCGTTGTCCAGTCATAATCTCCTGATGTAATAGATTTCTTTGCATCATCTACTGTTTTTTCTACCAAGCTTCGTCCTGGATAGCATTGATTCTGAAGAACTGTATTCCAGTCAAGTCCTACATGATATGGTTCAAATACCCATTCTGGATACTGTGCATGAAGAACTGCCAATGGCTGAATATAACTTTCTGGGAAGCCAAGGCTTCTTAAGTAATCTTCATAAGTTCCATCCGTTTCAATATCAGGAATGGCATCCTTTGTAACACGAGATGCAGCTACCCAACCAATCATGATGCTAGAACCAGAAGTGAAACGCACTCGATACCAAGTTGAATTATCTCCATCTACACGGTTATCCAAGATTTCTACTTTATGTCCCGAATTTACAGTAGCCAAAGTTTTCGTACTATAAGATGAAACGAAATCTAAAATATTAACATTGTTTGCATTAATCTTTCCAGTGGCTGTTAGATAAGCATTGCTATCCAATAAAACATTAGAAGCCTTTGCCCATCCTGTAGTCTCTTTTCCGCTAGCCATGTAAGAAAGCTTGTACCAGGTTTCGCCATTAGCTGTAGTGCTTTCTACAACAGTAACTGGCTTACCATACCACAAAAGGTTCGCCTTATCCGAACCACCTGCAGTAGTCTTCGTTTCAACAGCTTCTTTATTTGAAGAGTAAATCATACCAGTTTGTGTCTCATCCGCATATGTAATTAATTTGTTTGATTCAAAAAGCCCTATTACAGTTACTGCAATCAGTAGAATTGCTATGAACTTTTGGCCCTTGCGCTTAATCGCTAAATCCATGTGTATCCTCTACTTTCTATCCCTTTTACACACTTTTCCAAATTAAACTAATATCCAACATAATTATACAAAGCATTACATATATCGTCAATCAAAATCTAGTATTTTCCAAGCATTTCCACCATATATTTGGTGTTTTTTAGAAAATTTTAATATCCATAATTCCACAAAAAAGTGTAATCACTCCGAACAATTCCATAAGAGTCATTCCAAGAGTAATCATAACCTTTTCAAAGTCAATCTTTCCAAAATATAATCTTACTGTATTCATATATTTCTCTCCTTTTATACTCATGTTTTTCCCTGTTTCGTTTCAAACTGTGTTTCCTGTTTACGAATATAAAGGAGCATCTGTTCCATAAAACGTACACATACTACAGTGCGGCTTATACTAAAGAAAAAAGACCACCTCACGAGGTGATCTTTTTATATCTTTTTATTTAAATGTATATTTAATGGTTGCATTATTTTCTTTTACTGAAACCTTTGCAGTGGCACCGCAAATCATAGGCATCATTGGAGCCAAATGTCCGATATCTAAGTCCATTATTACTGGCACATTATATTCTGCCAGCAAATCCGTCACTGCACGATATTGGTCAATACCAAACGCTTCTTCTCCAAAGTAGAGAGGTCTGCCAATCAAAAATCCTTTCACATGTTGGAACCATCCTGCTTCTTTCATCTGCCATATTGCTCGTCTAATGGACATAATATTCAATTCGCAGGATTCCATAAACCAAATGATTCCATCCTCTTTATATTTCTCATTAAACTCCTTTACATTATCATAGGAGGTTCCTGGATACATCTGTAAAATATCCATACAACCACCAATCAAGCGACCTTCAATCGTTATTTCTTCATGGGATTCCACCATTTCTCCGTTTTTAGGTAAAAATGATTTTATCTCAACTTCCTCTGTTACATTGTATGGCAAAAGTGGATGTTCCTCATCCTTTAGACTTTCTTTCTCCCACAAAGGATAGCTGTGCACAGTATCATTCTTCCCACATAAAATATCCCATGCATCCTGCAACGACTGATACCATGGCTCCATACCAAAGGCAGCTGCACAAGGTCCATAGATAGCCGCTGTATCCATAAGTGTTGCTGATAAAAAGGTAAAATTCGTATTGTCTGAATACCCCATATACCATTTCGGTGTAGCCTTTTTCATACGTTCGAAGTCCATGTGTGGAACAACTTCACACATTAACTCGCCACCACCACAAGAAATGAGTACATCATTTTCTTTAGAGCAATACCATTCATTCAATTCTTCTCCACAAAGTTTTGGATCATTGCTGATACCAACTCCCTCTTGTGCAAAACAATTAGGACCTAGCTGCGTGTGATAGCCTGTTGCCTCCCATTTTTTGAGTGCATTTTTAAATGCACTTTTATATGGTTCTATAGCGCATCCAAAGGATGGTGCCACAAAGCCAATTGTTCCATTTTCTTTTAAAAATTCTGGATATCTCATTATAATTCCTCTTTTCTATCATTTTTCTAATAGGCTTATACACCCTCGCAATTAAAATCTGGAATAAAGCTTTCTTCTGCAACATCTTCCTCTTGCAGGAATCCATTTTCCACTCCTAGTTCCAAAGCGTAATCCACATATTTCTCATAAGCACGTTTACTTACTCTGCGGTTCAACTCTGGGTATTTTTCCACATGGGCGAGCGGTGTATATTGACTCATCATACTAATATAAATCTGATTCTCATATGTCTCATAAAGATATTTTACTATATTCTTAGCATCTGACAACTGCCCAGGCAAAAGAAGCTGACGTACAATCACTCCATTTTTTATCAAATCAACATCCTGCTCTTTGTCGTATGCAAATATCGTTTCCGGCTGCTGGCGAACCATTTCTGCAATCGCCTTCTTTGCTACTTCTGGGTAATCTGGTGCATTGGAATATTTTCTTGCCAACTGCGCATCCCAATATTTAAAATCCGGTAAATATACATCTACAATTCCCTCTAACTGTTTTAAAGTATCCACCTTTTCATAACTACTTGTGTTGTAAACAATTGGAATCTGCAACCCCTGATTTCTGGCATGTTCCACACTCCAGACAATGTCTGGTATATATTGTCCTGGCGTAACAAGATTGATGTTGTTTGCTTCTTTTTCCTGTAACTCCAAGAAAATCTCCGCGAGCCTCTCTCTGGATATTTCCTTGCCAACAGTTCCATTTGCAATGCTTTCATTTTGACAAAAGACACAATGCATGGAACAGCCACTAAAAAACACCGTTCCAGACCCTTTTGTACCGCTGATACAAGGTTCTTCCCAAAAATGAAGAGCTGCTCTTGCTATCTTTAATGTGGAAGACACTTTACACACACCAGTCTGATTATTTTCTCTATTTACTTTACATTCTCTTGGGCATAGCTGACATTTTGTATATAGCTGATTCATTTTCTACTCTTTCACTTGCTTTAATCGTAACTCTCATATATGATGTATCTATTGAAATTAAAAGTATTATACCAAAATAATTATCTTGGAGGAATAAATTTATGTCACAAAATAATTGTATTGTTGCACAGTCAGGAGGACCAACTGTAGCTATCAATGCCAGCCTTGCAGGTGTAGTAGCCGGAGTAATAGCATCTGGCAAATACGATACTTGTTATGGTTCTTTAAATGGAATCACAGGAATTTGGAACAATTCTTTTATCAATCTTACAGAAAAAGCAACTGTAGAAGAAGGATTTCTTGAAAGATTAAAACTATCTCCTGCTATGTATTTAGGCTCATGTCGTCACAAACTTCCTGCAGTAGATACAGATTCTGAAATTTACAAAGATATCTTTGCCCGTTTTGACGAAATGAATATCAAAGCATTTTTCTATATTGGTGGAAATGATTCCATGGATACCGTATTGAAGCTTTCTGAATATGCAAAGAAAATCAATTATGACATCCAAATTGTTGGTGTACCAAAGACCATCGACAACGACCTTTGTGTTACAGACCACACACCAGGATTTGGTTCTGCTGCAAAATATGTTGCAACATCCATGCTTGAAATTGCTCACGACACTACCATTTACCCAGTACAGAGTGTTACTATCGTAGAAATTATGGGACGCGACGCTGGATGGCTTACTGCTTCTGCAGCACTTGCACGAAACGGCTTTAACGTAGCACCAGATCTTATTTATTTACCAGAAACAGCTTTTGACCAGGAACAGTTCCTTGTGGACTTACAGGCAAAATTAGCTCAGAAAAAAAGCATTGTTATCGCTATCTCAGAAGGTATCCACGATAAAGATGGCAACTACATCACTGCTACCGAAGCCGCAGCAGATACCTTTGGACATGCTCAGCTTAGCGGTGCTGGAAAAGCACTGGAAATGCTCGTAGCTGACAGAATCGGCGTAAAGGTACGTTCCGTAGAAATCAACATCTTACAAAGATGTGCCGCACATTTACTTTCTAAAACTGATATTGATGAATCCTTTGAACAAGGAAAATATGGCGTAACTCTTGCAGAGAATGGTATCACTGGTGCAATGGTTTGTATCAAACGTATTTCTAATACTCCATACACTGTAGAATACACACATGCAAATATCTCAGAAATTGCAAACGAAGTGAAATCTGTTCCAAGAGAATGGATAAACGAAGCCGGAAACGATGTTACACAGGAATTGATTGATTACATCACCCCACTTATCCAAGGAGAATGCTGTGTAGACTTTGTAAATGGACTTCCAAATTATGCAGAAGTGACACATTTAAGAAAGTAACGATCTAGCTCAGAAAATTTTATTTTAGATATTCTAAATACTACGAAATGAGACGTACTATATATTGACTTTACACACGCTCTCGCTCTCAGCGGTGACGTCGCGTTACTAAATTCGCAACAACTAAAGTTGCTGCTCATTAAGTA
>JAZPYQ010000047.1:0-63561 GCA_045544235.1 Agathobacter sp. | reverse complement strand
CTACTGTTCGAGACAAAGAAAAAGGTGCATTGAAATCATTAGTTGTAAAGTCGAGAAATGAAGCAGGATATGTCACTAAAATGGAAGTCGTTTATGAAAATACGACAGATGTTTTGCAGAAAGAAAATGAGATTCGAAAGATATTAGGAAGATACTTACAGGAAGTGATTTTACAGAATGAAGAAGTACGAACGGACCTTACGATGTTACCAAGTGCTTGCTTCGAAGTTTTAGTCAATGCGGATGGACAAATCGTACTTCGTGGCGGAGGCAATGGTCATGGTATTGGAATGAGCCAGTATGGAGCAAGAGGTATGGCTGAAAAGGGATATAATTACAAAGAAATTTTAGATTATTATTATCAGAACGTTATTTTAAAGAAGTTGTAGAAAGATTTGTAAGGATTAGGTACAAAATTTACTTGAAGTTTATTGATTGATGTGTTAATATAACCTAAGATTTTGAAAAGAAAAAGGCTATGAATGTGTTAAGTAAGTGATAATTATTCTTTCAGAGAGAGAAGACCACCGGCTGTAAGTTTTCTTAAGCACTGATTATTTACCGAATTTCCCACAGGAGCTGCTCGGATGAAGTTTATGAAGACAGTAGTTTGAGACGATTCACTGCACGTTACGCAGTCAATGAGAGTCCATGTTTTATGTATGGGAATCAGGGTGGTATCGCGGATACAATAGTTGGAGTATTGGTTCGTCCCTATGTTTTAGGGACGGGCCTTTTTTATTAAAAGAATGGCCCATAAAAATGCACAGCTCACGGAAATGAATTTTGTTGCGTAGCAACACCGTTCGCGTGCGAGAGTTTGCAAGCAAACTCTTATCTTTAAGGTCTACGAATAAATATATATTATGAAAAGGAGCACATGCAATGAACGCAAATTTAGAAGCAATTAAGCAGGAAATTATTGCAGGAGCAGAAGGGCTTAGCTCTTCCAAAGAAGTGTATGAATTCAAGAAATTATTCTTGGATGGAAAGACTGGCAAAATCGGTCTTTTAATGAGAGAGATGAAAAACATCCCAAACGAAGAAAAGGCAGCTTATGGTAAAGGTGTAAATGACCTTAAAGCTTGGGCTTTGGATTATCTTGGTCAGATTGATGAACAGATGAAAGCAAAAGAATTACAGGCTCGTTATGAAGCAGAAAAGATTGATATTACATTACCAGCTGAAGAAACAGTAGAAGGTAACTTACATCCAATTACATTGGTTCGTAATGAAATTATCGATATTTTCGCAGGGATGGGCTTCGAAATTTTCGAAGGACCAGAAATTGAAACAGATTATTACAACTTTACAGCATTAAATACTCCACAGGATCATCCAGCAAGAGATATGCAGGATACTTTCTACTTATCTCCAGAGTTCTTACTCAGAACACAGACATCTGCTGGTCAGATTCATGTAATGGAAAAGAAACAGCCACCTATCAAAATTTTATCACCAGGTAAAGTATTCCGTTCCGATGATGATGCTACACATTCACCAATGTTTAGCCAGATGGAAGGCCTTGTAGTAGATAAAGGCATTACACTTTGTGATTTACAGGGTATGTTAGATAAATTCGTAGAAAAAATATATGGTGAAGGAACTAAGACACGTCTTCGTCCTTCTTACTTCCCATTTACAGAACCATCTGTAGAAGTAGACTGTAGCTGTTTTGAATGTGGCGGCAAAGGATGTAAACTTTGTAAAGGTACAGGCTGGATAGAAATCCTTGGTGCAGGTATCGTAAATAACCACGTATTAGAAAACTGTGGCGTTGATCCTAACGAATACAGTGGTCTTGCATTTGGTATTGGTATTGAACGTACAGCAATGCTGAAATACGGTATCAATAATATTAAGATGTTATTCGAATCAGATGTAAAAGTACTTGGTCAGTTAAATGACAAATAAGACAGAAAGGTTTGGTAAATAGATATGATAGCACCATTAAGTTGGTTAAAAGATTATGTAGATATCGACATCACTCCACAGGAATTAGAAGAAAAATTATTTTCTTGTGGTTTTGAGGTTGAAGAATTATATGAAGTTGGAAAAGATATTAGCAAGGTAGTAGTAGGTCACGTATTAGAATGTGAGCCTATTCCAGATACACACCTTCATGTTTGTCAGGTAGATTGTGGCGAACACGGAACATTCCAGATTTGCTGTGGCGCAGACAACGTAAAGGCTGGTGGAAAATACCCAGCTGCTTTGGTTGGAGCAACTGTATATGCAACAGCTAAAGACCATAAGACAGTAGAAGGCGTTATGACAATTGGAAAAGGCAAGCTCCGTGGAGTAGAATCTCATGGTATGCTTTGTTCTGGTGTAGAACTTGGTGTAAATGAAAACATGTACCCAGGCGCAGAATACAATGGACTTTTGGTATTCCCAGAAGATACACCTGTAGGTGCAGATGTAAAACCAATTCTTGGTTTAGATGACTGGATTTTTGATATTGGTATTACAGCAAACCGTCCAGACTGCCAGAGTATCGTTGGTATCGCTAGGGAAATCGCTGCAGTACTTGAAAAAACTTTCAAAGCTCCTGCATTAGATTTTACAGCAGATGAAGAAACGATTGAAAACTTTAAAGTAACTGTAGACTGTCCAGAACTTTGCCACAGATACAGTGCGCATTATGTACATGACGTAAAAATTGAAGAATCACCACTTTGGATGAGACGTAGATTGAATTTAGTTGGTATTGGTGCGATTTCAAATATAGTGGATATTACAAACTATGTATTAAAAGAACTTGGTCAGCCAATGCACGCATTTGATTATACAACATTAGAAGGTGATACAATCAATGTTCGTCGTGCCACAGAAGGTGAAAAAATTGTTACATTAGATGAAGATGAACTTACACTTACTACAGAAAATATGCTTATCTGTGACGGTGTAAAACCAGTTGCATTAGCAGGTGTTATGGGTGGTCTTAATTCTGAAATCAAAGATACTACTTCAACAGTATTATTTGAATCTGCAAAATTTGCCCGTGACAATATCCGTCGTACATCTAGAGCAGTTGGTAAATCTTCTGATTCTAGTGCGCGTTATGCAAAGGGAGTTGATGAATACTCAACTGTTATGGCTTTAAAACGTGCATGTCACTTAATCGAAGAATTAAATTGTGGTAAAGTAGGAGCATTACATGTAGATGTAAACACAGGAAATAGTGTTGAACCACGTGAAATGTCTGTTAGCATTTCAAAAGTAAATGCAGTACTTGGTATTACAGTTCCAACCGAAGAAATTATCCGTATTATGACAAACCTTTGTTTCGAACCAAAGGTTGATGGAGATATACTTACTATCCAGGTTCCAGCATATCGTGAAGATATGGAAGGATATCAGGATGTAGCAGAAGAAGTAATCCGTATGTATGGTTATGAACATATCACACCTACATTCCTTGCTACAGCAACAGTTACTTCTGGTGGAGAAACAATAGAACAGAAGACTGAAAATGGACTTAAAAAAGCACTCTGTGCTACAGGTGCACACGAATGTATTCATTACTCATTCTTCTCACCTTCAGACCTTGATTTATTAAAATTGTCAGAAGATGCACCAGAACGTCATGCAATCCGTATCATGAATCCACTTAGTGAAGAAATCTCTATTATGAGAACAACACTTGCTGCATCAATGATTCATGCCGTAGAACGTAATCAGAAGAAGGCAAATCTTGAAGGTAGACTTTACGAAGTGGCAAAGAAATTTATTCCAAAGGAACTTCCTCTTGTGGAATATCCAGAAGAACGCCAGACACTTTGTGTTGCTGTATTTGGTGAAAAAGAAAGTTTCTTCACATTAAAGGGAATTGCAGAAACAGTTGCAAAAACTTTACATGTAGAGTTTGAATATGCACCAGCAACTAAGACTTTCTTACATCCATTCCAGACAGCAAGCATTAGCTGTGAAGGTGAAGAAGTTGGTTACCTTGGAACACTTTCATATGAAATCATGGATGAATGTGATATGCGTGTACCAATGTACTTAATGGAAATTGATTTAGAAACACTTTCGAAATATTATGGTAGAAAAGCAATGTTCAAACCATTGCCAAAATTCCCAGAAGAACAGCGTGACCTTGCAATTGTAGTTGATAAGAATGTTTCTTGTGGCGAAATTGAAAAAGTAATGAAAGAAGCTTGTAAATATATTACAAGTATCAAATTATTTGATATTTATGAAGGTGCACAGATTGGAGAAGATAAGAAGAGTATGGCATTTACTGTATTATTTACTCCAAAGGACGAAGCATTTGGTCCAGAATCTGTAGATGCATTTGTGAAAAAGATTTTGAAACAGCTTGGTAAAAACTTAGGAGCTGAATTACGTAGTTAAATAACAAATAGAACTGTCCTATATAATATGGGGCAGTTCTAAATATATGGAGATTTTATGAAAGAACTATTAAAATCAGATTTTTATTTTGATTTACCAGAAGAATTAATTGCTCAGGATCCATTAGAAGACCGTTCTAGTTCACGTTTGCTTGTGTTAGACAAACACACAGGAGATGTGGAACACCATAGTTTTCGCGATATCTTAGATTATTTACATGAGGGAGACTGTCTGGTAATCAATAATACAAAAGTTATTCCTGCACGACTCATGGGAGAACGTGAAGGTACAGGAGCCTCTATCGAAGTGCTTTTATTAAAACGTAAAGAAAATGATGTGTGGGAAACTTTAGTAAAACCAGGTAAAAAAGCAAAACCAGGTACAAAAATTATATTTGGAAATGGGTTATTAGTTGGTGAAGTTATTGATATTGTAGAAGAAGGCAATCGTTTGATTCAGTTTTCTTATGAGGGGATTTTTGAAGAGATTTTAGATCAGCTAGGTCAAATGCCGCTTCCACCATATATTACACATCAGTTACAGGATAAGAATCGTTATCAGACTGTATACGCAAAACATGATGGTTCAGCAGCTGCTCCTACAGCTGGTCTTCATTTTACACCTGAACTTTTACAGCAGGTAAAAGACAAAGGTGTGGAGATTGCAGAAGTAACCCTTCATGTAGGGCTTGGAACTTTCCGTCCTGTAAAAGAGGATAACCTTTTAAATCATCATATGCATTCTGAGTTTTATAATATTGAGCGATCAGAAGCAGATAAGATTAATAAGGCAAAAGCAGAAGGGAAACGTGTTATTTCCGTAGGAACAACTAGTACGAGAACTTTAGAGGCTGCTGCAGATGAAAATGGAATGTTAAAGGCATGTAGTGGATGGACAGAAATTTTTATTTATCCAGGCTACAAATTTAAAGTGATTGATGCTTTGATTACAAACTTCCATTTGCCAGAATCTACACTTGTTATGCTTGTTTCAGCATTAGCAGGTAGAGAGAATGTCATAAATGCATATAAACAGGCAGTAGAAGAACGTTATCGTTTCTTTAGTTTTGGAGATGCAATGTTTATTGCAGATATTTCCAAATAAGTTGAACTTGTAAAAAAGAATAATTCGTACTATTATGAAATCATAATAATGCAAAGGCGAGGGGTACGCTATGGAAGAAAAAAGAAAAGATAGACGTCTTGACCTGGATGTTACGGTTGAGTTAAGTCGTATTGATGAAGAAGATGTAACAACGTTGAAATTTATTCACGTTGATATTACAGACTTATCAAAAAGCGGAATTGGTTTTAAATCTAAACAAAAATTAGAGGTGGGTAGTTATTATAATACCAAACTTCAAATATGGACCAAAGAAACCATTGATACCATTATTGAAATTGTTCGTCGTAACGATGATGAAGATGGCTATTTCTATGGTGCTTCTTTTGTTGGAATGATTGAGGCAGATGCTTTGAAAATTGATATTTATCAAATCTTTTATGATTATAGAGAAGGTATAAACTAAGTTTAGTTTTGTATTTGAAGTATGATTAGTAGTGATATATATGAAATAAAAAAAGTGGAAGAAGCTCATGATATAGAACTTACAGTTCCTGGGTCAAAAAGTATTACAAATCGTGCGTTATTACTTGCGGCTCTCTCTGAGGGAACGAGTGTGCTTCGTGGGGTTCTTTTTAGTGATGATTCCCGCTATTTTATGCAAGCTTTGTATGATTTAGGATTTCCGATTCATATTGATGAAGAGCATGCTACGGTAACGTTGGAAGGTTTTGGCGGTGAAATTCCAAATGAAAAAGCTGAAATATATGTGGGAAGTGCTGGAACAGCCGCTAGATTTTTAACCGCATTCTTGGGGCTTTCAAAAGGAACGTATCGTTTGACTTGTTCTGAACAAATGAAAAAACGTCCTATGAAAGAGCTTCTTGTTGCATTAGAGGATATGGGTTCTAAAATCATTTATGAAGAAGAAGAGTACTGCTTTCCATTTGTAATTGGTAATTTTAATTGCACAAAAAGTAAGGTTACAATTGATGTGGATAAAAGCAGTCAGTTTTTAAGTGCACTTTTGATTTCTTCGGTTTTGTTACCACAAAATTTTATGATTAAGGTAACAGGTAATCATGGTATGTCCTATGTGAATATGACAATTCGTATGATGCAACAGTTTGGTGTTGGTGTTGAAAAAACCATTACTGGTGCATATCGAAGAAAAAATGATTCTGTTTATGAAGCCATGGAGTATGAAATTGAGCCAGATGTATCTGCTGCTTGTTATTTTTATGCTTTATGTCCTTTGCTTCGTGTGAAAGTGAAGGTAAACAATATACATATGAATTGTTTGCAGGGGGATATAAAATTTTTAAAGGTTTTAGTTCGTATGGGATGTAAGCTGGAAGATGAAGAAGATGGTGTTCTTCTTTTTCCGCCGAAGGATAAATTTTTGGGCGGTTCCTATGATTTATCAAGTTTTTCAGATCAGGCACTTACCCTTGCTGCGATTGCACCATTTGCTTCATCAAAGGTATGTATTATGAATGTAGGGCATATACGATATCAGGAATGTGATCGTATTCATGCTATAGTATCTAATTTGGGTAAAATGGGAATTGCTGCAATTGAACAAGGTAACAACATTTTTATTTTACCTGGAATGCCTAATTCGTGTGAGATTGAGACTTATGATGATCATCGTGTAGCCATGGCGTTTTCATTAATAGGAACTATGGTGGATGGTATTGTTATAAAAAATCCTTCATGTACGAAAAAAACATTTGAAAATTATTTTGAAGTTTTAGAGAATGAAATATATTAAATAAATGAGAGGTGTCGTTATGAAAAGAATGAAACCATATGTGTTAGGTTTGTTGCTTAGTGTTTTAGCAATAGTTGCACTTGTTGCTTGTGGAAATGATAAAGAAACTTCCAATACAAACACAAATACACAGACTAACGTTGGAACAGAAACCGAAGCAGTTATTGAGACTGAAACAGAAACTGAGACACAGATAGTAGTAGGTACTGCAGATGGTGTTGATTCATCTGATAATGTTCCAAGTACTTCAGCTGGAAATGAGGTATATGGAGAATGGGTTGGAACAGTATTAGTTGTAGGAAAAGCTGGTTATGAAACTGTAGGTTATAGTGAGACATACGCTGAATCTTACGCTCAGATTATTAATGATATTGCAGATGGTTTGGAAGGTTATAGTACTGTTTATAGTATTCCAATTCCAAAGAGCAGTGGTATTTGTTATGATGATGCTTATGAAAGTGTAGTTCATAAGACAAATCAGGGTACATCAATTGATAATGTCCTTGCAAAGATGAATTCAAATGTTGTAACTGTTGATGTTTATGATACTATGAGAGCTCATAGAGATGAATATTTGTATTTTAGAACAGATCATCATTGGACACAGTTGGGAGCTTATTATGCTTATACAGACTTTTGTCAGGCTAAAGGAATTTCTTCTCATAATTTGAGTGAATATGAACAGCATGTATTCGATGGTTTTGTAGGTACGTTATATACATACTCAAACCATTATGAACCATTTAATCAGTATCCAGATACAGTATATGCGTATGAACCAATTGCCAATGCTACTATGACAATTAATAGCGGTGGAAGCAGTTATGAATATCCAATTATTAGCGATGTTTCCAATTCAAGTGCAGGAAATAAATATGCGGGTTGCTTTATTGGAGGCGATAGTGCGCTGTGCGTTATTAAAAACAATGATCTTTCGGATGGAAGTTCATGTATTCTAGTAAAAGAATCTTTTGGTAATGCGTTTGCTCCATTCTTAGTTGATCATTATGAGACCGTATATGTAATTGACGCTCGTTACTGGAGCGGAAACTTAATCTCATTTGCAAAAGAAAATGAAGTAGATGATGTAATTCTCTTAAATAATCTTTTAGCAGTATTTACTGGTGCTAGACAAGACGAATTAAAGAGTATCGTATATTAATAAACATTAACCCATGGGATGTCACACATATTGTTGTGGCATCCCTTTTCTTATACTTTGAAGAATGCCTCGGAGTATATGTATCCGCGTTCTAGAACATTAAGAGAAATGCGTAAATTTTCTTGAAACTCCCGTGGGACTTTAAGTTTGTGTCTTTGTACGCTTTTACTATCTGCGGAAATATGCTTCGTGTAAGAAAGACGCTGCTCATCGTTTCTAGTGCATCTAAGTGGGCGATTTTACAAATGATATTACACGTGCCGATTTCAAACTCAGCGCAAAAGCAGCGCTTCAAACAGTGAAATCGGCACGTGACATTATGTAAAATTACGCCCACATAAGATGCACACGAAACTCTTCAATAGCGTCTTGTCCTACACGAACATATTTTCCGCAGATTGTAAAACATTACAAAGACATAAATAATCAAAAAAGCCCCACTGGAGTTTCTTAGAAAATAAGCATTTCGATTGCGTTCTAGAACGCGGATGCATATACCTGAGGCATTTCATAAACATACAAAAAAGGATGCCACAACAATATGTGTGACATCCCATGGGTTAACGTCTATGGATAATGTAATTTTTCTCTTTTAGTAGTTCGGAGGCTAAATCTACGGAGTCTTCGTCATAAAATTCGATGTGTAATACACCTTCTTCGAATTCACGGTTGTGAACAATTCCGATGTTTTTTATGGATATGCCCTTAAATGCTAAAATGCTTGCAATAATTGCGATTCCACCAGCTTCGTCGGCTAGGTCGAGGAAGAGTTCGTGTACTTGGTTGTAAGATTTTACGTTGCGTACAGTGATGGAATCACGATAATCTTTGGCACTTTGGAATTTATCTAGTAATGTTTGAGAAGCAGAATGTTCGATATTATTTCGTAATTCGCTTAATGAGGCAATGTACTTGTCCATTAATTTTATTAACTGTTCTTGGTTCGTCATACAAATGCTTTCCCACATAATTGGAGAAGAGGATGCGATACGAGTAATATCTTTAAAACCACCTGCTGCAATTGTTTTCATTGTTTCATTTTCATCATCGATATCTTTTACCAGATTCACTAAGGTATAGGCTATCATATGAGGCAAATGACTAATAGAGGCGGTGGCATAATCATGTGCTTCGTAGTCTAGAATCAATGGGATAGAACCTAACTCTTTTACAAATGCATAAAATGCATCTAGTTCTGTAGATGCGGTTTCTTTTGTAGGTGTTATAATGTAATATGCATTTTCTAAGAGGTATTCATTGGCATTGGAAAGACCTGTTTTTTCTGAACCTGTCATTGGATGACCACCAATAAACTGTTTTTCCAAGCCTAGTTTAATGACCTCACGATGTATCTGCGTTTTTGTGCTTCCTACATCTGTAATGATTGTATGGTTAGATACGATATTTTTTAATTCTCTTAAGTATTCTAGGTTTTTTTCTACAGGCGCACACAAGAAAATAATATCACAGTTAGAAAAAGCTTCTAGGGATAATATAGTATTGTTTGTAATAAGTCCCAGAGAATACGCTTCTGTGATGGTATCAATACCACGAGCAGTTGCAATAATTTCACATTCTGGATGATTGGATTTTATTTTTTTTGCTATGGAACCGCCGATAAGTCCGAGTCCAATAAAACCAATTTTGTTTAGATTCATATATATTTTCCTCCAAATAGGATAGTTTTAAAAACAATATAGTGTATTGTACAATATTTTATGGGTTACTCCAAGTGTTTTATTATGATTTGTCAGACTTTTTGAAAAAATAATGTGAAATTTGCATAAAACAGTTGTAAAACCTTTTAAAAATTAGTACAATATATCCATACTATTTTTTGTGGGAGGTTTTTTGAAATGAATGTTTACACAACAGACAAAATTAGAAACGTTGTTCTTTTAGGACACGCGGGAAGTGGTAAAACTTCATTGGTAGAAGCTATGGCTTATCTTGCTGGTATGACCAACAGAATGGGGACTGTTGCAGACGGAAATACTATCAGCGATTATGATAAAGAAGAAATCAAACGCAATATTTCTATCCATACTTCTTTAGTACCTATTCCATGGGGTGATGTTAAAGTTAATATCTTAGACACTCCTGGATCTTTCGATTTTGTGGGAGAAGTAGAAGAAGCAGCTTCTGTAGCAGATGCCGCAATTATCGTTGTATCTGGTAAATCTGGTGTTCAGACAGGTACAAAACGCGCTTGGGAAATTTGTGAGAAATACAAACTTCCAAGAATCTTTTTCGTAACAGAAATGGATATTGATAACGCAAGTTACAGACAGGTTGTTGCTGATTTACAAGCATTATATGGAAAGAAAATTGCTCCTTTCCATTTACCAGTTCGTGAAAATGAACAGTTTGTTGGTTACGTAAATGTGGTACAGCAGACTGCAAAACGTTGGAATGATAAAGGAACTGTTGATAAATTTGATGTTCCAGATTACTCAAAAGAAAATCTTGAGCTTTGTAGAGAAGCATTGTTAGAATCCGTTGCTGAAACATCAGAAGAATTTATGGAACGTTATTTTGATGGAGATGAATTCTCTGAAGATGAAATTCGTCAGGCTCTTCGTGTAAATGTAGGAGATGGCTCTATTGTTCCTGTTCTTATGGGTTCAAACACTTTAGCTCGTGGTATGTATACTTTGATGGCTGACATCGTAAAATACTTACCAAGTCCAGACAAGAGAAAAGTAGCTGGTATTAACACTACAAACAATGAAGTATTCAATGCAGACTATGATTTTGCGAAACCAAAATCAGCTTATGTATTTAAAACAATTGTTGACCCATACATTGGTAAATATTCACTTATCAAAGTAAATTCTGGCGTATTAAAATCAGATGATGTTTTATACAACTATCATAGAGAATGCGAAGAAAAGACAGGTCATTTATATGTCCTTCGTGGAAGCAAAGCTGAGGAAGTAACAGAATTACATGCTGGTGATATTGGTGCTTTAGCAAAATTACAGAAAACACTTACTACTGATACTTTATCTGCAAAGAATAACCCAATTGCATATATTCGTACACAGATGTCAAAACCTTATGTTTCTATGAAATATAAAGCAAAGAATAAAGGGGATGAAGACAAAATTTCCCAGGCTTTACAGAAAGTGTTAATGGAAGATTTGACATTAATGAATGTAAATGATGCTGAAAATGGACAGACTTTATTATATGGTATGGGTGATCAGCATCTTGAAGTTGTTGTAAACACATTAGCTGAAAAATATAAAGTTGAAATTGAACTTTCAAAACCAAAAGTTGCATTCCGTGAAACCTTACGTAAGAAATCAGATGTTGAATACAAGTATAAAAAACAGTCTGGTGGACATGGTCAGTATGGTCACGTTAAGATGACATTTGAACCATCTGGTGAAGATACACCATATGTATTTGATCAGTGCGTAGTTGGTGGAGCAGTTCCAAAGAACTACTTCCCAGCAGTAGAAAAAGGTATCGCTGAATCTGTTAAGAAGGGACCAGTAGCTGCATACCCAGTTATCGGTGTTAAGGCTGTATTATATGATGGTTCTTATCATCCAGTTGACTCTTCTGAAATGGCATTCAAGGTTGCAGCTGCTCAGGCGTTCAAGAAAGGCTTCATGGAAGCTTCACCTGTATTATTAGAGCCTATTTCAACTCTTAAAGTTGTTATCCCAGATGAGTACACTGGTGACATCATGGGAGATTTAAATAAGAGACGTGGTCGTGTAATGGGAATGAATCCTGTTGGTAATGGAAACACAGAGATTGTTGCTGATATTCCAAATCTTGAACTATACGGTTACAACACTCAGCTTCGTTCTATGACAAGTGGTAGTGGTACTTTCTCTTACGAATTTGCAAGATATGAACAGGCTCCAGAAGAAGTTGCTAAGAAGCAGATTGAAGAAAGAGCTAGTGAACTTGTTGACGTGGAAGAATAAAAAAATTATTATCTTGATTGTTTTCCTATATTTTATAGGAGGGGGATTATATATAATAGCAGAATCACAAAACAAAATGCCTGAGGATAATTACTTATCCTCGGGCGATTCTGTTGTTAGGGGGATTATGGGAAATATTAACAATTATTCAAATGTAATAAATTATGCATATCAATCAGATTTTGTTTTAAAAGATTTAAAATATTCTTTTGTAGAAAATATTGATTTTTCATATGACCAATACCTGCAAGGCATATGTTTTACGGATAAGTATGTCCTGATTACATCTTATACAGATCAAAAAGATGCTCTAGGACGTTTGATGATTTTTGAAAAAGAAACAGGAGAGTACCAAATAACACTTGGGTTAGATAAGAAAAGTCATCTTGGTGGTGTTGCTTTTGATGGAGATAATGTGTGGGTGTGTAATTCATCAACAATGTCGTTGGAACGTATATCATATGATTATATTTGCGAAGCTATTATGCTACACAAAGGAAATATGTTAGATGTTCGTAATTTGGTAGAAAGTTATAAAGTCGGAATTATACCTTCTTGTATTACTTACTACAAAGATCGATTATGGATTGCTACACATAACAAATGGACCAATTCTAAAATGGTTAGTTACCAGTTTTTGTCTGGTAAAAATCAATTAAATTATGTAAAAGTATATAAAATTCCTTCAAAAGTGCAAGGGATTGCCTTTGACGATATGGGGAAAGTGTATTTAAGCACTTCCTATGGTCGAAGAAGTTCTTCGTATTTAAGAACCTATAATTCCTTAGCGGAAATGAATAAAAATCTAAACAATTATGTGAATAATATTGAGATGCCACCATGCTCGGAGGGGATTGATATTGATGATAAGAAAATATATGTTTTATTTGAATCTGCTGGAAAGAAATATTTAGAGGGGACAGATGGTAAAGGAAAAAGCACCGCCCCTCTAGATAAGATTTTAGTTATTTATTTAGCATAGACATGATTTGTTTAACCCTTGCTTTTTCTTGTGGAGACAAGTCACGGGTAAGTATTTCTGCAATTAGTTGCACCTCAGAACTAGAAAAGTTGATATTCTCTTTTTTTGCAAGATTCATATTTGCAAGAAGAAAGGGCATAGCATCTTTTATGTTCTGAGGTTTTTCTTTTGCTGCAAAGTTCATAATAAATTGTAATTTCTGAGGGGACATCCCCCTTAAATCTGGATAGTTTTTAAGAAAATCCTCCAAAATATACCTCCTTTAATTACTGAATGCATCGTAATTTTCCATTACACACATGATGTTTAATAATGTATCAATGGTTTCTCGTTCTTTTGGTGTGCAAAAACGACGAAGTGTTTGTAACATTGCGTTTCTTCGGTCGGGTTCATTTGTAATTGAACAAGCTGCCAAAGCATTGGTGTCTTTTTGAAACATGTGAACTGTATTTCGAAATTCTAAAGATGAGATAAGTATTGCCAGAGGCATTTGATTTTTAGGGTTTGCAAAAGGAAGCATTGCTTTTAACATTTGTAATTCGCGAGTCTGCACTAAACCGTCATATTCAGTTACATATTGATCTTGTTCCATAATATCTCTTTTTTATTTTATATTATGAATAGGAAATACACCTTATGACAAAGGAAACATATAATAATGCATAATAAGGTAAGGAATATAGCATGGGAAAATTAATTATAGATGGAAATAGTGTATTTGAAATAGATGAAGAATGTATAAAAAGAAAACAGGTTTCAGAAGAATGTGATATAAAAAAATATTTTGAACAAGAAAATCAGGATATAAAGGATACAAAACAAAAAAAGCGACGATAAAGTCGCTTTTTTCATGTTTAGAAGAAGCCGTTTCCGCCACATCCGCCGTTGCAGAAGAGGAGAAGTAAGATAATCCATAGACAACTATTGTCATTGCCGCATCCATTGTTATTAAAAAAGCCTGAATTGCCATTTCCACAACAGCAGCTTAAAAGGATAATAATCCAAATAATAGAATTACAGCCACAGCCTCCATCGTTACATCCACAGTTTGTTGCAGTTAAATCACTCATAAGTGACCTCCTAAAATTTATATTTACAGTATAGATTATGAAGTAGGGAAAATATGGTTACAAAAATATTGACTTTATTCTACTAAATCGTTAAACTTTTAACTGTAATACTATGAAAAGAGGTACTAACATGGAAAGAATTAAAATGGTAACTCCATTGGTAGAAATGGATGGAGATGAAATGACTAGAATTCTTTGGAAGATGATAAAAGATGAATTAATCAATCCTTTCATTGAATTAAAATCAGAATATTATGACCTTGGATTAGAAGAACGTAACCGTACAAATGATCAGGTTACATTTGATTCAGCATATGCAACAAAAAAATATGGGGTAGCAGTTAAGTGTGCAACTATTACACCAAATGCTGCTCGTATGACAGAATATGATTTAAAAGAAATGTGGAAAAGTCCAAATGGTACAATTCGTGCTATTTTAGATGGTACTGTTTTCCGTGCACCAATCCTTGTAAAAGGAATTGAACCAAATGTAAAATCATGGAAAAAACCAATTACCATTGCAAGACATGCCTATGGCGATGTTTATAAGGCATCAGAAATGAAAATTCCTGCTGCTGGTAAGGTGGAACTTGTTTATACTGCAGAAGATGGCAGTGAAACAAGAGAATTGATTCATAACTTTACAGGTGCAGGTATTGTACAGGGACAGCATAATATTGAGGCTTCCATTGAAAGCTTTGCACATAGTTGTTTTAAATTTGCTTTAGATACAAAACAGGATCTTTGGTTCGCTACAAAAGATACTATTTCTAAAAAATACGATCATACATTTAAGGATATTTTCCAGGAAATTTTTGATGCACAGTATAAAGATGCTTTTGATGCTGCTGGTATTGAATATTTCTATACATTAATTGATGATGCAGTTGCTCGTGTAGTGAAATCCGAAGGTGGATATATCTGGGCTTGTAAGAATTATGATGGTGATGTTATGAGTGATATGATTTCATCTGCATTTGGTTCTCTTGCTATGATGACATCAGTGCTTGTTTCACCAGAAGGATATTACGAGTATGAAGCAGCGCATGGTACTGTTCAAAGACATTACTATAAACATTTAAAAGGTGAAGAAACTTCTACAAACTCTGTAGCAACTATCTTTGCTTGGACAGGTGCTTTAAGAAAACGTGGTGAATTAGATAATACACCAGATTTGTGTTCTTTTGCTGATAAGTTAGAACAGGCATGTATCAAAACAATTGAATCTGGAAAAATGACAAAAGACTTAGCTCTTATCACATCTTTAAAAGATGTTAAAGTATTAAATAGCGAAGAATTTATTAAGGCGATTCGTGAAGAATTAGAAGAAATGTTATAATTCTTTTTTGAGATGGGGGAAGTAAGTGTGGAAAAAGAAATCTCACAGGCTGTCGTGCGACGCATGCCAAGATATTATAGATATTTAGGCGAACTCTTAGAATCTGGAGTCGAGAGAATTTCGTCTCAGGAATTAAGTAAGATAATGAAGGTTACTGCATCACAGATACGTCAGGATTTAAACAATTTTGGCGGATTTGGACAGCAGGGGTATGGTTATAACGTTCAAAAACTACATGATGAAATTGGTACTATTCTTGGATTGGACAAAGAACATACTTTAATTATTGTTGGAGCAGGTAACTTAGGGCAGGCAATTGCAAATTACGCTAGATTTGACAAATTAGGTTTTAAAACCTTAGCTTTGTTTGATGTGAATCCTAAATTAGTAGGAAAAAAAGTTCGTGGTATTGAAATTTTTCATTTAGACGATTTGGAAGAGTTTTGTAAAGATAAAGAAATTCAGATTGCAGCTCTTACTATGCCAAAGCAAAATGCTGATAATGTTGCAAATCGATTGGTGAAACTAGGTATTCGTGCTATTTGGAATTTTGCTCATGTTGATTTAGAACTTACAGATGACAGCGTAGTAGTTGAAAATGTACATTTGTCAGATAGCCTTATGCAGTTATCTTATAATTTTGCAACTAAAAAGTAGTATAATTTCTGAGGGGTTTTATGAAACAACAAAAAGACTTTAAATCTGCTTTGATTGGGAAAACGGTTCCACTTTTGGTTTTAGACCAGAAGTGGCATCGTTTATTTGCCGTTCATGGAAAAACGGATGAAATTAAAGCGTTAGAGACGAAATTGAATTCGCTTCTTAGCGAACAGGGAAAACTTAACACACGATTAAAGGAATTAAAAAAATTAAAAGGCAAGCTTTTAGATGAAATCGTCCAAAATATGGAAGAGGATGAAAAAAAACTAGACGAAAATAAACGTTTAGTTGATGAAATCAATGAAAAAATAGATGAGTGTGAAGATGCCCTAGTTGATATTCCTTACCAGATTAGAGAAACAAATGATGAGCTCATGCTTCTTTCTATGGATTATTTTTATGATAAAATCCGTGTAAATCAGACGGAAGCCGTAGAGATTGAAGAATGGATTCATCAAGTTCGAATTGATTTGAAAAAGAATATTATTCGCAAACAAAATCGCGATATAAATAATCGAGAAATTTATGCATACCTTCATGATATATTTGGTGCGGAAGTAATCAATATTTTTGATATCAAATATGAAGATGGTACAAAGGAGACGCCTTGAAATACCTTGTAACAGGAAAAGAAATGAAGCTTCTAGATCAGAATACATCCAATTACTTTAAAGTCCCAGAATTGGTACTTATGGAGCAGGCTGCGATGAAATTTGTCTGGAAGCTTTGTGATATTTTAAAAGATATAAAAAGTAAAAAAGGAATTGTTTTTTGTGGATTAGGAAATAATGGAGCAGATGGGATTGCTATTGCTCGTCTACTAAATGAGTATGGAGTTGAAACTTCTATCTGTAAGGTGAAAGACCTGTTAGATGGACAGGTAGAAACATCTAAATCCTTTCAAACACAAGAAACAATTTATCAGACATATAATTATCCCATTATTGATAGAATGGAACAGGTTGAGAATGATGCATATGATTTTGTGATTGATGCTATGTTTGGAATTGGTTTATCACGTAATTTGTGTGGTATATATGAAGAAGTTGTGACTAAAATCAATGAAATGACAGGTGTAAAAGTTGCAGTTGATATGCCATCAGGCGTTCATTCAGATAATGGACAGATTTTAGGTTGTGGAGTAAAGTGCGATTACACCATAACATTTTCTTTTGGAAAAGTAGGGCAATTTATTTGGCCAGGATATGAATATGCAGGCCATACTATAGTTGTGGATATGGGAATCACAGAAAGAAGCTGGTTAAGTAAAAATCCGTCCATGGCTGTATTAGAGAAAGAAGATTTATCTATCTTGCCTAAGAGACCAGAGCATTCTAACAAGGGCACTTTTGGTAAACTTTTAGTTATTGCTGGAAGTGTAAATATGGCGGGCGCTTCTGTTTTTGCTGCAAAAGCGGCTTATAGATCTGGAGTAGGTCTTGTAAAGGTTTTTACGCGAGAAGAAAATCGTGTGATTTTACAGTCGCAAGTGCCTGAAGCATTACTTTCTACATATACTGAAGTGGATGAAATGCAATTATTAAGCGATATAAAATGGGCAGATGCTATTGTAATTGGTCCTGGTCTCGGAATGGATAAAGGTGCAAGGCAGATTTTAAAAATAGTTCGCTCTGCGGCAAGTGTTCCAGTTGTATGGGATGCGGATGCCCTTAACATCATGTCAGAAGATGTAAATGATTTGCTTTTGCCACATACAGAATATATTCTAACACCACACTTAGGTGAGTTTTCTCGAATGACCGGGAAAACGATTCCTTGGATCCAAGAACATATGATTGAATCAGCGGTGGATTTTGCAAGAACATATGATGTGACCTGTGTTTTAAAAGATTTTCATACTATTGTAGCAACTCCGTTTTCATTGAATTTTCTTAATCTTACAGGAAATAATGGAATGGCTACAGGTGGAAGTGGAGATGCTTTGGCTGGAATTATAGGTGCATTGCTTGCACAAGGAATGAAAGTTTCTGAAGCTGCAGCTTATGGAGTGTTTATTCACGGTTTGGCTGGAGATTATGCGAAAAAAGAAATTAGTACCCATGCTATGATATCTAGTGATATAATAGATGGGTTGAAAAAAGTATGGAAAGGAACTGAATATGCAGAATAGTAGAGTATATGCAGGAATTAATTTATCTGCAGTTTTACACAATCTAGAAGAAATGCATAAGAATATAAGCAAGGATACAAAAATTGTTGCGGTTATCAAAACAGATGGATATGGACATGGAGCTCTTCCAATTGCTAAGGCAATTGAGGATGTACCATATTTATGGGGCTACGCGGTAGCTACTGCAGATGAAGCGATGGCTCTAATTGACGATGGTCGTAAAAAACCAATTTTGATTTTAGGAGTAAGTTTTTATGACCAATTTGAAGATATTATTCGAAATGATATCCGTCCATGTGTATGTGATTTTGAGGTTGCAAAGAAATTATCTGAAATTGCTGTGTCAAAAAACAAAAAGTGTCATATTCATATAAAGATTGATACGGGTATGAGTAGAATTGGATTCCAGGTAAACGAAGAAACAGCAAATATGATACATAATATTGCGAATCTTCCAAATATTGTGATTGAAGGTATCTTTACACATTTTTCAAACGCAGATGAAACGGATAAAGAAATCACATATAACCAGATGAATTTATTCAAAAAAATGTGTGAGATGTTAGAACAAAAAGGAGTTCATATTCCAATCAAACATTGTTCTAACAGTGCTGGAATTGTTGATATTCCAGAAGCGAATATGAATATGGTACGTGCTGGTATTATTTTATATGGTTTATGGCCTTCGGATGAAGTTGATAAGAGCCATATGGACTTGCAACCTGTGATGTCGCTTAAAAGCCATATTTCTTATCTAAAAGATTTGGAAGCAGGACGAAAGATTAGTTATGGTGGTACGTACACAACTACGAAATCACAGCGAATTGCAACGATTCCAGTAGGATATGGTGATGGTTATGCCAGAACACTTTCAAATAAAGGCTATGTTCTAATACGCGGACAAAAGGCACCAATATGTGGAAGAGTTTGTATGGATCAGTTCATGGTGGATGTTAGTCATATTGATGGTGTAAAAGTGGGAGACATTGTAACACTTTTAGGTAATGACGGAGAACAGTGTATTACCATGGAAGAGTTAGGAGATTTGTCAGAACGATTTAATTACGAGTTTGCTTGTTTAATTACACCTCGAGTACCTAGAATTTATTATTAATTTTAAAGAATACACTCGTCAAAAATGGAAATACTACTCATATACCAAATGTATGGAGTGTGACGAGATGATTTTAAGAGGTGATATCTATTATGCAGATTTGCGACCGGTTGTAGGTTCTGAACAGGGTGGTATAAGACCTGTTCTTATCGTGCAAAATGACGTGGGAAATCGTCATAGCCCAACTGTTATTTGCGCTGCGATAACCTCGCAAATGCATAAAGCAAAACTTCCTACACATGTAGAGTTAGACAGTGAAAAATATGATTTGGCAAAAGACTCTGTTGTACTATTGGAACAACTGAGAACTATTGATAAAAAACGTCTTAAAGATAAGGTTTGTCATTTAGATAATCAAATGCTTCGAGAGATTGATAAGGCATTAGGAATAAGTTTGGAGCTGTATACATAACTTGACGATAATATAGCTTCATGGTATTATTTTTGTGTTTTGCAAAGGCAAACAAAAGAGAAATAGAACAAAGGAGAGAAGAAAATGGACGAGGCCGGGAATCCCTACTTAATTTTAGTTTTAATTGGGATTATTGCAGTACTTGTAGTTGCTTTGGTGACAGTAGTTATTATTTGTCGTAAAAGCTTATTAAAAATATTCAGAAAGAATCTGAAGAAAAACAGTGATATTTCAGAGGATGAAGTAATTGAAGAAGAAATCATTTCAATGGTGAAAGAGGGCCATGAACAAGGTGTTTTATTGGCTTCAGAAGCCGAAATGATACATAATATTTTCGAATATGGCGACAAAGAAGCAAAAGACATTATGACCCATCGAAAACATATTGTTGCAATTGATGGGGATATGAGTTTCTATGATATGGTCGCTTATGTAGATGACACTGGTAAATCACGTTTCCCTGTATATGTAAATGATATTGATAATATTATTGGTGTTTTACATATCAAGGACGCATTCTTATATTGCCAGAGAAATGAAATCTTTAGAACTTCTGTAAAAGATATTCCAGATTTGATTCGAGAAGTGGATTTTATTACAGAAACCATAAAAATTAACACTTTATTCAAGAAGATGCAGTCTGCAAAAAGTCATATGTGCATTGTAATCGATGAATATGGACAGACTTCAGGAATTGTTGCTATGGAAGATATTCTAGAAGAGATTGTAGGTGAAATCGAAGATGAGCATGATGAAGAAGAACAGACCTATTCTATGGAATCAGACGGAAGTTATACTTTTGATGGTTTAACAGAACTTCGTGATGTTTTAGAGGTTTTACCACTTCCAATAGAAGAAGATGCATTTGAAACCTTAAATGGATATGTTATTTCTTTACTTGAAAAAGTTCCTAGTGATGGTGACCATGAAACTGTTGTTTCAAATGGATACATTTTTGATGTAATAAATGTTGAAGATAGAATTATTCGTGAGGTACGTATTACAAAAAGCTATGAAGATGACACAGATAGTGAAGATGCGAACTTGCGAGATTAATAAATAAGTTGTATAATTATTAGAAAGTAACTAGAAAAGAGGAATTAAGATTATGTCGGGACATTCTAAGTTTGCGAATATCAAGCATAAGAAAGAAAAGAATGACGCAGCAAAGGGTAAAATTTTTACAATCATTGGACGTGAAATTGCAGTTGCTGTAAAAGAAGGCGGCCCTGATCCAGCCAATAACTATAAACTTGCACAGATTATTGCAAAGGCAAAATCAAACAATATGCCAAATGATACAATTGAAAGAGGTATCAAAAAAGCTTCTGGTGAAGGAAGCAATGTAAATTACGAATATTGTACATACGAAGGTTATGGTCCAAGTGGTACAGCAATTATTGTAAAATGTTTAACAGATAATAAAAACCGTACTGCATCAAACGTAAGAAATGCTTTTACAAAAGGTAATGGAAGCATCGGAACACAAGGATGCGTATCCTATATGTTTGATGAAAAAGGACAAATTATCATTGATAAAGAAGAATGTGATATGGATCCAGATGAACTTATGATGGTTGCATTGGATGCTGGTGCAGATGATTTTGTAGAAGAGGAAGATAGCTATGAAATCACTACAGATCCTGCTGATTTTGAAGAAGTTCGTAAAGCATTAGAAGAAGCTGGAATTCCGTTTGTTTCTGCTGAAGTAAGTATGATTCCACAAACATACGTTACATTAACAGACGAAACTGATTTAAAAAATATTAATAAGATTTTAGATCTTCTTGATGATGAAGACGATGTTCAGGAAGTTTATCATAACTGGGAAGAGTAAAAATAATTTTTAATTTATGAGGGGGTAAATATGAAAAGAATCCTTTTTGCAGCATCTGAGTGTGTACCATTTATTAAAACAGGTGGTCTTGCAGACGTATGTGGCGCTTTACCAAAAGAATTTGACAAGGAAAATTGGGATGTGCGTGTAGTTATTCCAAACTATAGCTGTATTCCAGAATATTTCCGCAATCAAATGCAGTATGTAACTCATTTTTACATGAGCTCTGGAAGTTATATCCAGAACAAATATGTAGGAGTTCTTCAGTATCAATTTGAAGGTGTTACATATTACTTTATTGACAATCAGGAATATTTTAGTGGAGATAAGCCATATGGTGATTTCCGTGGAGATATTGAGAAATTTACTTTCTTCGATAAAGCTGTATTATCAATGCTTCCACTTATTGGATTTAGACCAGATCTTATTCACTGTCATGACTGGCAGACAGGTTTAATTCCTGTATATTTAAAAAATGAATTCCAGGGCGATATGTTCTTCTGGGGTATTAAAACGATTATGACTATTCATAACTTAAAATTCCAGGGCGTTTGGGATGTTAAGACAATGCAGGGACTTACTGGTTTCCCTAAAGAATTATTTACTCCAGATAAATTAGAATTTAAAAAAGATGCAAACATGTTAAAAGGTGGTCTTGTTTATGCAGACTACATTACAACTGTATCTGATACATATGCATACGAAATTCAGACTCCTGAATATGGTGAAGGTTTAGATGGTCTTTTGTCTGCACGTCACTTTGATATGCAGGGTATCGTAAATGGTATTGATTATACCAACTACAACCCAGCAACAGATGAAAAGTTATATGTGAACTTTGATGCTGAAAATTGGCGCAAGAAAAAAGCGTTAAACAAAGAAAGATTGCAGCAAGATTTAGGACTTGCAGTAGATAAAAAGAAATTCATGATTGGTCTCGTATCACGATTAACAGATCAGAAAGGTCTTGACCTTATCAATCATGTAATGGAAGGAATCGTAGACGAACATACACAGTTTGTTATCATTGGTACTGGCGAACCACAGTATGAAAATATGTTCCGTCATTACGCATGGAAGTATCCAGATCGTGTATCAGCAAACATCTGCTATAATGATGATTTGGCTCGTAAGCTTTACGCAGCTGCTGACGCATTTTTAATGCCATCTAGATTTGAACCATGTGGACTTACACAGCTTATTTCATTCCGTCATGGTACAGTTCCAATTGTACGTGAAACAGGTGGTTTAAAAGACACAATTATTCCTTTCAATGAATACGATAATACAGGCGATGGTTTCTCATTCCATGATTACAATGCTGATGATATGCTTTATGTAATTAACTATGCGAAACATATCTACTATGATAAAAAACGCCAGTGGAATCAGATGGTTGATAGAGGTATTACAAAAGACTTCTCTTGGAATGCTTCAAAATTCCGTTATGAAGGCTTGTATAACTATCTTCTTGGAGAATAAAAAATATTTATAGGTTTATACTAATAAGGGTATCCTTTATGGGTACCCTTATTTTTATTTCAAAAAGGAGATGATTAAATGGGAAATGAAGAGAATCAAAAACAGGATGAAACAACTGCAGGTGATGATATTCAAGAGTATGGACAAAGTGTTGTAAAAGATAAGGACGCTACGATATATTTGATATCAATCATTGGTGAAATAGAAGGACATGAGTGTTTGCCATCTAATTCAAAGACAACGAAATATGAACATATATTGCCAAAATTGGCCGAGATAGAGGATGATAAAGAAATAGATGGAGTTTTATTATTAATAAATACCGTTGGTGGAGATGTAGAAAGTGGTCTTGCTATAGCAGAAATGGTGGCATCTTTAAGTAAACCTACTGTATCTTTAGTGTTAGGTGGCAGTCATTCTATAGGTGTTCCTTTAGCTGTATCAACGAATTATTCTATGATTGTTCCTAGTGGCACCATGGTAATTCATCCAGTTCGTATGAGTGGAACTGTTATTGGTGCTCCAGCAACATATGATTATTTTAAGCGTATGCAGGATCGAATTATACATTTTATTACTAGTCACTGTGATGCAACTTATGAAAAAATTGAAGAATTAATGCTGAATACACAAATGTTAACAAAGGATGTTGGAACAATTCTGGTTGGAAAAGAAGCAGTAGATGTAGGACTAATTAATGAAATTGGTGGGATTTCAGATGCATTTAAAAAACTAAAGGAATTAATAAGAAATCTAAAACACTAAGTGTGGTATTTTTCTTCTCTTTATAATGACAATTCAAACAAAATGTGGTAAAATAATAATACTTGGCTAAGTCTGTGCATTTATAGACTAGCATAAAGAATTTTGGAGGTTGTTTCATGGCAACAAAGAGAAGAACATCTTCTACAAAACGAAAATCAAATAAGCCTAATGCAGAAGATATAAAAAAAGCTGACGAGTTTCGTTCAGAAATTATCCTATGGATTATCATTGCGGTTGCTGCATTATTATTTATCAGCAATTTTGGTGTTGGTGGTTTCATTGGAAATGCCGTAAGTTCACTTTTATTTGGTCTTATGGGTATTATTTCTTATGTATTTCCTATTGTTTTAATTATTGGATGTTTTTTTGTCGCATCAAATCGAGATAATTTTTGGGCTATAGTAAAACTAATTGCTGCAATTGTTTTTGCTGTATTTTTATGTACTTTTATGGCATTGGTATCTTCTGGAAGTGCAGTTATGGATCCTTTTGAGGCCTTCCAGTATAGTATGGATGAAAAAGCTGGTGGCGGACTTATTGGTGGTACAATTGCCTATCTTTTAGATATGGCGTTTGGCCTCGTAGGAGCTTATATTGTAGATATTATTGTCTTAATTATTGCGTTGGTTCTTATTACAGAAAAATCAGCTATAAAAGGATTCAAACAAGGTGGGAAAAAAGTATATGAATCCGCAAAGGTTGGAAATGAAAAGTATCAAGAATATCGTCGCGTTAAGGCCGAAGAAAAGAGTCGACGAATTGACAACAAAGTATCTGGAGTTTCAATTGATACAAAGATTACTGAAAGTCAGAATAATTCACTTTCGGATGAAATGGGAGAATTACAAGCAGAACAGCTAACATTACCAAATATTCGTGGTGAGCAAAAGACAAAACTTTCCTCAGATGGTAGGGTGGAATCTGCAGGATATCAGCCTTTAAAAACAGAACTTCGTTCAGAACCAAATATTGTTGGAGACTTTATTCCTGAAGAAACACAACCTGTGGTCTCAGAAGAGCGTAGCACGAGAAAAACACGTTCTAGCATTGAAGATATTGAAAAAGCAGTAGATAATGTGG
The DNA here is from genome assembly GCA_045544235.1 of Agathobacter sp. Lineage (GTDB taxonomy): Bacteria > Bacillota > Clostridia > Lachnospirales > Lachnospiraceae > Roseburia. The sequence continues at coordinate 38,388 of JAZPYQ010000047.1, read as the reverse complement.
CAAATGAAATGATATCTGAAGAGTCTGCACATCAAAAACCATATGTATTTCCACCATTATCTTTATTAAAACAGGGAGATAATAAACGTTCTGGAAATACACAGGCACAGTTGCGTGAAACTGCACAGAAATTGGAACAGACCTTAAAAACTTTTGGGGTTAATGTTACCGTAACAGATATTAGCTGTGGTCCTTCGGTTACAAGATATGAAATACAGCCTGAGATGGGGGTTAAAGTAAGTAAGATTGTAAATCTTGCTGATGATATTAAACTTAATCTTGCAGCTGCAGATATTCGTATTGAAGCACCTATTCCTGGAAAAGCTGCTGTTGGTATTGAGGTACCAAATGCTGAAAATGTGACGGTTGCATTCCGTGATTTGTTAGAATCAGCAGAATTCCAGAATTCGCAATCTAAAATCACATTTGCAGTTGGTAAAGATATTGCAGGTCAAACAAAAGTAGCAGATATTGCTAAGATGCCACATATGTTAATTGCAGGTGCAACTGGATCCGGTAAATCAGTATGTATTAATACAATTATTATGAGTATTTTATACAAGGCAGATCCAAAAGATGTAAAACTTATTATGATTGACCCTAAGGTGGTTGAACTAAGTGTTTATAACGGTATTCCACATCTTATGATTCCTGTTGTAACAGATCCAAAGAAGGCTGCTGGAGCGCTTCATTGGGCAGTTGCTGAAATGACTGAAAGGTATCAGAAATTTGCAGAAATTGGTGTAAGAGATATTCATGGATACAATGCAAGAGTAGATTCGATTCAGGTTCCAGAAGGACAGGAAAGACCTAAGAAGATGCCTCAGATTGTGATTATCGTAGACGAGTTAGCAGACCTTATGATGGTTGCTTCTAGCGACGTTGAAGAAGCTATTTGTCGTTTGGCACAGCTTGCTCGTGCATGTGGTATTCATTTGATTATTGCAACACAAAGACCTTCTGTAAATGTTATTACAGGTCTTATTAAGGCAAATATGCCTAGTAGAATTGCATTTGCTGTTACATCAGGTGTTGACTCACGTACTATTTTAGATATGAATGGAGCAGAAAAACTCCTAGGAAAAGGGGACATGCTTTTCAATCCTCAAGGAGTTCCAAAGCCAATTCGTGTACAGGGCGCATTTGTTTCAGACAAGGAAGTGGCGGATGTAGTTCGATATATTACAGAAAAGAATGGTACCGCAAATTATAGCGCTGATGTACAACAAAAACTTGAAAATATGGAGTCATCTAATAATAATTCTGTTTCCATATCAGATATGGATGCTGGTGATGGAAGAGATTCATACTTTATGGAAGCTGCCAAAATTATTATTGATAAAGAAAAGGCTTCAATTGGTATGCTCCAAAGATATTTAAAAGTTGGTTTTAATCGAGCAGCACGTATTATGGATCAGTTGGAAGAAGCAGGTATTGTTGGTCCAGAAGAAGGGACTAAGCCTAGAAAAGTCTTAATGAGTCCGGAAGAATTTGAAAGCTTTATTGACGAAAGTTACTAATGGTGTACAATTAAATTAATTATAAAATACATATTATGGAGGAAAACCATGAAAACAGATATTCAGATTGCACAGGAAGCAAAATTACAGCCAATTAAAGATGTTGCAGCATCTATTGGCATTATGGAAGATGATTTAGAATTATACGGAAAGTATAAAGCGAAATTATCGGATGAATTAATGGAAAGAAGCAAAAACAATCCAAATGGTAAATTAATTTTAGTTACAGCTATTAACCCTACTCCAGCAGGGGAAGGTAAAACAACTACTAGTGTTGGTTTAGGACAAGCATTTGGAAAACTAGGTAAAAAAGCATTAATTGCACTTCGCGAACCTTCACTTGGACCATGTTTTGGTGTAAAAGGTGGTGCTGCTGGTGGTGGATATGCACAGGTTGTACCAATGGAAGATTTAAACCTTCACTTTACAGGTGATTTCCATGCAATTACTTCTGCGAATAACTTACTTGCAGCTCTTTTAGATAATCATATCCAGCAGGGCAATGAACTTGGTATTGACCCAAGACAGATTGTATGGAAAAGATGTCTTGATATGAATGACCGTGTTCTTCGTAATGTTGTAGTTGGTCTTGGAAATAAGATGGACGGTATGGTTCGTGAAGATCATTTCGTAATCACTGTTGCATCTGAAATCATGGCTATCCTTTGTTTAGCAGATGATATGGCAGACCTTAAGGTTCGTCTTGGAAAAATCATCGTAGCATATACATTTGATGGTAGACCTGTAACAGCTGCAGATTTAAATGCAGTAGGTTCTATGGCAGCTCTTCTTAAAGATGCATTAAAACCAAACTTAATTCAGACATTAGAACATACACCAGCTATCGTTCATGGTGGACCATTTGCAAATATTGCTCATGGATGTAACTCTGTAAAAGCTACAAAGACAGCTTTAAAACTTGCTGATTATGTTATCACAGAAGCTGGCTTTGGTGCTGACCTTGGTGCTGAAAAATTCTTTGATATTAAATGTCGTAAAGCGGGTCTTGCTCCAGACGCAGTTGTACTTGTTGCTACAATTAGAGCACTTAAATACAATGGTGGAGTAGCAAAAGCTGATCTTAATACAGAAAACTTAGAAGCTCTTGAAAAAGGTATTGTAAACCTTGAAAAACATATTGAAAACTTACAGAAATATGGTGTGCCTGTAGTAGTTACACTTAACTCATTCGTAAGTGATACAAAAGCTGAAACAGACTTCGTTGAAAACTTCTGTCGTGAAAGAGGTTGTGAATTTGCTTTATCTGAAGTATGGGAAAAAGGTGGCGAAGGCGGTGTTGCTTTAGCTGAAAAAGTTCTTGAAACATTAGAAACAAAGGAAAGTAACTTCAAGGTATTATATGATGATTCATTATCATTAAAAGAAAAAATTGAGACAGTAGCTAGAGAAATTTACGGTGCTGATGGGGTTACATATACAGCAGCTGCTGAAAAAGAATTAAAACGTATCACAGACCTTGGTATGGGAGATCTTCCTGTATGCATGGCAAAAACACAGTATTCATTATCAGACGATGCTTCAAAACTTGGTCGTCCTAGTGGATTTACAATCAATGTTCGTGAAGTATATGTATCTGCTGGTGCAGGATTTGTTGTTGCAATCAATGGTTCTATTATGACTATGCCTGGTTTACCAAAGAAACCAGCTGCGTTTGAAATTGATGTAAATGAAGAAGGTGTAATCACAGGATTATTCTAAAAACCTTCTCTGGAAAAGAGGAATATATGGCACAGATTATTAATGGAAAAGAAATATCACAAAATATAAAAGATGAATTAAAAGCTGAAGTTGCATCTTTAAAAGAACTTGGAAAAGCTTGTTGCTTAGCTGTTATTCAGGTTGGAAATGATCCAGCTTCCTCTGTTTATGTATCCAATAAAAAGAAAGCATGTGAATATATTGGGATAGAATCCCTTTCCTATGAACTTCCAGAAAATACGACGGAAGAAGAATTACTTTTTCTTATTGACCAATTAAATAACGATGGCGCGGTACATGGTATTTTATGCCAGTTGCCGCTGCCACGCCATATTAATGAGAAGACGGTGTTAAATCGTATTTCTCCTAAAAAAGATGTAGATGGATTTCATCCGCAAAATGTTGGAGCGTTAGTAGTAGGTGATTTTGGATTTGTATCTTGCACACCTGCTGGAATTATAGAATTATTAAAACGTTCTAATATTGAGATGGAAGGAAAACATTGCGTTGTTATTGGACGAAGCAATATTGTCGGAAAGCCAATGTCTCTTTTGATGCTTCGTGAAAATGCAACAGTGACAATTTGTCATTCCAAAACAAAAGACTTAAAAGCTATCTGTAAAGAAGCTGATATATTAATCGTAGCTATTGGAAAGCCTCTTTTTATAAACCATGAGTATATAAAAGATGGGGCTGTGGTCGTTGATGTAGGTATTCACAGAGACGAAAATAATAAATTGTGTGGGGATGTAGATTTTAAAGATGTAGAATCTATAGTTTCTGCCATTACACCTGTTCCAGGTGGAGTAGGACCTATGACAATTTGTATGTTAATGAAGAATTGTGTAGAGGCAATGAAAAAATATTCGTAAAGGTGAATGTAATGAAGTGTATCAATTGCGGTTCGGAAATTAAATCTGAATTTAATATATGCCCATATTGCGGTAAACCAATTCAGATTGTTCCTGATTATAGTATATATGATGATGATGATATCAATGTTTTATTAGAAGGAACAAAAGATGTTGAGTCAAAAAATAATAAGGCATATAAAAAAGCACAGAGAGAACGCGAAAGACAATTAGCGTTAGAAAAAGCTGAAAAAGCCAAAAAAGAGCAGACCAAAAAAACGGTTATGATTGTTGGAATTGTTTGCGGGGTTTTTCTGGTGATTGGAATTATAATTAGCATCATAGTGGATATTAACAATAAAAATTCTTATGACTACCAGATGAAGCAGGCAGATGGTGCTATGTTTAAAGAAAAACTGGAAGATGCTGAAGAATTTTATCTAAATGCACTTAATTTAGAACCAAATGATATTAGAGTCCGCTTGGATTTAGCGAAATTATATTTAAAACAAGAAGATGTTACCAGTGCTATTCAATATTTAAAAGAGGTAATAGAACTTGACGCACTTAATTATGATGCATACAAGGCTTTATATGACATATATGTAGAAATGAATGATACAGATGCTATTTTAGCATTAAAAGAAGAAGTTACAGATGCTAAGATCCTTTCTATATTTGATGAATATTCGGTAAATGTACCTAAGTTTAATATAGAAGGCGGAACATATACAGAAAATATGAGTATTGCATTATCTGCTGATCAAGATACAGAGGTATATTATACAATCGATGGTTCTGATCCAATTTCTAACGGGAAAAAATATACCGATGAAATTGAACTTGATGAAGGAATGAGCACAATCAAAGCCGTTGCAAAAAACTCATTAGGTATATATAGTGAAATTGTTTCACAGACTTATGTAATCCAATATGAAGCTCCAGAAGCTCCAGTTGTTACCCCTGATGGTGGAACGTTTACTTCTGTAAATTATGTATATATTTCTGTTCCTGAAGGATGTAGTGCATACTATACATGGGACCGAACAGACCCAACCCAAAATTCAACCCTTTATGTATCACCTATTTTGATTCCAGAAGGCTACAATATTCTTTCTGTAATTATTATTGATGATACTACTGGATTAGAAAGTAGTATTTATAAAGGTGCATTTGAATACATTGTAGAATAAAAGAAAGCGGGGTGAAATATACCCGCTTTTCTTCGATAAATGGTGTTTTTATGAAAATATCAATTTTGTGTGTAGGAAAAGTAAAAGAAAAATTTTATAGAGACGCAATTGATGAGTTTGCTAAACGATTAAGCCGCTATTGCAAGCTGGAAATCATTGAAGTAGCGGATGAAAAAACAACGGAAGATGCTTCTGATAACGAAATTCGAATTGTAAAGGATAAAGAAGGGGAGCGCATTCTAAAAAATATAAAAGATGATGCCTATGTGATTTGTCTTTGTATCGATGGAAAGCAGCTTGATTCAGAAGAATTATCAGATAAAGTGGAAAAACTGGGAATACAAGGAACTAGTCATATCTATTTCATTATTGGTGGTTCTTTGGGATTGTCAGATGAAGTTGTTAAAAGAGCAGATTATAAATTAAGTTTTTCAAAGATGACATTTCCTCATCAATTAATGAGAGTAATACTTATGGAACAGATATATCGTGCTTACAGAATCATGAATCACGAACCATATCATAAATAATTATTTTTGTTCATATAGTTTAATATGAATGAACATAGTAAGCAAACCACAAATAATATAATTAAATCTTTGGATTTACCCCAGGATTTGTTTCTGGGACTTCCAAATCTGTCTCTATGTGGAAATCGAGAACTTTATATCTCCAATCATCGAGGAATTCTTTCTTATGAGCAAGAGGAAGTGATAATATTGGTGAAAGAATATCAAGTTCAAATAAAAGGGAGAGGTTTGACGATATCCACATATACAAAAGAAGATTTAACCATAAATGGATATATTCGCTCTGTGGAATTTTTGTAATATGAGACATTTATGGCAATGGTTTTGCGGATATGTTTGTATTTTATTAAAAGGTAGACAGGTAAATCGTTTTTTAAATTTGTGCTCAAGAAATGGCATTTCATTTTGGAAAATTTCATATGGAATTGAACAAACTGTACGTGCCCATATCAGTTTAAAAACTTTTTATTTGTTGAAACCATATCTAAGAAAGACAAAAACTCGACTAAAAATAGTTGGGCGAAGGGGATTTCCTTTTTGGTGCCATCGACATCCAAAATTAAAATGGTTATTGGTTGTTTTAGCTTTTCTTTTATGTCTTGTCTGTTATAGTTATTCTTTCATATGGGATATAAAAATACAGGGTAATACAAAAGTTTCTTCTTATGCACTTGAAAAATTTTTGTTAGAACAGAATATTTCAACAGGCCTGAAAAGAGATGAAATTGATTGTGCAAATATAGAATATCTTTTGCGACAAAATTTTGATCAATTGGGCTGGGTATCCGTATATTTTGATCATACAAATTTATGTATTGATGTAAAAGAATCTTTGTATGATACTTATGACGATATACCAATTATAGAGGATAGACAATATAATTTGATTACAGATAAAGATGCATATATTTATTCTATAGTAACTCGTGCTGGTACTGCAGTTGTAAAAGAGGGAAGTTACGTTAAACAAGGAGATATATTAGTATTAGGTCAGTATCAAGTGCTAGATGATGCTGGAGAAGTAAAATCGGTTCAAAATGTTTTTGCAGAAGCATTAATATATGGTGATGTAGAATATTATTTTTGTACCACTTTAACTGAAATGGAAATCCTATCACTAAAGATTTCAGGTTTATATTCTGATAAAATGATAGAAGAAATAGCGGAAGAAAAATTAAATGATTTCGTTAAAAAATTAGAACAAAATGATGTTATAATTCTAGATAAAAATGTTATGATAAATAAAGAAGAAAAAAATATTGTTTTTTGGATGCAAATAAAAGCCAGAGAACAAATCGGAATAAATGTACCCGTGGAGGAAATAAGGGAATATGAGTTTGAATGAAAAAATAATTCAATTGCCAGCTAAAAATATAACAAATATTTTTGGTGAATTTGATGTTCATATCAAAAAAATTGAACGTACACTAGGTGTTACGGTAATAGCAAGAGATGATCATTTAAAAATCATCGGAAATGAACAAAATACGCAAGATGCAGTGGAATTATTTTCTCAGCTAAATGAATTAGCAGATCGAGGAAATATCATTACTGCACAAAATGTGAATTATGGATTAGCCCTTATTATGGAACATAAGGGAAATTCTATGGTAGAATTAGACCGTGATTTGATATGTCATACTACAAATGGTAAACCAATTAAACCTAAAACAATGGGTCAAAAAGAATATGTGGATGCCATTCGTAAGAAAATGATCGTATTTGGGATGGGGCCTGCAGGTACAGGTAAAACCTATTTAGCAATGGCAATGGCAATTACTGCATTCAAAAACGAAGAGGTTGGACGTATTATTTTAACTAGACCTGCCATAGAAGCAGGAGAAAAACTAGGTTTTTTACCTGGTGATTTACAAAGTAAAGTTGACCCATATTTAAGACCTTTATATGATGCACTTTATCAGATTATGGGTGCTGAAAGTTTTCAGAAAAACATGGAAAAAGGGCTTATTGAAGTGGCACCTCTTGCATATATGCGAGGCAGAACATTAGATAATGCTTTTATTATTTTGGATGAGGCGCAAAACACAACTCCTGCACAGATGAAAATGTTTTTGACACGTATAGGCTTTGGCTCAAAAGTAGTTGTTACAGGAGATGCGACACAGAAAGATTTGGCACCAGGTGCAACATCTGGTTTGGATGTTGCTTTAAAGGTATTAAAAAACATCGATGAGATAGGTATATGTCGTCTTACAGATAACGACGTTGTACGTCATCCTTTGGTACAGAGAATTGTTCAGGCTTATGATGTATATGAAAAGAAACATACTGGAAATAAAAAGCCAAAACAGGAGAAACGATGAAAGAAGAAAAGATAAGTATATATCGTGTGCTTCCAATATTAGGTATATTTTGTTCTGCTTTAGCAGCTTCGGGAGCACTATGTTATTTTCATAAATTAGAATTTGATCAAATACTATGTGTTCTTTTTGTGATAATAGGATTTATGCCCATTATAGTATTTGAACTAGAATATGAACGTCATAGAAATATGATTGGAAATAATACTAAAACAGATTACAAAAGAATCGCTTTAGGTTTCTTTATTACTTGTGTTGTAATTGTTGCTATTTCATTTATGCCAGAGTATTTTCGTCCGGTATTAATTTTACCTCTGATTATGTCTGCTTTTAGTAACGAGACCTTAGGAATTACAACGTCTTTATTTGCAAACGTTCTATTAGCTATGACCACAGGTGGAAGCTATAATGAACTGCTTGCATATACAATGCTAGTAATAATTGGTGGCGTTTTAGCAAAAGCTTTAAGTATGACGGAATATCGAATGTATATTTCATTGATTTATTTGTTTGTTAGTGTAATGTTTCCAAGTGTGTTTTATTATTTAAACAATGAAACCATAGTACTTACAAATTTAATCATATGTACAGTAAATGGATTTGTAGTTGCAATTTTTGCTACAATTCTTTATCCAAAGACAAAACAAGTAACGGAAGAAGAAATTAAACATTTTTATAACCATTTGCTAGAAGAAGAGTATATACAGGTTAGAGAAGTACATGCATACTCTTTGTCTGAATATAATCATGCACGTAAAGTATCAGATATCGCATTTAAATATGCCAGTCAGTTAGATTTAAATGCCGATTTGGCAGCTGCAGCTGGTTTCTATTATCGATTAGGACGCTGGGAAGGCGAACCTTTTATTGAAAACTCTATTAAAAAAGCAAATGAATTGTGTTTTCCTGTTGAATTAATACAGATTTTAAAAGAATATTATGGCGAAGAAGAATTACCTTCTACACCAGAATCTGCCCTTGTACATATCATAGATGGACTGCTTATTAAATTGGAATTGTTAGAAAAAGAAGTTGGGACAAGCCAATGGAATCGAGAAGTTCTTATTTATCAGACATTAAATGAATTTTCTACTGCAGGACTCTATGATAAATCTGGATTAAGCATCAATGCATTTATAAAAATACGAGAATGGTTAGCTAAGGAGGAGTTGTTATAATGAGTTTTTACTTAGAAGAAGAAACGGAAATTAAATTTACATTTAATTATACTGAATTAGCACAACGTGTCGTAGATTTTTGCTTGGATTATGCTTCATTTCCGTACGAAGCAGAAGTTAATTTAACACTAACTAATAACGAAGGAATTCATGCAATTAACAAAGAGTTTCGTGATATAGATCGTCCTACAGATGTATTATCTTTTCCTATGTTAAGCTATGAAACTCCTGGAGACTTTTCATTTTTAGATGAAGAAGATAGTGATGATTTTAATCCTGATACAGGAGAAGCTCTTCTTGGTGATATTATTATTTCTGTGGATAAGGTTTTTGAACAAGCAGAATCTTACGGACATAGTGTAGAACGAGAATTTGCATTTTTAATCACTCATAGCATGCTTCATTTGTTTGGCTATGACCATATGGAAGAAGATGAAGCGAAAGTTATGGAAGCAAAACAAAAAGATATATTACATCAGATGAACATTTTAAGATAAAGGAATGTAAGATTATGGGATCATCCAAAAAAGATTCAAATTTTTTAGTGCAAGGTTCAATTCTTGCTGCTGCATCAATAATAAGCCGTATTATTGGTTTGTTGTATCGTTTGCCAATGACAGATATTATTGGAGATACAGGAAATAATTATTATAGTTGTGCTTTTGAAATCTACAATATCATGCTTATAATTTCTTCTTATAGCTTACCTTTAGCTGTGTCAAAATTAGTTTCTGCTAGAGTTGCTCAGGGGCAAAGGAAACAAGCATATCAGGTTTTGAAAGGTGCTTTGGTTTTTGCCGGGGTAGCTGGTACGGCAGTTGCCTTAATTGTATATTTTGGTGCAGAAATGTTTACTGCAATGTTACAGACGCCACTTAGTGTATTTGCACTTAAAATATTAGCACCAGTTTTGGTTGTAGTAGCCATTTTAGGTGTTTTGCGTGGCTTTTTCCAAGGCCTTGGAACTATGATGCCAAGTGCTGTTTCTCAGATTATTGAACAGGTTGTAAATGCAATCGTAAGCATTTGGGCAGCATATGTTTTATTTTCCTATGGAAGCAAGATCGGACAAGTATTAGGTGACCCTGAAAGATATGGAGCAGCATATGGAGCAGCGGGTGGTACATTAGGAACCAATTTAGGTGCTGTTTTTGCTTTATTATTTATGCTGTTTGTATTTTATGCATATATGCGTGTATTCAAAAAGAAGATGGCTAGAGAACGTAATGTTGAGGTGGATTCTTTTGCATACACAATGAAGATTCTTGTAATCACCATTATCCCAGTATTGCTTAGTTCAACTATTTACAATATTAGTGGCATTATTGATCAGGGATTATTTAAAAATATTGCTACACTTCAAGGATATGGCTCTGATCAGATTGATGTTTGGTGGGGTGTATTTTCAGGAAAATACAAAGTATTGATTAATGTTCCAATATCTATCGCCTCAGCCATGGCAGCATCCAGTGTACCATCCCTTTCAGCATCTTTTGCTGAAGGTAATAAAGAAGCAGTAAATAATCAAATAAACGCTGCAATTCGCTTTATTATTGTTATTGCAATGCCATGTTGTGTTGGACTAGCTGTTTTAGCGGAACCAATTTTTGCATTATTATTCCCTGGAACGATTAGTTCTTTAGGTATGGCATCTTCTATGATGTGGGTAGGGGCCATAGCAGTAGTATTTTATTCGCTTTCTACGTTAACAAATGGACTTTTACAAGGTATAGATCAATTAAAAATTCCTGTTAGAAACGCTGCAATTGCTCTCGTAGCACATATTATAGTACTTGTTGCATTAATGCTGTTTTTCCGATTGAATATATATGCAGTTGTTATTGCGAATGCGTTTTTTGCATTTCTTGTATGTGTATTAAATGCGCTTTCATTACAAAAACATGCAGGGTATAAGCAGGAATTTCAAAAGACCTTTTTGATTCCAGCTATTTCATCTCTTATTATGGGAGTGATTGCATATGGTGCTTATGCCATGTTCCATTTGCTGACAAAGAGCAATTTAATTAGTATTATTGTTTCTATTGTTTTGGCAGTAATTGTTTATTTTGTAACCTTATTATTGTTAAAAGGGTTAACGGAAGATGAAATTCGCAAATTCCCTAAAGGACATTTGTTAATAAAAGTTGCAAAGCAATTAAAATTGTTGAAATAAAAAATGCATAGGATTTAAAGATATGGAGATACTTATTTGGGGTGATAATATGAAACGTCAAATTGGTATCTCTGTTTTTTTGTCCTTATTATTAGTTACACTTTCTTTAATTTATATCAAGATTAATAATGAGACAAAACCGAAAGAGAACGAAATTGCAACTGAAACAGAGAGTGAAAAAACAATAGAAATCAGTCAGGAATACACGGTTTATATGTTCTATGCGAAGGAAGAGTATGGAAAATTAGTTATATACCATGTAAATAATCAAGAAATATATATGGAAACTGGTATTGAAATTGCCACTTTACCAGAGGAAATCAGACAGAATTTAGATACAGGAATTTATTTTGAAACTGAAAAGGAATTATATGATTTTCTAGAGAGTTATTCCAGCTGATATTGGTTGAATGTTTGACATTCCTATGATAAAATATCTACTGGTTTAATTTAATTTTTAAGTTGGTGATTTATGGGCAAAAATTCAAAAATGCAGTACGATTTAGTCGTTATTGGAGCTGGTGCATCAGGCATGATGGCTGCAATTACTGCTGCAAGAAATAACAAAAAAGTATGTATTCTTGAAAAATTAGATAAAGCAGGCAAAAAACTCTTTGCAACAGGTAATGGAAAGTGTAATTTTACAAATGAAATTATGAACGCAGATTGTTATGGAGGAGATAGAAAATTTGTATCTCATGTCCTTGAACAATTTACAGTTTCAGATTGTTTGAATTTCTTTCACTCAATTGGGATATATCCTAAAAACAAAAACGGATACTATTATCCAAACAGCGAACAAGCCGCTTCTGTTGTAACTGCATTACTTTCAGAGTTAGAACGTTTGGGAGTAAGAGTTTTTTATGAAATTACAGTAGAAACTATTGTTCCATACGAAGATAAAGTGATTGTACAGACAAAAACCGGGGCGTTTGAAGGAAAACGACTTATAATCGCAACTGGACTTTTAGCTTCACCAAAATTAGGAAGTGATGGAAGCATTTTGAATACCATAAAAGGACTTGGGCATCATTTTGCACCAATACTACCTGCTCTGTGTGGATTTTACTGTAAAGGACTACGTTTTAAAAACATTTCCGGTGTGAGAACACATGGAACTGTTTTTGCATACATAGATGGTAAGTGCGTTGCGGAAGATACAGGTGAAATCCAGTTTACAGATTATGGTTTGTCCGGAATACCGATTTTCCAAATAAGTCGATTCTTATCCAAAGGAATCTATGAAAATCGAAACGTAGAAATAAAATTCAACCTTCTTCCTGATTTCGACAGAAATCAACTGATAGATGAAATAAACTACCGTAAGAAAATATATGCGTCTATGCCTGTAACTCGTTTGTTAAACGGCTTATTAAATCAAAAACTTTCAGATATGGTGTTAGAAAAAGCAGGAATAGATAGCGATATTTATGCATCCTCCATTTCCAGTGAAGATATCATAAATATTGCAGCATCCATCCAGGAAACAACCATAAAAGTTACAAAATATCGTGATTTTGAATTTGCACAGGTTTGTACAGGTGGTATTCCTTCGTCAGATATTTGTTTTGAAACATTAGAATCAAAGCTCATAAATAATGTTTTCTTTACAGGAGAAATTTTGGACGTAGATGGTATTTGTGGTGGATATAACCTCCATTTTGCCTGGGCTACGGGATATATAGCAGGAAAGGCTGTTTAAAATGATTCAGATAACACAATTAAAGCTGCCTTATCATCATTCGGCAGTTGAATTAGAAGATACAATAAGAAAAACTTTAAAATTATCTGGAAACCAAAAATTTACATATCATATTGCAAAAAAATCCATTGATGCACGTAAAAAGCCTGACTTGTATTTGGTTTATACAGTACATGTTTCTTGCGAAAATGAGAATAGTATTATTAAAAAAGCAAAAAACAACGCTGTATCTTTTTCTAAAACAAAATGTTATCAAATTCCAACATCCGGAGATCAGGAGTTGAAATATCCACCATGCATTATTGGAGCAGGACCTGCAGGATTGTTTGCAGCCTATGTTTTTGTAGAAGCTGGTTTTCATCCAATTTTAATTGAACGAGGAAAAAAAGTAGAAGAACGTATCAAAGATGTAGAACGATTTTGGGAAACAGGTGTTTTAGATACATCTTCTAATGTTCAATTTGGAGAAGGTGGTGCAGGAACTTTTTCGGATGGAAAGTTAAACACTTTAGTAAAAGATCCAGCCAACCGCAATCATTTTGTTTTAGAGACATTTGTAAGGTTTGGTGCACCAGAACAAATTTTATATGATAATAAACCTCATATTGGAACCGATATTTTGTGTCATGTTATATCAAATATGAGAAATTATTTGGTTGAAAAAGGTGCACAAGTTTACTTCGAAACCTGTGCAACAGAATTTGTTATTGAGAATCAGCAAATAAAAGAAGTGAAATGCGATAACGGCAAAACATTTCCAATTTCAGCTGTGATTTTAGCATTGGGACATAGTGCTAGAGATACATTTCAAACATTGTTTGATTTAAATCTTCCAATGGAATCAAAGAATTTTGCTGTAGGATTTCGAGTAGAACATCCACAAGAGATGATAAATGCAGCGCTTTATGGCATCCAAAAATATGAAATGCCAGCAGCACCATATAAAGTAACATCAAACTTTCCAAACGGAAGAGGGGTTTATTCCTTCTGCATGTGTCCAGGGGGATATGTAGTAAATTCTTCTTCAGAAGACAACCGATTGGTTGTAAATGGAATGAGTTATTCTGGAAGAAATTCTTCAACAGCAAATAGTGCCATTATCATTTCTGTTGATCAGAAGGATTTTACAAATCCATTCTTTTATAAAAATCATAAAGAGTTATTAAAAGAAGAGGATGCTTTGTCAGGAATGCGTTTTCAGCAAGTGCTTGAAGAAGAGGCTTATTCTCTTGCAAAAGGGAAAGTTCCACAGCAACTCTATGGAGATTTTTGCGAAAATAAATGTAGTACCTCTTATGGAGAATTTTTATCAAATACAAAAGGAAAAACAGCCTTTGCAAACTTAAGAGGATTGTTTAGTACGGATATGGAAGAAAGTTTTATGGATGGGATGGCGCATTTTGCGCATATAATTCCAGGCTTTGACCGAAAAGATGCAATTTTATCAGGGATTGAAAGTCGTACCTCTTCTCCAATTCGTATTTTAAGAAATGATAATTATGAAAGTATAATACAAGGAATCTATCCATGCGGAGAAGGCGCAGGTTATGCGGGAGGAATTACTTCTGCAGCTATGGATGGAATTCGAGTGGCTGAAGCCATTATAAAAAAATACAAACCGAACTAGAAAGACGAGGGATAAAGTGAATAAGTCAGATTTATCACCAATGATGCAGCATTATCTGCAAGTAAAAGAAGAATATCCAGGATGCATTGTTTTTTACCGTCTTGGAGATTTTTACGAAATGTTTTTTGATGATGCGAGAATAGTTTCAAAAGAATTAGAATTAACTTTAACTGGAAGAGCCTGTGGTTTAGAAGAACGTGCACCTATGTGTGGTGTGCCATTTCATGCTGCAGATACATATTTAAACCGCTTAGTACAAAAGGGATATAAAGTAGCCATCTGTGAACAAGTAGAAGACCCAAGTACTGCAAAAGGTATGGTAAAAAGAGAAGTAGTGCGTATTGCCACTCCTGGTACCAATATTGATATGCAGGCATTGGATGAAACAAAAAACAATTACATTATGTGTATCGTATATTCGATAGACAAATATGGAATATCAATTGCGGATGTAACCACAGGAGATTTCTTTGTAACAGAAGTGGATACTGAACGTAAATTAATCGATGAAATCAACAAGTTCTCTCCATCTGAAATCATTTGCAATGAAGCTTTTTATATGAGTGGGGTAGATGTAAGCGATATGAAGGAAAGACTTCGCATTGCGGTTACTTCTTTAGATGCATGGTATTTTGGAGATGATTTAGCAAAAGAAACATTGCTTTCTCATTTTAAAATCCATACTTTAGAAGGTCTTGGCTTACAAGATTATGACAGCGGAGTACTTGCTTCTGGGGCATTATTAAAATATCTGTACGAAACTCAAAAAAATAGTTTAAGTAATATTTTAGCAATCCATCCATATTCCATTGGGAAGTACATGATTATCGACAGTTCTTCTCGTCGTAATTTGGAATTAGTAGAGACCTTAAGAGAAAAACAAAAACGAGGTTCTTTGCTTTGGGTTTTAGACAAAACAAAAACTGCTATGGGAGCACGTTTGCTTCGTTCTTATGTGGAACAGCCACTTATTGAAAAAACAGAAATATTAAAACGTCAGGAATTTATCTCTGTTTTAAACAAACAGGAAATTACTAGAGAAGAGCTTCGCGAGTACTTAAATCCAATTTATGACTTGGAACGTTTGATTACACGTATTACATATCAGACTGCAAATCCACGAGATTTAATTGCATTCCGTAATTCTTTAGAAATGCTTCCTGGAATTTCGATGTTGCTTGGTGATTTATCATGTGATCTCGTTGAAGAAATTCGCGATGAATTTGATGATTTAAGAGATTTATATGATTTATTATGTGAATCCATTCAGGAAGAACCACCTATTTCTTCTAGAGATGGGGATATCATTAAAGAAGGCTTTAACGAAGAAGTAGATAGACTTCGTGCGGCAAAAACAGAAGGCAAATCATGGCTTGCTGAATTAGAAGCCAGTGAAAAAGAAAAAACAGGTATTAAAAATCTTAGAATTAAATATAACAAGGTCTTTGGATACTATTTAGAAGTAACCAATTCTTTTAAAGATATGGTTCCTGATTATTTTATCCGTAAGCAGACCCTGACCAATGCAGAGCGTTACATTACTCCAGAGTTAAAAGAACTTGAAGATACTATTTTAGGCTCCGAAGATCGCTTGACATCATTAGAGTATGAATTATTTAAAGCCGTACGTGATCATTTAGCAGAAAACGTTGCGCGTATTCAGCGTACTGCAAAAGCGATAGCAAAAATTGATGTATTTGCCTCCCTTGCTTTGGTTGCTAGCAGAAATAATTATTGCAAACCAAAAATTAACGAGAATGGAATCATTGATATCAAAAATGGTAGACATCCTGTTGTTGAGAAAATGATTACCAATGATATGTTTATCGATAATGACACTTATTTAAACAATGGTAACAACCGTATTGCTATTATTACAGGTCCAAATATGGCTGGTAAATCTACATATATGCGTCAAACTGCTTTAATTGTACTTATGGCACAAATTGGTAGCTTTGTTCCAGCAGCTTCTGCCAACATTGGTATTGTAGACCGAATTTTCACCCGTGTAGGTGCATCTGATGACTTAGCCTCTGGACAAAGCACTTTTATGGTGGAAATGAACGAAGTGGCTAATATATTACGCAATGCTACCTCCAATTCATTACTTATTCTAGATGAAATCGGACGAGGTACTAGTACTTTCGATGGTTTAAGTATTGCATGGGCAGTAGTAGAACACATCAGTAATACAAAACTTATTGGTGCCAAAACATTATTTGCCACTCATTATCATGAATTAACGGAATTAGAAGGAAAATTAAGCGGTGTAAACAACTATTGCATTGCTGTAAAAGAAAAAGGTGATGATATTGTTTTCCTTCGTAAAATTATAAAGGGCGGAGCAGATAAGAGTTATGGTATTCAGGTTGCGAAACTGGCAGGTTTACCAGATACTGTAATTGATCGTGCAAAAGAAATCGTTAATGAATTAATTGAAAACGATATAACAGAAGTTGTACGAAATATTTCTGTAGATACTTCTTCTAAGAAAAACAAAAAAGTACATTTAGACGAAGTGGATTTAACCCAGATGAGTCTATTTGACACAATTAGTGACGATGATATTATCGATGAACTTCGCAATGTAGATATTGGCAATTTAACACCATTAGACGCTTTAAATAAGCTCTATGAATTACAAAACAAAGTGAAAAATCGTTGGTAAATTCATAATAACAAGGAATAGAAAGGGGACTTTATGTCCAAGATAGCATTACTTACTCAAGATACAATCGATAAAATTGCTGCAGGCGAAGTGGTTGAACGACCAAGTTCTGTTGTGAAAGAATTAGTGGAGAATGCCATTGATGCAAAAGCAACAGCTATTACTATCGAAATTAAAGAAGGAGGCATTAGCTTTATTCGAATTTCTGATAATGGTTGTGGTATTGAAAAATCAGAAGTTCCACTTGCCTTTTTACGCCATTCAACTAGTAAAATTCGAAGCGTAGAAGATTTGTTATGTGTTTCTTCGTTGGGGTTTCGCGGTGAAGCGCTTTCTAGTATTGCAGCCGTATCAAGAGTAGAGTTGATTACAAAAACACCAGATTCTTTAACTGGTGTTCGCTATCAAATTGAAGGCTCAAAAGAAATTACGCTTGAAGAAATTGGTGCACCAGACGGAACCACTTTCTTGGTAAAGGATTTATTTTACAACACACCAGCCAGAAAGAAGTTTTTAAAATCCGCCCAGACTGAAGGTTCATATATCGCGGATATGGTTGAAAAACTTGCTCTTTCACATCCTGATATTTCTTTTAAATTTATACAAAACAACCAGACCAAATTACATACTTCTGGAAATGGAAATATCAAAGATTTGATTTATCATGTGTTTGGCAGGGATATTTCTAGTTCTATATTGCCAGTAAATATAGAAAATGAATTGTTTTCTGTAACTGGATATATTGGAAAACCTATTATTACTCGTGGAAATCGAAATTATGAGATTTATTTCATAAATGGCAGATATGTAAAAAGTCAGCTTTTATCAAAAGCAATAGAAGAAGCTTACAAAAGCTTTTTGATGCAACACCAATATCCATTTTGCGTTTTATATTTTACGTTCAAAGGGGAAAGTTTGGATGTAAACGTGCATCCTACAAAAATGGAACTTCGATTTGATAATAATCAGAAAGTTTATCGCTATCTTTGTGATGGATTATATGAAATTCTTTCTCAAAAAGAAATGATTCCAGAAGTTCCTGTTACAGAAGAAAAGAAAACTCCTCAAATTTTGCGAGAGTACAAAGAATCAATCCCAGAACCATTTGAAGCAAGACGTTTGAATCAGATTCGTGAAAGCGTGGGAAAAGATAGCCCTTATGAAGTAAGATATCCAGAGCATTCCCGCCCAGTACAGACAAGAGTGTCTGAAAGACCAAGTTTTCATGCAAGTATTATGGATAGCGTATTAAAAGACGACCAGCCTATTACAGAGAAAATTATTCATAATACAACAGATACAAATAAAACTGAAAATGTTAAATACGAAAACATCACCTTGGAGTCTCTTAGTAGTGAATTTTTATCCAAGGATGCAAAGAAAAAACATCGAATTATTGGTCAGTTATTTAAAACTTATTGGCTTGTGGAATTTGAAGACAAGCTTTTTATTGTAGACCAGCATGCTGCTCATGAAAAAGTCTTATATGAACGCACAATGGCTACACTAAAAGAAAAAGAATATACTTCCCAGACCATAAGTCCACCAATCATATTAAGTTTGGATGCAAATGAAATTCTTATGTTAGAAAAATATAAGGATCAGATTACAAAAATGGGGTATGAAGTAGAAGAATTTGGCGGAAAAGAGTACATGATTAGTGCTGTTCCAGCTAATTTATTTAAAGTAGATATGAAAGATTTGTTTATTGAAATGTTAGATGATTTTTCAAATCTTTCAGGCAGGGAAACTCCAGAACTGATTTTGGAAAAGGTAGCTTCCATGTCATGTAAAGCGGCAGTAAAAGGTAATCAAAACTTAAGTTTTAGCGAATTTGATGCCTTAGTAGAAGAATTATTAACTTTAGACAATCCATACAACTGTCCTCATGGAAGACCAACTATTATTTCCATGACAAAATACGAAATTGAAAAGAAATTCAAGAGGATTATTTAATGATAAAACAACCACTCATTATTTTATCTGGTCCAACTGCAGTTGGAAAAACAGCACTTTCCATTGAATTAGCGAAACGTGTGAATGGTGCCATCATTTCCGCTGATTCCATGCAAGTATATAAGCACATGGATATTGGCTCGGCAAAAATTATGCCAGATGAAATGGAAGGAATAAAACACTATCTTATCGATGAATTGGAGCCATCTGATGAATTTAATATTGTGGTTTTTCAACAGAAAGCAAAGGAAGCTTTAGATGAAATCTATGCCAATGGACAAATACCTATTGTGGCAGGTGGTACAGGTTTTTACATTCAGGCACTTTTATATGATATTGATTTTGATAATCAAGACTGCAACGAAGAATATCGTGCAGAACTAGAGAAAATTGCCAAAGAACAGGGAAATGAAGCTCTTCATGAAAGACTTTGTAAAATCGACCCTGTTTCTGCTGATAAAATTCATGCAAATAATGTAAAACGTGTTATTCGTGCTTTGGAGTTTTATCATCTAACTGGAAAACCAATTTCAGAGCATAACGAAGCAGAACAGAAAAAAGAATCTCCGTACAATTTTGCATACTTTGTATTGACTGATGATAGAGATAACCTATACAAACGCATTGATTTACGTGTAGACATTATGCTTAAAAATGGTTTAGTAGAAGAGGTAAAAAAGTTAAAAGACATGGGATATCATAGAGATATGGTATCTATGCAAGGATTAGGATATAAAGAAATCTTAGATTATTTAGATGGCAAATACACATTAGAACAAGCTATCTATATACTTAAAAGAGAAACACGACATTTTGCAAAACGTCAGTTGACTTGGTTCCGTAGAGAACGCGAAGTTATATGGTTAGACAAAGAAAAATTTAACTATGATGAAAAAGCAATTTTAGAAGAAATTTGTTGTGTATTAAATACAAAAGGAATCATAAAGGAGTAATAACGTTATGAATCAGCTTTTATTAGACCAGTACAAACAACTGGGGCTTTCAGAAAAAGTAATTGCATTTGGGGAAAAAATTGAAGCAGAATTAAAACCTCGTTTTGAACAAATTGATGCTACAGCAGAACTAAATCAGTTAAAGGTTTTAAATGCATTACAGAAAAATAGAGTCAGTGCAGAATGTTTTAACCAGTCTTCTGGATACGGATATAATGATATGGGACGCGACACCTTAGAAGCGGTATATGCAGATACTTTTAAAGGTGAAGATGCACTTGTTCGTCCTCAGATTACTTGTGGAACACATGCATTAGCACTAGCACTTATGTCAAATTTACGTCCAGGCGATGAAATATTATCACCTGTTGGAAAGCCATACGATACTTTAGAAGAAGTAATTGGTATTCGTCCATCAAAAGGGTCTTTAGCAGAATATGGTATTACCTATGCACAGGTAGATTTATTACCAGACGGTGGTTTTGACTGGGATGGTATCAAAAATGCCATTAATGAAAAAACAAGATTGGTTACTATCCAGCGTTCTAAAGGATATGCAACTAGACCAACACTTTCTGTTGATAGAATTGGAGAATTAATCTCATTTATCAAAAATATAAAGCCAGACGTTATCTGTATGGTAGATAACTGCTATGGAGAATTTGTAGAAGAAAAAGAACCACTCGAAGTTGGAGCTGATATGATTGTTGGCTCATTAATCAAAAACCCAGGGGGAGGACTTGCTCCAATTGGTGGCTATATATGTGGGAAAAAAGAATGTGTTGATAATGCAGCTTACCGACTTACTTCACCAGGTCTTGGAAAAGAAGTTGGCGCTTCTTTAGGCGTTATTCAAAGCTTTTATCAGGGATTTTTCCTTGCACCAACAGTAACAGCCGGTGCTTTAAAGGGAGCCATTTTTGCAGCAAACATCTATGAAAAATTAGGTTATAAAGTAGTTCCAAACAGTACAGAAAGCCGCCATGATATTATTCAGGCAGTTGAATTTGGAAATAGAGATGCTATGATTGCTTTTTGCGAAGGAATTCAGGCCGCAGCACCAGTTGATAGCTATGTAACTCCTGAACCATGGGCAATGCCTGGATATGACAGTGATGTTATTATGGCCGCTGGCGCATTTGTACAGGGTTCCTCCATCGAATTATCTGCAGATGGACCTGTAAAAGAACCATATGCAGTATATTTTCAGGGCGGACTTACCTGGTATCATGCTAAGCTCGGAATTCTTATGAGTTTACAAAAACTTTATGAGCGTAACCTTGTGAATCTAGACTAATATGTGATATAATTGAGTGATTGATAAAATATGTTTTTGACGCGTGTTTTCGAGGAGAGAGAAAGGAAATACTATGTCAAAACATTTTACAATGAAAACCTTACCAGAATCCGAAAGACCCTATGAAAAATTCATAGCACATGGAGAGAAATCTTTATCAGATGCCGAACTTTTAGCCATTATTTTAAAAAGTGGCACTCCAAACGAAACTTCTTTGGATATTGCTAGACAGATTCTAACAGGAAATCACAATAATTTGCTTAATTTATATGATTTATCTTATCGCGATTTAATGCGATTTCCTGGAGTTGGGCAAGTAAAGGCAATACAGTTAAAAGCAATTGCAGAACTTTCCAAACGAATTTCTCAGACAAAAAGCGGGTATCATCTAAAAATGAACACCCCTGAGTCTGTTGCAAATTATTATATGGAACAGCTCAGGCATCGAAAAGAAGAGGTGCTCATTTGTGCCTTCTTTGATGTAAAATGCAATTTTCTTGGTGATGTAGAAATATCAAAAGGAAGCGTAAATTTTGCTTATGTATCACCTCGTGATATTTTTAGACATGCATTTGATTATGAAGCGGTTCTTTTTGTTATCTTGCATAATCATCCAAGTGGAGATTCCTTTCCAAGTGAAGATGATATCCAAATTACCAAAAGGATAGAAAAAGGGGCACGTATTCTGGAATTAGAACTGGTTGACCATATTATCATTGGGGATAAAAAATACTATAGTTTTAAAGAAAACGGACAAATACAATAACACGAGAAAAGGGGAGAGCAACAATGAACAATAATATTTACGGTATTGATCTTGGAACCTGCAACTTCAAAGTATTTAATAAAGCTACTGGAAAAATTATGAAAGAGAAAAATACAGTTGCGATTATTAACAAAAATCAGATTTATGCATACGGTGATGATGCATATGCTATGTTTGAAAAAGCTCCTGAATCTATTCAGGTAATTTTTCCTGTTGTAAGTGGTGTAATTGCTGACTACAACTTCCTTCAGACCATGATTATTACCTTCCTTGAAGATAAGATGAAGAGTAAGCTCCGTGGTTCAGAATTTATTGTAGCTGTTCCTACAGATATTACAGATGTGGAAAAACGTGCTTTCTATGACATGTTCTACAAAAATAAAATTCGTCCAAAGAACATTCTTTTATGCGAAAAACCAATTGCAGATGCAGTTGGGCTCGGTTTAGATGTAAACCAGCCTACAGGTGTTATGGTTGTTGATATGGGTGCAGATACCACAGAAATTTCTGTTATTTCATTAGGTGGATTGGTGCTTAGTGAATTATTACATTTTGGTGGAAATCGTATTGATGAAGCAATTATCAGCCACATGCGTAAAGAATATAACTTAGTTATCGGGCAGAAGACTGCTAAAACATTAAAAGAAACAATTGGCTCAGGCCTTCCAGGACGTACCGAATCTATGAAGATTGTGGGACGTGACCTCGTAAGTGGCCTTCCAATCGAAATGGATGTTAGTGCTGAAGTCGTATATACAGCTATGAAGAACGTATTAGAATCTGTGTGTACATCAATCAAACTTATTTTAGAGAGAACTCCGCCAGAACTTGCAAAAGACATTATTCATGCTGGTATCTATATTACAGGTGGTGGATCTATGATTCACAACTTAGATAAGTTATTTGAACAAATCACAAATATTAAAGTAAATACAACTGACGCACCAGAAGAAAGTGCAGTTCGTGGATTGGTTAAAATTGTATCTGATTCCAAATATAGAAAATTACCATTTACTATGAAAAAATAACGAGGGCTTATGAAACGAATTCGTAATAGTAAAAAGAAGCAAATACAAACTAAATATATGCTTGCGATTCTTACAATTGTTTGTGCTTTGGCTATTTTCCTTAGTCTTATTTTTAACATTGGTGGTGGCCCATTAAACGCTATTGCTGGATATATCTTTATTCCTATGCAACAAGGCGTGAATACAACTGGTGAATGGTTCTTTGATACAGCTAACGATTTTAGAACCCTTGAAGAAGTATTAGAAGAAAACGAACAGTTGCAAGCACAGGTGGATGAATTAACAATTCAGCTTACCAATACAAAACTTGAAACCTATGAACTTGAAAGTTTACGTGAATTGTATGAATTAGACGCCAAATACCCTACTTACGAAAAAGTAGCAGCTAGTGTTGTGGCAAAAGATAGTGGAAACTGGTTTTCATCTTTTACCATCAATCGTGGAACCAATCATGGTATTGAAAAAGGGATGAACGTTATTGCCGGCAGTGGACTAGTAGGTATTGTTACTGATGTAGGACCAAATTATGCAAAAGTTCGTAGTATTATTGATGATGCAAACAATGTAAGTGCTATGATTCCATCTACTGGAGATAATTTCAATGTTAGTGGTGATTTAAAAGCCATGAATGAATCAATGGTAATCACCTTTTCAGGTCTTCGTGATGCTGAGAACGAAGTAAAAGTTGGAGACCCTGTAGTTACATCATATGTATCAGACCAGTACCAACAGGGAATTTTGATTGGATATATTGCGTCTATTGAAGATGGTCCAAATAATTTGACAAAAACTGGAACTATTACACCGGTTGTAGATTTTGAACATTTAGAAGAAGTCCTTGTAATCACAAAATTAAAGGATACTGGAAGAGGAGCAACCTCTTCAGAAAGTACAGAAGCAGAGTAAAACAATAATAGGAGTGAAAAATGCCAAGGAAAATCGTATTATTTCTTATAATTTCCATATGTTTTGTGTTACAAACCACAACATTTCAGGCACTTTCTTTCGCAGGTATTGCGCCTAATCTATTAATTATCGTTGTAACATCCTTTGGATTGATGCGCGGAAAGAAAGAAGGCATGTATATTGGCTTTTTTTCTGGACTTCTTATTGACATTTTTTGTGGTTTTTATCTAGGAGTATATGCTTTACTTTATATGTATATTGGATATATTACTGGATTATTCCAAAAAACATTTTATCCTGAAGATATTAAACAACCAATGATGTTGGTAGCTGCAAGTGATGTGGTAGCCAATTTGTTGGTATATTTAATTTTGTTTTTAACAAGAAGTCGTTATGACTTTGGTTATTATCTGGTTAGTATCATTATTCCAGAATTGGTATACACCATGGTAATTACCATTTTCTTATACTTCTTTTTGTTAAAAATCAACCAAAAACTAGAAGCATACGAGAAAAGGAGAGCGATAAAATTTGATTTATGATATAAAAGATTTTCTAAATCGATTGTTTAAGTCAAGATTGCTTGTGCTTTCCACAGTCATGCTTCTTCTCTTTTCAATGATTTTAATTCGTGTTTTTTCGTTACAGATTGTAAATGGACAAATGTATCAGGAAAACTTCGTAATGCGAATTGAAAAAACATTGACTACAAAAGCGACTCGTGGAAACATCTATGATTGCAACGGTAATCTGTTAGCATACAATGAATTGGCATATTCTATTACTATTTCTGATAGTGGCTCTTATGAAAACGGTAGAGCAAAAAGTAATGCTTTAAACCCACAACTTGCTGACATTGTACAAATGCTCCATGAAAACGAAGAAACGCTATATAACAATAATTTTGGTATTGACTTAAACGAAGATGGCACTTATAGCTACAACGTAAGTGGCAATCAGTTAAAACGATTTTTAGCTGATGTATTTGGAGAGAGTTCTTATGAAGAACTTGAATATAACGATGATTTTGGGTTCAACGAAGCATCTGCGACAGCAGAACAGGTTATGACTTATCTGGCGTCACAATTTTATTTGGATGATTCCTATGATCAAAGAACTGCCTATGAAGTTATTTCAATTCGTTTCGCCATGAAATCAACTACTTATTCCAGATATCAGACTACAATTATCGCACAGGATGTAGGCGATAAAACAGTAGCATATATCAACGAACATTCTGACGAATGGATTGGTATTGCTATTGAAGAAGATATGATTCGTAAATATAACGACAGTATATATTTTGCCTCTTTAATTGGTTATACTGGACAGATTTCCGATGCAGAATATGAAGCATTAAAGAATGTTAATGACACTTATACCACAGAAGATACCATAGGTAAATCTGGTCTTGAGCAATATTATGAAACCTATTTACGAGGAATGAATGGTAAGCAGGTGGTATACTTGGATACAGTTGGACGTATTCAGGAAGTTGTTAGTAGTACGGAGCCAATTGCTGGTTGTGATTTGTATCTGTCAATTGATGCAACTCTTCAAAAAAATGTATATTTGCTTTTGGAACAGGAAATTGCTGGTATCGTTTATTCCAATATTCAAAGTGGTAACATTTCTATGACAGATGTATATTTTGCATTGATTGATAATAATGTTGTAGATATTGCACAGTTGGATGATTCGGATGCAACTGATACAGAGCAATTGGTATATGCAAATTTCTTAGTACAGCAAAACGAAGCAATTGACGAATTGAATACACAATTCTATTCGTCAACTCCTCTAACAAACAATGAAATGTCAGAAGAATTTTTGGACTATGTAACTTATGTTATTGATTTACTTAAACGCGATGAAATACTAGTTACATCCAAAATAGACACCACAGATCCAGTGTACATTGATTGGCGTGATGGAGATTTAAGTCCACAAGAATATTTAAGCTATTGTATTTCAGAGCAATGGATTGACATTAGTATGTTAAACGTGGATTCGAAATATGCAGATACCTCAGAAGTGTATGATGCATTATGTAATTATGTTTTCACAAAAGCAGCTTCTGACAAAGAGTTTGCTAAATATGTATTTAAATACATGGTTCCAAAAAATGAAATTACAGGACAACAACTTTGCTTATTATTATTTGAGCAAGGTGTTTTAGATTATGATGATGACACATATGCAAAATTAAAAAATGGCAGCATCAATCCATATAGTTTTATCCTTGAAAAAATTAATAATATTGAAATCACACCAGCTCAGTTAGCACTAGATCCATGTACAGGTTCCTGTGTTGTTACAGATGTAAACACGGGTGAAATTAAGGCGCTAGTGAGTTATCCAGGATATGATAATAATAAATTGGCAAATGGTGTTGATTCAGAGTATTATGCAAAATTAAATGATGATAATTCAAATCCACAGTGGAACTATGCTACTCAGGAGAAAACAGCTCCTGGTTCTACGTTTAAAATGTTAACAGCTACTGCAGGTTTAGCTGAAAATGTTATTTCAACTTCATCAATAATTGAATGTACTGGTGTATATGAAGAAGTAGATAACAAACCTGAATGTTGGATTTATCCATCCGGAACACATAAAGAAGAAACACTTGCAGAAGCAATTCAAGATTCTTGTAACATATATTTTTATTCAACCGGTTACGGATTAGCTGAAAAAGATACTGGTATTTACAATGACGCAAATGGTATTGCGTACATCCAGGAATATGCATCCATTTTTGGCTTAGATGAAAAAACTGGCCTTGAAATTGCAGAATCAGAATCTTCTATTGCAACAGAATACCCTGTAATGGCTGCAATTGGACAGAGTAACAATAATATTACTACAGTAGCCTTATCTCGATATGTTACAGCGGTATCTACCGGAAAACTCTACGATTATCAGCTTATGAGCAAAATCGTAGATCGTGATGGAAATACATTAACAAGCTATGTACCTTCTTATGAAGACATTAGCTCAACATTAACTGCAAATCAGTGGAGTACCATTCGATATGGTATGAATCTGGTGTGTCAGAACAATAGTAGTTTTAGTGGTTTTGATGTACAGGTAGCAGGTAAAACTGGTACTGCACAGCAGGTATCCAACCGACCAAACCACGCTTTATTCGTAGGATATGCCCCTTACGAAGATCCACAAATCTCGATTGCTACACGTATTGCATATGGATATACATCTAGTAATGCAGCTGCTGTTTCCAAAAATATTTTATCTGTATATTTTGGCACCCAGACAGTAGAAGAGATTTTAGCATTAAAAGCTTCAGGAGCAAATAGCTCTTATAGCAATAATATTACAGACTAACAGGAGGTTAATTTTCATGGGTGAAACAATTGTTTTCACTTCAGGAAAAGGCGGTGTAGGCAAGACAACAACAATTGCCAACATTGGAGCAGGACTTTCACAGTTAGATAAAAAAGTCGTAATGTTAGACACTGACATGGGACTTCGAAATTTAGATGTTGTTATGGGTCTGGAGGATAGAATCAATTACAATCTTCTTGACCTGCTAGAAAACCGATGCAGATTAAATCAAGCATTGATAAAGGACAAGCGTTTCCCGAATCTATATATGATTCCTGCATCATTAAAGACTTTACCTTTAGAAAAATATTACAAAGCCTTTGAAATACTAATGAATCACTTGAGAATGGAATTTGATTATTGTTTAATCGATTGTCCTGCAGGAATTGATCAGGGCTTTCGTTTTGCAACATCTGTAGCAGATCGAGCAATCCTTTTAACAACTCCGCACATATCAGCAGTTAAAGATGCGAGCAGAGTGTTACATTTATTGAATGCTACAAAAATTCCAAAAGTAGAGCTTATTATTAATGAATATAATGAGCGATTGGTACGTAAGAACTATATGTTATCCAAAGAAGATATTTCTGAACTTTTTGATATTCCTATATTAGGAACAATACCTCATGATGATAAGATTGTTATTAGTCAAAATAAAGGTGTTCCTGTTGTAACTATGCGCTCAAAAGCAACGAGACAATTTATGTACTTATCTGAACAAATGACAAGCGAAATGAATTTGGAAGGAGAGGAGTACATCTATGATATTTCATAAAGAAAATTCGTCATCTATAGCAAAAGAGCGTTTAAAACTTATGATGGAATCAGATACATTAGAATATTCTGCATCGGATATTTCACGTCTAAAAAAAGAAATATCTAATCTTGTAAGCCGATATTTTGATGTTTCAGCTGATATGTTTGAGGTAAAGATTACACTAAAGCAAAATAAGAAAAGAGCATAATATGTTTAAACAGTACAAACTGAAAGATTTTCATTTTCAACTAATTATATATGTATGCGCGTTGACCATTCTTGGTATTTTTGTTATTGGTAGTGCAAGACCGGATTTACAACCGAAACAAATTCTCGGTTTTGGAGTAGGTCTTTGTATTATGGTTGCAGTATCCCTTATGGATTATTCATTTTTACTAAAATTCCCATGGGTCTATTATGCTGCAATGATGGTTTTACTGATTCTTGTTGAGTTATTTGGTAAAAATGTAAATGGTGCACAGCGCTGGCTAGAACTTACTGAAGGTGGTATATCCATTCAGCCGTCTGAGTTTGCTAAGCTTGCTATTATAGCTTTTTTTGCGTATTTCTTTAGCAAATATCAAGAAAAAATAAGTACCTTAAAATCTCTTGTTCTTGCCTTTGCATTTGTTGGTCTGCCTCTTATTTTTATATTAAAACAGCCAGACCTTTCTACAACGCTTGTTACAGCATTTATTTTTATTGTGCTCTTGTTTATTGCAGGATTAAGTTATAAAATAGTAATGACAGTGTTGGCAATAGCTGTACCTGTGATTATCGTATTTTTAACTTATGTTATACAATTAGCTCAATCTACTGAAATGAGCGTTCCTTATCAGTTAAAACGTGTTATGGCATGGCTTTATCCAAATGATCCACGATGGTCTGGAATTGCTCTGCAACAACAAAATTCCATTATGGCAATCGGTTCAGGTCAGTTATGGGGGAAGGGTCTGAACAACGCAGAAGCTACATCTATGAAGAATGCAGATTACATTTTGGAACCACAGACAGACTTTATTTTTGCAGTTATTGGAGAAGAGTTAGGTTTTATTGGATGTGCCCTTGTTATCGGACTTTTGTTTTTAACTGTCGTAGAATGTATTTCTATTGGAAGTAAAGCAAAAGATCTACAAGGACGTTTGATCTGTTGTGGTATGGCCGCCTGGATTGGTTTCCAAAGCTTTGTAAATATTGGTGTAAATACCGGATTATTACCTAATACCGGTGTTCCATTACCATTTGTAAGCTATGGTCTATCATCTGTTATTGCAATATATATTGGTATGGGGTTTGTTATAAATGTTGGATTACAACCGAAAAAATATTAAGGGGAGGGTATCTCAATGAATATCGGACTTGTTGCACATGATTCAAAGAAAAAATTAATGCAGAATTTTTGTATCGCTTACAGAGGGATTTTATCTAAGAATGAACTTTATGCAACTGGTACAACAGGAAGACTAATTGAAGAGGTGGCAAATTTAACTGTTCACAAATATCTTGCAGGACATTTAGGTGGTTCTCAGCAATTAGGTGCTCAAATAGAACATAACGAAATCGACCTTGTGATTTTTTTAAGAGATCCATTACAGCCTAAATCACACGAACCAGATGTTAATAGCATTGTAAAATTATGCGACGAACATAATATTCCTTTAGCAACAAATCTTGCTACAGCTGAATTATTAATTAAATCATTAGATAGAGGAGATTTAGAGTGGCGTGAAATGTATAAATAGAGGAATTCTTTGTCTTTTATGTGCTATTAGCCTTCTTATTACTGGCTGTGGAGCAAAAGGCAATACATATTCAAACAAATACGACGCATATTCTTATAAAAATTCATATACAAATCAAGAACAGAATTTTAAAACAGATTATTATGCACAAAATTTATGTGTAACAAATACCATTAATTTTGGTGAAGAGACCTATTCTTATGTAGCACAAGGAGCAGGAGTCTTTAATGTTACAACAAATGAAGTATTATATAACCAGGATATATTCAAACAACTTTATCCTGCTAGTACCACAAAAATTTTGACTGCATATATCATATTAAAAGACTGTAATCTAGGTGATTTTGTTATTATTAGTGAAGAAGCTGCAACCCAGGCAGAAGATTCTTCTGTATGTGGTTTAAGAGCCGGAGATTGTATTACAGTGAATGATTTGCTATATGGTTTAATGCTAAATAGTGGAAATGATGCTGCAGAAGCGCTAGCTGAACACCATTCAGGTAGCGTTGAAGAATTTGCAAAGGTTATGACAGCGGAAGCACATAAATTAGGTGCGACTAATAGTCAATTTAAAAATCCAAGCGGATTGCCAGATGACGAACATTATACAACTATTTATGATATGTACTTAATTTTCAACGAAGCAATAAAGAACGAAAAATTCGTTGAAATTATTAGTGCAACTTCAAAAGCTGTTGTTTACACAGATGCTGATGGAGGTACCGTTGAAAAAACATTCCGTAATAGTAGTCGTTACAAATTAGGAACTGTTGATACTCCAGAAGGTTTTACTATTATAGGCGGAAAAACCGGCACCACATATGATGCAGGATATTGCCTTGTGTTATATTCCAAAAATCCAGCTGGAGAAGATATTATTAGTATTGTTTTTAAAGCAGACGGTGCACACAACTTGTATTTATTAATGAATCAAATTTTATCTAAATTTGCGAAATAGTAATTGTATTTTATGTGCAAATGTTCTATAATTAGTTTAATCAGTAAAAATTTTTTAGATATTTTTACAACTATAATAAAGTCCAAGGGGGAAATTGCCATGATAGAGATCATCTGTGGTGAAAAAGGAAAAGGAAAAACCAAAGAACTTTTAGGAAAGGTAAACGCAGCGGTTCAGACAGCAAACGGTAACGTTGTTTATTTAGATAAGAGTCAGAAACATATGTATGAACTTAATAACAAAGTACGTCTTATCAATGTAATGGATTACCCAGTTACTAACTGTGATGAATTTGTAGGATTTATTTGCGGAATTATCTCACAGGATAATGATCTTGAAGAAATGTATCTTGACAGTTTCCTTACAATTGCAGATGTTGATACAGAAGATGAAATCACAAAAGCAATCGAAAAACTTGATGTAATTAGCGAAAAATATAAAGTACGCTTTATCTTAAGTGTTTCTAAGAATGAAGAAGATCTTCCAGCTTGTGCAAAAGCAAAAGTTGTAATTTCTTTATAATTCGATATTTTTGCCCCAGCTTTTATAGCTGGGGCTTTTTTCATAATTAATCAATCATACCAGAACGAATACGTCCGTAAAATGTAAGCATATATACACCACTCAAACCAACTAATGCATATATGATTCGCGAAAGCCAGGTCATATCCCCAAAGATAAATGAAACTAAATCAAAGCTAAAAAATCCAATTAGCCCCCAATTTACGCATCCGATGATTGCTAAAGTTAAAAGCGTATTATCAAGCCATTTCATGATTTTTTCCTCCATTATTTTTTTCATAGTATTGACAAAAAGAATATACTTTATACATGGTGTATGAGTTGTATTTAAAAATAAATAATGGTAAAATAGTAGAAGTGTAATCAAGCAATTTTGAGGTGGTTATTTTGACAGAAAAAAACAATATGATTAAATATAAAAATCCTTCCAATTTTAATATTGGAGTTATAATTTTCTTTATTATCATTATCTATGTTCTCTTTAATATTTTTTCTTATTTTACGAAAACCCATATCGCAGAATATCAGGTACAACAGGGAACAATTGCATCAAATAATATTTTCCAGGGTATTATCGTAAGAGATGAAACTGTTGAATATGCGCCAAAAAGCGGATATATCAATTATTATGTAAAAAACGGTTCCAAAGTATCTGTTACAGATGTTGTATATTCTATTGATACCGTTGGAAATATCTCCAATGAAATAACAGAAGCATCTACGGTATCTAATTCGCTTTCTTCAGAAACATTAACTTCTATATCAGGTGAAATTAATACCTTTGTAAATGACTACGACTCCAATCGTTTCTCAGAAAGTTATACATTTTACAACAACCTTAACTCTGAAATAGCTCAAAATATCAATATCAATGCCTTAGCTGACCTTTCTTCACAGGTAACTGAAGCTGAAAATAATAATACTTTCTTTCAATATACCTCTCCATCCGATGGTATTATTGTATATGAAGTGGATGGTTTTGAAGGTTATACAATTGAAGATATTACATCATCTGATTTTAACTATAATTCATATAAAGAAACACAACTGTTCTCAAACAGCGAAGTAGAAGCAAGTACACCAGTATACAAACGCATCAATAGCGAAGATTGGAGTATTATTGTTCCTATTAATGAGTCTTTAGCAAAAGAATTAAACGAGAAAAGTAACCTTAAAATTCGTTTTTGTAAAGATGATTTTACTACAAATGCATCTTGTAGTTTGATTAAATCAGAAGATAATTACTTTTTGAAATTATCCTTAAGAAAAGCTATGGTCCGTTATGCCACCGACCGTTTTATTGATATTGAATTGGTTATGAGCGATGATACAGGATTAAAGATTCCTCAATCTGCAATTACATCAAAAGAATTTTTTACAATTCCTAAAAAATTCTTTACTGTCGAAAATTCTAGTAATGCAGGATTATTAGTAAAACAGGTAGTAGACGGAGCTGAAACCGTAAAACTTGTACAACCTACGGTATATTATGAAACAGAAGAGTATTTTTATATAGATAGTGAATATGTGTCGGATGGTGATATTATATTAATGTCTGATTCAACATCATCTTATGTAGTAGGAACCGACACCGCATCTCTAGTTGGAGTGTATAACATAAATAAAGGATATGCTGTATTTAAGCAGATCAATATAATATATGAAAATAAAGAATATGCAATTGTAGAGACAAAAACAGCGTACGGAATAGCTCTCTACGATCATATTGCTTTAAATGCAAGTGAAGTAAAAGAACATCAGTTAACAACAAAATAAGAGGTATTAATCAGTGATTCAAGCAAATTTAAAAGAAGTAGAAGCAAACATTCAACGTGCATGCGAAATAAGCGGCAGACAGCGCCAGGATGTCACTTTAATAGCCGTAAGCAAGACAAAGCCTGTGGACATGCTAAATGAAGCTTACGAGGCAAATATAAGGGATTTCGGTGAAAATAAAGTCCAGGAACTTTGTGATAAATACGAAGTAATGGAAAAAGACATCCGTTGGCATATGATTGGCCATTTACAAACCAATAAAGTTAAATATCTCATTGGAAAAACTACATTAATTCATTCTGTAGATAGCTATAAATTAGCTTGTGAAATTGAAAAACAAGCTGCAAAACATAATTGTATTATGGATATCTTAATAGAAGTTAATGTTGCAAATGAAGCAACAAAATTTGGTTTAGCAACAGAAGAAGTAATGGATTTAGTCAAAGAAGTTGCGAAATTACCTCATCTTCGCATCAAAGGATTAATGACTGTAGCACCATATGTTGTTGATTCTGAAGAAAATCGAGCAATTTTCCGCAATATAAAGCAATTATCTGTTGACATAGATAATCAAAACATAGATAATGTAAGTATGGATGAACTTTCAATGGGAATGACCGGCGATTATATGGTAGCCATCGAAGAAGGTGCTACAATCGTACGTGTAGGAACTGGTATTTTTGGCGAAAGAAATTATATAAAGTAAGGTGGAGAAAAATATGAGCTTAATGGATAAATTTTTGGATGTAATGCGTTTAAATGGCGATGATGATGACGATTACGAATTCGCAAACGAAGAATACTTCGATGATGACGATGATTATGAAGAACCAAAACGCAAACCAACTCGTAGAGAAAATAAAGTAGAAGTAAAAGAAGAAAAGAAACCAGTTTCTAAACTTACTCCAATTTCAAGATCACAAAGAAAGCAGGTATCTACAACAGGTATGGAAGTATGTGTAATTAAACCAACAACAATTGAAGACGAAATTGAAATTACAGATACCTTATTATCTGGTAGAACTGTTTTAATTAACATGGAAGGTTTAAATATCGAAATCGCACAAAGAATTATCGATTTTACCTCTGGTGCTACATATGCTATGCATGGAAGCTTACAGAAAGTTTCAAATTACATCTTCCTTGCCACACCTAATGGTGTAGATATTTCTGGCGATATCCAGAATCTTATGGACGCATTTGATACAGGAAATACCTTTACATTTTAATTATGAACGAACAAGAGTTATGTAAAAAACGTTTATTAGATTTATCAAAACAAGCAGATATTAAGGGAATCGCTACTTTTAGTGATTTCCTTAATTTAAATGAACTAAATATTTATCATACAATAAAACCTTCTTTCTACACGAACACACAGGTTTTTGGTGGATATGATAGTGCTGAGCGTCAGATGATTGCATTCATCCCTGATGCTCTTATGTTTATAATGGATTATCCAATTCGATGTATTCATATTGTTCCAAAATATCCAAAATTCGCAGAAAAATTGACGCATCGCGATATTTTAGGAGCATTAATGAACCTTGGAATAGAGCGTAGCTGCCTTGGAGATATTATTTGTCTTGAAAATGATTATTACGTCTTTTGTAACGAAAAAATTTATCCTTTTATAATGGACGAATTACGACAGATACGTCATACTATGGTAGATTTGTCGGAAGAGTGTGATTATCGCCATTTACAGGCAAATATTCAGTTAGAAGAGCAGTATGATATGATTGCATCTAATCGCATCGATTGTATTATTGCCAAAGCATTTCATTTATCCCGTTCAGAAGCAGCAAACTACCTTGCTTCCGAAAAAGTCTTTATCAATGGAAAGTGCATTACAAACTGCAATCAATCATGTGAAGATGGGGCAATTATTTCAGTAAGAGGCAAAAGTCGTTTTATATTCGAAAATTGTAATACCACAAGTAAAAAAGGAAAGCTACGAGTTAAATTCTCGTTTTATAAATAGTTTTAGGAGTAATTATGGGAACCAAAACAAAAAAACAACTATTTGGAAGCGCATTCATTGTGACAATATTAGTTGCTTTAGATCAACTTACTAAATACTTAGCTGTTAAGTTTTTAAAAGGACAACCAGCAATTCCAATTATAAAAGATGTCTTTGAATTACAATATTTAGAAAATACCAGTGCAGCATTTGGCATGGATCCAATTTCGTTATTGCATAATATATTTTCTTTTAAAATTTTTCTTGAAAATCCAGAGTTGTTTTTAAATGTAAGAATGATATTTTTCGTAATTTTAACCATAGTAATGTTGCTATTATTTGGGATATTGTATACAAAGATTCCAAATGAAAAACGTTTTTATTATTTAGATATGGTTTTACTTTTTTTATCAGCTGGAGCCATTGGAAACTTTATTGATAGAGCAAGTCAACAATATGTCGTTGATTTCCTATACTTTAAACTTATAGATTTTCCAATATTTAATGTAGCGGATATTTACGTTACCTGTTCTGCAATATTTATGTTAATACTTGGTATTTTCTATTATAAGGATGAAGATGTCGAACGAATTTTTCCACCAAAGACCAAATAAATTAAATCCAAATTAAATTTCAAGGAAAAAGTTATGAAAACTGAGAGTTTTGAAGTATTAGAAGAACAGGAAGGAGAACGTCTTGATAAGTATTTAAGTATTATTTATCCAGATATTTCTCGTTCCTTTTTTCAAAAATTAATAAAAGAACATAGTGTTTTAGTCAATGATAAAGCCGAGAAAGCAAGTTATCATATTGCTTTTGATGATGTTGTTACGATACATTTTCCAGATGCGGTAGAAACCACCATCGAACCAGAAGATATCCCTTTAGATATTTTATATGAAGATGATGATCTATTAATTGTAAATAAGCCAAAGGGTATGGTTGTACATCCTTCCGCAGGACATTATAGCGGAACTTTAGTAAATGCAATCATGTTTCATTGTAAAGATAGTTTAAGTGGCATCAATGGAGAAATTCGTCCAGGTATCGTTCATAGAATTGATATGGATACTACAGGTTCTTTAATTGTCTGCAAAAATGACAATAGCCATATTAATATTGCAGAACAAATAAAAATACATTCTGTAAATCGCATCTATGAAGGCATTGTTTTTGGAAATGTAAAAGAAGATGAGGGAACAATTGATGCACCAATTGGAAGACATCCAATTGAACGTAAGAAAATGTCTATTAATGATAAAAACGGGAAACCTGCCATTACACATTACAAAGTTCTCGCACGTTTTGGAAACTACACATATATGCAATTTAAGCTGGAAACAGGACGCACACATCAGATACGTGTCCATATGTCTAGCATTGGACATCCGCTAATTGGTGACAATTTATATGCTAGTGGAAAAACACAATTTAAAAACTTAACTGGCCAGACTTTACATGCAAAAACCATTGGATTTATTCATCCTTCTACACATGAATATATGGAATTTCACGCACCATTGCCAGAATATTTCGAAAAATTACTGTCACAGTTGAAAATTAATTCATAATTTGATACAATATAAAAAAGTATTTTTATGTTAAAAAATATATAAAAGGGGGCTTATCTATGGGACATCAGGTATATACAATTGGTAGAGAATTTGGAAGTATGGGGCTTCTTGTAGGACAAAAATTAGCAGAACGACTTGGAATAAAATATTACGATAAAGAATTATTACAGCAGGCTGCAAAAGAATCTGGTTTTTGTGAAGAAATCTTTGAAAATCACGATGAAAAACCAACCAATAGTTTTTTGTATTCCCTTGTAATGGATACTTATTCTGCAGGTAATTATGCGGCTGCGCCTTTCTTGGATATGCCATTAAACCATAAAGTTTTTCTTGCTCAATTTGATACCATTAAAAACATTGCAGAAAAAGAACCATGTGTTATTGTTGGTCGTTGTGCAGATTATGCTTTAGCAAATAATCCTGATGTAATCAATGTATTTGTACGTGCTGAACTTGAAGATCGAATTAAAATCATTAGTAAACGTATGGATATTACAGAAAATAAAGCAAAAGACATGATTTTAAAGAACGATAAGCAACGCGCTAGCTACTATAACTATTATACAAGCAAGCAGTGGGGCGATACTTCTAGTTATGATTTAACAATTAATACAAGTAAAATTTCTGTAGATCATGCTGTTGATTTGATTTTAGATTTCCGTAAATATATGGATGCAAAAAAATCTTCAGGTATAGAGTTAACAGAAAAATAATTTAAAGAGTATACATATAAAGGAAGTTCTCAATTAGAGAGCTTCCTTTTTTGATGTTCTTATAAAATTATTATGTAGAATCATTCGTTAAGCCTTATTTTAGTGAATAACTATTCGTTAAACTAGACTTTTGCGAATAAATATATCTATCTTAAAACAAGTAATTAGATACTACTGTTTTTTGCATTTTCCCTTTATTTTACAAGTATTTACACGGTATTAAGTTAAAAAAATTTGTTTAAAGCTCTTCTGAATTAAGTACAATTGTAAATGGACCATCATTCACTAAGGAAATCTTCATATCAGCCCCAAAACTTCCAGTTTGAACATTTGGAACCTGTTCCTTACATTTTTCAATAATGTATTCGTATAAACTATTTGCCAGCTCTGGATTACCTGCATTTGTAAATGATGGACGATTTCCTTTTTTGCAATCTGCATACAAGGTAAATTGCGAAATTAATAATAAACTTCCTTCTACATCAGCTAAGGCTAAATTTGTTTTTCCGTTTTCATCTTCAAATATACGCATACCAATGAGCTTTTTAATCATTTTATCAGCAATTTCGGTGTTATCCTCATTAGAAACACCAATAAATACGCAAAATCCTTTTTTAATTTCACCTATTACCTGATTATCTACAGTACAT
>JAZPYQ010000046.1:0-3503 GCA_045544235.1 Agathobacter sp. | reverse complement strand
GGTTTTTAAATCTTTATATTCATCATAAAAGATTGGCTTCAAATAATGAAGCTGCACTTTTAATGGCGCACATCCATCCTGATCTAATACTTTAAAACTATCAATCAATGCAAATGGTACAATTGGCGCCTTTGATTTTGTTATACACTTAAATGTACCTGCATGAAATTCTCCCATGACATTTCCATTTTTACTTCTAGTACCTTCTGGGAAAATAACAATATTGCGCCCCTCTTGTAATTCTTTGGATACACTTTGAATAACCTTCATTGATTGACGCACATCTTCTCTGTCCATGCAATATGAATGTGTACATTCAACAATCTGTTTCAAAAATGGGATTTCCCCCAATTCCTTTTTTAAAACCCCTGCTATTGGTCTTTCAAAACTATCCACAATTGCAACGATATCAAAAATCCCCTGATGATTTCCACACATAAGAAATCCATCTTCTTTTGGAATATTTTCCAAACCTGTTACCTGCAAATCAATATTTCCTGATTTACAAACATGTTTTAAAATATATCGAATGTGTTTGTATTTTTCTTCGTAGCTATATTCATCTGTGTGTTTCGCATAGTGACATAACTTCACCCATGCGGTAGGTACCAGAACTATGTTTTTTAGCACTACCATTACTAGTCGATTCACAACAACTGCCTCTTTTCTTTCTTATCTATCCTTACTGTTATGAGCGCTTTGGTTTACAAGAAATACCTACCCCCAAAGCACCTTCTCCGGTATGACAACAAATACCAAGAGATAAATTTCCTGCTAATACATCCATACCCGGAAATTCTTCTTTTACTTCTTCTACCCAAGCCGCAGTAGTTTCTTCATCTGCACTTGTTGCTACTAAAAGATATGCCTCTCCTTTGTCGTGATATTCCTTAAATGTAACATCCAAGTCATTGCGAATAGCCTCAAGCATCTCTTTCTTTGCCTTCTTCATACCACGACTTTTCTTATAAGTTTCCAACACTTCTGTTCCAAGTTTTAAAATTGGTTTAATATTTAAGGCTGTTCCAAGCGCAGCTGTAGTTGCCGAAATACGTCCACCTTTTTTCAGAAACTCCAAGGTTTCTACAGCAATATAAATGGACATCTTTTCTTTTTCTGCTTCTAAAACTTCTTTTATCTTTGCAGCATCCAGCCCTTCTTCTACCATTTCCTGAGCGTCCATAATAGAACGTACTAGTGGTGTAGAAACACGACCATTGTCTACTACAAATACTTTTCCTTCAAATTCATCGTCCTGTGCCAACATCATAGCCGTGCTACAAGAACCACTAAGCCCACTACTCATTGGCATATATATGATTTCGTCATACTCCTTTAGACCCTCTCTCCAGAATTCCATAACTGCTTCTGGTGATGGCTGTGAAGTAGATACTTTTTTATCTGCATTTAACTGTTCAAAAAACTCTTTTCTAGTAATAGAAACTTCTTCATAAAAACATTCTTCATCAACATAAAATGGCATTGGTAAAACCATAACCCCCATATCAGTTGCCATTGCTGGAGTAATTCCACTATGACTATCTGTTGCAATTCCAATCTTATTCATATCAAACACCTTTCCTACTCTCGTGTTAATAATGTCCTATCCTATCTATTATAGTCTAAACTGGGTATGTTTGTAAAATGTTAAAGCATAAAAAATTTATTAAAAAAGCCCCGAGAGCGTAATCACCCCCGAGACCTTTATACATGATATTAATTTCACCAAGTGCTCAATGCCTAGAAAACACCCTGAGCAAGCATAGCTTCTGCAACTTTCTTAAAGCCTGCAATATTAGCGCCAGCTACAAGGTTGTAGCCTAAGCCATATTCTTCTGCAGCAGCTGCTGAAGAATCATGGATACCAATCATAATTCTGTGAAGTTTTTCATCTACTTCTTCTGCTGTCCAGCTGTAACGTTCTGAGTTCTGGCTCATTTCAAGGCCTGATACTAATACACCACCAGCGTTTACTGCTTTAGAAGGAGCAACGATTGTATCTGTTTCTTCCATTAAGTATTTAAGTGCATCGTTTGTAGTTGGCATATTAGCAACTTCGATATAGTACTTAACACCATTGGCAACGATTTTCTTAGCTTCGTCCATGTTAACGTCGTTCTGAGTAGCACATGGCATAACGATGTCTACTTTCTGTCCCCATGGTTTTTCGCCTGGGAAGAACTGGCAACCGAATTTGTCTGCATAATCCTGAACTTTGTCACGTCCTGAAGAACGCATTTCAAGTAAGAAGTCAATCTTTTCGTCTGTTACGATTCCGTCTGGATCATAGATATATCCGTCTGGACCTGAAAGTGTAACTGCTTTTCCGCCTAATTCAGCAATTTTCTTTGCAGCACCCCAAGCTACGTTACCAAAACCTGAAAGAGCAACTGTTTTATCTTTGATAGTTTCACCTTCATGTTTTAACACTTCACATGTATAGTAAACTGCACCATAGCCTGTAGCTTCTGGACGGATTAAAGAACCACCAAATGAAAGTCCTTTACCTGTTAATGTACCATTTTCAAAAGCACCTCTAATGCGACGATACTGTCCATACATATAACCTACTTCTTTTGCACCTACACCAATATCACCAGCTGGTACGTCTACGTCTGGTCCAATATGACGATAAAGTTCTGTCATAAATGCCTGACAGAATCTCATGATTTCTCCATCGCTCTTACCACGTGGGTCAAAGTCAGAACCACCTTTTGCACCACCCATTGGAAGTGTTGTTAAGCTGTTTTTAAATGTCTGTTCAAAACCTAAGAATTTCATAATAGAAAGGTTTACAGATGGATGGAAACGAAGGCCTCCTTTATATGGTCCAATAGCACCATTAAACTGTACACGGTATCCTCTGTTAACCTGTGTCTGACCATTGTCATCTACCCAAGCAACTCTAAATTCGATTACTCTTTCTGGTTCACACATTCTCTCAAGAAGTGCAGCCTTTCTATATACTTCTTCATTTTTATCTACGATTGGTTTTAATGAAGATAATACTTCTTCTACCGTCTGTAAGAACTCAGGCTCCTGAGCATTTTTCTCTGAAACTTTTTTGATTACTTCATCTACATATGACATATTATATTCCTCCTTGGTAATCATTTTATTTACATCACTCATGTATGCATCTCCTTTACTTTGATTATTTTAATCCTATGCGCGCCATATTACAAGAAAAAATGTATTTCCAGACAATTCCTATTTTTTATAAGCAATATCAACTGAAGTTATATCTCTTCAACTATACTATAACCCACTTTTCCCTTGACGAACCTTGTAAGATATTGTATCTTAGAATACGTAAATAAAATATTTTTTGCTAGGGGTGCCTTTGGCTGAGATTATCGAAAGATATGACCCTCACTACTTGATCCGGTTAGTACCGGCGTAAGGAAGCGAATTGTAAGTTTAAAGACTTCTCCCTGGCAGCAGACAAGGAGGAGATTTTTTATGTCTATTTTTGCAATCCCAGTAACTGATGAGTGGGGTAC
>JAZPYQ010000045.1:0-56645 GCA_045544235.1 Agathobacter sp. | reverse complement strand
CTACCCCGAAGATACCCTGTACCGTCTGGTGACCCTGGACGATGTGGACGAGATCTTCGAAAAGGATATCAAAAACGGCGAAGTGATTGAACGCCTGCTGTATGTGGAGCCCAACACCGGTAAGAAGGTCACTAAGCAGGATGACATTAACTTCTACAAGAAGCAGAAACGTGTAGCTTTAC
The DNA here is from genome assembly GCA_045544235.1 of Agathobacter sp. GTDB lineage: Bacteria > Bacillota > Clostridia > Lachnospirales > Lachnospiraceae > Roseburia. Next base: position 56,463 of record JAZPYQ010000045.1, on the reverse strand, counting down.
ACGGTTGTGGTGTTATTAATCCTGAAAATATCGAAGAAGCTATGGGTTATGGCGCATTTGCAGGTTTAAAACGTGCATTATCTATGACTCAGCAGGAAGTATTAGATGAAATCTTAGCTTCTGGTCTTCGTGGCCGAGGCGGCGGTGGTTTCCCAGCTGGTCGCAAATGGTCGTTTGCATATGCAACAGAAGCAGATCAGAAATACGTAGTATGTAACGGTGACGAAGGTGACCCAGGTGCATTCATGGACCGTTCTATCTTAGAAGGTAACCCATTTGCAGTTATCGAAGGTATGATGATTGCTGGTTATGCTATCGGCGCATCAGAAGGTTACTTCTATGTACGTGCTGAATATCCTATCGCTGTAAATCGTTTGAAAAATGCTATCCAGCAGATGAACGAAGCAGGTGTATTAGGTGAAAATATTATGGGCTCTGGATTTAGTTTCCAGGCAAATATCCGTTTAGGTGCAGGTGCGTTCGTATGTGGTGAAGAAACAGCCCTTCTTAACTCTATCGAAGGTAAGAGAGGTATGCCTCGTCCACGTCCACCTTTCCCAGCAGTAAAAGGTCTTTGGGGCAAACCAACCATCGTAAACAACGTAGAAACACTCGCTTGTGTTCCTTACATATTACGTGAAGGTGCAGAAGAATTTGCAGCTTGCGGTACAGAAAAATCTAAGGGTACAAAAGTATTTGCTTTAGGTGGAAAAGTAAACAACGTTGGTCTTGTAGAAGTACCAATGGGAACTACTTTACGTGAACTTATCTATGATATCGGTGGCGGTATCCCAGATGATAAAGAATTCAAAGCAATCCAGACTGGTGGACCATCTGGTGGATGTTTAACAGCAGCTCACTTGGATGAACCAATTGACTTTGACAACTTAGTAGCAAAAGGATCTATGATGGGTTCTGGTGGTGCTATCGTTATGGACGAAGACAACTGTATGGTTGACGTTGCTAAGTTCTACATGGAATTTATTTGTGATGAATCATGTGGTAAATGTTCTCCATGTCGTATCGGTACAAAGAGAATGCTTGAAATCCTTACTCGTATCACAGAAGGTAATGGTACAATGCAGGATTTAGAAGAGTTAGAAGAATTAGGTAATGCAGTACAGGCGAATTCTTTATGTGCTCTTGGACAGACAGCTGCAAATCCTATTATGTCTACTCTTAAGAACTTTAGAGACGAATACATTGCTCATATCGTAGACAAGAAGTGTCCTGCTAAGATTTGTAAAAATCTTATGCGTTATACTATCGTTCAGGACAACTGTTTTGGTTGTGGTATGTGTGCAAAAATGTGTCCAGCAGACGCAATTGCACGTACAGATTACACAGCACCTGGTAAGAAACTTGCTTCCTTCCAGATTGATGCTGCTAAGTGTCTTAAATGTGGTGCTTGTATTGAAACATGTAAATTCTCAGCAATTGAGAAACAGTAAATAGGAGGGCAGTCAAATGGCAAAAGTAAATATTAAAATTGAAGGTGTCTCCTATCAGGTAGAAGAGGGTATGACAATCCTCGAAGCTGCAAAAGCATGTGGATACGAGATTCCATCATTATGTGCATTTAATCATGGTGAATGTTCTAACGGATCATGCCGTGTATGTTTAGTAGAAGTAACTGGTGCAAGAGGTCTTGTGGCTTCTTGTGTTAACCCAGTAAGCGAAGGTATGGATATCCATATCTCTACACCAAAAGCAACAGAAGCACGTCGTGCATCTGTAGAATTATTATTATCAAATCACAACCAGAACTGTCAGCAGTGTGACAAAAATGGCCAGTGTGAACTTTTATATGTTGCATCTGTTACAGGTGCTCGTGAAGGTCGTTACCAGGGTGTTAAAACACCAACAACATTAGATCAGTTAACACCATCGATTGTTCGTGATACTTCAAAATGTATCCTTTGTGGACGTTGTGTAGCTCGTTGTGAAAACGCTCACGGTCTTGGTATCCTTGGTTTCCAGAATCGTGGATTTAAGACTATCGTTGGTCCTGCTGAAGATCGTTCCTTTGCAGATTCACCATGTATCCTTTGTGGACAGTGTGTAAGCGTATGTCCAACAGGCGCTTTAATGGAAAAATCAGAAATTGGTAAAGTAGACGCAGCATTTAAGGCTGGAAAACACGTAGTTGTTCAGACAGCTCCAGCTGTTCGTGCTGCTTTAGGTGAAGAGTTTGGTATGCCAGTTGGCACACCAGTTACTGGTAAAATGGTAGCAGCTCTTAAGCGTCTTGGTTTCCATAAAGTATATGATACAAACTTTGCAGCTGACCTTACTATTATGGAAGAAGGAACAGAACTTCTTTCTAGAATCCAGGGCGGCGGAGTATTACCAATGATTACATCTTGTTCACCAGGATGGGTAAATTACGCAGAATACAATTACAGTGATTTATTAGATCACCTTTCAACATGTAAATCACCACACCAGATGCAGGGTGCGATTATCAAATCTTACTATGCTGAAAAGAATGATATTGATCCAAAGGATATCTTTGTAGTATCTATCATGCCTTGTACAGCTAAGAAAGATGAAAAAGAACGTGAACAGATGCAGGTAGAAGGTATCAAAGATGTAGATGCTGTACTTACAACACGCGAACTTGCTCGTATGATTAAGAGAGCAGGTATCATGTTTAATCGTCTTCCAGATGAAGAATTTGATCAGGACCTTATGGGTGAATACACGGGTGCTGGTGTTATCTTCGGTGTAACTGGTGGTGTTATGGAAGCTGCACTTCGTACGGTTTACTTTGTGCTTACAGGAAAAGAACACGAAGCAATTAAATTTGAACAGGTTCGTGGATTTGAAGGCATCCGTGAAGCTTCACTTGATATCAACGGTACAGTAGTAAACGTAGCTATCGCTCACGGTATGAAGAATGCAAAAGTATTACTTGATGATATTCGTGCAGGCAAATCAAAATATCACTTTATCGAAATCATGGGATGTCCAGGCGGATGTATCGCTGGTGGTGGACAGCCATATGTAAGAAGCTGTTTCTTGCCAAACGAAGATGACGATATCATGGATACATACAAAGAAAAGAGAGCAAAAGCTCTTTATAGCGAGGATGAAAGACAGACACTTCGCCAGTCACACAACAATCCTCAGATTAAAAAGCTTTATGATGATTTCCTTGGAAAACCAAACTCACATAAAGCACATAGACTCTTACATACACACTACAATGGAAGAGTTGGGTTTAATGACTAAGGTCAATTTTAAAAGATATGGGGGTCAGGGGAACTGTGGTTCCCCTGGCTTTTGTACGTAGATAATGGTTGCGTGGCTATATAGAGAAAATTGGGATAGAAGTTTACAAAGAGGTGAAAGAGTTTGAATTATGTAGAATATGGAAAAGAAAATAGTGATGTAATTATCCTCTTGCACGGTGGTGGTTTATCATGGTGGAATTACAAAGAAACTGCTGAAATATTGGAAACGGATTATCATATAATTATGCCTATATTAGATGGTCATGCAGGCAGTGATAAACATTTTACAACGATAGAGAATAATGCGTTGGAGATTATAGAATTTATAAATAGTAATCTGGGTGGTTCGGTTCTAATGATTGGAGGACTATCACTCGGAGGACAGATTTTGCTTGAAATTCTATCTCAACGCAAGAATATATGTAAGTATGCAATAGTGGAAAGTGCACTTGTTATACCCTCAAAATTTACATATTCTATGATTAAACCTGCGTTTGGCAGTTGTTATGGCTTGATAAAGTATAAGTGGTTTTCAAAATTACAATTCAAATCACTAAGAATAAATCCCAATTTGTTTGATGAGTATTACAAAGATACTTGTGCTATTTCAAAGAGTGATATGATTGCCTTTTTACAGGAAAACTCAGCATATTCTTTAAAGGATGATATTAGTGAGTGTGAAGCAGTTGTTCAAATTTTTGTTGGAGAAAAAGAAAATCACGCAATGAGAAAATCTGCTAAAATAATTCATGAAAAATTACAGGATAGTTTTATACAAATTCTACCCAATATGTACCATGGAGAGTTTTCAATAAATCATGCAGATGATTATGTGGGAAGACTATTAGAAATAATAACGTAAAGCCCAGTAAAGTTAAAGAAAAAATAATATATTAGAATTTGGTAAGTATATGACATATCAACAAATCGTACGAGAAGTAAAAGAAAAACAGAATATAGACCTAGAACAGTTAGAAATACTCCTCACTACAGCGTCAGAAGATGATGTGTCATTCCTCTATGCACAAGCTCGTGAAGTAGCAGATTCAATCTATGGTAAACAAGTATTAAAGCGTGGTCTTATCGAGTTTACTAACCACTGTAAAAATGATTGCTATTATTGTGGTATCCGACGAAGCAATGCAAGTGCAGAAAGATATCGCCTAGAGAAAGAGGTAATCTTAGAATGTTGTAAAAAGGGTTATGAACTAGGATATCGCACTTTCGTTTTACAAGGTGGTGAAGATGGGTATTTCACAGACGAGAGAATTTGTGGTATAGTAAGTTCTATCCGTGAAAGTTATCCAGATTGTGCGATTACCTTGTCGATTGGAGAAAAGTCAAAGGAAAGCTATCAGAAATACTATGACGCAGGTGCAGATAGATATCTGCTTCGCCATGAGACAGCGAATGAAGCACATTATGGGAAACTTCATCCAGCAGAATTAAGTCTAAAAAATCGTAAACAATGTCTGTACGATTTAAAAGAAATCGGTTATCAGGTCGGCTGTGGATTTATGGTAGGTTCGCCATATCAGACTATGGAGACTTTGTATGAAGATCTACAATTTATAAAAGAATTAGAGCCTCATATGGTAGGAATCGGTCCTTTTATTCCACAGAAAGAGACTCCATTTTCAAAAGAAAATGCAGGCACCTTGGATATGACGCTCCGCCTTTTAGCAATTATTAGGCTGATTCATCCACATGTACTACTTCCGGCGACAACAGCACTTGGAACGATACATGAAAGAGGAAGAGAACTAGGTGTTTTAGCAGGGGCCAATGTGGTTATGCCAAATTTATCACCAGAAGATGTACGTGAAAAGTACAAGCTGTATGATAATAAAGCATGTACAGGTGATGAAGCGGCAGAAGGTGATGCAAATCTCCGGTTGCGTATGGAGAAAATAGGGTATGATCTTGTGTGTAACAGAGGGGATTATATAAAATAGAAAATACATGTAAGTAATTTACTTATATAAAAATAGATAAGAGAGTGATAAAGATGTACGACGTAAAATCATTAAAAGCAGAAGAATTTATTTCCGATGAGGAAATTTTAGATACATTGGCATATGCTGATGCGAACAAGGATAATATTGAGCTTATAGATGAAATCTTAAATAAGGCAAGAGAACGAAAAGGCTTAAATCATAGAGAAGCTTCTGTACTTTTAGCTTGCGACAAACAGGATAAGATTCAGGAAATGTATGATTTGGCAAAGCAAATTAAGCAGGATTATTATGGTAATCGTATTGTTATGTTTGCACCACTATATTTGTCCAATTACTGTGTAAATGGTTGTGTATATTGTCCATATCATTTAAAGAATAAACATATTGCAAGAAAGAAATTGACACAGGAAGAGGTGGCAAAAGAAGTTATTGCCTTGCAGGATATGGGACATAAACGTCTTGCGATTGAGGCTGGTGAAGATCCAGTAAACAATCCAATCGAATACATTTTGGAGTGTATTGATACGATTTATAGTATCAAACATAAAAATGGTGCGATTCGTCGTGTTAATGTAAATATAGCTGCCACTACAGTAGAAAACTATCGTAAGCTCCATGATGCAGGTATTGGTACATATATTTTATTCCAGGAAACTTATAACAAGAAGAGTTATGAAGAGCTGCATCCAACAGGACCAAAGCATGACTATGCATATCATACCGAAGCCATGGATAGAGCCATGGAAGGTGGTATTGATGATGTAGGTCTTGGTGTATTGTTTGGCCTTGAATTATACCGTTATGAATTTGCCGGACTTCTAATGCATGCAGAACATTTAGAAGCAGTGCATGGAGTAGGACCACATACCATCAGTGTTCCACGTTTGAAGAAAGCAGATGATATTGACCCAGATACTTTTGATAATGGAATCGATGATGATACTTTTGCAAAGATTTGTGCACTTATTCGTATTTCTGTGCCATATACAGGTATGATTATTTCTACCCGTGAATCACAGGCGGTACGTGAAAAAGTGTTACCACTTGGGGTTTCACAGCTTAGTGGAGCATCAAAAACAAGTGTAGGTGGTTACGCAGAGCCAGAAGTTGAAGAAGATGTAACAACAGAACAGTTTGATGTTAGCGATAATAGAACATTAGATGAGGTGGTAAATTGGCTTATCAAAATGGGACATATACCATCTTTCTGTACAGCATGTTATCGTGAGGGCAGAACGGGAGACCGTTTTATGACACTTTGTAAAAATATGCAGATTCTAAACTGTTGTCATCCAAATGCTCTGATGACTTTAAAGGAATATTTAGAGGACTATGCTAGTCCGGAAACAAAAGAAATTGGTGGTAAGCTTATTGAACAGGAATTAGAAAAAATTCCAAATCCAAAAGTAAAAGCAACTGCTACAGAATATATTCATAATATCGCAGAAGGAAAACGTGATTTCCGTTTCTAATGAAATTTAAGAAACACGGTTCGCTTGTGAGAAATCGCAAGCGAATTTTTGTATAAGGAGATATAGGGATGAGTTTGAATAACACACCAAGTGCAAATCGACTCCATATAGGAATTTTTGGAAAAACAAATAGCGGAAAATCTACTTTTATCAATGCATTTACAGGTCAAGACGTGTCTATCGTATCAGATATAGCAGGTACAACCACAGATGTGGTGACAAAGGCGATGGAAATTGCACCACTTGGACCATGTGTATTTTTTGATACACCGGGTTTTGATGATGCGACACAGCTCGGTGAGGCTCGAATGGAGCGTACACGACAGGCTGCAGAAAAATGTGATATGGCGATTGTCATGATTGCTGATAATGAGATTGATTTAGAAATAGATCTCGTGGTGGTAGAAGAATGGTATAATTTTTTTGTTGATGAAAAAATACCAGTTCTTTTGCTTATTAACCAAATTTGTAATGATGAAAAGAAATATATGGAAAAGCACAATCAAATATTGAAGATACTTTCTCGTTTTGCAAAAGAAGAGCCAATTCTTATTAATGCCAAGACTGGTGAAGGTATGAGTATAGTAAAAGATGCTTTAGTACGTCAGATGCCAGAGGATTTTGAACTTCCATTTATCACAGGAGATTTGGTAGGAGAAGACGACACAGTTATGTTGGTAATGCCACAGGACGCACAGGCTCCAAAGGGAAGACTTATTTTGCCTCAGGTGCAGACAATTCGAGAGCTTTTGGAAAAAAAGTGTGTCATTATGTCGGTTACACCTGATAAAATGCCGCAGGCTCTCGCTCAGCTAAAAAATCCACCAAAACTTATTATTACAGATTCTCAAGTATTTAAAACTGTTTATGAAATTAAGCCAGAAGAAAGTATGCTCACTTCTTTTTCAGTGCTTTTTGCAGCATATAAAGGGGATTTGCCATACTATGTGGAAGGGGCAAAGCAGATTGATGCTTTGACGGAAGATTCAAAAGTGCTGATAGCAGAATGTTGTACACATGCACCTTTGACAGAAGATATTGGGAGAGTGAAGATTCCGAATATGCTTAAGAAACGTTTTGGAGAAAAACTTAGCGTTGACGTTGTAAGTGGAACTGATTTTCCTGAAGATTTATCGGAATATGATTTAATCATTCAGTGCGGTGGTTGTATGTTTAACCGTAGATATGTGATGAGTCGGGTTGAAAGAGCGAAAAAACAGCATGTTCCAATGACAAATTACGGAGTTACAATTGCTCATCTAACAGGGATACTGGATAAAATAAGGTTATAATTTGATTTGCAAAATTCAATTGGATAAAATTGTATTTTTAAAATACAATTGTCGAAATTGTCTGAATAATGTTGAATAATGCAAATTTTTGTAGTAATATTTTACATATAATTATTTCTCTTAGTCATGCACTAAGATGAGGGAGGAGTAAACGTATGGGAAAAGAAAAGAAACAAACAAAAAAGAAAAGCGGAGTATTTAATCTTAATTTTAAAGGGATGCGTATTGAAGAGAGATTGCGTAAAGCCTTCAATATGATTATTATCATTGCTTCAGTTGGTTCTGTTGTTGGCATCATTTCTTTGATGGTTACAGTATCACAGTTTGAACATGCAATGGAAAATTATGCATTACCTCAAGGTGATATTGCTTTATTTATGAATGAATATGCAGAATGTCGTTCTAACATGCGTGCAATTATCGGTTATGAAGATCAGGCTGAAATTGACATGATGGTAGATATGCATGATGAACATAAAGTAGAAACTTATGAAAAATTAGCAGCTATTAAAGAGACAATGGTTACACCAGAAGGAAAAGCTGCTTATGCGAAGATTGAAAATGCATTAGAAGCATATTTTGAAAAAGAGGCAGAAGTAATTTCAATTGGTGCAACAACTGATCAGGAGCTTTGTCGTCAAGCACAGCATATGGCAATTGAAGAACTTGCTCCATTATATGATGATTTAGATAAAGCAGCATTGGAACTTATGGATATTAATGTTGCAAAAGAACATCAGATGGAAGTTGTTTTAGAAGCACTTGAAATTGGATGTTTAATTCTTATGGTTGTATTAGTTGTTACAGCTAGTATCATTGCAAAACGTATTGCAAGTGTAATCTCTAAAGGAATTGCAAAGCCATTAGCAGAATTAGTAGATCGTTTTGATGCATTTGCAGAAGGAGATATTAAGACACCATTCCCTACATCGAATTCAAAAGATGAAATTGCAGGACTTATGAATGCTTCTCATGATATGGCAGAGAGACTTCAGATGATTATCTTTGACGTACAGAGACTTTGTCAGGAAATGGGCAATGGTAACTTTGATGTAGAATCTGATTGTGAAGTAGCATATTGTGGTGACTTAGAAGGCCTCTTAGTTGCTATTAAGAATATGAATATCAATGTAAGTAATGCATTGAAAGAAGTAGAAGAACTTGCTACACAGGTTAATGTTGGTGCAAGTAACTTAGCAGAAGCAGCACAGGATTTAGCAGAAGGTGCTACAGATCAGGCTGCATCAGTTCAGGAAATGCTTGCTACTATGAATACCGTATCGGATGGATTAAAAGATAATTCAGCAAGTGTTGGTGAAGCTTATGAACAGGCACTTAAGTGTGCAAATGATGCTCAGTTAAGCCGTGAAGAAATGGGCAACATGGTTGAGTCCATGAATCGTATTAGTGAGACATCTAAGAAGATTGAAAATATCATTGCTGAAATTGAAAGTATTGCAAGCCAGACAAACTTACTTTCACTCAATGCTTCTATTGAAGCGGCAAGAGCTGGTGAAGCGGGACGTGGATTTGCAGTAGTAGCTGATGAGATTCGTAATTTGGCGGATCAGAGTGCAAAATCTGCTGTAGATACAAGAGAACTTGTAAGTAATACATTGTTTGAAATTGAAGAAGGTAGTAAGATTGCATATAGAACTGCAGATGTATTAGATGGTGTAGTAGATGCAATTCAGCAGATTGCAGATACATCTAAGACATTATCTGCAAACTCAGAAGATCAGGCATATGCAGTGGAACAGGCTGATATTGGTATTGAACGTATTTCTGAAGTTGTACAGTCTAACTCAGCAGCTGCTCAGGAATCTTCAGCAACTAGTCAGGAATTGTCTGCACAGGCTATGTCAATGCATGATTTGGTAGCTAGATTCCAGTTGAAAAAATAAAAAAATAAGTATAATTAGACTAGGGTTTCTTTATTAGAAATCCTAGTCTTTTTTATTGTCATGAATTGTAAAGTTATACCAAATGTGCTACTATATTTCTATTGGAATTTTATGCATACAAAGGAGGAAACATCATGGCAGTGTTTTTAACAATGTTTGGTGCTTTTTCAACGGTGTTACTTGTTGCCGTATGGATATTTACAGCTATTTGCTGGTATAAAGTGTTTGAAAAAGCTAATGAAAAAGGATGGAAAGCTTTTATTCCATTTTATGAGAAATATATTACATATAAAATAGCCGGACAACAACAATGGTTTATTGTATATATGATTGCATGGTTTGTATCACAAGTTCTATCTAAGATTAGCAGCGTTGCTCTAGTTGGAGAACTTATGATTGCACTTTCGAATGGAGCACCAATGAGTGGAAGAGGATTTGTGATGTTTTGGTCGTCTGTCGTTCTTTCTGTGATTGTATTTGGAGTAAATTTATATATTTGTTTTAAAATTGCAGAACGATTTGGAAAATCAAAGTGGTTCGGAGCAGGGATTGCGATTCTTCCAATTGTTTTTGTTCCAATTTTAGCATTTGGAACAGCAGTATATGATGATAAAGAATGGATTTAATATATAAAACGGAGGGAAAAATATGTTTTGTACAAATTGTGGAAATAATGTAGAAGAAGGAACACGCTTCTGTACTAAGTGTGGTACTCCGATTAAAGTACCTACACCAGTAATAGAAGAAACATCAGTAGTAGAAGATATTTTGCCAGAAATTAAGGTAGAAGATATTCCAGAGGTAACTGTGGAAAGCGAAGAAGAAACACCAGTGGTAGAAGTACAACCAGAACCAATTTCAGTAGTAACACCTCAGCCAACACCACAAGTTGCAAAGACCGTAGCAGCTGCTACGAAAGATAGTCAAAAGAAGAATAATAATACAGGCTTAATTATTGCAATCGTTGCAATTGTTGTTGCTCTTGTAGCATGTATTGGTGCATATGTTTTAGTTCAGTCTGGAGTATTTGGTAGAAATGATAGTCATGTTTCGGATGATCGCGATAATGAAGATAGATACAATGACGATGAAGATTACGACGATGAAGAGTATTACGATGATGAAGATGCATCGGATTATGATGACGAGACAAACGTTGATTTTAATAATGTAGATGTTACTTACATAACAACATATGTACTTCCAGCTTTTGCTAGTACCTATAATGTAGACGGAGCAGGAGAAGGATTTGCTCTTGTATATTATAATACAGACCTTGTTCCTGAAATGTATATTTTCGCAACAGCAATATTATATGAATTTAATGCAGATGGTACTGTTTCCTCTACAGATATTTCACGTGCAGAATTATTAGTAAGAGGTATTGAAGTAGCTACACTTATTAAATCTGAAACAGTAGAAGATGCATATGCTGTATTAACTGATCCAAATTATAGTGCAATGGTTGGTGCAGGAGCGGACTATATTTTACCAACAAGTAATGTAGAGTATCTTACAAGAGAAGATATTGAACACTTAACACCAGAACAGTGTAGATTTGCCAGAAACGAAATCTATGCTAGAAATGGCAGACGCTTTTTAACAGAAGATTTACAGTATTATTTTGATGCTAAAGATTGGTATGAAGGAACAATTGAAGCAGAAGATTTTAATGACCAAACTATGTTAAATGAATATGAAAAAGCAAATGCAACTTTAATCTTAGAATATGAGAAAGAGATGGGGTATTTACAGTAATGAGAAAATATGCAAAAATTTTGTCTTTATTATTAGTTTTCATTCTTCTCCTATCGGGATGTGGAAATGCTAATGCTGATAAAAATACAGAAAACAATACACAAAAAAATGAAACTCAGACTATAGAGGATACACAGAGTACAGAGGAAGAGACTGAAGAACTAGTTATAGAATCTGAAACAACTATGTATGCACAGACTACGGTTAATGTTCGTGCTGAAGCATCTACAGAAGGAGAAAAGCTTGGAACATTACGTACAAATGATGAAGTTGTTGCTATTAATGAAGCGGTAGATGGATGGCAGATGATTCATTACAATGACGGTATTGCATATGTTTCTGCAGAGTATCTTGGATTAGAAAAAGTGGTAGTTGTTGTACCAGAAACTATCATGCAGATGGATGAAATCACAGCAGCAGATATTGTGATTCCAAGTGATGTGGATTTAAGTGGTACAGTAATTGTAATCGATGCAGGACATCAAGGAAATGGAAATTATAATACAGAACCTGTTGGCCCAGGTGCATCTACTACAAAAGCAAAAGTTGCAAGTGGTACAGCGGGCGTTTCTACTGGCAAACCAGAATATCAGCTCACACTTGAAGTAGCAATGAAATTAAAAGCAGAATTACAGGCTCGTGGTTACCAGGTAGTTATGATTCGTGAAACCAATAACATCAATATTAGTAATGCACAAAGAGCGATAGTTGCAAACAATATCAGTGCGGATGCATTTATTCGTTTACATGCAGATGGTTCAGATAGTTCTTCTGCATCAGGAGCTATGACTATTTGTCAAACTTCTTCAAATCCATATAATGCTGCATATTATTCAGATAGTAGAAGACTTTCTGATTGTGTAATTGATGGATTTGTTGCAGCAACAGGTGCCAACAATAGAGGCGTATGGGAAACAGATACTATGAGTGGTATTAACTGGTGTACTGTTCCTGTTACAATTCTTGAGATGGGATTTATGACAAATCCTACAGAAGATCAACTTATGGCATCTGAAGATTACCAGAATAAGATGGTGCAGGGAATTGCAAATGGACTGGATGATTATTTTGGTAGATAATACATTTCGAGTTATCAATAATATAACTACAAGTTATAGTGTAATTAATGCTTGACAAATACTAATTATAGTAATATTATCTATTTATTAAATAAATGAAGAGGGCGAATGCTTATGAGAAAACAGGTTTTGTCTCTCTTGGTAGACAATGCACCTGGTGTAACAAGTCGTATTTCTGGACTTTTCAGTCGAAGAGGCTATAATATTGATAGTTTTTCTTCCGGAGAAACATCAGATCCCAAATATACGCGTATCACAATTGTTGCAACAGGAGATGAACAAATTCTAGAACAGATTCAAAAACAGCTTGCTAAATTGGAAGATGTAAGAGATATCAAAGTTCTTGAAACAGGCGCATCTGTTACCAGAGAACTTATTTTGGTAAAAATCCGAGCTCTTGATACACAGCGACAGGCTATTGTCAATGTAACGGATATTTTCCATGGAAAAGTCGTGGATGTTACTACAGACTCCATGATTATTGAATTAACAGGAACCCAGAGCAAATTAGATGCTTTTATGGATTTACTTGTAGGTTATGAAATTTTAGAACTTGCAAGAACTGGTCTGACAGGACTTACCAGAGGTTCTACAGACGTCGTTTATCTGGATTAACAAAGGATTTATTTTAGGAGGATATGAAATATGTCAGAAGCAAAAATCTATTATCAGGAAGATTGTAACATCTCATTATTAGAAGGAAAAACAATCGCAGTTATCGGTTACGGTAGCCAGGGTCATGCACATGCTTTAAATGCAAAAGAATCTGGATGTAACGTAATCATCGGTCTTTATGAAGGTAGCAAATCTTGGGCAAAAGCTGAAAAACAGGGATTTGAAGTATTCACAGCTGATGAAGCTGCTAAAAGAGCAGATATCATCATGATTCTTATCAATGATGAATTACAGGCTGATATGTACAAAAAAGATATCGAACCAAACCTTGAAGCTGGTAACATGCTTATGTTTGCTCATGGTTTCAATATTCACTTCGGTGCTATCAAACCACCAGCAGATGTTGACGTTACTATGATTGCTCCAAAAGGACCAGGACATACAGTACGTTCTGAATACCAGGCAGGCAAAGGTGTTCCTTGTTTAGTAGCTGTTGAACAGGATGCTACAGGTAAAGCACTTGATATGGCTTTAGCTTATGCTGCAGCTATCGGTGGCGCAAGAGCTGGTGTTCTTGAAACAACATTTAGAACAGAAACAGAAACAGACCTTTTCGGTGAACAGGCAGTTCTTTGTGGTGGTGTTTGTGCACTTATGCAGGCTGGTTTTGAAACATTAGTAGAAGCAGGATATGATCCAAGAAATGCTTACTTCGAATGTGTACATGAAATGAAACTTATCGTTGACTTAATCTACCAGTCAGGTTTCGCTGGCATGAGATACTCTATCTCAAACACAGCTGAATACGGTGATTACATCACAGGACCAAAGATTATCACAGACGATACAAAGAAAGCTATGAAGAAAATCCTTTCTGATATCCAGGATGGTACATTTGCTAAAGACTTCTTATTAGATATGTCTCCAGCAGGCCGTCAGGTTCACTTCAAAGCTATGAGAAAAATCGCTGCTGAACATCCAGTAGAAAAAGTTGGTGAAGAAGTACGTAGCCTTTACAGCTGGAACAACGAAGAAGATAAATTTATCAACAACTAAAAAGCAAAGTAGGACAATGAAAAGGAACTCCGATGACATGTATGCTTGCATACAAATGTCAAGAGGAGTTCTTTTTTTTTTTGGACGTATTTGGCTTTTCATACGCATATCAAAAAAGAATTGTGCAAAATATTATTTGATGCTATAATTTTAACATAAATGTAATTGGGGAGGAGTTATATGGGAAAACAAAAGAAATCAAAAAGTAAAGTAGGATTCTTCGATTTTAATAATATGAGAATCCAACAAAGATTGAAAAACTCAAATACATTAGTGTTGGGTATTGCTATGGTTGCGGCTGTGGTTGGACTTCTTTCTGTAATTGTTGTATCTACAAATTACAAGAAAGCAATGGACAACTATGCATTACCACAGGGGGATATTGGTAAGCTTATGCAGTGTGTTGCGGACTGTCGTTCAGCTACAAGAGGTATTATTGGTTATGATTCTGAAGAACAGATTCAAACATTGGTAGAATCTCATGATTCTTATAGAAAAGAAGCAGATAATTATTTAGCAAAGATTAAACCTACCATGGTTACACCAGAAGGTCATGCAGCCATGGCAAAAATTGAAAAAGCACTTGACGAATATTATCTAATTGAAGCTGAAGTTATTGAATTAGGTACAGCAAATGGTGGAGAATTTTATCTAGAGGCACAGACTTTAGCTATCGAAGAAATGGCTCCTGCATATACAGCTGCTTATAATGCATTAGATGAATTAATGGTAGTGAATGCCCAAAAAGCGGAAGAAATGGTTATTACTTTGAATGTTTTACAGCTTGGTGCAATGATTTTAATCGTAGTAATTGCTGCTATAGCATCTACCGCAGCTACCAAGATTAGTAATGATATTGCAAATGGTATTGCAAATCCTTTGAATGCACTATCAGACAGATTAAAAGATTTTGCTGCTGGTGATGTATCATCAGAATTCCCTGATGTTGCTTCCAAGGATGAAATTGCAGAGATGATGGTAGAGGCATCTGGCATGGCTGAAAAATTAGGTCTTATAGTACATGATATTGCATACCTTTGTGATGAAATGTCTAAAGGTAATTTTAGACTTAGAACTACATGTGAAGAAGCATATGTTGGCGAATTTAATCAGATTCTCATGGCAATCCGTAACATGAACAGAAATATGAGTACAGCACTTCGTGAAGTTGGAGAAGCGGCAGAACAGGTATCAGCTGGTTCTGACAACTTAGCACAGGCTTCTCAGGATCTTGCAGAAGGTGCAACAGATCAGGCAGCTTCGGTACAGCAGATGCTTGCTACTATGGAAACAATTTCTGAAGGAATCAATGAATCTGCACAGCAGATGAATGGTGCTTATAGAGAAGCAGAAAATTGTGCCGAAAAAGCACAACTTAGCCGTGCAGAAATGACAAATATGGTTGCTTCTATGAACCGTATTAGTGAAACATCTAAGAAGATTGAAGATATTATTTCACAGATTGAAAGCATCGCAAGCCAGACGAACCTTCTTTCTCTTAATGCTTCTATTGAGGCAGCTAGAGCTGGTGAAGCTGGACGTGGATTTGCAGTAGTAGCAGACGAAATCCGTGACTTAGCAGATCAGAGTGCGAAATCAGCAGTTGATACAAGAGCTCTTGTAGCAAACACTTTATATGAAATCGAAGAAGGTAATAAAGTAGCTACACGTACATCTGAAGTATTAGATGAGGTAGTAGAATCAATCAAGAGTATTGCTGAACAGTCGAAATTGTTAAGTGAAAATGCAATAACACAGGCAGAAGCTATGGTACAGGCAGATGCAGGGATTACACGTATTTCAGAAGTTGTACAGTCTAACTCAGCTGCTTCAGAAGAATCTTCAGCAACAAGTGAAGAGTTGTCTGCACAAGCACTTAATATGAATGAATTAGTTTCTAGATTCCAGTTAAGAGATTAAACATGTGTATAGAAGGAGGTTGTCTTTATAGACAGCCTCTTTTTGTTGCTTGTTTTTTAATAAAAATAATGGTATTTTTTTAATAGATGCTTGAAAGGAAAATATACTATGATTTATACAATAACCTTTAATCCATCATTAGATTATGTAGTATCTGTGGAGGATTTTGAAACAGGAAAGGTAAATAGAACAACAAACGAAAATGTTTTTCCGGGTGGAAAAGGGATTAATGTTTCTATAGTGCTTTCAGAACTTGGCGTAGAAAATACAGCAATCGGTTTTATCGCCGGATTTACAGGTGTCGAGTTAGAAAAGCAATTAAAAGAAAATGGCGTTATTACAGATTTTGTGTCAGTCAAGGATGGAAATACACGTATTAATGTCAAACTTCGTTCTACGAAGACACCAATGGAAGACGATAATCCATTACAGACAGATGTAGAGACAGAGATTAATGGCTCAGGACCAAATGTGTCAGAAGAAGAATTACAGATGCTTATGGATAGAGTCGCACAAGTGACACAGGAAGATATTGTGGTTATATCAGGAAGTGTTTCAAAAGGGATACCACAAAGCGTATATGCTGATATTGTTAAGCTTTGCAATGAAAAAAATATCAAAGTAGTAGTTGATGCTTCTAGTGCACTTTTATGGAACACTTTAGAATATGAGCCATTTTTAATCAAGCCCAATAAAGATGAGTTAGAAGATATCTTTTATCGTGATATTTTTAGTAAAGAAGAAGTCGTGTTCTATGCAAAAGAGCTACAAAATAGAGGCGCAAAAAATGTGCTTGTATCCTTGGGAGCAGATGGTGCTGTATTAGTGGCAGAGGATGGTCAAGTGTATGAAATGGAAGCACCAAGAGGAGATGTCTTAAATTCTGTTGGAGCAGGTGACTCTATGGTCGCAGGTTTCTTGGCAGGTTTTTTAAAGACAGCTGATTTTGAAAATGCATTAAAACTAGGTATCGCTGCAGGTAGTGCGACAGCATTTTCATATGGTTTGGCAACAAAACCAGAGATTGAGACTTTATTAAATAATTTGTTTGACAAAACATGCGTAACTGAGTAAAATTGAACTGTTGAATATATGTGAAAAGACTTTGAAGAGGATTAGTAAAAGCCTATGTTTTTCAGAGAGTTGTCGGGTGGTGTGAGACAACAAACAGAATCTTTGAACTCGCCTTGGAGTTGCCCGCTGAACGATTAGTAGGTAGGGACGGGAATTCCCGTTATAGAATTTGAGTGCGTACATTTGAATTACATATGTACGAATGAGAGTGGTACCACGGAGTAAATGATGACTTCGTCTCTTTTATCGAGAGATGAAGTCTTTTTTTATTTCTCGAAATTAAATCTATTATTTATATATTTTAGGAGGCTAACATGGCAGAATTATACAATCATAAAGTGATTGAGAAAAAATGGCAAAATTTTTGGGAAGAAAATGAAACTTTCAAGACTGATGTCTGGGATTTTAGCAAGCCAAAATACTATGCGCTTGATATGTTTCCATATCCATCAGGTGTAGGTCTTCATGCAGGACATCCAGAAGGATATACAGCTACAGACATTATGTCACGTATGAAACGTATGCAGGGATACAATGTCCTTCATCCAATGGGTTACGATTCATTTGGTTTGCCTGCAGAGCAGTATGCGGTTTCAACAGGTAATCATCCAAATGGATTCACACAGGAAAATATTGAGACTTTCTCTAAACAGTTGAAAGAATTAGGTTTTGACTATGACTGGTCGAAAGTAATAGCAACTTCTGATCCATCATTCTACAAATGGACACAGTGGATTTTTAAGAAATTATATGAAGATGGTTATGCAAAACTCGTTGACATGCCAGTTAACTGGTGTGAAGAATTAGGTACTGTTTTATCCAACGATGAAGTAATTGACGGCAAATCAGAACGTGGTGGCTACCCAGTTATCAGAAAGAATATGAAACAGTGGGTAATTGATCAGCCTGCATTCGCTGAGAAATTATTAGAAGGTTTAGAAGAAATCGATTGGCCAACCTCTACAAAAGAAATCCAGAAGAACTGGATCGGTAAGAGTACTGGTGTAGAAGTTGATTTTGAAATCGTAGGTGGCGGTAATTTCTCTATCTTTACAACTTGTATTGAGACCATTTATGGTATTACATTCATGGTACTTGCTCCAGATGGAGAAATCGTAAAAGGCCTTATGGACCGTGTAGAAAACAAAGAAGAGGTTCAGGCTTATATCGACGAGACATTGAAGAAAAATGATATGGACCGTACTGAATTAAATAAGAGAAAATCAGGTTGTCCATTAAAAGGTTTATATGCAATCAACCCTGTAAACGGCAAAGAAGTTCCACTTTTTATCGGTGACTTCGTACTTGCAAGCTATGGTACAGGTGCAGTTATGGCGGTTCCTAGCCATGACCAGCGTGACTTTGAATATGCAGTTGCTCATAACATTGACATGATTCAGGTTATTGAAGGTCGTGATGTTTCTGAGTGTGCATTTGAAAAACAGGACTACCTTGGAAAAGGCTGCAAGTTAATCAATTCAGAAGAATTTACAGGTCTTACTGTGGAAGAAGCAAAAGAAGCTATTACAGTAAAATTAGAGAATAAAGGTGTTGCAAGAAGAAAAGTAAATTATCACTTCCGTGAATGGATCTTTGCACGTCAGAGATATTGGGGAGAACCAGTTCCATGTGTTTATAAAGAAGATGGTGAAATTTACTTTATTCCAGACGAAGAATTACCACTTGTTTTACCAGAACTTGAAGATTACAAGGGGAAAAATGGTAAAGCACCTCTTGAAAATGCGACAGATTGGAAACAGTACGATGCAAATGGTGTAAAAGGGGTTCGTGAGACATCTACTATGCCAGGTTCTGCAGGTTCATCATGGTACTATATGAGATATATTGATCCAAACAACGATGAAGAATTTGCAAATCAGGAATTGTTAAAACACTGGTTGCCAGTTGACTTATACGTAGGTGGACCTGAACA
The DNA here is from genome assembly GCA_045544235.1 of Agathobacter sp. Taxonomy (GTDB): domain Bacteria; phylum Bacillota; class Clostridia; order Lachnospirales; family Lachnospiraceae; genus Roseburia. The sequence goes on along the minus strand of JAZPYQ010000045.1, from coordinate 37,166 downwards.
TGCCGTAGGACACCTTATGTATGCACGTATTTGGAATCGTTTCTTATATGATAAAGGCTTATCACCTGTAAAAGAACCATTCCAGAAATTAGTTCACCAGGGTATGATTTTAGGTGAAAACGGTATCAAAATGGGTAAACGTTTCCCAGAGTTCGTTGTAAACCCAAGTGATATCGTAGAAGAGTATGGTGCTGATACATTAAGACTTTACGAGATGTTCATGGGACCTCTTGAAGTTTCTAAACCATGGAACTCCAACGGTGTAGTAGGTGCAAGAAAATTCATCACTCGTGTATGGAATTTCTTCACAAATCCAGAAAATATCACAGAGGAAAATGATGGTACTCTTGAAAAAGTATATCACCAGACAGTTAAAAAGGTTACTAATGACTTCGAACAGCTTGGTTTCAATACAGCAATCAGCCAGATGATGATTTTTGTAAACGAAGTTTACAAGGTTGGCAAATGTCCAAGAGAGTATGCAGAAGGTTTAGTTAAAATGCTTTCTTGTATTTGTCCACACGTAGGTGAAGAAATGTGGGCAAAACTTGGTCATGAAACTACAATTGCATTTGAGAACTGGCCACAGTATGACGAAGCAAAGACTGTAGAATCTACAGTAGAAATTGCTGTTCAGATTAATGGTAAAATTAAAGCAACTATCGCAATTGATAGAGGTGCTGACAAAGATGCTGTTATCGCAAAAGCTAAAGAAGAAATTGCAGACAAATTAACTGGAAATATTGTAAAAGAAATCTATGTTCCAGGTAGAATTGTAAATATTGTAATGAAATAATTTTGTATTGTAAGAAATGATTTGATACAATATAATATAAGTAACGAGATAGGCTCTGGGCTTTTGTCCCGGAGTCTATTAATATGTAATAAGGAGAAAAGGAAAATATGAGACAGTTAATTAACATTAACGCAGGCTGGTCTTTCCTTAAAGACACAAAAGAAATTCCAGCAACACTTCCAGCTGATTGGGAAGTAGTAAACGTTCCTCATACATGGAACAATATCGATGGTATGGACGGGGGAAGCGATTACTTCCGTGGTACATGTAACTACGCAAAAGTAATTAAAAAAGCAGACTTACCAGAAGCAGATTGCTATTATTTAGAAATCAATGGTGCAGCTTCATCTGCAGACGTTTATGTAAACAGCAAAGCAGTGGCTCATCATGATGGAGGTTTCTCTACATGGAGAGTAAACATCACAGAAGAACTTACAGATGAAACACTCATCGTAGTAGCAGTTGATAATGCTGCAAATGACAGAGTATATCCTCAGGTAGCAGACTTTACTTTCTATGGCGGGATGTACAGAGATGTAAATATCGTAGCAGTTGCAGAATCACACTTCGATTTAGATTACTTTGGTGGTAAAGGCTTTGTTATCACACCAAGAATCGTAAACGATACAGATGCTATCGTTCGTCTTCAGGCATACGTTGCAAACAAGAAAGAAAATCAGTCTGTACATTTTGTAATCAAAGATGCAGAAGGTAATGTCGTAGCTGAAACAAACAAGGCTGAAAAAGCAAATGATGCAAAAGATTTAGCTGCAAATGTTGCGTTAATCGATTTAGAACAGGATATCAAAAATGTTCATCGTTGGCATGGACGTAAAGATCCATATCTCTATACAGCTGTTGCTGAATTAGTTGAAGATGGAACAGTAGTAGATACAGTAGAATCTAAATTTGGTTGCCGTACATATGAAATTGATCCACAGAACGGATTTATCTTAAATGGCGAAGAATATCCACTTCGTGGTGTATCTCGTCATCAGGATAGAATCGGATTTGGTAATGCTTTATTAAAAGAACATCATGATGAAGATATGGACCTTATCTGCGAAGTCGGTGCTACAACAATTCGTTTAGCACATTATCAGCATGACCAGTATTTTTATGATCTCTGTGATGAAAGAGGATTAGTAATTTGGGCAGAAATTCCTTATATTTCAAGCCATATCGCAACAGGTCGTGAAAACACAATTTCACAGATGAAAGAACTTGTAGTTCAGAATTACAACCATCCATCTATCGTTGTTTGGGGTCTTTCTAATGAAATTACAATCAATGGACATGATGATCCAGACCTTATCGAAAACCACAGAATCTTAAATGATTTGGTTCATGATATGGATAAGACACGTAAGACTACAATGGCTATCGTATCAATGTGTCCAGTTGATGCTGAATACATTCAGATTCCAGATACAGTATCTTGGAACCATTACTTTGGATGGTATGGCGGAACAACAGAGCAGAATGGTCCTTGGTTTGACAAGTTCCATGAAAAATTCCCTAACCTTCCAGTAGGTTGTTCGGAATATGGTTGTGAAGCTCTTAACTGGCACAACTCAAATCCACAGCAGGGGGACTATTCAGAAGAATATCAGGCATACTACCATGAAGAACTCATCAAACAGCTCTTCACTAGAAAATATCTTTGGGCAACACATGTATGGAACATGTTTGACTTCGGTGCTGATTCACGTGGTGAAGGTGGCGAAAATGGACAGAACCATAAAGGACTTGTAACTATCGATAGAAAGTACAAAAAAGATGCATTCTATGCTTACAAAGCATGGTTATCGGATGACCCATTCGTACACCTTTGTGGCAAACGATATGTAAATAGAGTAGAAGATGTTACTAAGGTAACTGTTTACTCTAACCAGCCAGAAGTAGAACTCTTTGCAAATGGTGTATCTCTTGGTAAAAAATGTGCAGAAGACCACTTCTTCTACTTTGATGTGCCAAACGTTGGTGAAACAAAACTTGAAGCAGTTGCTGGTGAATGCAAAGATGAAAGCGTAATCAATAAAGTAGATACTTTTGATGAAAGCTATCGTCTTGTAGAAAAGAACGCAATTCTTAACTGGTTCGACATTACAGAAAGAGAAGGATACTGTTCATTAAATACTAAGATTAGTGATATCATGGGAACTTTCCGTGGTAAGATGTTTATTGCTAAGATGACAAGCTCTCTTATGAAACAGATGAAAAATAATAAATCTGCTGATGGCGAAAGCAAAGGCGGTGGATTTAATATTGACCTTAAGAGTGATGGTATCATGGCTATGGTTGGAAGCTTTACAATTCTTCGTATCTCATCTATGGGAGGTATGGTAGGTATCGAATTTACCAAAGAACAGCTTCTTGATATGAATGCAAAACTTAACAAGATTCCATTACCTAAGAAGAAATAATAAATATTTTTTATAATGTAAAAAAGGGATGTCGCAAATTTGTATTTTGCGACATCCCTTCGTTTTTAGTCATTTTTCTCGTTATTATCCATATGCGATAATGCATATTTACAACACTGAACTACTAACTCATTTGTTGAGATTCCTTGTTCCTGTGCTGTTTCAGATAGTTGTTCTGCTAATTCTTTTGTAATTCTAAATGTTCTGTTTACATATTCTTGTTTTTGTATTTTAAACATATTAATCACCTCAATTAATTTTAAATAAAATATTAAATAAAATATACACAGCAAATAAACACATGAAATAATATGTGCAAAATATTTATAAAAAATTTAAAACCAATCAAAAGTTTCTTGCGTCTATTTATTAAAAGATAAAGAAAGGAGTTTTGATATGGAAGAAAATACTTTTATTTACAAAGAAAACGTAAAACGGATTCTGTTTCGGGATTATGTGAATGAAGAAGCGGCTATGATACAAATAATAGAATCTGTTTTAGAAAAAGTTCCATTGGAGTGGTATATGCTTCAAGGTTATTCAGAAGAAGCAACAGCCAATGAGATTTTTGAAAATGTGTTATTTTGTAACAAAGATGATACTGGGGAATAAGGGGGCAGGAGATATGGATGAAATGGTTTTGTTTAAATGCCTATTAGAAAGAGAGTTGTTATTTATGTATTTTCCATCAGATGTTTTTGAAGAGCTATGGTGTTTGATCTTGGATGACATAAATAGAAAAGTGTAAGATACATATATGATATTGCGTGCAGAAAATGTGTGTGATAAAATATAATTATTAAAAACTTAAAGGAGAACAAACATGAAAAAACAAACACTTAAAAAAGTATTTGCATTTGCCATGGCGTGTATTGTTGGGGGACTTTCACTCTTTGGTACACCAGCAAATGTAAGTGCGGCAGTTGTTACAGATGAACAGATTGCAGAGGTAAAAGAGTTCAATCAGGCTTATCGTGACATTTTAAACGAAGAACTAGGATGGGGAAACAGAACTAGTGTTAAATTTGATTTGGTGGATATGGACGACGATGGATATGATGATTTAGTGGTATCATATACATTAAACACAGATAATATTTCTGCTACATATGCTTATTCTGCAGAGAAAGATAAATGGACTGGTGAAGAACAGAGGTTATTCTTTGTAGAGGGTCCAGATGGAAGTAGAGCCTTTATGTATGAGGAGTATGTAGAGCCAATTGATGGAACAGCTCCATATTATTGTTATGAATTATGGGAACCATTTGGCCAATACGGCATTTTATCTGGATATAGTCAGGTAATAATTAAAGATGCTGCAACTGGAGTATGCAAATATTTTGGTGAAGAAGAACCATTTGATGAAGAGTTACAAATGGCATTTGATGATTTGTTAGCTTCTGCTACAGAAGTATCTGGTAAATACGATGCGACAACTGAAAATATGGACAAATATTTACCAGTAGATGATATTACTATCAGAGCTATGCTTGGTGGCACAATCACTTTGCCAGAGATTACACTTGAAGTAGGTGAAAACTTCCACCTTAGTCATGATGTAATCGACCAAATGATCTCACCTGCAGTTGTAGAATTAAATAAAAACCTTGTGGCTAGAGATTATGATGGCGAAGATTTAGAATTAGACAGAACATATTTAGAAGAAGCTCTTTACTATGAAAAGTTTTATGTTGATACTTATGAAATAATTGAAAAGGGAATTTGGACCAAAACAGAATCTAATGAAACTTATGAAAAATGGATTGCAGGAGAAAATACACTTAATGGTAGAGAATTCTCTTTTGTAGAAGAAGGCGAAGCTGTATTCTTCAAATATGTACAGGCGAAAAAGACAGGTAGTGCAACAATTACAATTCCAAATTATAAAATCGGTGATGTAACAGCTGTTGTAAATATTCCTGTAAAAATCGTAGATAAACCTACATCAATTACAAGTAAAGATGATGCTACAATTACAATCAAAGATGAAAGTGGTGTTTTACCAGCAAAAACAACTATGACTACAGCAAAAGTAGAAAGTGGTACAGTTTATGAAACTGCTGTAAACATTGTAAAAGAAAATGTTTCAAAGACAGCTACAGTTGCTGTTTTTGAATTAAACTTAGTAGATGGAAATAATATCGAATTACATCAGTTAGATGGAAAAGTAAAAGTTACTATGGACGTTCCATTTACACTTAAAACAGGAAGCACATTAAAGGTATATCGTGTGGATGGAGATAAATTAGTTGAATGTACAACTACAGTTGCAGATGGAAAGGTAACATTCGAAACAGATCACTTCAGTACATATGTATTTGTAGAAATTTCAAATGTACCAGATACTGGTGATAATACAAATGTTGGATTGTTTGCAATGACTTTCTTGTTTGGTGCAGGGGTATTGGTAGTTTCTTTTAAAGGAAAGAAAAGAGCATAAATATTTTTTGGGGGTTGTTCTTTTATAAAGGACCCCCCTTTTTCTTGCATAGCCTTTAAAATAGATATAATATATTTATATTATACAAAAGAGGAGAAACTGGGGGATGAAAGAATTTTTTGAAAAACACAAGATAAAAATTGTTGTAAGTTTAGCAGCGATTTTGTTCTTAGTAGTTGGATTTATAATCCTTCCAAACGACTTTAAAGCATTTGCGAAAACGGATAGCTTTAAAGTGGAACTCGGTTCAGCGATGGATGGTGATATCACGACCTACATCTGGGGGATGGAAGATGCGCTTGCAGAAGCTAAGCTTGATGTATCTAAAGTAGATATTTACAAGGCAGGTGACTATGAAGCATACGTAACTATCGGAAATCGAACAATTACATATGATGTAAAAATTGTCGATACGGTTGCACCTTCATTGATATTGGATCCAAGTGTAAAATATGTCGCAATGCAACGTGAATATGATACAAGTAAATTTGTTTCTTTGTTAGTCGATTTGTCGAATACAGAAGAAGTATTCTTTAAAATTAACGATGAATACAAAGATACCATATCTTTTGAAACGGTAGGCGAATATACAATCACCCTTGTTGCTAAAGATGAAAGTGGAAATGAAACGGAGAAAACGACAACTATCACTGTAGAAGTTCCACCACAGTTTATAGGGCTTGTGGATGTAACCATTCCAGTAGGAGCTAGCTTTGATTATAGTAAAGGATTTGTAATCTATGATGAAACAGATGGATTTATAACCGATACAGTCGTAGTAAATGATGAAGGTGTAGACTTATCTGTGGCAGGAAGTTATGTGATTGAATACTATATTATAAATAGTAAAGGCGTTGATAATAAAAAAACAGTTACTGTTACAACAAGTGCTGATGCGACATATGATTATGTAACTGCGAATAATCTAACGACAGAAGAACTTCAAATTTTATGTGATAAAGGTTATTTTGCCTATGAACCTTTAGAAGAAGATAATTATGATGAAGTGTTAGAGTTAATTATTCCAACAAGTGTAAATTTAGGAAATGAAAATGCTGCTGGGTCAGGTTTTGTTTATAAGATTACACCAGAATTTTTGTATATTGGTTCTGTAGCACATGTTACAAGACATTTGACTACAGATGGACATATTATATTTTATAATGATGTTATAATTCCATGTGTAGCTGATGATGTATATATGGATAGTACAAATGAATTATCATTAGTTAGAATTAACATTACAGATGTTCCACAAAGTACACTCCTAACATTGAAACAAGCGTATGTAGATGTAAACATATATGAAGAAGATCTTATTAATGATTCTGTTGTATGTCATAGCGAAAATTGGGGATTTGATTATACGCAAATGATTTATACGAAGACAATTCTTAGTATTAATGCAGATGTTCCAGCGTTGGGATATTATGATTCTGCGGTAGAAACTGCTGGGCTTTTGCGTGCAGGAATGAGTGGTTCGGCATTGTATGATTATAGAGGAAGGTTAATAGGGGTTACATCATGTATTGTAAATCATAGTATAGAAAATAGTAAAGATAGAACCTATTTTATGATGATTGATGAAATTGAAACATTAGAAGAGATGCTCAATGTGCAGGATGTAGAGTAGATATAAATAGTAAATTTATGTATGAGAAAACCGAGGCATAAAGCCTCGGTTTTTGTATTTATGATCTTTAGCGTTTTAGCTGATATGGAGGAAGAGAAGGATCCGTTCCTTTCATCTTCATTATTCCACGTTGTACAGCATCTTTGGAATCTTTCCAGTCAGCATCTTTATTTTTATAGTCATATTTTTCAATAAACCAGGAAACATCTTCATAGATACGTTCCATGTTAGATAACTGAAGTGGAAGAAAACGATTGTAGAATTCTTCTTGTTCTGCAGGTTTTAAATATGTATCAGCTGCCTCTAGGACATTTGCCATATGGCTAAGACAGCAGCCTTTTGTCTGGAAGAATTTTTCTCTGGTTGCTTCGTCTTTGCTATACATAGAAAAGAAGGTCTTTAAGTATGCATCAAAGGTGTTTTGTACACTATTGCAGATAAAACAGCTTGCTTCTTTTTCATGAATCCATGAAACAATGGAATTTGTTGAATTAGAAGCAGAAGGTTTTGCAAATAATCCCTTCTTAGGAGCTTTCCCTGGTTTAAAGTCTTTAAATTCTTTGTTCATTTCGTCAATGATTCTTCGATAATGGGTTTTTAATATCCAGGCATTTCCTAAAGCATTGCCATAATCAAACATTTTTTTATAATGAGCACGACAGAAACCGGCTTTGTCGGTCATTTCGCGAATATCCGCTTCCATATAAGACGCACCATGACCTAAGACGTAGTTCATAGAGTGTTCTTCTGTGCGTCGCTCGATATAACAAAATGGACATTCACCAGCATTGTCTAGTGCATCATTGATAGGAATGGTGTGTATCTGTTCTTTCATAATTATTCATCCTGTGGTTCATAAGTTTTATAGAATTCGATAAAGCTTTCTAAAGCTTTGGATGGTTTTACGTTTTCTTTATAAGCAAAACCAACCTGACGAGTTGGAATTGGAAGTTTTAATGGAATTTCAACTAATTTACCTTTTGCAAGTTCTTTTGCAACGAATCCTTTGATAACACAGGCTACACCAACACCGATTTTTGCGAAGTCGATAAGAAGACCCATATCAGAGATGTCAATGGTATCGGAAACCGTAATGTGGTTTTCTTGGAAATAGTCATCAATATATCTACGAGTAATATTGTTTTTGTCTAAGAGCATGAGAGTAGCATGTTCTAATACTTCCTCTTTTTTGATACCACGCTTTGAAAGGTTGTCTAAGTATTCAGGTGTGGCTACAAAAGTATCTTCAATATCACCTAAGAAGTCAAACTGGAATCCTTTAAAGTTATCAGGTTTACCAATCAAACCGATATCAATCTTGTTTTCGTCTAAGAGACGAAGTGTTTCGTTGGTAGATTGACAGCTAATGGAAATGTTGATGTGTGGATTTTGATGAATAAATTCATTTAAATATGGTAAAAGCATGTATTTACAGAGAGTAGAGCTTACACCGATAGAGATATGTCCCACACCTAGTTCAATAGAACGTTTTAATTTGTCTTCACCAACATTTAAGGTTTCAAATGCTTCTTTTACATGGTCGTAGAGGAGACTACCTTCGTCTGTAAGGATAACGCCTCGTGAACTACGAGAAAAGAGCTTACAGTTTAAGCTTTCTTCTAATTTCTGAATAGATTTACTGATAGCTGGCTGGCTGATATAAAGCTCTTTTGCAGCTTTTGAAATGTTTCCTGCATTGGCTACTGTGTAAAAAATCCAGTAAGATGATAAATTTTGATTCATAGAATTCCTCCATAATATGTATATATAATAATTTGTATTTTTATGAAATGAGATTATCTTTAGTAGAAATGATATAACTCACATCATGGATATGTATTAGTATATCATAAGATTAAGTTATGGTAAATATGTATATTATGTATTTTTCATTATAGAATTTCATGTGCTAAAATCTAGTTAATCATTCAGATAGAATTCTGAACTATATTTGAGAAAAATTAGGAGGTTGTTTCCATGGGAATGACAATGACGCAAAAAATCCTGGCTGCACATGCAGGGCTTGAATCTGTTGTAGCAGGTCAATTAATAGAGGCGGACTTGGATTTAGTATTAGGTAATGATATTACTTCTCCAGTTGCTATCCATGAGATTGAAAAAATGAAAGTAGATGGAGTATTCCATAAAGATAAAATTGCTTTAGTAATGGACCATTTTACACCAAACAAAGACATCAAATCTGCACAGCATTGTAAATGTGTAAGAGAGTTTGCTTGTAAGAATGATATCACAAACTATTTTGATGTAGGAGAGATGGGTATTGAACATGCTTTATTACCAGAAAAAGGTTTGACAGTAGCTGGTGATGTAATTATTGGTGCAGATTCCCATACATGTACATATGGTGCTTTGGGTGCCTTCTCTACAGGTGTAGGTAGCACCGATATGGCTGCTGGTATGGCAACAGGTAAAGCATGGTTTAAGGTTCCATCTGCAATCAAATTTACACTCACAGGAAAACCAAACAAATGGGTAAGTGGTAAAGATGTTATTCTTCATATTATTGGTATGATTGGTGTAGACGGTGCTTTATACAAATCTATGGAATTTGTAGGAGATGGTATCCAGTATCTTTCTATGGATGACAGATTAACTATTGCAAACATGGCAATTGAGGCTGGCGGAAAGAATGGTATCTTCCCAATTGATGATGTAACTCGTGCATACATGAAAGAACATTCTACAAGAGAATGGGTGGAATATGAAGCAGATGAAGATGCAGAATACGATGAAGAATATGTGATTGATTTAAGTACATTAAAATCAACAGTTGCATTCCCACATCTTCCAGAAAATACACATACAATAGATGAAATCAATGAAATGGATGATATTAAGATTGATCAGGTAGTTATCGGTTCTTGTACAAATGGACGTATGGATGACCTTAGAGCAGCTGCTGAAATTATGAAAGGCAAAAAATGTGCAAAAGGTATTCGTGTAATCATTATTCCTGGAACACAGAAGATTTACCTTGATGCCATTGAAGAAGGTCTGGTTCGTACCTTTATTGAAGCGGGTGCAGTAGTAAGTACTCCTACATGTGGTCCATGTCTTGGTGGACATATGGGTGTCTTGGCAGAAGGTGAAAGATGTGTATCTACTACAAACCGTAACTTTGTAGGACGTATGGGACATGTTGAATCAGAAGTATATCTTGCAAGTCCTGCAGTAGCAGCGGCAAGTGCGATTACCGGTAAGATTTCCGGACCAGAGGAGGTAATGTAAGATGAAAGCAGCACAGGGTACTGTATTTAAATATGGCGATAACGTAGATACAGACGTTATTATTCCTGCAAGATATCTGAACTCTTCAGATCCAAAAGAACTTGCAACACATTGTATGGAAGATATCGATAAAGACTTTGTAAACAAAGTAAATGAGGGAGATATTATTGTAGCAAATAAAAACTTTGGATGTGGTTCCTCCAGAGAACATGCTCCAATCGCAATTAAAGCAGCTGGTGTTAGTTGCGTTATTGCAGAAACATTTGCTCGTATCTTTTACAGAAATGCTATCAATATTGGTTTACCAATTATTGAGTGTCCAGAAGCAGCGGTAGCAATTAAGGCTGGTGATGAAGTGAAAGTAGATTTCGATAGTGGTGTAATTACAAATGTGAGCACTGGAGAAACGTTCCAAGGACAGGCGTTCCCACCATTTATGCAGAATTTAATTGCCTGTGGAGGACTTGTAAATTATATTAACAATAAGTAACAAATGGCGGTTGTCAAAAAAACACCCAGCTGTTAAAACGGCTGGGTGTAAATTTTTATAAGGCTTTTAGATAGTTCATATATTTAGGTGAGATTTTAAGCTTTACATAGATGTCAGCGTATTCCTGAGCAGATAAATCCTCAATGTAGTTTGTAGGATAATTCTTATTGATGCCAAAGGCTTTTGCTAAGTCAACAGCTTTGTTGTAAGCGATAGCAGCCTTTGTTTCGCTAGAATAGGTACCAACAGTATAATTTCCATTTATATGGATTTTTACACGATATCTGGTTTGGGTTTTGGTATCATATCGAAATACACCATAGTATTTATTGATTAATACGATATTAGAGTATCTTAAATCACTAGAGTCACCATTAGCAAAATAATAATCACGACCACATACTGCATGGTTTTTGATACCATAACGGGAGAGTAGGGTTACTTGCATACCATAGTCATTGACATATAAATGTCCCTGACGACGAAGAATACGATGACTACTATAGTAGAAGAGATCATCAATATCAAATTTTAATTCTTCCGATTCGGAAAGAAAATAACTAAAATAATTTTTTCGCAAATAAATTGGGTTTCCAATATAAAGACCGTTGTCACGGAAATTAATGAGAGTAACTGCTTTGTCAAAGGATAGATGCATAGATGCATGTATAACATCTTCTAATGTAATAGAAGAAGATAACAGCATTGCAGCTTCCTGATAAGTTTGATGAGCTTTATCTTCTGTATCATAACTACCTAAGCTGATATGTTTGTTTTTGTGGGTGATGCTGGAACGATAATAAAGTGTTCCATCTTTCTTTTGAGCTAAAAATACACCTGGTTTCATAATTTTATCCTCTGTAAATGATGACTTTGCACGAATGTGCTAGAAAAAGAATATCATATTATGCAGAAAAAAGAAAGATGAAACCATGTAAGGTTGACATCAAAATATGAAATATCTATAATAGTTTTGATTTATGAAAACAAGAGAGTAACGAGGTAAGAAGTATGAGTTTAATGTATTCAAGTACAAGAAATAAAGATGAAAAGGTAACAGCTTCTCAGGCTATTTTAAAGGGCCTTGCAAATGATGGCGGTTTATTTGTTCCAGATAGCATTCCTGCTCTTGATGTAAGTTTGGATGAACTTGCGAAAATGAGCTATCAGGAAACTGCTTATGTGGTTATGAAACAGTTTTTAACTGATTTTACAGAAGAGGAACTTAAGAATTGCATCAATAAAGCATATGATGAGAAGTTTGATACAGCAGAAATTGCGCCACTTGTAGATGCTAAGGGTGCGTATTATTTAGAACTTTTCCATGGATCAACAATTGCGTTTAAGGATATGGCATTATCTATTTTGCCACATCTACTTATTACTTCTGCTCGTAAAAATAATGTAAAAAATGATATTGTAATCTTAACTGCTACATCAGGGGATACAGGTAAGGCTGCACTTGCAGGTTTTGCAGATGTAGAAGGAACAAAAATCGTAGTATTTTATCCAAAGAACGGTGTTAGTCCTATTCAGGAAAAACAGATGGTTACACAGAAAGGTGCAAATACTCATGTAGTTGGTATTCATGGAAACTTCGACCAAGCACAGACTGGCGTAAAAGAAATGTTTTCTAATGTGGCATTAAAAGAAGAACTTGCTGCTGCAGGATATCAGTTCTCATCTGCAAACTCTATTAACATTGGACGTTTGGTACCACAGATTGTTTATTATGTATATGCTTATGCAAAAATGTATGCAAATGGCGTGATTGCAAAAGACGAAAAAGTAAATGTAGTTGTTCCTACAGGTAACTTTGGTAATATTTTAGCTGCATTTTATGCAAAGAATATGGGACTTCCAATTGGAAAACTTATCTGTGCATCGAATGAAAACAAAGTATTATTTGATTTCTTTGCAACAGGTGAGTATGACAAGAACAGAGAGTTTATTTTAACAAATTCTCCATCTATGGATATTTTAATTTCTTCTAACTTAGAGAGATTGATTTATCGTATCGCTGGAAATGATGCTGAAAAGAATGCAGAGCTTATGAAATCTCTTTCTTCAACTGGTAAATATGAAATTACAAATGAAATGAAAGAATGCTTAAAAGATTTCTATGGAAACTATACGAGTGAAGCTGAAACAGCAGCTGTTATCAAAGCTCTTTATGAAGATACAGGCTATGTCATTGATACTCATACAGCTGTAGCAGCTGGAGTATATGATAAATACAAAGCTGAGACAGGTGATGTAGATACAAAGACAATTATTGCTTCAACAGCTAGCCCATTTAAGTTTACTAGAAGCGTTATGAATGCCATTGATAGTAAATATGATTCATGGGGAGATTTTGAACTTGTTGATGAACTTAGCAAAATAGGTAATGTGGCTGTTCCTAATGCAATTGAAGAAATTAGAAGTGCAGAAGTATTACATAATACGGTTTGTGAAGTAAATGAAATGGAAGCAACTGTAAAAGCTTTCCTTGGAATGTAATAACAAAGAATTGTTAAAGTCCGTGGTATTCCACGGACTTTTTTGATGTTTTTTGTCAATTTTTGTTGCTGACAGAGAATGTAAAATGTGATAAAATATATCGGTTGTTGATTTTTTTAGGAAAACACAAAAGAGGAAAGGTTTAAATATGAAAAAGTTATTAGCACAAATTTTTAAATTTGCTATTGTTGGTGGAATTAGTTTTGTAGTTGATTTCTTAGTGTATACCATTATGTGTAATGTCTTAGGCATTCACTATATTATTGCAGGGGTGTCTGGTTTTACAGTATCTGTTATTGTAAATTATATCCTTAGTATGAGATTTGTTTTTGTTTCAAAAGAGGATATGCGAAAAGACAAAGAATTTGTTATTTTCGTTGTGCTTAGTTTGATTGGTATGTTATTAAATTCCGTTATTCTTTATATTTGTATCGATTTAATCTATATGAATTGGTTATGGTTAAATCAGTTGATTACAATTAAGTGGATGAATATTGTTGCAAAGGTTGTAGCAACAGGAATTGTAATGGTTTATAACTTCGTAACTCGTAAAATCTTTTTAGAGAAAAAGGAAGACTAAGGATGAAGACTTTACCAAAAGTACAAAAAGTAGATAGTGATTTTTGGAATATAGTAAAAGGCATTGGGATTATTCTTGTTGTTATCGGTCATTTTTGTGGAGTTCTAACTAGGTATGTATATATATTCCATTTGCCACTTTTTTTCTTTGTATCAGGTTATATGTACAACGAAGAAAAGTATGGAGATGATCCTTATTTGAATGTAGCAGCTCGAATGAAAAGTTCATGGATGAAATATGTATTCTTGTTTTGGATTTTAATTTGGATGCATAATTTCTTCCTCGAAAATAAAATGTTATGGATATATGGGGATGTGTATTCTTTTTCCGATATTGTATCTAAAATGACAATTGCATTGTTTGGAATGGGAAGAGAGTCCTTTGGTGTAACCTTGTGGTTTGTTCCAGCTTCGGTTGTAGCCATTTGTATATTAGGTTTTATTGTTACCTTTAGTAGAAAGGTACATAAGGTTACAAATAATATTTATTTAAAATATTTAGTACAAGCAGTAATTGTTGTGGCGTGTGGAGTATCGGGATATATTTTTGAGGAACAGCAAGTTGAAATGCATGCAAGTATGCATGTTTCATTAGTAGTTATGCCATTTTTATGGGGAGGATACTTACTTCGTACCTTCCAAGTAGAATTTAAAAAATACTTAAATGTGGTATTAAGTATAATATTTGCTGTTTTAATTTATATTGTAAGTCGTGAACATCGATTAGATTTAGCAATGATGTGGGTTTATCCAATGATGCATTTGTTTGCATTTTTAGGAATTTATCTTTCCATGTATGTTGCAAAAGTTATTCAAAAACTGCCTAAAATAAAAGATTTGTTTGTTTGCTATGGTAGAGCATCTTTTTGGATTATGTTTGCGCATCTTGTACTAGTACGTTTATTTGATTGGACTTATATAAATTTGTTCCACAAAGAAAACTTTGATAAGCTGTATTTAGTGATTAAACCAGCCGTTTTTTCAAAAGAATTTTGGCCAATTTATTTGGTGTTAGGTTTGGGTGTATCACTGTTGATGTTTGTTGGTTATGAAAAGTGTAAAGCAGTAATAAAGAATAAGTTTACTGCTCAGAAAAAAGGGTAATAAAATGAACAACAGAAAAAATATATTAAAAATAGGAGCCTTCTTGTTGATAGGTACTTTATTATTTGGCCTGTTTAATGATTTTTTCCAAAGAGATTGGAACGCAGAGGCGCTTAATATTTATGATGAACCTCATAATACAGTGGAGACACTTTTTATTGGTTCAAGTATGACAGAGTTCGGTATTGATGTAATGACCTTATACGAAGAATATGGTATTTGTGCTTATAATTTGGGGAATAGCGGTCAGCCAGTGTCTCAGTCGTACTTTTGGTTGCAGGAAGCCTATAAGACGCAATCAGAATCCCTAAAGACAGTTGTGTTTGACGTTTCAATTATGAAGACGGATTTAAGAGAAGAGTATTATCGTACAGCTACAGAAAATATGAAGTTGTCTTCTCTAAAATATAATGCAATAAGCTCATATACAAGTGATTTGAATCAGACCATATCATATATGTTTCCAATGTTTTCATACCATACAAGATGGAATGAGTTAACTAGTGCGGATTTTGAGGTCCCAACAAGTATGCTTTATACATGGTCTAGAGGTCAGTGTTTTTCAACAGACACACCATTTGAAACTCTTGCTACAGAGGAGTTGATGGTTTGGGATTATACATTAGATGAGAGTGCTAAAACATATGAACTTGACAAAGAAGGCATAGAATATTTTGAAAAAATGCTTTCTTTCTGTGAAGAGAATTCTTTGGAACTGATTTTAATAAAAACACCAAATCCATTAACATGGAATTCAAGTGATCATAATACCTTTGAAGCATTCGCAAAAGAATATGGTGTAGATTTTTTAGATTTTAATTATGCGCCTTTATTAGACGAGTTAGACTATGATTGTATGTTTGATAGCATGGATGGTATTCATTTGAATTATTATGGTGCTCAGAAATTTGCATCATGGTTTGGAAATTATTTGATTGAAAATGGCTATGCTCATGATATTCGTGGTGAAGAAAAGTATGCTTTTATGGAAGAAGAGTTAGCAGAATATAAAGATGAAATAGAAAGTTTGGTTTCTATTAGAGAGTGTACCGACCCAGTAGATTATTTATATTTAGCAAGCCAAAAAGACAATTATATTACTTTCATTACTGTAAAGACAGATGCAACAAAGGAATTAACGAATAGTCAGAGACAGGGGTTTGCAAATCTTGGATTGGAAAAACTTTCTCAATTAGGTGAAAACGAGCCATATATAGCAATTATAGAGAATGGTGAAGTTGTTTATGAAATGAGTCAAAGTTCTAAAGAGGGAAAATTAAAGCATCAAGGTGAACTAGATAATGGAACACTTTTTTCTCTTGTAAGTGGCGGAGCAGATTCAGGTAATGTAGCTAGCTGCATAATTGAAGGAACAGATTATGCACGAAAACAAACTGGTATGAATATCGTAATTTACGATATGGATAGAATGACAGTTGTGGACAAAGCTGTGTTTGACACAAATACATTTTTTGAAAGAGAAGTACCAGTAGCGCATATCTTAGAGGCGAAGTTTGCTGAGCTTGAAGAAGGCGAAGAAATACCAGTAACCTTACAAAAATATGCGGCATATTTAGAGTTGCTTGAAGGAGAAAAATAACAAATGAGTTTCATAGATTACATATTTATACCACTTATTTTTCTGGTAATGATATGTTACTATATCATTCCTTTAAAATATAGATGGATGGTATTATTACTAGCAAGTATTCTGTTTTTCTGTACATGGGGAGTCGAACTTTTACCATTTGCTTTTGGTGCGGCATTAGTGGCTTGGGTGATAGCCCAGATAATTGAAAAATGGAATCTTACATTTGAACAAGAAATAAAAAATAACGACACAATCGATCAGAAAGAAAAAAATATCTTGCAGAAGAGAATGAAAAATCGATGCAAATATTTATTATGGTTGGGTGTGGCTATTATATTAGGAGTATTAATTTACTCCAAGGCATTTAACTTCTTTATTTTAGGAGTTTCTTATTATACAATGTCCTTGATAGGATATATGGCAGATGTATACTGGAAAAAAGAAAAAGCAGAGAAGAATTATTTTAAACTCTTACTGTTTACTATGTTTTTTCCTAAAATTTTGCAAGGTCCAATTTCAAAGCATAAAAATATAAAAGATGCTTTGTATAATGGAAGTGCATTTGATTATCAGCGCATGTGTTTTGGATTTCAGAGAATGCTCTGGGGTTATTTCAAAAAGCTTGTAATTGCAGATCGTTTGATGCTCTTTATACAGCCTGCATTTGCCAATCATGCTTCTTATCATGGTTCGATTTTGTTGGTGGCGGCTATTTTTAGTGCATTACAGATGTACTGTGACTTTTCAGGATGCATGGATATTGCTTTAGGTGTTTCTGAAATATTTGGAATTAAGCTAGAAGAAAACTTTAAACGTCCATTTTTTGCAAAAAGCGTACCTGAATTTTGGACACGCTGGCATATTTCTTTAAGTACTTGGTTTAAAGATTATGTATATATGCCAATCGTTATTTCGCCAAAGATTATAAATATCTCAGGGAAATTAAAGAAACTTTTTGGGAAACGTGTAGCAAAGAACTTTGTATCTATTGTTCCAATAGCTACTGTATGGACCATTACAGGAATATGGCATGGTACCGGGTGGAATTACATTGCTTGGGGCGTTTATTGGGCAATTCTCTTTATTTTATCAACGGTATTAGATCCGGAAATAAAGAAGCTTACAAAGGCATTACACATCAATACAGAGAGCAAGGATTTCCAATTGTTCCGTCAGATTAGAACAATTACTTTGTTTGTGATTTGTAGAATTATTGTGTATCCAGCAGATTTAAGTGTTACAAAAGAAATATTACGAAAAATAGTCTTTAACTTTGGTCCATGGCAATTGTTTGATGGCACCTTGTTTGAAGTAGGAATGAATGCAGCGAACTTTAATGTTATTATTTGTGCGTTGTTGTTACTGTTATTTATTAGCATGAAACAGGAACAAGGGATAAAAATCAGAGATGAGATTGCTAAATTATCTATAGTTGGAAGATGGATACTTTTCTTTGTAGGTATCTTTAGTGTACTAATATTTGGTATCTATGGAGCGGGCTTTGATGCTGCTTCGTTTGTATATATGAACTTTTAGGAGGAAAAAGAAATGGAAGAACAGATTTTAGAATTATTACAGGAAGAATTTGAACAGATTGATTTTACATCAGATGCTTTAGTAGATGATGGAATCTTAGACTCATTAACAATTACAGAAATTATTGCATTACTTACAATGGAATTTGGCATTGCAATTCCTTATGAAGAAATTACAGAAGAAAACTTTAATTCTGTTGCAGGTCTTGCAGAGATGGTTGAAAGGTTACAGGCTTAAGCCTTAGAAAGAGGATTATGAATAACAAGAGAAGAATTAATTTAATTATTGGACCACTATTATTTGCCTTATGTTATTTCCTTTTGCCACAATCTTTGTTTGAAACAGTTCAGGCAAGAGCAGCAATTGGTACGGTAGCATGGATGGCTTATTGGTGGGTAACAGGACCTGTAGATTATGCGGTAACTGGATTTTTACCTATCGCAGTAAATGCCTTTATTGAAATGACAAGTATGTCATCGATAATTGCAAACTATGCATCTGAAACAATTTTATTATTGTTAGGTGCGTCTATTTTAAGTGTATCCTGGGAAGAAACTGGTTTGGATCGTCGTATTGCATCCCGTTTCTTAAGCCTAGTAGGAGATAATTTTCGTTCACAGCTGATATTCTGGTTTTTGTTATCCGTTGCATTGTCATCGGTATTACCAAATGCGGTTGTATGTGCTACAATCACTCCAATTGCAGTAGCCATGCTAAAGTTTGTAGGTGAAGGGAATATTAAAGAGAGCCGCGTTGGTTCAAAATTACTTTTATATATTGCTTATGGTGCCGGTGTAGGTGGACTTGCTAGTCCATTAGGTGGCGCTATGAATTTGGTTACGGTTGATTATTTACAACAGCTTACAGGGCAGGAATATATGTATATATCTTGGGTTGTCCGATTCTTGCCAGTTATGTTTGTTTTATTAATAGCAAACATTATCTTTATGCTTAGAGATGTAAAGAAAGAGGAGTCACTTGGTGGCTCAAAGGAATTTTTTGTTACTGAATACAAAAAAATGCCACCTATGACAACAGAAGAGAAGTGGTCCCTTGCAATGTTTGTGGTTGCAACTGTTCTTGCATTCACCAGACAGTTATATCAGGCGTATTTACCAGGTTTAAAACCTGCATATGTATTTATTATTTGTGCAATTGCATCATTCCTTATTGTTAAACCAGATGGAACCAGACTAATGCTTTGGAAAAATGTACAGGGCAAAATTGTATGGGAACTTATGTATGTATTTGCAGGAGGTCTTGCTGCAGGTACATTAATCAATGGTTCTGGAGCTGCTGATGCAATAGGTAAAGCAGTAACTGAAATGGGATTAACAGGTGGATTTGTAACAGTATTTGTAATTATTACAATTACATTGTTGTTGTCAGATGTTACATCAAATACTGCAACAGCGGCGGTTGCTATTCCAATTGTCATTTCAATTGTTCAGGGCATTGGATTAAACCCAATTCCATATGTATATATTGCATCTATTGGTGTGAATTTATCATATATGCTTCCAACCTCTATTCGAGCAATTCCAGTTGGATATGGTTTGGAGCCTAAGTATATGTTAAAAGAAGGCTGGAAGATGACAGTGCTTGTAATTGTTTTATTAACGATATTAAGTTACCTGATGTTAGAATTTTGGCCAGCGTTTAGTACGATTTAAGGATAAGAGGATAGAATATGAATTCGATAGTTGAAGCAGTGGCAATCCATGCAAAGACACATCCAGAGAAGTTTTGTATAGCGGATAGAAAGAATGAGTTTACCTATCGAGGATACTGGGAATGTATCTTTGGATATGCAAAACATTTACAGGATTTAGGAATTAAAAAAGGAGACTGTGTTGTAGTTCGAAACAGTCAGAGTATAGAAACTGTTGTAACAGGATTAGCAATTCAGTTATTAGGTGCAATTTTTGTTCCAATAGAGAAAGATATTGCAGATGCACGTGCGCTAGAAATTATGAAGATTGTAGAAGCAAAATGTTATATTGCTGCAAAAGCCATGGAAGTTTCTTGTCAGTACGAAAACATAAACGAAGTTTTAAATTGGAAGGATAAAGATGCGGATGATACGTTTTTTGTATATCCAGAAAGTAATCAAACGGCAGAGATTTTGTTTACAACAGGAACAACAGGTACATCTAAAGGGATTGAACTGATACATAAAAATGTTGTTGCTGTTGCAGAAAATGTTATTGATGGTGTGGAAATGGAAGAAGACAACGTAGAGCTTATTCCTGTTCCATTAAGTCATTCCCATGGTTTGCGTCGTTATTATTCCAATATGTTAAAAGGCGCATCCGTAGTAATTTTAAACGGTGTAATGTTTGCCAAAGTGGTATTTGATCATATCGAAAAATATCATGTAAATGCAATTGACCTTGTTCCAGCGGCTTTGTCTTCTATTTTAAGAACTAGCGGAGATAAGTTTGCAGATTATAAGGATCAAATTCGATACATTCAGTTAGGGTCAGCACCAATTCCTGAAAATGACAAAGCAGAATTGTGTAGAATGCTTCCAAATTCTCGTTTATATAATTTCTATGGAACAACAGAATCTGGTTGTTCTTGTATCATAGATTTTAATGCGTATAAAGAGAAAAAGAATTGTATCGGAAGACCAACCTGTCATGCTAATTTCGTGTTTCTAAATGATGCAGGAGAACCAATTGAAGCTACAAAAGAAAATCCTGGATTATTGGCATGTGCCGGAGACATGAATATGGTGGGATATTATAAAGCCGATGCTTTAAATGCAGATATTATGCAAAATGGTTATATTAGAACACAGGATTTATCTTATTTAGATGAAGATGGAATGATTTGTTTACTGGGGCGTCAGGGCGATGTAATTGAGTCAGGTGGAAATAAGATTTCTCCAATTGAAATCGAAGAAGTGGCTATTACCTGCGACATAATAGATGATTGTGCATGTATTCCAGTAGATAATGCAATTTTAGGAAAAGAACCAAAATTATTTGTTGTTATGAAAAAAGGTTGCGAGTTTGACTATTTAACCATTTATAATTTTCTAGATGCACATTTGGAAAAATATAAGGTTCCAAGAATTATTGAACAGATTGATGTAATTCCAAGAACCTATAATGGAAAAATAAGTAGAAAAGATTTGAAATAGGGATTATAATAGGATAGTCCTTAATAAATGAAAATTTTTATAAGAGAGGGAAAATAAAATGGCAATTAGTGTTTGCTTATTAGCGTATCAGGAAGCTGATAACTTAAGAGTATTATTACCAAAGATTAAAGAAAATGTAGAAAAATGTGGCGAAGAATATGAAATCTTAATCATCGATGGCGCAAAAAGTATGGATGATACAGAAGAAGTTTGTAAAGAACATGGCGCAAAATACTTCAACCAGAAATATCCAAACTTTGGTGGCGCATATCGTACCGGTATTGAAGTAGCGCAGTATGACAAGTTCTTAATCATGGATGCAGATGGTTCTCATCCAGTTACAGCTATTCCAGAAATCTATAACTTATATAAAACAGGAAATTATGATGTAGTAATTGGGTCTCGTTATGTAAAAGGTGGCGTTACAAATGACTATCCAGTTTCTATTTTCCTTTCACGTGTATTGAACATCATTTTCCGTATTTGTCTTGGATTAAAGGGAAAAGACTTATCTACAGACTTTAGAATGTATGATACAGCTCAGATGAAACAGATTAAATTAGAAAGTCAGTATTTTGATATTGTAGAAGAAATTCTTCTGAAATTAGAGTTAAATAAACCAAACAAACAGAAGTTAAGAATTGGTGAAACTCCAATTTACTTTGATAAACGTATCAGTGGTGAATCAAAACGTGATATGGGTAAATTTATCATTGGTTACTTAAAGACAATCATCCGTTTAACATGGATGCGTATTACATATGCTTTTAAAAAATAGTGAGATTACTGTATGAAGGATATAATGAAAAAATGGAAAGAACGAAATCTTGGTTCTTTCGTGATTACGTGGGTTTTATTTGCTATCGTTTTATGGTGGCGAAATCATAATGGAAAAGTAGAGATTATTAATACAACCTCATTGGCATTTACTTATGAATATGGTTTCATCTCAAGAGGGTTAATGGGCTCTATATTCAGTTTTGTGGACTGGATACTTCCAATTGATCTTATGAATTATGATGGAGTAATGGGATTTACTTTCGTAACTACCATGATGTATTTTGTATTATTGTTGGGATTTTTCCTGATTTGTTTAACAAAATGCAACATATCTATAGTGGAAAAAACAAAGTTTTTGATGCTGTTCTTTAGTTTATATGCTGTATCTATGTTTGTTACAAAATATAACTATGGACGATTTGATATGTATTGCCTTATGCTTTCTATCATTGCAGCAATCCTTATTATTTATGAGAAAGCAGAGTGGCTAGTAATTCCATTATCTGCTTTAAGTGTCATGATTCATCAGGGAAATGTGTTCTATTTGCTTAATATTATTTTGATATTATTGCTTTACAAGGCATTTTCTCATGATAGTGTAAAACGTAGAAAGTATATTATACTCCTTGCAGGAACATTTTTAGTTTCAGCTGCATTATTCTTATACTTTGAGTTCTTTAGTCGCAGCAATGGTCAGTTGTATTATGAACAGGTTATTTCTGTGGCAAAAGATTTGGGATTAGATGGTAAAATTCATCAGGATATTATTGATCATGAGATATTGGGAATTGATTTAGCAGATCGTGAAACCATATATCGATATAAGAATTTTGTAGAATTTCCAATCTATTGCATTTTCTGTAGCCCATATATTATTATGGCGATTATGTTCTTCAAGAATCTAATAAAAAACGCAGAAAATAAGTTGGATAAATGGAAATATTTCTTTGTTGCCATTGGATCTGGCACAATTGTTCCAGCGTTAATTATGAAATGTGATTTTGGACGTTGGATGTTTATGATAATTGCATATTATTTTATTGTTGTTTTATCGCTAGTAGCTATGAAAGATACTCTGGTAGAAAATGAAATAAAAAATATAGCGCATAAAGTAAAAAAACTTGGTGTTGGTGCGTGGGTATTATTGTTGTATCCATCCTTTATGGTGCCTTTCAAGGACGTAGTAATTTGTCAGTTGTCTTACAATGTGGCAGATAAATTAAACGAATTGTTCCTTCATTTATGGCAGTAGAGATATAAAAACAGGCTGTTACACAGTGGATGTAAAATCCATAGTGCAACAGCCTTTATTTTATGCTTTACCATAAAAGGCTTTAGCAAGTTTTAGGTTTTTCTTTTCACCAAGATATTGGATGAAGATTGAGATTATGCAAGTTACAGCTGTTACGATGACATATTGTAAAGCAGTAGAACTTGCATAGGTTTTATTTTTTAGTAAGAAGTAATCCAAAATCTCCATAACAGCAAAGTGCATTGGGTATATAAGCATGCTCATGTTTTGCAGGTATTTTGCCGCAGGAATAAGTTGTTCAGTAGTTCTCATATTCAAAACAACACGAGTTAAGTAGTATACCGTAGGAATCAGTAAAATCATTGCTCCATAGCTTGCTCCAAGATGATAATCGCGAATAATGGTAGTTTCTATAAACAATAAGATAAAGGAAACAACGGTTGCAAGTACATCTATCTTAAATGCTCGTTTTTTATTCTTGGTGTATGCAATGTAAAAGCCTAAAGAACAGAAGAAAAATCCAAAGGTTAATCCATTGGCAAGCCATCCAAAAATTAATACGAAGAAGTCATATACATAATCCATCCACATAATATCTTTGATTAGTGCGTAGTATTCTGTTTCCAATACAGCAAAGAAAAAGAATGGGAAGGATAGTAGCAAGCAGATGTATGGATTTGTCTTTTTTCCCAGGTAATAAACGAGTATAAATGCCATAATCGTAGCTGGTAAAAACCAAAGAGAGCCATAAGGTCCTTTTAAACATATTGCCTGGAAGAGTAACCATATAAATTCTAATGGATTGTCTGTGGTATCCGCCAAACGACTGATGACTACAGGTGCATGTAATAACAGCCAGAGTAGGTAGTATTTACCTAGGTGAACCAATTGTTTCATAAAAATCTTTTTATCCCAATTTTTATTTAATAATTTATCAAACAAGAAATATGAAGATAAGGTAAAGAAAGTAGGTACAGCAATTCTTGCAACACAGTTGTTTGTGTAGAATGCTAAATCACCTGTAAATGGTTCAACATGGATTGCCACAACAAGAAGTGACAATATAAATTTTAGTATTCCGACAAAAGGGTTAAACATTATTTGGCCTCCTTGTTGAGTTTTCTATATGACTCTTCCCATTTTTTTGAAAGAGTTGTAGCGCAGAGTTTATCAATTAATTTGTTCCATAATGGATCTATAAATCGATAATATAGCTCATACATAATATAAGCAAATAGTGAACATAAAATTAGATATATTACTAGGAGTCCCCAAAATTGTATAGGTGGCATATATGCTAAAAATTCACAGCTTTTAATTTCAAATACCCAGAAAACACACATAACAGTTTCGTGTAATAAAAATACAAATAATGTATATTTAGATATTTTATGTATGATAGGTCTGTATTTTATGTTCATATCTTTAAATAGAATAAAGATAATGATTCCACCTATTAATCCCATTAGGTTATATCTGCCATGGGCTTTCTGTAAAATATAATTTGCTGTTTCCAAAGGAAGTTCGTTATTAGGAAATTTTATATATACTGAGAAAACAGAACCAATGGTTACAAGTAAGGTATAAATAATCCACATATGTGACTTTTTAGGTGAAAACTCTTTTTTTCGTTCAATGTACCCCATAATAAAGTAAATAAGAAGAAACATGATGCAATCATTTATAATGTAAGTATGATTTATAAAAATATTATAGATGAATATAATTCCTAAAATAGCGATAATAATACGTAATTTTGTTATAGAAGTGCTATATATATAATGATTTAATAGAGGATAAAAAATCATTAATAATATATATGGGTAAACATACCACCATGCACCTTGTAAGAAAAAGTCATCAACAAAATAGTTCATTTTATCACCAGGATACATGCAATTAATAGCGACTGTTTTAAATGCCCATAGTGTAAATGCTAATGCCAAAAAGGAATATAATTTTTTAGCGTTCCAGGTAGTTTTCTTTTTCAATAAAAAGTAGCTGCTCATAGTAATGAAACCATATAGGCATGTAAAAGGTACACCTGATAAAAGAAATAATGAAATTAAATTGTTTATAGAATTTTCAGCATAGAAAATACCGTTATATAGCATCCAATGATAAAATGGAATTGCAATTGTAAGTAAGATGCGAAATAATTCAAAATTTGTTGATCTTTTGCTCATTATATGTGTCCTTTCATAACAAAACTACGTAACATTATAAAGCAACAGGCGTGAAAAGTAAATGTTTGGTGTTTATGTGAATATATGATACAATATAGGAAGTGAAATTCTTTTATTTAAAGATAAAGAGAAGGAAAAAAGATTATGAAATGTGTCATTTTAGCAGGGGGATTTGGCGATAGATTGTGGCCATTGTCTCGCAAAAATTTCCCAAAACAATTTCTTAATTTAGACGGTGGAAACTCTTTGTTTCAAAATACTATCACCAGAAATATGCCATATTGTGATGGCTTTTATATTGTTACCAATAGCGCATATCAGGAAATTGTGGAAGGACAGATGAAACAGTTTCAGGGTATTTCTTATGAGATTATTTTAGAAAAGAATGCTATGGGTACTGCACCTGCGGTTGCAAGAGTGTCTTATATGTTACCAAAAGATGAGGAATTATTGATTACACCTGCAGATTTGGTAATACAAGGAGATGGATATGCGAATGCAGTATATCAGGCAAAGGAATTAAGTGATCTGGGGAAGGGTGTATTATTTGGAACCAGAGCAGAAGAGCCAAGCACTATATATGGTTATATTCGATATGAGGGGAATAAAGTGCTTCGTTTTATTGAAAAACCATCCCAGACTTTGGCTAATCGTATCTTTTCAGATGATGATATTTATTGGAACTGTGGCTTGATTTTATGCCGCAATAGTTTTTTGCGTAAAGCTTTTAAAGAACATGCTCCATATTTAAAAAATACTGTGGAAAGAATACATATTGAAAAAGCTATTTTAGAACAGTCGAAAGACTTAGCGGTTGTTCCACTCCGATGTCAATGGTGTGACATTAGTAATTTTGATACATATGAACGTTTAGCTCAGGAAAAACAAAATCGTAATGTTATTTCGGAAGCTTGCGAAAATACTTCGATTATTAATACAAGTACAAGGCAGCTTGTAGTAACTAATCATTTAAAAAATGTCTATGTTATTAATACGAATGATGCAATTTATATTACGGACAAATCCACAGAGCAGGATATTAAGGGTATTATGGCAAATGAAGCCTTTGATAAATACATAGATTATTTTGATACTCCAGCTATGGTTTACCGCCCATGGGGGATTAGAGAAGTGATTTCTCAGGAATATGGATATCGTGTTCGTAAGTTATTGGTATATGCAGGAAAGACTTTATCAAAACATAGTCATTCAAAGAGAAATGAGAACTATTCTGTGATAAAAGGAATACTTTCTTTTGAATTAGAAGATGGAATACATGAAATAGGTCCAGGAGAAAGTATCAATATTTTACCTAAACAGTTACATCGAATCTATAATGATACATCCGAAGATGTAATTGCTATTGAAGTAGATACAGGGGATGAAATTAATGAACAGGATATGATTCGTTTGGAAGAAGATGAATCCCGTGAGGAATTACCGAATATTTATCGATTAGAGCCTGCGTATAAGGATTATCTATGGGGAGGAAATCGTCTAAAAGAACTATTTCAGGAAAATACGCCATATGAAGTTACTGCAGAATCATGGAAACTTTCTGCTCATCCAGATGGACAAAGTCGTATTTTAGATGGTATACATAAAGGCCAGTTATTTGGCGATTTTATTAAAGAATATGGTGCGAAAGTTTGTGGATGGAAGAGTCAGTCTTTTGATAGATTTCCAATTTTAATTAAATTTATTGATGCAACAAATCCGTTATCTGTACAAGTTCATCCCTTTGATGATTATGCTTTTGTCAATGAAAACGAATTTGGGAAAAATGAGATGTGGTATGTCATGGACGCAAAACCAGGTGCATATCTCTATTGTGGATTTTCAAAAGAGGTGTCTAAGGAAGAAATTTCTCGTCGTATTGCGGACAATACCATTGAGGAAGTTTTGAACAAAATAGAAGTAAAAACTGGTGATGTATTCTTTATTCCTGCGGGAACCATTCATGCAATTGGAGAAGGACTTTTAATCTGTGAAATCCAACAAAATTCCAATAGTACATATCGTGTTTATGATTATAAAAGACGTGATAAAGAGGGCAATTATAGAACCTTACATATTGATAAGGCGTTGGATGTTCTTACCACAGATGTGTATCATTCTGATGTATATGGATTAGAAGAGCCTGTAGAAGACGGTACAAATATCATACAAAAGCTTTGTTTATGCAAATATTTTGAATGTACCAAATATAAGGTAAAAGAAGAGGTGTTATTATATTTTGATGATTCTTCTTTTAATTCCATTGTATTTTTATCTGGTACTGCAAAACTTACATGTCAGGAAGAAAGAGAAGATGCTAAGGCAGGAGATAGTTTCTTTATTTCTGCAGGGCGAAAAGTTCTCCATGTAGAGGGAGATTGTGAATTTATTTTAACAAATATTTAAGTGCAAGGAGATGTATTATGAATACTTATGGTGTGATTATGGCTGGTGGTGGAGGTACTAGATTTTGGCCTCTTTCACGTCAGGAAGAACCAAAACAGTTGTTGAATTTAAGTGGTAAAGATTTGATGATCAATGAAACAATTGATCGAATTGCAACGGTTGCAAAGAAAGAAGATATTTTTATTGTAACGAATCAGACACAGGTGCCTAAAATGAAGACTGCTACGGCAGGTCGTGTTCAAGAGAATCATATTTTATCGGAACCATCAGCTAGAAATACTGCAGCATGTATTGGATATGCTGCTATGGAAATTGTCAAAAAATATGGTGATGGAGTTATGTGTATTTCTCCTGCGGATCATTTTATTAAGAATGAGACAGAGTTTGCCCGAGTTTTAAAAGAAGCAGTTTCCATTGCAGAAAATGCTGAAAGTTTAATTACAGTGGGCATTACACCTACA
This sequence comes from Agathobacter sp., assembly GCA_045544235.1. GTDB lineage: Bacteria > Bacillota > Clostridia > Lachnospirales > Lachnospiraceae > Roseburia. Next base: position 8,590 of record JAZPYQ010000045.1, on the reverse strand, counting down.
TATCCAGCTACAGGTTATGGATATATTAAGTTTGATAAAAATGATGATGCAGTTGCAAAAACTGTAATCGAGTTCAAAGAAAAACCTGATTTAGAAACTGCTAAGGAATATGTTGCCAGTGGCGCTTATGCATGGAACAGTGGCATGTTCATTTGGAAAGCATCTACTATTTTAAACAAGTTCAAAGAATTACTTCCAGACGTATATGCATGTATAGAACGTATTGGAGATGCAATGAATACCCCAGAAGAAAAACAAGTGATTCAAGAGGTTTATCCTACGATTCCTAGTATTTCGGTGGACTATGGTATTATGGAAAAAAGTAATGATGTACTTGTAATTCCTGCTGAATTTGGTTGGAATGATGTGGGAAGCTGGGAAAATATGGATGTCATCTATGACGAAGATGAGAATGGTAATATTTTTGTTGGTAATCAGGTAAGTGTAGATACAAAAAATACGATTTCCTATTCAAAAAAACGCTTAATTGCCACAGTTGGTGTAGAGAATCTGATTATTGTTGAAACGGATGATGCAATATTAGTTTGTGATAAATCCAGAGCTCAGGATGTAAAACTGATTGTGGATGAATTAAAAGCAACTGGCAAAAAAGAATATTTATAAGAGGTACATAAATATGAATTATAAAGAAATTTATACACAATGGTGTACAGATGCATATTTTGATGAAGCAACTAAGGCGGAATTAAAAGCTTTAGCAGGAGATGAAAAAGAAATTGAAGATCGTTTCTATCGTCAGTTAGAGTTTGGGACAGGTGGACTTCGTGGGGTTATTGGTGCCGGAACCAATCGAATGAACATATATACAGTTCGTCAGGCAACACAAGGTCTTGCTAATTATATTCTTTCACAAAATGGACAGGATAGAGGGGTTGCTATTGCATATGATTCTAGAATTATGTCACCAGAATTTGCTTTAGAAGCGGCCCTTTGCTTAAATGCAAATGGAATTAAAACCTATCGTTTTACTTCGCTTAGACCTACACCTGAACTTTCTTATACAGTTCGTTTGTTGGGATGTATGGCAGGTATCGTTTTAACTGCTAGCCACAATCCAAGAGAATATAATGGATATAAAGTATATTGGGAAGATGGTGGACAGATTACACCACCTCACGACAAAAATATCCTGGCAGAAGTAGCAAAAGTAACTTCTTTTACACAAGTGAAAACCATGGCTTTGGAAGATGCAAAAGCTGCTGGATTATTCCACGAAATAGGCGAAGAAATTGATGATAAATATATGGAAGAATTAAAGAAACAGTCTATTCATCCAGAAGTAATTAAAGAGATGGCAAAGGACTTTACCATAGTTTATACACCACTACATGGTACTGGAAATATTCCGGTTAGAAGAGTGTTAAAAGAATTAGGATTTGAGAAAGTATATGTTGTAAAAGAACAAGAACTTCCAGATGGAAACTTCCCTACAGTGGCATATCCTAATCCAGAGTCGCCAAAGGCCTTTGAAATGGCACTTGATTTAGCAAAAGAGGTTGATGCGGATATTGTATTGGCGACAGATCCTGATGCAGATCGATTGGGCGTGTATTGTAAAGATACAAAATCGGGTGAATATGTTTCATTTACTGGAAATATGTCTGGAATGCTGATTGCAGAATATATTTTAAGAGAACGCAAAGCAACTGGAACCATGCCAAATAATCCTGCATTGGTTGAAACCATTGTTACCACAGATATGGCAAAGGTGATTGCAGTTGATTATGGCGTAAAATTAATTGAAGTGCTTACAGGATTTAAGTATATCGGAGAACAGATTCGTTGGTTTGAAGAACAGAATAGCTACAACTATGTGTTTGGTTTAGAAGAAAGTTATGGATGTTTGGCAGGAACTTATGCAAGGGACAAAGATGCCTGTGTAGCGGTTATGATGCTTTGTGAAGTGGCTTCTTGGTACAAAAAGCAGAATAAGACACTTTGGGATGCTATGGTTGATATGTATGAGAAATATGGATATTTCAAAGAAGGCTTAGAAACCATTACATTAAAAGGTATGGATGGAGCGGAAAAAATAGTTTCTATGATGAACAATGCAAGAAACAATCCACCAGTACAGTTAGGAGATTACAAAGTATTAGCTGTAAGAGATTACAAAGCAGATACGAGAAAAGATATGCTATCAGGAGAAGTAACTTCCACAGGATTACCATCATCCAACGTTCTTTACTACGAGTTAGAAGATAATAGTTGGTGTTGTATTCGTCCATCAGGAACAGAACCTAAGATTAAATTCTATTTTGGAGTGAAAGGTGAAAGTCTCACAGATAGTGAAGAAAAATTAACAAAACTAAAAGATGCATTATTAGATATGTTTGCATAATAAAAAGGGATGCCACAAATATGTATTTTGTGACATCCCATATGTATTATACAAGACTTACGATTTCCATTATGAAATATACGATTCCAAATGGGAAGCAAATAGGGAAGAGGTACGCTGGTGTTTCAAAGTTGATAATGGTGTTTTCGTGATGTTCAATAATGCCTATAGAAAGTTCGTTTAGGCTATCATTGGAAGCGTTTACGATAAACAATCCATTATGCAAGTTTAAGATATCTTCGATAGAAGCAGTAACATATTCATCTACTTCAAAATATGGTTCACCAGAATATCTTTCTGCAAATGCTAATGCAGTAGCCCCGTCCATATTGAGATATGTGTTTACTACATAATTTCCTTCAATAAGCTGTGATACACAATATTCCGTAGGGAATTCTGTGCATATGCTAGGTGGAAGAGTAGTAAAGTCATCACCAATATAGCGTACAAAATTATTGAATAATAATTCTAAGTAAGATTTTCCAAAATCAGGAATTGCTGCTTCTGAAATTATTGAAAAACCATCAATTAAACGATGGAAATCATTTTTGTTTTCTTCGTTTAATTCTAAATCTAAAAATTCGCTTTGAGAGCGATAATCTGTGAGGATATTAGCAAATTGCTCATATGTAAATACGCCATCATTGATTAAGATTTGTCCTAAGATTAAGAAATCAGGAGCTTTTGTGTTTAAGAGTTCAACGACCTGGTCTTTGGATAAATATCCATTTAGAATAGCTAATTCGCTAAATTTTTTCCCTTCATCATCTTGTAATTTAATTACATATTCGATTTCCTGAGCTGACATATAACCAGAAAATAAAGCAAGTGTACTTACATGTACCAGAGCCTTTGGTTGTCTAGCTAGAGCAGATAAAAGTTGCTCTTTGGTTACATATCCATTGGAAAACAAATAGTTTCCAAAATATTGTGTATACATAGATTTTACCTTCCGAGATATTTGTTAATAGCGTCAATAATTTGAATTTTATTAATTGGTTTCTGAATAAAGTCTGTTGCACCGGCTTCTAAGGCACATTTTAATTGAGACTGTGTACCTACAGAAGAGACAATAATAATAACAGCATCTTTATCAAACGCCATAATTTCTTCAATGGCGATATTACCATCTTTCTTTGGCATAACAATATCAAGGAAAACTAAATCAGGTTTTTCCTGTTTGTAAATTTCGATAGCAGCTTCCCCATTAGCAGCTTCTAATATTGTTGGTTCACCAACTAGTGCAATAATGTCTTTGATCTGTTTACGTGCGAGAATTGAATCGTCACAGATTAAAATCTTTCCTCCATCAATGCTCATAATGATTACCCCTTTTCTTCCATATGTTAAAATCTACAATCATTTTACACCAATAAAAATTAAATCGCAATGCTTTTATAGTTGTTTTCTTGTGCTATAATGAAGTTTGAAAGGTGGTATTAAGATGAACGAAATAAATACTTTATTAATTATTGATATAGTCCTTATTGTTTTAGGATTGTATTTATTAAAGTTGGCTTTGAAAATGAAAAAAGCGAAAAAAGTAGATCGATTTGTGGTTGCAGAAGAGGTGTTAAGATATTGCAAAGATGAGGAAGCGTTTGCAGATTTTTTGTATAAAAATATGCTTGTATGTGCCATCGTAATTACAATTGGTGGGATAGTACTTGTGATTCATGAATTATTTTTTGATTTAGGAGTTTTTTGGTATGCAATATGTGGGGTTGTAGCACTTGTGCTTTTATGGCTCTTTAAATCCTTGGCTGATGGAAAAAGTAAATATTGTATGTAAGTTTCTGTTGACGAAGATTATACATGTATTGTACAATATGGAAGAAATTAACATGGCTGAATTTCGATTTTTTTATTATGTAATTCTCCATGTTTAAAATAATCAAAAGAAAGAGGTAAATCAAATGTCAAAAATCGATTTAACAAAGTATGGTATTTCTGGTAGCACTGAAATCGTTTACAATCCTTCATATGAAGTATTATTTGAAGAAGAAACAAAAGCTGGCTTAGAAGGTTATGAAGTAGGTCAGGAAACAGAACTTGGTGCAGTAAATGTTATGACAGGTATTTATACAGGACGTTCTCCTAAAGATAAATACATTGTTATGGATGAAAATTCAAAGGATACTGTATGGTGGACATCTGATGAATATAAAAATGATAATCATCCAATGTCAGTAGAAGTTTGGAACACTTTAAAAGATATCGCTGTTAAAGAGCTTTCTGATAAGAGATTATTCGTAGTAGATGCTTTCTGTGGCGCAAACGCTGATACAAGAATGGCAGTTCGTTTCATCGTAGCTGTTGCTTGGCAGGCACACTTCATCAAAAATATGTTTATTCAGCCAACAGAAGAAGAACTTGCAAACTTCGAACCAGACTTCGTTGTTTATAATGCATCAAAAGCAAAAGTTGAAAATTACAAAGAATTAGGCCTTAACTCTGAAACAGCTGTTGCATTTAACATCACAAGCAGAGAACAGGTTATCTTAAATACATGGTACGGTGGAGAAATGAAAAAAGGTATGTTCTCTATGATGAACTACTACCTTCCACTTAAAGGTATTGCTTCAATGCACTGTTCAGCAAATACAGATTTGAACGGTGAAAATACAGCAGTATTCTTTGGCCTTTCAGGAACAGGTAAAACAACATTATCTACAGATCCTAAGAGACTTCTTATCGGTGATGATGAACATGGTTGGGATGACAATGGTGTATTCAATTTTGAAGGTGGTTGCTACGCAAAAGTTATCGACCTTGATAAAGAATCTGAACCAGATATCTACAACGCTATTAAGAGAAACGCTCTCTTAGAAAACGTTACTGTAGATGCAAATGGAAAGATTGACTTCAAAGATGGTAGTGTAACAGAAAATACTCGTGTATCTTACCCAATCAATCACATTGAAAACATCGTACGTCCAGTTTCTGCAGCTCCAGCAGCTAAGAACGTTATCTTCTTATCAGCAGATGCTTTCGGCGTACTTCCTCCAGTATCTGTACTTACACCAGAACAGACAAAATACTACTTCCTTTCTGGTTTCACAGCAAAACTTGCTGGTACAGAACGTGGTATTACAGAACCAACACCTACATTCTCAGCTTGCTTCGGTCAGGCATTCTTGGAATTACATCCAACAAAATATGCTGAAGAATTAGTTAAGAAAATGGAAGAAAATGGTTCAAAAGCATACTTAGTAAACACAGGATGGAATGGTACAGGAAAACGTATCTCTATCAAAGATACTCGTGGTATCATCGATGCTATCCTTAACGGAGATATCGAAAAAGCAAATACAAAGAATATTCCATACTTCAACTTCGAAGTTCCAACAGAACTTCCAGGTGTAGCTACAGAAATTCTTGATCCTCGTGATACATATGCTGACGCTTCTCAGTGGGAAGAAAAAGCAAAAGACTTAGCTTCACGTTTCATTAAGAACTTCGCTAAATACGAAGGAAATGAAGCTGGTAAAGCATTAGTAGCAGCTGGTCCTCAGTTATAATTTAATATTTATTTTAAAAATTTTAATGGGCTGTCGCAAAAATGCGATGGCCCATAATTTTTAGTTTGTTTGCCCGCGTAAGAGAAACTGACAAAAGTCTTCGAATGTGTTTTAGACACCCACGAACATACTGTCGCGGATTGCTCGAACCTTTGAAAGACATAAATAATAGACAACATCAGAGAGCTCTTTTGTTGGAAATACGAACATTTTTCTATATTAACGACGAAGTAGTATAAAGCATTCGTTTATAAAAAGAACAACTAAAATAGGCCATCGCGTTTTTGCGACAGCCTATTTTTAAAATTGTATAAAATAAATACATGAGAATTTTAAATTGAATTTGAGGATATATTAAAGTATAATAAGGGTACACAAAAGAGAAACGGGTTTTTACAAGTACAAAAGAATGCCTGGGATGCCCGACAATCCTATATATTTAGAACCTACATCACTTTGAACGGGATTCCTATATGAGCTGCCAGATGTCAGGCCACCTCGATTCAGTGGAAGGCAGAAAGCAGACTGCGGTTACCCACCTAGCATTTGCTAGGCGTCTAAATTGTAGGAAACGGCATTTTGGGCTGATACATAAGATAAAATACATAGATACCAAAGATGAGAGAGCTGCTTTAAATAGCAGCTCTTTTTTCAAATATAAATGGAAAAGGTGCTATATGAAATTTAATGTAAAGTATAAAAAATTAACCATTATTATTTTAAGTATTGTTGTAGTTAGTTTAATTATAACAGGCGTTATATTATCCAAATTAATGAAAGAAGCCAAAGCAGAGATAGAAGCGAATTGGTTTTTTGAAGAGTCTTTGCGTACAGGAGAACCAGTGGTTTTAAATGATGCGTTTCTGGTTTCTACAAAGGATGATAAATTGAGATTTATTCATGAATATAATTTATATGAAGTAAAAGGAACCATGGAGCAGGATTTTTTTGGAGTCGTAGATATTACAGTAGATGGTAGAAAAATCTCCAAAATAAGTATAAAACCTAATGTGCAAGAGGGGGTATTAGAATCATATACGGAAAATACGATTTCACTTGAAGAGCAAGAAATCAAAGAAAAGAATAATTCAATACCTATTTATAAAGTGATTGATCAAGAAGTATACCAGATAGAATGGAATGAAATGGTATTAGGAGTTTCTGAGGTAAGTATGGTTTTGGATCATGGAATTGTAAGTGCGCTTATCGTAGAAAATGATGTAACACCTGTTGATATACGTGTAATTATAAAGAATGGTGGAAGTATTTTTTATGAGGATTTATATGTAAAAAAAGTATCAGATGGAACTTTGTTTCACGCAAAAGAGTATTTTGCAAATCATAATGTTTTGGAAATCGAGATAGTTGATGAGCAGGGAATGGAGTTGTGTGATGCAACTGGACAGGCAATAAAAGAGCCATACGAAGGAAGTTTTCGAATTATAAACACAGAGCAGGGGTTTGTGCTTGTAAATGAATTGTCTGTTGAAACATATCTTAAATATGTAGTTCCTTCTGAAATGCAACGTAGTTTTGGTCATGAGGCTTTAAAGGCACAAGCTGTGTGTGCAAGAACATTTGCATATTCACAGATGAATAATCAGTCTTATGCAGCCTATGGGGCAAATCTAGATGATAGTACTGCTTTTCAAGTATATCATAGTATAGGTCGCTATCCGGAAACAGATGCTGCTGTAGATGAGACAGCGGGAGAAGTGATATTGTGCGATGATGAACTGATAACCTGTTATTATTATTCTACGAGTCCAGGAGTAACCAATGATATGACTGCTTGGGAAAGTGAGAATGACGAATATATTGCGTGTTCGGGGATGGAATTTTCTCAAGGATTAAATCTTGCTATGGAATCTGATTTTTCAAAATTTATAAATCAAGAAGTAGCGTGCTATGATTCTATATCTTCGTTTTATCGTTGGGATTGTGTTTTGGATACATCTAAAATAATAGAAGAAGAAAAAGGTTTGTTAAAAAACATTTCTGTGAAAGAACGAAATGAAGCAGGATATATTATTGCTTTAGAATTAGAATATGAGAATACAATTGTTGTATTGAGAAATGAAAATGAAATCCGTAGTGTTCTAGGTGCTTATCAAAAAGAGTTAACATTAAATAATGATCAGGTTCGTACGGATATATCCATGGTTCCGAGTGCTTGTTTTGAAGTATCAGCTGTTACAGATGAAACAATCACTTTACATGGTGGTGGATTTGGACATGGAATTGGTATGAGTCAGTATGGGGCAAAAGCCATGGCGGAAGAAGGATATAGTTATATACAAATTATTGATTATTATTATGAAAATGTAGTTGTTAAGCCTTTATAATCATAGAAAAGCCTTGAATTTTATAGAAAGTTGTGGTATTCTTTTACAAGATTTTGAAAATATAAAGGCTATGAATGTGTATAGTAAGTAATAATTATTCTTCCAGAGAGAGAAAACCATCGGCTGTAAGTTTTCTTAAGCACTGATATCTACTGAATTTCCCACAGGAGCTGCTCAGATGAGGTTTTATATGATAGTAGTTTGAGACGAGTCACTGCACGTTACGCAGTTAATGAGAGTCTGTTTTTTCTATGTATATATAATATAGAAACGACAGGAATCAGGGTGGTATCGCGGATTTAATTCGTCCCTATATGTTTACGCATGTAGGGACTTTTTTTATTGTAAAAATGACTGATGCG
>JAZPYQ010000044.1:0-6058 GCA_045544235.1 Agathobacter sp. | reverse complement strand
CGTTACTTAATGAGTGGTGATTGATAAATCATCACGAATTTAGTAACGCGACGTCACCGCTGAGAGCGAAAGCGTGCGCACATTCAATATATGTCATGGCTCATTTCGTAGTATTTAAAAAGTCTGAGCTATATCGTTATTCAATATCTTTAATGATGTAACAGTTACGTCCATTATCTTTTGCCTGATATGCAGCTTCATCTGCTACATCCAGTAATTCTTTGTATCCTACGCCTTCTTTCTTACAATATGCGGCGCCAATACTTGCAGAGATTTTTACAACTCCGCCTTCGTATGAGTATTCCTGTTCCATTTTCTTAACTGCAAATCGTAATCTGTCAATTAATGTATCTCGTGGAATCTCTTTGACGAAGACACAGAATTCATCTCCACCAAAACGTCCAACCAAATCGAAGTTGGCAAATAAGAGCTGAATCTTTTTCGATGTTTCTTTGATAACCTGGTCACCTACGCTATGCCCAAATGTATCGTTGATTTCTTTGAAGTGGTCCATATCAATGAATACGAAACATGCACCCTGTGTAGAGTTTTTCTCCACATAGTCACGTACTTCTTTTTCATAGGTCTGTTTATTTAAAAGACCTGTTAATGAATCTGTACGAGAACGATGTTCTAATTGTTTCTTTTCTTTGACTTCTTCATCTACATCGACGATTTTTCCTAAGATAGAAACCACGTTATTGTTATCATCCAAAAGGATTGTTCTTGAAATTCTACACCAGATAAAACTACCATCTGCTTTGCAAATTCGAAGTGTTAAATCATCAAACTCGCCCTTGTGTCCAAGCTGTGATTTACGGAAAATTTCTTCGTCATCTGGATGTATATGCAGAATCTCCATTGCCTTAGCAAAATCCAATTCTCCTACATCTGCAGGAATTTCCCAACCGAATTTTTCTTTGATTCTTTCCGAACCAATATTGACTTCACCTGTCATACTGATTTCATAAATCAAATCATCAGAACATTCCACAATTGTCTTATATCGTTTTTGCTGTAACGCATTACGTTTTGCTTCCTGTTCAAGAATCTTATCACGTTTATTTCGTTCTTTAATGAATAAGATTCCAACTATAATTAAAATAAGTAACGCAAATGTAACTGCTGCAATAGTAAATCTATAATTATACAAGAAATCTGTCAAAGTAATTTCATATTGATGTTCTATCGTTTCTCTCATTACAATACTATCAATTTCCGTTTCTGTAATCTGAGAAATAGACTTATTTAAAATTTCGATTAGTAAAGCACTTTCGTTTTCACTCATGCCATAATTTCCATTTAAACCAACAATGGTAGAAAAACATAATTCATCCGCCAGACCGTCAATTGGAACTACCATTAGTGTGCTATAGACTGGCTTTGATAAAATAGCTTCTACTACATACTGATTTTGGATCAGCATGTCTACTTCACCTACATAGAGTGCATTGAAACAATCTTCAATGGTATTGTATTCCATAATTTCAAATGTAGGATATTTACTCTTTAAAACAGATTGTAAAGTTTTTGACCCAGAAACAACAGCAATCTTATAATTTTCACCTGCCTGGTATACAAACTCTGGTCTACTTACCATAACTTTACGAGCAGAAATATATGGTCTACTAAGCAGAATGCCTTTCGAATTCATATTTGCGCTGTTATACTCTACACCAGTGATTAAATCAATTTTTTGTTCCTGCAAGTATTGATAAGAAATCTCTCCTTCAGGAAGCGCTACATATTCAAACTTCAATCCAGAAAGTTCTGAAATCCGATCAAATATTTCTCTAGAAATACCATTGAACTCTCCATTTTCATCGGTAAATGATAATGGCTTACGATCCGATACATAAGCCACTCTCAGAGTTCTGGCATTTGCAACATATTCTACTTCTTCTCTTGTATAAAACTGAAGTTCATAGATTGGATAATATTCTAATAACAATTCACCCAACAATGTAGGATATGTATTTTCAATCTTTTTCATGGCATCGTTTAATTGCCCTAAAAACTCATAATTATCTTTATAAGTCAAAAAGTAGAATGGCTGTGGTGTAAAGCGTGCCAACATTTTCTCGTCACTATGCATATCCATTATAGAAGTAACCATAGCATCTACTTCCCCATTATTTAATGCTACACGGCTTTCCTCGATGGTGTTATAATACACCAACTCCGACGTAAACCCATGAGTTTCCATATAGGAGATAAAATAATCTGTAAGAGGATAATCTTGAAGCACAGCTACTTTCATGCCGTCAAAACGTGCATGATCTTCATAATAAATATCTTCTTTATCTGCTGTAGTCACCAACACAGAGTATTCTGTCCCAAAAGACATCTCACTATAGGAGTATTTTTCTTTTCTAGCATCTGTCATCATAGCAGGAGCTAACAAATCAATCTCTTTATTGTCTAGCTTTTGGCAACCATCCATGAAATCTTCAATTTTTACAAATTCGTATTCCCAGCCAGTTACACCAGCAACTACATTTAAATAGTCGATACAATATCCACTTACAGATCCATCTTCATTAAAATAATGAAAACCATCCATATTATAGATACCTACTTTTACTGGTTCACCCTGCTCATAAGCCATATATGGCTCTCCACCAGAGAAACACGTAATAAGTATTAACAACCCCGCCAATAATTTATATAATCTCTTTTTCATACCTTATCCTTTATAAAATGATATATAGAGTAATTATACTATTTTTTTGTATTTACTTCAATGAGTAGTTTGATAAGTTTACCCACTTGTTCTCTCTGTTCCTGTGGTACTTTTGTCACTCCTTTTAACAGGTTCCCCGCCGTACGAACATCCAATTCTGCAATTTCAGTAAAATCATGAATTTCTGCCTGAACAAACAGATCAAAAAAGGAGTCTACCACCGCCTTGCGCTCTTCAGAAGTCATCTCCGCAAGCCAGTTCTTCAAAGTTACACTGAAGTTTTTGCTAAAGCGACCTACTTCATCTACCAATACAAATTTGTCACGATCTATCACCCATGAAAATCCTTCATGTTGTAGCAAAGATGCTTCCGTACTTTTTACTACCTTATAATTTTCTTCGTGTTCCATCAGCATGCCTACAATAGAACCTTCTGGTACAAAAGCAGAAATACGATTCTCTACAACTTTGTATGCGTCATCATCTACCATCTTTCGATTAAAACCTGGTCCATCGAAGCTGTTAATTTTTACAATCTTTCTCTGTAATTTTGGGTTACAGAATACCCCTGAATAAATGGCAAGATTTCCTCCTTTAGAATGCCCCCCCAGCCAATACTTCTTAAATAGCCCCTTTGCAGTCTGATTTACATAATCAACTGCAGACTGCTGCGCAGGAACAGGCATCATAAAGCTCATGTTAAAATCTTCTCTCCAACCTACAACCGTGCTGTCTGTCCCACGAAAAGCAATAAATGTAAGATTTGGCATCACATTTACATGCATTGCCGCAAACTGCTGCTGCGCCTGAACATCTGTAGTACTCACGTAATTACACAAAGTCATATCGGCAAAACGAGGACAGGTCGCCAACACATCAAATAATCCTTCTTTTTGCTTATAAAAAAGCATTTCTCGTTCTGTGGACTTTACATATCTTTTATTTGCCTCATAAATAGAAATTGCTCCATCCTCCGTCAGACCTGGAACAATGTTTTCAAAATGTATATATACCAATTCACTTAAGATTAAGGCATCAATTTCATTAAATGGGACATCCTTGATTAGCAAATCCCCTCTCCATTTCAAATATGTCAAAAAGCTATCCTTGTATTCCATTTTTCCACCTCTAAAATTTCTTATAATTATTATACAAAATTTGAAAAAAAATTACAGTATTTTACAAATAATATGTTATACTATCCACAAGAGTGTTTTTTCAGGAGGACAGCTATGAGATATGTTTTAGAAAACGAAAAATTACGTGTAGAAATTGATTCCTTTGGTGCAGAACTTAAATCCGTTCAGGATAAAGCATCCGGACAGGAATATATGTGGCAGGGAGATAAAAAATATTGGGGTCGCACCTCACCTGTTCTTTTTCCATTTGTTGGAAGATTAAAAGACGACACCTTCCTTCATGGCGGACAAAAATATACTATGAAACAACATGGATTTGCTAGAGATATGGAACACCAACTTCTCTCAAAGACAGATGATGCCATTTGGTTCAAACTTGTAACCAGCAATGAAACTTTAGAGCAATTTCCTTTTTCATTTGTATTAAGCATTGGATATGAATTAAAAGACAACGAATTAAAAGTGCTTTGGGAAGTAAGCAACAATTCCGTTGATAAACACATGCATTTTGGCATTGGTGCACATCCTGCATTCAACTGCCCAATTCATGGAGAAGATTCTAAAGCAGGATACAAGCTTTACTTTGCAGGTGTTGATGAAATTCACCACCATGGTAATGATGCTGCTACCGGACTTTCTATTGATGAAGATATCGTCCTCCCATTAGAAAACCATCGTGCAACCATTACTCCAGAATTTTTTGATCGCTGCACATACATCGTAGAAGGCCGTCAGACAAACGAAGTAGGTATCGAAGATCCAAATGGAAATCGTTTTATCACAGTTCTTTTTGACATGCCACTTTTCGGACTCTGGTCTCCAGAAGGTAAAAACGCACCATTCCTCTGTATTGAACCTTGGTGCGGCAGATGTGACAGTATTGACTTTGAAGGAACACTAAAAGCAAGACCATATGATAACGTATTAGAAGCAGGCGAAAAATTTAACACCTCTTATGTTATCCGTTTTGGTGCATAAATCTAAATACATAGTATTTTCTACTTGTGATTTTTCACAAGAAAATATATAATATCTGATTAGAGTAAAAATTCAAGGAGGATTCTTTTCTATGCCAAAAAGAACAGACATTAATAAAATTCTCATTATTGGTTCTGGTCCAATCATCATTGGTCAGGCTTGTGAGTTTGACTACTCTGGTACACAAGCTTGTAAAGCCCTTCGTAGCTTAGGTTACGAAATCGTACTGGTAAACTCAAACCCAGCTACTATCATGACTGACCCAGAAACAGCAGATGTAACATATATCGAACCTCTTAACGTAGAACGTTTAGAGATGATTATTGCAAAAGAACGTCCAGATGCTCTGTTACCAAACCTTGGTGGACAGTCAGCACTTAACCTTTGTTCTGAATTAAATCAGGCAGGCGATTTAGAAAAATACAACGTACAGGTTATTGGTGTTCAGGTAGACGCCATTGAACGTGGTGAAGACCGTATCGAATTCAAGAAAGCTATGGACAAGCTTGGAATCGAAATGGCACGTTCTGAAGTTGCTTACTCTGTAGACGAAGCTCTTGCGATTGCCGACAAATTAGGTTACCCAGTTGTTCTTCGTCCAGCATACACTATGGGTGGTGCCGGCGGCGGACTCGTATACAATAAAGAAGAATTAAAGGTTGTATGTGCTCGTGGTATTCAGGCCAGCCTTGTAGGTCAGGTTCTTGTAGAAGAGTCCATCCTTGGTTGGGAAGAACTTGAAGTTGAAGTTGTTCGTGATGCAGCAGGTAATATGATTACGGTATGTTTCATCGAAAACATTGACCCACTTGGCGTTCATACAGGCGACTCTTTCTGTTCTGCTCCTATGCTTACTATCTCACAGGAAGTTCAGGACAGATTAAAAGAACAGGCATTCAAAATTGTAGAATCCGTAGCGGTTATCGGTGGTACAAACGTACAGTTCGCTCATGATCCAGTATCTGACCGAATCATCGTTATCGAAATCAACCCACGTACTTCTCGTTCCTCAGCACTTGCTTCTAAAGCAACTGGTTTCCCAATCGCTTTAGTTTCAGCAATGCTTGCATGTGGACTTAACTTATCTGATATCCCATGTGGAAAATATGGTACATTAGATAAATATGTTCCAGACGGAGATTATGTCGTAATCAAATTTGCTCGTTGGGCATTTGAAAAATTCAAAGGCGTAGAAGATAAACTTGGTACTCAGATGCGTGCCGTAGGTGAAGTAATGAGTATCGGTAAAACTTATAAA
>JAZPYQ010000043.1:0-18006 GCA_045544235.1 Agathobacter sp. | reverse complement strand
GAGGTGTAAACAAATGTCAATTTGTCCAAAGAATAAATCTTCTAAAGGAAGAAGAGATAAAAGAAGAGCTAATTGGAAAATGTCTGCTCCAACTTTAGTTAAATGCAGCAAATGTGGTGAATTAATGATGCCTCATAGAGTATGCAAAAACTGTGGAAGCTACAATAAGAAAGAAATTATTGCACAGGACTAATTAAAAAGACAAGAGGGTTTCCGTAAAAAACGGAGACCCTTTTTTTATGGAAATTTATGCAAAATAACTATAAAAAATACGTTGATTTATGCATTGACTTATAGTATATTTTGAGATAGATGCATAAGGAGGGTTTGATATGCAGGAAATTACAAAAGTTGCACTTGATGCCATGGGTGGCGATAATGCTCCAGTGGAGATTGTAAAAGGTGCAGTAAATGCGGTTTCTTCTAGAAAAGATATCAAAGTGTTCTTAGTAGGACAAGAAGATGTTGTAAAAGAAGAATTGGCTAAGTATTCTTACCCAGCAGATCAGATTGAAATTGTTCATGCACCAGAAGTAATTGAAATGGCAGAACCACCAGTAATTGCCATTCGTAGAAAAAAACAATCTTCTATGGTTGTTGCTATGAATATGGTAAAACAGGCGCACGCAGACGCATTTGTATCTGCAGGTAGTTCAGGAGCTATTTTAGTTGGTGGACAGACAATTGTAGGACGTATCAAAGGAATTAAACGTCCACCACTTGCACCTATTATTCCTACAGAAACCGGTATGTCATTACTTATCGACTGTGGAGCAAATGTAGATGCAAAAGCGGAAAATCTGGTACAGTTTGCACAGATTGGTTCTATCTATATGGAAAATATTATGGGTGTTAAGAATCCAAGAGTTGCAATTGTAAATA
This sequence comes from Agathobacter sp., assembly GCA_045544235.1. Taxonomy (GTDB): domain Bacteria; phylum Bacillota; class Clostridia; order Lachnospirales; family Lachnospiraceae; genus Roseburia. The sequence continues at coordinate 17,124 of JAZPYQ010000043.1, read as the reverse complement.
TCGGTGCTGAGGAAGAAAAAGGAAATGCTCTTGTAAAAGAGACCATTCCAAAACTTCATGAATGTGAAGGCATCAATTTCATCGGTTGTATCGAAGCAAGAGAAATTCCACATGGTGGAGCAGATGTAATCGTGTGTGAAGCTTTCGTTGGTAATGTTATCTTAAAACTTTATGAAGGATTAAGTCAGACACTTATTGGTGTAGTAAAAAAAGGACTTATGAGCACATTAAAGAGTAAGATTGGTGCATTACTTGCTTTGCCAGCATTAAAAGAAACATTAAAGGGTTTTGATGCTTCTAAATATGGCGGAGCACCACTTCTTGGTTTGAATGGATTAGTTGTAAAAACGCATGGTAGTTCAAAATCAACAGAAATTACAAATGCGCTTTTCCAGTGTGTAACCTTCAAACAGCAGGATATTAATGGAAAAATCAAAGAGCACATCGTTGTAGAGGCTACAACTGAGGAAGAGTAAAAGGAGAAAACTATGGAATTCGAAAAAATCAAAAAAATTATTGTTGAAGTATTAAACGTAGAAGAAGATGATATCAAATTAGAAACAACATTTATTGATGATCTTGGCGCTGATTCATTAGATGTATTCCAGATCATCATGGGAGTAGAAGAAGAATTTGATATCGAAATTCCAAACGAAGACGCTGAAAAAATCGTTACAGTTGGTGATGCTGTAGAACAGATTAAAAACGCTATTGCAGGTTAATCTATGAAAAATGTAGGCTGTCGCTTCGGCGACAGTCTTATTTTGCGTTGTTGGACAACTTCAAAAGGTCCATTATAACCTTTTGGGGATGATGCAATATGAGGAGGGAATGAAAATGTCAGATTTGAAAAAATTTCAAGCACTGATTGGTTATGAATTCAAAGATGAACATTTGTTGAGACAAGCATTGACACATAGTTCCTATGCAAATGAAAAGCATTTAAAAAAGCTTTCAGATAATGAACGTCTGGAATTCTTAGGAGATGCCGTGCTAGAACTTACTTCCAGTGAGTTTTTATTTACACATTATCCTAAGCTTACAGAAGGACAATTGACAAAATTGCGTGCCAGCATTGTTTGTGAACCAACACTGGCGATGTGTACAGAAGAGATACACTTAGGTGATTATCTTTTCCTTGGAAAAGGGGAGGATCAAACCGGTGGTAGACAGAGAAAGTCCGTTTTGTCAGATGCGATGGAAGCGGTAATTGGTGCCATTTATTTGGATGGTGGTTTTGCTAATGCAAAAGAGTTTGTATTAAAGTACATTATGACAGATATTGAGAATAAACATCTCTTTTATGATAGCAAGACTATCCTGCAGGAGGTCGTGCAGGGAGAGCATGAACAGCTTAGTTATGAGCTGTTAGGAGAAACAGGTCCTGATCATGATAAGAGTTTCACAGTTGGAGTAATCATTGGAAACAAGCAGATTGCAACTGGAACAGGACACACAAAGAAAGCTGCAGAACAGGAAGCTGCATATCAAGCACTACTGATTCTTAAACCAGCATTAGGAGAGTAAAGAATGTATTTAAAAAGTTTAGAGGTACATGGATTCAAATCCTTTGCCAATAAAACCGTATTTGATTTTCATAATGGTATTACAGGTGTAGTAGGCCCAAATGGTAGTGGTAAAAGTAACGTTGCAGATGCAGTACGTTGGGTATTAGGTGAGCAGAGCACAAAACAGCTCCGTGGTTCATCTATGCAGGACGTTATTTTTGCGGGTACTGAAAATCGTAAGCCTTTAAGTTATGCCTATGTTGCTATTACATTAGATAATTCTGATCATCAGTTAGCAATTGATTTTGAAGAAGTAACAATTGCTAGACGTTTGTATCGTTCAGGAGAAAGTGAATACTTAATCAATGGTAACGTATGCCGTTTAAAAGAAGTTACAGAGCTTTTTTACGACACAGGTATCGGTAAAGAAGGATACTCTATCATTGGACAGGGACAGATTGATCGTATTTTAAGTGGTAAACCAGAGGAAAGACGAGAGCTTTTTGATGAAGCTGCAGGTATTGTAAAATACAAAAAACGTAAAGCGACTGCACAGAAGAAACTGGAAAATGAACGTGAAAATCTTGTTCGTGTAAATGACATTTTATCGGAATTAGAGCGTCAGGTAGGTCCTCTTGAAAGACAGTCTGAAAAAGCAAAGATATATTTAAATAAAAAAAGTGAGTTAAAAGAATATGACGTGAATATGTTTTTATTAGAGATGGAACGTATTGAACGTGAAGAAAAAGAACTCACAGAAAAACATCGTATTGCTACAGATGAAATGGAAGAAACCAATGCAGCATACGAAAAAATAAAAGAGGAATACGAAGCATTAGAAGTGTCTATGAAAGACATGGATGAACGCATCAATTCTATTCGTGAAAACGTGAGTCAGGCTTCTGTTACAAAAGAAAAACTAGAAAGCCAGATTCAGGTTTTAAATGAACAGATTCATACAGCAGAGATGACAGACGAGCACTTACAGGGTCGTCTTGTTGCTATTGAAAAAGATAAAAACGAACGTGTTGAATCAAAACAGTCTTATGATGAGAAAAAAGCAGTATTAGATGAACAGCTTGCTGCCATTGAAGAACGTAAGGCAACGGCCCAGGCTGAGTTGGAAACAGTACAGGCAAAAATTGCAGAATGCAATACTGGAATCGAAAATGGACAGAAGGAACTGATTGATTTATTAAATAACAATGCTTCAATCAAAGCGCGTCAGCAGAGATTTGATACTATGCTGGAACAGATCAACATTCGTAAGGCAGAATTAAGTAAGCGTATGTTGGACCGAAAGACAGAAGAAGCAGATTTATCATCTGTGTTAGAGTCTTATGAAACAGAACTTGCAAAAGTAAATGAAAAGTTGTTATCTTCTAGAGCGCAGGAAACAGATCTTTTGGAAAAGATTGTTGACTGGAAGAAGAAGGACAGAGAAAACAACCAGAAGATAGAAGAAAATCAGGTAAATTACCACAAACAACAGTCACGTTTAGAATCTTTAAAGAATATTGCAGAACGTTATGACGGCTATGGAAATAGTATTCGTAAGGTTATGGAACAAAAGACTCAGAACGTAGGTGTTTTAGGTGTTGTTTCTGATTTGATTCAGGTAGAAAAGAAATACGAAGTTGCCATTGAAACAGCACTTGGTGGTAATATTCAGAATATCGTTACAGAAGATGAAGCTACAGCAAAGAAAATGATTGAGTTCTTAAAGAATAATCGTCTTGGCCGTGCTACATTCCTTCCACTTACAAGTGTAACAGCAAAGGGAAATCCAAAGAACGAAGCTGTTATGCATGAGACAGGTGTCATTGGTGTAGCTAATCAGCTTGTTTCTTGTGAAGACAAATATAAAGAAGTAGCAGCATATTTATTAGGTCGTGTGTTGGTAGTAGATACTGTAGAACATGCCATTGCGATTGCTAGAAAACATCATTATTCATTACATATGGTTACATTAGAAGGAGAATATTTAAGCCCAGGTGGTTCTATGGCTGGTGGTGCTTTTAAGAATTCTTCTAATTTGCTTGCACGTAATCGTGAAATTGAAGAGTTAGAAAAGAGTATTGCAGATATTGTAAAGACATTGGAAGAGATGAAAATCAGAAAAGACGATATTGCAACAGCTCTTGCTTTAAATGAAGAAGAACTTGAAACAGTAAAAGCAATTATTCAGGAACAGGTAATTGCACAGACTGCAGCGCAGATGAACGTAGAACGCGCTCGTCAGCAGAAGAATGATAGTGACAACGCTTTTGCAAGTCTGATGAATGAAAATGATCAGATGGAAATCCAGATTACAGAAATCAACACTGGAAAACAGATGATCATTGAAGAAGATGCTTATGCAAAACGTCGTAAAGTAGAAATTGAAGAAGAAAGCAAAGCTTTCCAGGCTACCTTAGAAGAACAGTCACAGTTAGAAGAGGCTGCAAAACAGGTAGTAGCAGATATTACAATGGAAGAAGCAACTATTGCTCAGAATATTCAGTTCGTATTAGAGAACTTATCACGTATCAACAGTGAAATTGAACGTTTTGACAATGAGAAAAATGAACTTTCTGAAAATGCAACAAATGCGAAAGCGGATGTGGAGAAGAAACTTCAGGATATTGAAGAGATTAAGCTTACAATCGCAGCATCTGTAGACACAGTAGCTTCTTTACAGGAAGAGTTGGCAACAAATCTTACAAAGAAAGATCAAATGTCAGAAGAGTACAGAGGCTTTTTCCAGAAACAAGAAGATATATCAAAACGTAGAAACAATTTGGATAAAGAACTTATGCGTTTGGGTAATCAGTTGGATAAACTCCATGAAGCAGGCGAGTTCCAGACAAATTATATGTGGGATGAATATGAAATTACACCTCATGCAGCATTGGAACTTCGTAAAGAATCTTATGATAACTTGGCAGAACTGAAGAAGATGATTGCAGAAATCAAAGATGATATTCGCAAATTAGGCGATGTTAATGTAAATGCAATCGAAGAATACAAGGAAGTATCTCAAAGATATGAATTCTTAAAAGGACAGCATGATGACCTTGTAGAAGCAGAACAGACTCTGGTGGGCATTATCGAAGAATTAGATAGAGGAATGCGTAAGCAGTTTGAAGAAAAATTTGCTGAAATTCAGAAAGAATTTGATAAATCATTCAAGCAGCTGTTCGGTGGTGGACATGGTACGTTAGAACTTGTGGAAGACGAGGATATCTTAGAATGTGGTATTCGTATCATTGCACAGCCACCAGGAAAGAAATTGCAGAATATGATGCAGTTATCTGGTGGTGAAAAGGCACTTACTGCAATTGCGTTGCTTTTTGCAATTCAGGCTTTAAAACCTTCACCATTCTGTCTCTTAGACGAAATTGAGGCAGCCTTAGACGATTCCAACGTAACACGTTTTGCGCAGTACTTAAATAGATTAACACAGAATACACAGTACATCGTTATCACACATCGTCGTGGAACAATGGCTGCAGCAGACCGTCTCTACGGTATTACAATGCAGGAAAAAGGTGTATCTGCATTAGTTTCTGTAAACTTAATCGAAAATGATTTATCAGAGTAGTGAGGTAAAATATGGGTGAGGAAAAGAAAGGCTTTTTTGGCCGACTAGTAGAAGGCTTAACAAAGACCAGAAATAATATCGTTTCCGGAATAGACTCTATTTTTAACGGTTTTTCAAACATTGATGAAGATTTCTATGAAGAATTAGAAGAAATTCTCATTATGGGAGATTTAGGCGTTCATGCAACAGAAAATATCTTAGAAGATCTTCGCAGAAAAGTAAAAGAGAATCACATAAAAGAGCCTGCGGACTGTAAGGAGTTTTTAATTGAAAGCATCAAAGAACAGATGAAAGTAGAAGAAACAGCCTATCGTTTTGAAGAAGAGAAATCTGTTTTGTTGGTTATTGGAGTAAATGGTGTTGGTAAGACCACAACTGTTGGAAAATTAGCTGGAAAATTAAAAGCTGCTGGAAAAAAAGTGGTCATTGCTGGTGCGGATACTTTCCGTGCTGCAGCAGGAGATCAGTTGGCAGAGTGGGCAAAGCGTTCTGGTGTAGATATGATTGGAGGACCAGAAGGGTCTGATCCAGGGGCAGTAGTTTATGATGCAACAGCGGCTGCAAAGGCTAGAAATGCAGATGTGCTTATCGTAGATACAGCAGGAAGACTTCATAATAAGAAAAACCTGATGAACGAGTTAGGAAAAATTAATCGCATTTTGGAAAGAGAATATCCGGATGCTTATAGAGAAACATTAATTGTTTTAGATGCTACTACAGGACAGAATGCCTTAGTACAGGCAAAGGAATTTGCGGAAGTAGCAGGTATTTCAGGTATTGTACTTACAAAAATGGACGGTACTGCAAAAGGCGGTATTGCTGTAGCAATTCAGTCTGAACTTGGTGTACCAGTAAAATACATTGGTGTAGGTGAAAGTATTGATGATTTACAGAAGTTTGATTCTGATGAATTTGTAAATGCTTTGTTTGCAACTACAGAGTAAGGAGTGTTTTCCATGTTAACATTGAATAAATTTGAAGAAGCAAGTGAAAAAATAAAAGAGGTTACACTTGAGACAAAGCTTATTTATAGTGAGTTTTTAAGTGAGCAGACAGGAAACAAGGTATATTTGAAGCCTGAAAATATGCAGCTTACAGGTGCATATAAGGTGCGTGGTGCTTATTACAAGATTAGCACATTGACGGATGAAGAAAGAAGTAAAGGTTTAATTACAGCTTCAGCCGGTAACCATGCACAGGGTGTGGCTTATGCTGCAAAAAGATATGGCTGTAAGGCAGTTATTGTTATGCCTACAGGTACACCACTCATCAAGATTAATCGTACAAAGAGCTATGGAGCAGAAGTAATTCTTCATGGAGATGTATATGATGAGGCCTGTGCCCATGCTTTAGAATTAGCAGAAAAAAATGGATACACTTTTATTCATCCATTTGATGATTTGGCAGTTGCTACAGGTCAGGGTAGTATTGCAATGGAAATTTTCAAAGAACTTCCATTAGTAGAATATATCTTGGTGCCAATCGGTGGTGGCGGTTTAGCTGCAGGGGTTGCAACACTTGCAAAACTACTTAATCCAAAGATTAAGGTGATTGGTGTAGAACCTGCTGGTGCAAATTGTATGCAGAGTTCTCTTGCAACAGGAAAAGTAACTACACTTCCTTCTGTAAATACCATTGCAGACGGTACAGCAGTAAAAACTCCGGGAACACAGATTTTCCCTTATATTCAGGATAATTTGGATGATATTGTAACGGTAGAGGATGATGAACTTATTGGCTCCTTCCTTGATATGGTTGAAAATCACAAAATGGTAGTGGAAAACTCAGGTCTTTTGACAATTGCAGCTTTGAAGCATTTAGATATCAAAGACAAGAGGGTAGTTTCAATCTTAAGCGGTGGAAATATGGATATTATTACTATGTCATCTGTAGTACAGCAGGGACTTATTTTCAGAGATCGTATTTTCACAGTATCTGTTCTTTTGCCAGACAAACCAGGTCAGTTGTCTAAGGTTGCAGATGTAATTGCTAAAAAACAGGGAAATGTTATTAAGTTAGAGCATAACCAGTTCGTTTCTACAAATCGTAATGATGCTGTAGAACTTCGTATCACTTTGGAAAGCTTTGGTACAGACCATAAAAAAGATATCTTAAAAGAGCTGGAGAAAGAAGGATATCAGCCAAAAGTAGTACGTACTTCTATCTAATATGAGATTGAAAACAAAAGTTTGATATGTTAAAATTATATGAGACTAATTTTTACGAAGTGGAGGTCTTTTAAATGAAAAAACGTAATTTATTAGTTACATTACTATTAGCAATTTCACTCCTTATTACAGCTTGCGGTGATGGAAATCCATTCGTTGGTACATGGACAGGTAAGTTAGATGTTACACAGCAGTTTGTAGATGGAATTGTAGAACACTATCCAGAGATGGCGGATTATGTTGTTTTTGATGAATTATCCTTTGTCATCAATATCAAATTTACAAATGATGAGATGTCTATGTCTGTAGACCAGACATCTATTGATACATTTAATGCAAACTTTACTGCAGGTATGGAAGCAATGGGAGAAGCAGTGCTTATGGATCAGCTTGCTGCAATGGATATGACATTGGAAGAAGCGGTTGCAGAATCTGGTATGGATGAAGAAGCATACATTGAAGCTAAGTTAGAAGAAATGCAGATTCCTGAAATGACAGCTGCTATGGACAAAATCACAAATGAAACATTAGCAGGATTATCAAAGGTACAGGGTTCTTATACATTTGATGAAGAAAATATTACTATTTTCTATGCAGATGAAACTCGTGAAGATTTTGCATATAAATTTGACGGAGATATGTTAAAACTCGATATCGCAGGTGAAGGATACACATTGCATATTGACTGTGTATTACAGAAGTAAATTATGGGATAAAAGCACTAGTTTCGACTAGTGCTTTTTTATTGAAAAAAGATGTGTGATATGCTATAGTATATCTATCAAGTTCATTTTAACAGAGGAGGAAATAAAATGAAAAAACGTAACTTATTTTTAGCATTAGTAATGTCATTAGTAATGATGCTTACAGCATGCGGCAACTCAAATCCATTTGTTGGTACATGGGTAGGAACATGGGATATGACAGACATTATGTATGATTCTATTCAGGGATCAGGCATGGAAGAGTATGCAGATTTCGAAGGCTTAGAACTTCAGGTTGTATTCACATTTGATGATGAAGAAGTTGAATTCGCTGTTGATGAAGATTCATTAGAAGCTTTAGGTGAAAAAATGGAAGAACAGATGATCGAGCTTATGGATGCATATCTTGAAGACATGGCTTCAGATTATGGTTATTCTTCAGAAGATTTATTATCTATGATGGGCTACACACATGATGAATTCGTAGATGAAATGGTTGCAGCTATGGACGTAGATGGTATGATTGATAGCCTTTCTGGTGAATTAGAAGCAGAAGGAACATATGAATATGATGAAGAAGATGGTGTTTTAACTATCGAATATGATGATGACAACGAAGAAGAATTCGAATATGAATTTGATGATGATAAATTAATCATTACTATGGAAGCAGATGGTTATGATGTTGTTATCGAATGTGAAAAAGAATAATTTTGTATAAAATAAAATACATAAAGGGTGTCGAGTAAAAATACTTGACACCCTTATTCTTTTGTGTTAATCTAGCAAAGGTGTGAAAAAGTGTACAGATATTTTACTTGACAGGGTATCATATGGAAACAAAGATTGAACTTGCGTATTTGTATGACTTTTATGGTGAACTTTTAAATGAACATCAGAGACAAATCTACGAAGATTTTGTTTTAAATGATTTATCATTGGCAGAAATCGCCGCAGAAGAAGGTATCAGTCGACAGGGTGTTCATGATTTAGTGAAGCGAACAAGTAAAAAACTCATGGACTATGAGAAGAAGCTTCACTTAGTTGAAAAGTTCATGACTGTAAAAGAAAATGTAGGACAGATTCACGAACTGGCAAAACAGTTTAAAGAATCCAAAGACGAAAATATCTTAAATGATATAGAGAATATCTCTAATCAGATTATAGAGGAGCTATAAAATGGCATTTGACAGTTTATCAGAAAAACTGCAGAACGTGTTTAAAAGCCTTCGTAGCAAAGGTAGACTTACCGAAGATGATGTAAAAGTTGCTATGAAAGAAGTTAAACTTGCTCTTTTAGAAGCAGACGTTAACTTCAAAGTAGTAAAACAGTTCATCAAAGATGTTCAGGAAAGAGCAGTAGGCCAGGATGTTATGAATGGTCTTAATCCAGGACAGATGGTAATCAAGATTGTTAATGAAGAAATGGTAAAACTGATGGGCTCTGAAACCACAGAGGTTCAGTTTGAGCCAGGAAAAGCATTGACAGTTATCATGATGGTAGGTCTTCAGGGTGCTGGTAAAACAACTACCACAGCAAAGCTTGCCGGAAAGTTTAAGACCAAAGGTAAGAAGAGCTTGCTTGCAGCCTGTGACGTTTACCGTCCAGCGGCGATTGAACAGTTAAAAATCAATGGTGAAAAACAGGGTGTAGAAGTTTTTGAAATGGGAACTTCGGAAAAACCTGCAAACATTGCAAAAGCTGCAGTTGAATATGCGAAGAAAAATGAATTTAATGTGTTGTTCATCGATACTGCTGGTCGTCTTCATGTAGATGAAGAAATGATGGCAGAATTGGTTGAAATAAAAGAAGTTACAGGAGCCACACAGACTATCTTGGTAGTAGATGCCATGACTGGTCAGGATGCGGTAAATGTAGCGCAGACCTTCGATGAGAAGATTGGTGTAGATGGCGTAGTACTTACCAAATTAGATGGTGATACTCGAGGCGGTGCAGCTCTTTCTATTAGAGCCGTAACCGGAAAGCCAATTCTCTACGCAGGTATGGGAGAAAAACTTTCCGATTTGGAACAGTTCTATCCAGACCGTATGGCTTCACGAATCCTTGGTATGGGTGATGTGCTTACCATGATTGAAAAAGCACAGGAATCCATTGATGAGGAAAAAGCCAAAGAAATATCAAAGAAAATGCGTAAAAACCAGTTCGATTTTGAGATGTATTTAGATTCTATGTCTCAGATGAAGAAAATGGGCGGTATGTCAGCTATGATGAACATGATGCCTGGAATGATGCCAGGTATGGGAAATAAAATGCCTGATATTGACACCGATGCTGCTGAAAAGCAGATGGCGCGAACAGAAGCTATCATCTATTCTATGACATTGGAAGAAAGAAGAAATCCAAAACTTATGAATCCAAGTCGTAAACACCGCATTGCAAAAGGTGCAGGTGTGGATATTGCAGAAGTAAACAGACTTGTAAAGCAGTTTGAGCAGATGCAGAAGATGATGAAAAAAATGCCTGGTATGATGGGCGGAAGAAGAGGAAGAAGAAATCCATTTGGTGGAGGCTTCCCTTTCTAAACACAAAAGTAAAAAACTGTAAAACAGTTTTGAATAAATAGTAAACAAATTAATTTATTTTATCCTAGGAGGAAACAAAAATGGCAGTTAAAATCAGATTAAGAAGAATGGGACAGAAAAAAGCACCTTTCTACAGAATCGTAGTAGCAGATTCTAGATCACCAAGAGATGGTCGTTGTATCGATGAAATCGGAACATATGATCCAATGAAAAACCCAGCTGAATATCATGTAGATGAAGAAGCAGCTAAAAAATGGTTAGCAAACGGTGCTCAGCCAACAGAAACAGTTGCAAGAATCTTCAAAGCAACAGGTATCACAAAATAAGATTTGAGAGGTAGCGCAATGAAAGAATTAGTGGAAGTAATTGCAAAAGCGCTCGTTGATTGTCCTGATGAAGTAACAGTTACTGAAACAGAAACAGACAGAGCCATTGTTTTGGAATTGCGTGTAGCACAGTCTGACATGGGCAAAGTTATCGGTAAACAGGGTCGTATTGCAAAAGCAATCCGTTCCGTTGTAAAAGCCGCAGCCTCAAAAGAAGACAAAAAGGTTGTTGTAGAAATTATGCAGTAGCCAGTATGGGAGTGTCGAAAGACACTCCTTTTTTTACCTCTTGGGATGGATTTCTAACCTGTTGGTTGCAAGCTATTGAAATAGAAAATGAATTGAGATACTTTATCATCATAAAGTGTTTCGGAGGAGCGGTTTAGTAATGAATGAGAAAAGTAATAAGCAAAAGTATGATGTGTTTGCAGTAATTAAGCGCATGCTAAAACATATGTGGGAGCAGGATAGAGCACAGTATGGAAGAATTGCTTTGTGTACCGCAGTGGCTGCGATTTATCCATTTATGTCGGTGTTTTTGCCAAAAATTGCCATAGGCATATTAGAGAAAGGTGGAGAAACGGTAGCAAAAGACCTCATACTTGCTATGGGGATTTACTTTGTTGTTGCAGGTGTTTTGGCTGTGCTTGTAAATTACTTGCAAACATATATAGCGACTCGTAATATGCGTATTCGCTTATTATACCTTGGAGACTTATCCAAAAAGGTTATGAGCATGGATTATTGTCATTATGAGAATGCAAAGTTTTTTGAAGAATATGAAAAGGGTATGAGTGCTGGAAATAATAATGCTAATGGTATTGAAGGTTTGTATAACAAACTATATATGATTCCTGCAAGAATGTTGACATTGGCTGGAATGATACTGATGGCAGGCTCGCTTAGTCCTATCCTTTTGATATCATTGATTGTTCATGTGTTGATTATCGTTTGGACATCAAAATTAACCCATGATTATGAGTATTCCATGAAACAGGAAACATCAAAAGCAAGAAGACGTATCGGATATTATCAGAATACTACACAAGATTTTTCTTATGGAAAAGACATTCGTATTTTCAACTTGAGAAAACGAATTATGGATAATTATCAGGAAGAAATTAATGCATTTGTAACCCTGTTTTCAAAAATTAGAAATCGAGAATATCTGTTAGGTTTGTTAGGTGTTGTCACATTACTTATCAGTAACGTGTTGACTTATGGCATTTTGATTTATGAAGTATTACATGGAATGCCAGTAAGTTCTTTCACGATGTATGTTACTTTGATTACAACACTTATGGCACTTATGCTGGAGGTTGGAAATGATGTGGCATTTATATGGAATGAAGGGGAATATGTAAATGATTTCTATCGCCTTTTGGATGAACAGTTGATTATAGAAGGAGAGAAAACAAAAGAAGATGTCTTTGCAGGAAAAGAGAGACAGAGTTTAGAAATTGTATTTGATCATGTAACCTTCCGCTATCCAGGTACGGAGAAAAATGTGTTTACAGATCTAAACTTTACTATTAACGCAGGTGAACGATTAGCAATCGTAGGTGTAAATGGAGCAGGAAAATCCACACTTGTAAAACTTATGACTGGGTTGTTTGCTCCAACCGAAGGATGTATCTGTATTAATGGTGTAGACATTACAACGATGAAAAAATCGGAAATCTATGATTTGTATTCAGCTGTATTTCAGGATGTCAATGTACTTGCATTTACCATTCGAGAAAATATTGGGTGTGCATCAGAAAAAGTAGATGATAGTAGAGTAAAGATCGCTTTGGAAAAGGTTGGTTTGTGGTCAAAGGTAGAAAACTTTGAAAAAGGATTAGACCAGATGATGTTAAAAGTCATTGAAGAAGATGGAACAGACTTTTCTGGTGGAGAGAGACAGAAACTATCTATTGCAAGAGGCCTTTATAAAGATGCGCCAATGGTAATTATGGATGAGCCCACGGCAGCTTTGGATGCCTTGGCTGAGGCAGAGATTTATGAGAATTTTAGTACCCTTGTAGAAGGCAAAACAGCAGTGTACATTTCGCATCGTCTGGCGAGTACAAAGTTTTGTGACAAGATTGCATTGTTTGATGCAGATGGTTTGTCTGAGTACGGTACTCATGATGAGTTGATGGAGAAAAAAGGTAAGTATTACGATATGTTTGTTATTCAAGGAAAATATTATCAGGAGGAGGCGTAAGATATGAAAAAATTAATACATTTTTTAAAACTTGCATGGTCAGTTTCGCCTTCTTACTTAATTATGTTGGTGATAAATGCATTTTGTAATGCAGCAAAAACTTTATTTAACATTGTTTTACCAATGTATTTGATTGATGAGCTAACAGGAGCACAGGATATCAAATGGTTGGTTTTATATGGCGGTTTAATTGTTTTAAATAATGTAGGTATGACACTCATCACAAATACATTGCAGCGCTTTACTAAGGTAAAAGAAGAACAGGTGAATGCTGGTATGATGAAACTTATGTCAGAAAAGATTATGAACCTGGAATATTCTTACCTGGAAGATCCTTATTATTTAGACTTAAAGGAACGTGCAGTATTTGCTGTGCAAAATCAGGATACGATTTCTAATGTAATTATCAATCTTTCAGAACTGATAAGTAGAGGGGCTACTCTTGTAAGTTTATTGGCAATTTTGGCGTCTTTGGGACCTGTGCTTATAGTAGTTCTGGTTATTGGTATCACCTTAATGTTACTGATTTATGCGAGTGTTTCCAATTACCAGATGAAGTTTATGCAAGAGATTATTCCAATTAACCGACGCTTCGGTTACTATTTTGGACTTGCGATGAATAAAGATGTACAAAAAGATATCCGTCTTTATGATATGGAGAAAATGGTTACGGATCGTATTATTGAGTTTTCTAATGATACTTGTGACGTGTTTGAAAAAGTACAGATTAAATTTGGAAAAGCAATGGGACAGATGTCAGCAGTGAGCGAAGGAATTGCTGCATTTAGTTATGGCTATGTAGGTCTTCGTACTATTAGCGCTGCTTTTGGTCCACAGTTATCCCTTGGGGCGCTCACTATGTATGTATCAGCTGCTGTTAATTTTTCTTCCATGGTAACTACCTTTGGAGAAAGTGTTGTAGGGCTTATACAATTTCTGGGATGGCTTGATCCATATATGGAATTTATGGCACTTGCAGAAGAAACAAAATCCTCTGGTAAAGAAGTGTTTGATGGAGAAATCGAAACAGTAGAGTTTAAAAATGTAACCTTTACTTATCCAAAGGCAGAAAAGCCAGTATTAGAGAATGTTTCTTTCAAAATCAATAGAGGTGAGAAAATTTCCATCGTTGGTTTGAATGGTGCAGGTAAATCTACATTGGTAAAACTCATTTGCCGTATGTATCAGGCAGATAGTGGAGAAATACTGATTAATGGTAGAAATATTTACGACTATGAATATTTATCATACATGAAGACAATTTCAGCTGTTTTTCAGGATTATCGTCTGTTTAATTTCACTATAGCAGAAAATATTTCCTGCCAGGCAGTAGATTGTGATGTGCATGAAGTGGAACGTTTAGTTGAAGAGGTAGGTTTACAGGAAAAGGTGTCAGAACTTCCAAATGGTATCGAAAGTCGTTTTGGTAAAGATTATGACGAAGAAGGCATTGAAATGTCCGGAGGGCAGGCACAGAAGATTGCTATTGCGAGAGCTTTGTATAAGAAAGCATCTATGGTTATTTTGGATGAGCCAGCCAGTGCTCTTGATCCAATTGCGGAGGCAGAAATTTATGAGAAGTTCAATAGCCTAGTAGAAGATAAGACTGCTATCTATATTTCTCATCGAATGTCATCGTCCGTGTTCTGTGATAAGATTTTGATTATCGATGGCGGAACAGTAGCAGATTATGATACCCATGAGAATCTCATGAAGAAGACGGAAAGCTTGTATTACAAGCTGTTCCAGTCACAGGCAGAAAATTATAAATTAGAACAGGGTATTACATAAAATATAAAATTTTTTGAGAGAGTGTTGAAAAACACTCTCTTATTTTTGTACGTTTCACAAAGTTTCATTATTGTTTCAAAATTGCGCAAAGTGTGATATGATACATAATTATGGAGAATAAATTTAGAGGTGACTATGGAAAAATTACTTAGAGTCGGAGTTATTACAACAACACATGGCGTGCGTGGGGAAGTGAAGGTGTTTCCTACCACAGATGATCCGCAGAGATTTAAGAAATTAAAGAATGTTATATTAGATGATGGAAAAAAACAGCTTGATTTAGAAATTACCTCTGTGAAATTCTTTAAAAATTTGGTAATATTAAAGTTCAAAGGTCTTGATAATATGAACGACGTGGAAAAGTTTAAACAGGCAGATCTTTTGGTAACAAGAGAGAATGCTGTGAAACTAGAACCAGGAGAGTACTTTATTGCAGATTTAATTGGTTTACAAGGGGTTTCCGATGAAGGGGAAGACTTAGGTGAACTGACAGATGTAATACAAACCGGTGCCAATGATGTATACGTTTTTACAAAACAGGGTCAGGCGGATTTATTGGTGCCAAAGATTCCAGATTGCGTGAAAGAGATTGATTTGGATAAAGGGACGGTACTTGTTCATTTGCTCCCAGGACTTAGAGATTAATTTTAAATTAAGAAACTAGTAGAAAGAAGGCTTTAGTTATGAATTTTCACATTTTATCATTATTCCCAGAGATGGTGGAAGAGGGATTAAATACTTCCATTACTGGACGTGCAGTGGAAAATGGACAGATTTCCATAAATGCTGTAAATATTCGTGATTTTTCTACAGATAAACATAAAAAGGTAGATGATTATCCATATGGTGGTGGTGCTGGTATGCTTATGCAGGCACAGCCAGTTTATGATGCATATAAGAGTGTTGCAGATACCATTCCAGAAAATCATAGAAAACGTGTTGTTTATGTGACACCACAGGGTTATACATTCAACCAGCGAATGGCAAAAGAATTTGCAAAATGTGATGATATTATTTTCCTTTGTGGGCATTATGAGGGAATCGATGAACGTGTATTAGAGGAAGTAGTTACAGACTATGTGTCCATTGGAGATTATGTGTTAACTGGTGGCGAATTGGCTGCTATGGTGATGATTGATGCCATTTCCAGACTTGTACCAGGAGTGCTTCACAATGATATGTCCGCAGAAACAGAATCCTTTAATGGATATTTATTGGAATATCCTCAGTATACAAGACCAGAAATCTGGCATGAAAAAGAGGTACCAGAAGTTCTTTTAAGTGGCAATCAAAAGAAAATCAATGACTGGAGACTGGAAGAAGCAAAGAAACGTACCATGAAACGTCGTCCAGACTTATTTGATCAGTACTTCTTATTAAATGAATGTAAAGAAAAACTCATGCTTAATAAGATGCTTCATATGGATATGATTGAAATGATCAATCGTGGCCGTGCAGTTCTTGTTGCAAAAGGAAAAGATGATTATCTTTTATTAGATACAGAAACAGGATATTATCATCATTCTGGTGAAAACAAAGAGTTCTTTATGACATTGCCAAAAGAAGTAAGATTATCTATAAAGAAGATTATTTTGCATCAGGAAGAAATGGTAGAACCTGTACAGAAGTTGCTTAATTTAAATAATACTTTGGTATGTTATCAGTCTGTATATACACAGAGAGAAAAACTTCCTATCACAGGATTATATCGTGGAGATGGAAAACCTACAGAAGATGGACTTACCATTCGCCCACTTACTATGGAATATGTAGATGTGGTACAGAAGGAATATGACAATGCGGAGTATCAGAAGGTACAGGAACACGATTATATTGAAGATAGAATTGAAAAAGGCCGTATGTATGGCGCATTCGTTGGCGATGAATTAGCAGGCTTTATCGGAATCCACAATGATGACAGTATCGGTATGCTTCGAGTATTTGAACAGTATCGTGGCAGACGTATTGGTAAAGCGTTGCAGACATTTATGATGAATAAACTCTTAGAAATGGGCTGGATGCCATATGGTCAATTCCTTGTAGGAGATGAAAATTCAGAGCGTATTCAAAAGAAACTTGGCATGTATATGTCAAAGACTCCAGTTATTTGGGTGGATTAGAAAAAAGTGCTTGCAATCCCAGGTGAATTGTGGTAGATTACTAATGTTGTGAATAAAAAGTGATGGTCCTCTGTTGTTAGCATAGTGCGCATTAAGAACGTCAAAGTAAATAGGAGGTCACAAAATGAACGCAAGTGAAATTATCAAAAGCATCGAAGCAGAACAGCTTAA
>JAZPYQ010000042.1:0-15989 GCA_045544235.1 Agathobacter sp. | reverse complement strand
ACATGATGCGTTTTTTACTCTTTGAATTACAAATTTCATGCTAATTTTCTCCTAAAATTAATATATTCATATTATAACATCCAAATATATACAAGTCATTACAATTTATCACAAACTATTCGCAAAACCTATACAAACTATTCGTTTTTCGATATAATATACGTATAATTTACTTATTTCGGAGGCTTATATGAAAATACAACAACTTTACAGCTATGTAAGACGCGCTGTAGACGATTATCATATGATTGAAGAAGGTGATAAAATTGCTATTGGTATCTCTGGCGGTAAAGACTCTCTCACTCTTCTATATGCATTAGCTGGTCTTAGACGCTTTTATCCAAAGAAATTTGAACTAATTGCAATTACAGTAGACTTAGGCTTTGAAGGCTTTGATTTAAGTCCAATTAAGGCCTTATGTGAAGAATTAGAAGTAGAATACCATATTGCAAAGACCGATATTGGAAATATCATATTTGAAGAACGTAAAGAAGCTTCTCCATGCTCACTATGTGCAAAAATGCGTAAAGGTTCTTTAAATGATACCGTAAAGGCTCTTGGCTGTAATAAAGTTGCATATGCCCACCATATGGACGATATTGTAGAGACTATGATGCTCTCTCTTATATATGAAGGACGTTTTCACTCCTTCTCTCCTGTTACCTATTTAGATCGTATGGATTTAACAGTAATACGTCCAATGATGTACCTACCTGAAGCAGATGTAATTGGATTTATGAATAAATACCAGGTTCCAACTGTAAAAAACCCATGTCCTGTAGACGGACTTACTCGTCGTGAATATGCCAAAGATTTGGTTCGACAGATAAATCTAGAAAACCCTGGAGCGAAAATGCGTATGTTCCATGCTATTGTAGATGGTAATATCAAAGGTTGGCCACAAAGATTTGAACGCGAACCAAGAACCAAATCAAAACCTACAAAGGAGTAATTATCTTATATTAACAAGAAAGGAATCTATTCCTAATGAAAGAAAAAGCCTATCACGAAGATATAAATATAAAAAACGAACTACATTTAAGAGAATTAATGGCAAATCTCCCACGATTTTGCAAACAATTCTTTATTGGTATTGAACACAAAACTGCATCACGTACTAGAATTGCATATGCCTATGATTTAGGATGTTTCTTTGATTATTTGCATAAAGAGAACCCAATCTGTGCAAAAATGGAAATACAGGACATTCCTATAACAGTTTTAGATCAACTTAGTCCAATGGATATCGAGGAATATCTTTATCATTTAAAATTATATGAAAAAGATGGTATGGCTCATGCAAATGAAGAACGAGCATTAAAACGTAAGCTCTCTTCTCTTCGCACTTTTTATAATTATTACTTTAAAAATGAATTGATTGATACCAATCCAGCTGTAAAAGTGGATATGCCTAGAATTCATGACAAAGCAATTATACGTTTGGATGTAGATGAGGTTGCTCAATTACTGGATGAGGTTGAATCTGGCGAAAGTTTAACCGCTAGACAGCAAATGTATCATCAACGTACAAAAACACGGGATTTAGCCCTTTTAACGTTGCTACTCGGTACAGGTATCCGTGTTTCTGAATGTGTAGGTTTGGATATTGATGATATTGATTTTAAAAACAATGGAATAAAAGTACATCGTAAAGGTGGCGCTGAAGTAATGGTATATTTTGGTGATGAAGTTATGGAAGCTCTCACCGACTATGTAGAAGAACGCAAAGGCATTGCCGCTATTGAAGGTCATACCAATGCACTCTTCCTTTCTCTCCAAAACAAACGTATCACAGTTCGTGCAGTGGAAAATCTTGTTAAAAAATATTCCAAACTTGTAACTAGTGTAAAGAAAATTACACCGCATAAACTTCGAAGCACCTACGGTACTACTCTTTATCAGGAAACCGGTGATATTTATCTTGTTGCAGATGTTCTTGGACATAAAGACGTAAATACAACCCGTAAGCACTATGCTGCTCTTGAGGAAGACAGACGCAGACGTGCAGGACGTGTGGTAAAACTACGTGATGTCTAGTGATATATAAGTAAACAATGAGAACTAATACATTTAATAAATGAGGGGGAACATATATTATGAAACGATTTTTAGACTGTACGGCATCTGACTTTGAAAAGATGAGCAAACACGAATTATTACAGGCTATTGCATCTAGCGAAGGACGTATTCTCGTATGTGAAACAATTGGTGCCATTATGCCAATGCTTGGTGATGTAACAAACGCCGAATTTGTTGCTTCTATGGGGGCTGATATCATTTTATTAAATATCTTTGATGTAAATAATCCTGTTATTCAAGGGTTACCTAAAACGGAACCAGAGAATGTTATCCGAAAAGTAAAAGAACTTACTGGTCGTCCAGTAGGAATTAATTTAGAACCATTAGAACAAGATGTAGAAAGCACTGTTGATACACTTGAAATGTGGCAATTATCTTCTGGTCGTGCTGCTACTCTTGAAAATGCAAAAAAAGCTGTTGAAATGGGTGTAGACTTTATCGTTCTAACAGGTAATCCAGGTATTGGAGTAACAAATAAGGCGATTACTGATACATTAAAACTTTATCGTGATCATTTAGGCGATGATGTAGTTCTTATTGCTGGAAAAATGCATGCTGCAGGAATTCTTACGGAAGGTGGAGAAAATATCATTACAAAAGACGATGTGCAAGCATTTTGTGATGCTGGTGCCGATATTATTCTTATGCCTGCTCCTGGTACAGTTCCTGGAATTACTATGGAATACATTCGTAGTCTTGTATGTGTAGCACATGCAAATAATAAAATGACACTTACTGCTATTGGAACTTCACAGGAAGGTGCAGATATTGCAACTATCCGTGAAATAGCACTTATGTGTAAGATGACTGGAACAGATATGCATCATCTTGGAGATGCGGGATATGGCGGAATGAGTCTTCCAGAAAACATCTTAGAATATGGAAAAGTTATTCGTGGTATTCGTCATACCTATCATCGTATGGCGGTATCAATTAAAAGATAATCTAATATAAAACGAAAACACCTTAGTGATTTAATAACCACCAAGGTGTTTTTTATTTCTTTAATCAAGAATCACATTTTCAGGTGTGGTAACACCTTCTACTGTAAGTAAACCATCTACAACTGAGCCGTTTACTCTATCTCCTACTTTTGCAAATAAAAGCTGTTCATTATCTTTAAATAATGCCTTATATACTGTACCATCTTCAGATCCCATATATACATAGGTATTACCATCAATATCTATATATTGGATGACTGAAATTACAAATTCTACAGGAGTTGATTCCACAGGTGCTTCATTTTCAGGAATATTATCAATGATTTCTTCATTTAAAGTTAAACCAAGTTTCTCTGCATATTTACTTACACATTCTTCTCTAGAATCTGCAACTACTACTTTTCCATAATCTTTTACATTTACCATGTAATACATTTTTACAAGGCCTGATTTATCCTTTAAAACACCGATATAAGCAAGTTCATTGTCTACATTAATAAGTGTTGGGAAGGAAGCTATATAGCCATATTGCTGTACTTCACCTTGTGCTGCATTCATAGCAGACTGTTCATTGGCACTAGAAACAGCAAAATATTTGTACTGTCCGGTTCTTTCATTTACCATGATAAAACCAAGGTTAGAGCTGTCTGCCGCCATAGATGTTACACCTGTATATACATAGATATCTCCATCTTTTGCAATATATCCGTAATCATTTCCTGCTTCGATATATACTTCGCCATCCTCGTCTTCATAATAGTTATGAATTTTAGTAGTCTGCATACATCCGGTATTTGCACCAAAAGATGTTCCGTTAATAAAACCATTTACGTTTTTATATGCTATATCATAGAGTGAACAGATTAAATCTCCTGGAAAAACATAATCTACCCACTGTGGAATATCTGCTACATCATAGTATACACTTTCACCAGTAACAGGATCTGTTACAATTGCACCAACTACTACTTCTCCACCAAATACACCGACAGTCTTATCAAATACACTTGAAACATAATAAGGTTTTCCGTCTTCGTCTACTTCGAAGTGAATATTACCATAAATTAAAGTTGGAAACTGGTAATGAATGTGACGATTTAAATCTTCATTGAAATATGCTGAAGGGACATACTTCATACCTTCTTCTAATTCTATATAATCAGCTGTCATTGTTGTAGGTGAAACAGATACATATCCCGTTACCCCTTCGTTTCTATTACTAAGCCATTTAAAGAAGCCAGTATAATCCAATGCTGCAACTTTTACAGCATCTTCATTGATGTTTAACTGAACATAATCATCAGATACATTAAATGCAGAGAAGTTTTCGATTGCACCGATTTCTCTATCACCAAGTTGCTTTGCAGAAGCAGTATCCATAAGAGCAATGCTTTCTGCATCTTTTTCTGAAAGAATCGCATCTCCTGATTCTACTTGCTCTACTTGAATAATTTTCGCATAGTTACCAGCATTAAATATTTCAGCTCCAGTAAGCATACAGATTAAAAAAGCTGGAACCATAATTGCAGGTATTACAAATGTGTAATTAATAATTTTTTCATATTTTTTTGATTCATATTTCCCTTGTGTACTAGTTATTGCAATAAGGTTAATAAAACAATAAATAATAAGAATAAAGAACAATTTTATCCATGTTCCTTCAGAACGAATATTCCAAGGTGTTGGAAATAAGTAATCAAAGATTAATGTAATTACCGTACTGATGATAAGCCCAATCACGACTGCCTGCCATACTGGCATCTGTTTGAATTTTTTCATAATATGTTTTCTCCTTCTTTAATGCGTTTTAACAACACAAAATTCCTCTATTATTAAAAGTTTATATATTTTTTCAACAATGGCTTTAAATTCCTTTACCATAATTCATCCTCATGCTCTCGTTTCTTTTTGAACATTTTATATGCTATAAATATACCTCCAATTATCATGAAGATACCCATTCTCCCTAAAACCAGTCCATTAAATTCCAAAACCATTCTTTAACTTTCTCACCAGTTGCTATATATGCTATTCCGCTTAAAACTAAAATAACTACACCAATCCAAAATGGAATATAGCCATATTCTTCAACAAAATTTGATATAATAATTGCAACAGCACCGAATGTTGCAATTGTACCGGATATTCTTGCAATCTTATTTTTCATAAATATCTCCTATTTAAACTCTACACAATGTACAACATATCCATTCGAGAAGCGACCCTCTCTTCTTAGTTCTGGATATGCTTCATATACCTCTTCACCATTTAACATAAAAATAATAGGATCATTGAGTCGAATATATTTAAGCTCATAATGATTTTCAACACAATATTTTTCAATCGCGGCCATCATAATGTCATCGCTTGGTGGAATAAATCCGTATTTGTTTGTAATTACTTCATAATCATCTATTTCTATTAAAAATCCCTTTTTATTGAAGTTTTGAAGTTTTTTCTTAATTGCTTCTCTTACATCTATCATATTGATACCATCCCTCAATCAAAATAATTTTTATGATACAAATATATCATCCATTTCTTTCCAAAAAATACGCTAAACCTTAACATAACCTTAATCTTAATAGCCATATCTTTTTTTATTTTTTACTATGAATATAAAACTTAAAAATAGTGCCATACTTTCTGCCGCCACAATAGCTAACCATATACCATCTAAATCAAAGATAAGAGGTAATGTAAGCACGCAAACCAACTGGAATAAGAGTGTTCTTAAAAATGATAATATTGCAGAAATAAGACCATTTCCAAGTGCCGTAAAGAAGGATGAAATATAAATATTTAGCCCCATTACTATAAAAGAAATACTATAAATTGAAAACCCACGCTTGGTCATTTCAAATAATTCTGCATCATAACCAACGAAAATGCCAGATAAAACACCAGATAAAATAATTGCAATAATACACATCGTTATACCAGATATGAGATTGAAAAAAACACTCTTTTTGTAGACATTTTGTAATTCTTCTTTGTTTCCTGCTCCATAATTATATCCAATAATCGGTGCAGACCCAAAAGCATAACCAATAAATACACCTACAAAAATGAAGTTTACATACATAATTACACCATATGCAGCAACTCCATTCTCGCCTGCATATTTCATTAATTGTAGGTTATATAACATATTAACCAATGACAATGATACATTCGTCATAAGCTCTGAAGAACCATTAAAACAAGCCTTTCCAAGTAAACGCCAATCTACTTTCGAAAATATAATGCGCAATTCGCTATCATTTTCACGGATGAAGTAAATTAGGGGTAATGTTCCACCAACAACTTGACTGATTCCGGTTGCTGTTGCAGCTCCTATTAACCCCCAGCGAAATACGCCTATAAACAAATAATCTAAAACAATATTTGTAAGACCTGCCGCTATTGTTATTTTTAATCCCAAATCTGGCTTTTCTGCTGTAACAAGAAAGGATTGAAAAACATTTTGCAACATAAAAGGCGTTAGTGCAACCAATAAACATCTACCATATACTACACAATGTTCTATTAAATCTGCAGTAGCACCAAGAAAAAGTGCAATTTCTCTTGTAAAAATAATTCCTACAACAGACATAACTAAACCTGCAATCACAAGTACTTTAATTAACATCGAAAAAATTTCATTGGCTTCTTTTTTCTTTCTCTGTCCTAAGGTCATTGCAACCAAGGCACTACCGCCAGTACCAATCATAAAGCCAAATGCGCCTAACAACATAGGAAATGGCATAATTAAATTTACTGCAGCAAATTCGGTCTTTCCAACATAATTCGATACAAAGAAACCATCCACTACTCCATAAATAGATGTAAAAATCATCATGCCTATGGAAGGTAATACAAATCGAAATAATCTCCCATATGTAAAGTGATCCGATAATTTAATTTCCATAAAGTCCTCCTTATATGAAAAAACTGGATAAGGAATAGGTATCTCAACCTATAGCCTTATCCAGCATAAACATTTCTGATGAATGCTTTGCCCTCCGAGCTAGCTTGTTCATTCTAGCATATATTAAGAGGAAATTCAATTAATAAATTAGTCAACCACTACTACACCATCTTCTTTAATAGTAATAGACATACCATCTTTTACATATTCAAGGAATTCTTCTCCAAGAGAATCGATTACTGGCATTTTTGTTTCTGCACCTTCCAACCAAACGTCTGCAAGAATTACACCTGCACCTGCAAGTGAGTCAATTGGTTTAGAGAAAAGCATACAAGCTGGCTGTCTACCCATAGAACATGCACAATATAATACTAAACCACCAGTTGTAGAACCAATTGTCTGTGGTAAACAAAGTGCTTTTCCAGCCATCTGTTTATTAAATAAATCCTGGTTGTTCTGATCGCCACAAGTAGCTTTTTTATCACCGAACTGCAATGCTTTCTGGAAAGAAGCAAGTGTATTAAGTCCGCCGTGAGATACTAATGCTTCTGCTGTAATCTGTCCTGGAGCAACTACTCTACCTTTAAATTCTTTCATCTTAGTTGCCTCCTTTCGTAATCTGAACTAATATCTCATCATCTGTATAGTAACGAGCTGTTGTATAAGTACGAAGCTTGTTAGATGATGTGATAACTGGCATTGGTCCACAAAGTGGGTTGTTCATATACATAAGTGGGCAGATATAAGATGTAATTACACCTGTTGCTTTGAGTCTTGCAGCATAATCTGTCTTATTGAACTCTTCTAATACCTTAGGGGCAGCAGTAAATACAGTAGGAATAACAACTTTTTTGTTTCCTGCTTCTTTAAGGCCAGCTTCTACTTTATCTGTCCAGCTCTTAAGCTGTTCTAAACTCATATGTGGACATCCCATGAAGCAAAGTTTTGGTTTTGCATCTTTGTTTTTCCACATAACTGGATAGTTGTCATATACTCTTTGAAGTTCAGCATCATCAATAACATAAACCTGTGCATCCTCGGCGATAAGCTTTTCGCCAAGTTCTTTTGCTTCTGGTGTAAGATTATCAATGTGATAAAGACCTACTGCACCATTTGAAGCTGTAGCTGCACCAAAGTCTTTTAAATATGTGCAAGCTGCATCATCAAGTTCTGAGCCAATCCATTTATCTAAGCCTTTTACATATGGAACATCTTCCATAACTTTCATACCGATTGCAGAGCCTAAAAGCTGTGCTTCTGGTTTCTTAGTTGTTTTGATTTCGATGATCCATGTAGCTTTTCTGCCTTCATCAGTTACTAATCCAAAATATGGAACATAACCAACTACAGACTGCATAATATCGATGATACCAGAGTTACGGTTACATCTAGCACCAAGTACTGAGTTTGCATATACTACAGCTGAAGATTCAGCCCAGCTAAGAACATCACCTTTTTTAGGTTTGTTTCCTACTTCATCCATGTAACATGTACATGTGAAGGCATCTTTGTCCATAAGACCAAGTTTGTTTAACTGTCCTTCATAGAAATCCTGTTTTGAATACATGAAGTTTTTGAAAATGAAATCCTGTAAAAAGTTCTTTGGAACGTTAGGATCACATGGTCTTGGGTCTACTGAGAATTTCTGAGTAGAAATAGCGCCATCTTCGATAAGTTTGTCCATTAAATCATATACTGGACCTAATGCTTTTAAACCGAAAGATGTAACTAAATGTGTATAATCACTAGTAATTGGAACTAATTTTTCAGCACCGAAAAGTTCACCATAACGAACTACAGATTCCAATACTTTGGCTTTCGTTTCGCCTTGTTCACCATTTAATATGGCTTTCTGTTCATCTGTTAAAATCATTGTTTTTTCCTCATTTCTATGCGGTGACACTAAGCCACCGCACAAATTAATCCTAATTATAATTTCATTGCAACATCCCATGCACCCCAGATTACAGTACGAAGACTGCCAACCTGTGCTGCATCACCAATAATATGGATGCGTTTTTTGGCTTTTGTAAATGCTGGAGCAGGTACATAACCAACAGAAAGAACTGTTGTATCTGCTTTGATTGCTACTTCTTTTCCATCTTTATCTGTGATAATTACCGAGTCATCTTTGATTTCTTTTACGCTGCTTTCTACATATGTAGGAACTTTATTTGAAATAAAGAAATCACGTAAATAACTTGCGTTTGGAAGAGGTACTTTATCAGAAACAATCAAATCCTGTTTTGCTTCGATAACAACTGGTTTCTTTCCTTCTAAATACATTTCGTATGCGATTTCACAACCAGTTAATCCACCACCAATAATAACAATATTTTCACCAATATTGCTCTTATCTCCTAATAAGAAATCAACTGCTTCTACAGCCTTATCAGCACCTGGAATAGGAAGTTTACGAGCTTTTGCACCTGTTGCAATAATGAATTCATCTGCATCAATGTCATCAAGATTTGTTACTTCTGTATTCATATGAATTACGATTGGGTATTTCTTGATTTCTCTTTCATACCAAGCGATAAGCATTCTATCATGTTCTTTGTAAGAAGGAGCTGCCGCTGCAATAAATACACCACCTAAAGCATCTGTTTTTTCATATAAAGAAACTTCATGGCCACGTTTTGCAAGAAGAATAGCCGCTTCCATACCACCGATACCACCACCGATGACTGCGATTTTCTTGATGTTCTTTGTCTTTTTAATTTCATATTTGTCTGACTGCATTACACGTGGATCTAATGCACAACGTGCAATATGGCTTACGTCATGAAGTGACTGCTGATTTGCAACGCCTTTATATTTCGCCATATTAAAGCAAGCATTATGACAACAGATACATGGACGAATATCTTCCATGCGACCTTCAATCATCTTAGTAACCCATTCTGAGTCTGCTAAGAACTGTCGAGCTACACCCATAGCATCGATAGAACCGTCTTCAATAGCTTTTGCACCTACTTCTGGCTCCATACGACCAGCACAAACAACAGGAATATCAACAAATTTTTTAATGTGTGCTACGTCATCTAAGTTGCAGTTTGTAGGCATATACATTGGTGGATGTGCCCAATACCAAGAGTCATAGGTTCCATTGTCAGCGTTAAGCATATCGTAACCTGCATCCTGAAGATATTTTGCAGCTTTTTCTGATTCTTCCATATCACGACCGAATTCTTCAAATTCTTCACCAGGTACTGCACCTTCACAGAATCCTTTCATCTTTGAAGTAACAGAATAACGAAGAGAAACTGGGAAATCTTCACCACATGTTTCTTTAATCGCTTTTACAATTTCAACTGGGAAACGATAACGGTTTTCAAAAGAACCACCATATTCGTCTGTACGTTTGTTTGTACATTCCATTGTGAACTGGTCAAGTAAGTATCCTTCATGTACAGCATGTACTTCAATACCATCTACGCCAGCATCCATACATAATTTTGCTGTCTTAGCAAAAGCATCTACAATTTCATGAATTTCTTTTTTAGTAAGTGCACGTGTAGTTAAATTTTCCGCCCAACGAGAAGGCAATTCACTAGGTGCAGCACTTTCATAAGGAAGGTCAATGATTGGCTTAATTAAGGTACTAATCACCTTAGAATTAGCCAATGGAACAAGTGGTGATGTAATCGCCCATGAACGTCCCATACCAGCTGTAAGCTGGATAAATAACTTTGCTCCTGTCTTATGAATTTCGTTCATGAATTCTTTTAATTCCACGAACATTTTTTCATTTTCATAAAGCCACTGTCCCCAATAAGTACTCTTAATTGGAGCAATACCTGTAATAATAAGACCAACATTATTATTGGCTTTTTCAATGAAAAATTTGGCAGCCTCTTTGTCGAAATGATTTCCTGTTAATTCCATCCATCCAAAAAGTGATGTACCACCCATAGGACAAAGAACAATTCTGTTCTTAATTTCAACATCACGAATCTTCCATGGAGTAAACAGGGCTTCGTATTTCTTATCAAGATTTTCCATAATTCCCTCATTCTCCTTTGTTAAATATTTATCATTACTTAATATTTTAACACTTTAATTCTATTTTCTCAATGATATATACAATGATATTCATATTAAATACTAAATATTAAATATAAAAAACCTGATAAATAAACTTTTAAGTCTATCTATCAGGTTCCATTTATATATAAACGTTAATCTACAATCACAATTTTATTTTACTTCTTGTGAATAATATGGCATAACCACATATTCTCCTGCACAAATATCATCTTCGCAGATGCCATTCAACTGACATACTTCCGCAATATATTCTGTCTTTGAAATATTAAACCCTTCAATGTATTCATCTGCCATATCCCATAATGTATCTCCAGATTCTACACGTACTGTAGCATAATATTTATTATAAGAAGCAATATCTGCTTTTGAACTTGCCATAGCATTCATACTTGTTCCTAATAAAATTCCTAAGGAAATTACAATAAAAATAGCTACTGCAAGAACACTTCTCTGTCTACGAACTACTACTTCTCTCTTTTTTAAACTTTCATTTGCTCTTTTTGAAATCTTGTGATTGTATTTTCTCATATGTTTATCCTCCATTCGAACAACCTTTCGGAACATCTGTTCGTTTTGTAAATTAAATATAGCATACGAACAAACGTTTGTCAACATAAAAATCGAACAAATTTTCGGAATATATGTTTGCTTTTTCCCAAACACTATGTTAAGATATACATATATAAAAGTTCGGTGCATAAATCACTTAGTAATATGTAAATGGAGGGAATATTTATGGCATACGGTAGAATTTCTGATAAGCAGAAAGAAATCTTAGAATATATGAAACAGGAAATCCTTAATAAAGGATATCCTCCTACAGTACGTGATATTTGTGAAGCAGTTAAGTTAAAATCTACTTCCTCTGTTCACTCACACTTAGAAACATTAGAAAAGAATGGTTACATTCGTCGTGACCCTACCAAACCTCGCGCAATTGAGATTATTGATGACAACTTTAATCTCACTCGTCGCGAAATGACAAATGTACCTATGGTTGGTCGTGTAGCAGCTGGTGAACCAATCCTTGCTGTAGAAAATATAGAAAGCTACTTCCCTATTCCTACAGAATACATGCCAAACGCTGAAAGCTTTATGCTCAAGGTAAAAGGTGAAAGTATGATTAATGCAGGTATCTTTGATGGCGACCAGATTTTGGTTGAGAAATGCTCCACTGCTAGAAATGGCGACATGGTCGTTGCTTTAGTTGATGATTCTGCTACAGTTAAAACTTTCTATAAGGAAGGTGACCACATTCGTCTTCAGCCTGAAAACGATACTATGGATCCAATTATTGTAGACAACTGTGAAATCATGGGCAAAGTATTCGGTGTATTCCGTTTCTTCTAAAAATCTTATTTAAAGCAAAAGTTCCTAATGCATAAAGCATTAGGAACTTTTTATTACATTTCTTATAATTCAATAACTTTTCCATCTTTCCAGATTCTTTCTAAATCATAGAAAAGACGATCTTCCTTATCAAATAGATGTACAATTACATCATTATAGTCAATGAGAATCCAAGTAGAATTATTGTTTCCTTCTACCTGTTTTGCATGAATACCGGCTTTATAAAAAACTTCATCAACGGCATCTTTCATAGCAGCAAGCTGGTTTGCATTGGAACCATTTGCAATAATAAAATAATCTGCAATGGAAGACACTTCGCTAATATCAATGACTGTGATATCCTCTGCTTTTTTATCTTCTAAAGCATTAACTGCTTTTTTTACGATTTCTAATAATTCCATCTTAGAACTCCTTTCTATATCCTTTGTAAAATTCATAGGAATTTGCTGTAGTAGGATCGATAACATATCCTTTTTCATTTAAATATTCAAGTGTATCATACAAAATTTGTGCCAAACATGCATCTAAATCTGTAAATGCAAGCTTTCTAATATATTCAAGATTTGGCGCCTGATCTCTAGTTGGTTCAATATAATCTGCAATATAAATAATTTTATCTAACATATTCATATTTGCAACACTTGTTGTATGAAATTCTATTGCATGTAGAATCTCTTCATCCGTTATATCATACTCTATTTTTGCAAGAATTGCACCTGCTTTTGAATGTAAAAGTGCTTTATTATTTCTTTCATATACAGATATTTCACGATTGTTTTCTTCACATAGTCTTACTTGTTCTTCATAAGACAAACATTTTGCACAATCATGTAATAATCCTGCCAGCATTGCTTTTCGAATATCATAACCATGTGCCATTGCTATACTTGCTGCAGTATACATTACACCTAAAGTATGTTCAAATCTTGATTCTTTTAAAGTGCTTTTTAATTTATTCTGAATCTCTTCATAATGTTTCATATGTCACCTCAAACCCACTAATTTCCATATAAATCGTGTTCACAAATATATTTATAAACTGAAGGTAATAGTTCGGCTTTATCTAATTTTTGGCGAAGTTCTGTAGAGGAAACATCCACCTTCGGACAATGTACAATAGAAATATCAGCAGGAAAAATCTCATTGATTCTTCTAATTTTCTCTGTCATATCTTCTTCCGAGAATTCATCTCGATTAATCACAAGAATTTTACAAACAGTAGCTATGATTTCTGGTTTTCTCCATTTTTCAAAGTAATCCAAAGAATCAGCACCCATAATAAAATAAAATTCATGCTCAGGGTACATATCCTGCAATTTTGTAACTGTAATATAGGTATAACTATATTCTTCTGATACAATTTCAATATCACAGGTCTTTAAAAATGGATATTCTTTAGCTACAAGCTGACACATTGCTAGTCGATGACTTGCATCTGCCATTTTATCGCTATCCTTATGAGGCGCATTTCCGTTTGGAATCAACCAAACTTCATCTAAATCATACTGTTCGTAGGATTTCACAGCCATATTCAGATGTCCATTGTGTATTGGGTCAAAAGAACCGCCCAAAATCCCGATTTTCATGATTATTCACCTCAAAATTAGTCTGGAAGATTGTATTTTGTATTTTTCTTTGCCTGACGGAAGAAAATCATTTTCTTTCCGATGACTTTGATTACTTCACTATGTGTTCTTTCGCCAATAACTGCAGCAATTTCACGAGGATCATCGATACAGTTTTTCAGTACGGACACTTTAATCAATTCTCTTTTTTCTAGTGCTTCATCTAATGCAGTAATAATTTCTGGAGTAAGGGAAGCTTTTCCAATCTGGAAAATTGGATCCATAGTGCTTGCCTGACTCATTAAATATGCACGTTGTTTACTAGTCATAACCATTCTCCTTATTTATAATAGTCGAATTCATTGCCATACATACGAACTGTATCGCCTTCCTGAATTCCATTCTCTTCTAATGCGTCTAATATTCCCTGCTCTTTCAAGAATCTCTGGAAGAAAAGGAAACCTTTTTCAGATTCTAAGTTTGTGTATCCAAGCATCTTGTCAATCTTTGGTCCTTCTACAACATAAGCACCATCTTCCGCAATTTCGATAGTGTATGGTTCATCGATAATTTCAAGAATTGTAGGATCAAATTCGGATTCAAATACAGTAATTTCTTTTGGACAAGTAGCAAGTAAATCTTTTACATGATATAAAAGTTCTTTTAATCCTTTACCACTTACTGCAGAGATTGGAAATACTTTGATTCCTTCTTTTTCTTCAAACTCTGCTCTTAAAGATGCAATAATTTCGTTTTCATCACCATAAATTGCATCAATTTTATTCGCTGCAATTACTTGTGGTTTCTTTAAAAGTTCAGGATTATAAGCTTCTAACTCTTTATTAATTGCTTTAATATCAGCAATTGGATCACGACCTTCTACGCCCGCAGCATCCACGATATGAATCATAACCTTTGTACGTTCAATATGACGTAAGAATTCATGTCCTAAACCAATTCCTTCGGATGCACCTTCGATAAGTCCTGGAATATCAGCAATTACAAAGCCAAATCCCTCTTCCATATCTACTACACCAAGGTTTGGCTGTAATGTAGTAAAGTGATAGTTCGCAATCTTTGGCTGAGCATTGGTAACACGTGATAAAAATGTAGATTTTCCAACATTTGGAAAGCCTACAAGACCTACGTCCGCAATCACTTTAAGCTCTAATTTTACCTCAATTTCTACCGCTTCCTGACCTGGTTTTGCATACTTTGGAGCCTGCATAGTAGGTGTAGCAAAATGCTGGTTACCTAAACCACCGCGTCCACCTCGTAAAACGATAACTCGTTTGTTATCACCTGACATATCTGCAATAACCTTGTCAGTTTCTGCATCTTTAATTACTGTACCGTGTGGTACTTTTAAAACTAAATCTGCACCATTTTTTCCGTGACAGTTCTTTTTGCCACCTTCCTGGCCTGGTTCTGCAGCAAATTTACGTCTGTGACGATAATCTGTCAAAGTATTAAGGCCTTCGTCAACTTCAAAGATAACGTCGCCACCTTTTCCACCATCTCCACCGTCTGGACCGCCATCTGGCACATATTTTTCACGACGGAAGGAAACATGTCCATCTCCGCCTTTTCCTGATTTTATAATAATTCTTGCACGATCTGCAAAAGCCATAATTTTCTACCTCATTGTGTAGCTTAAAGCTACAAAAAATGTTCTAAAATCACATAAAAACCCCGGCTATTATTATAGTCGGGGTTAATAATTCTTATTCGTTAACTACTGGATAAACAGAAGCCTGTTTTTTATCTCTTCCGAGTCTTTCAAATCTTAATACGCCATCAACTTTAGCGAATAAAGTATCATCTCCACCGATACCTACGTTAGTACCTGGATGAATCTTTGTTCCACGCTGTCTGTAAAGAATGTTACCAGCTTTTACGAACTGACCGTCTGCTCTTTTTGCTCCAAGTCTCTTTGATTCAGAGTCACGACCGTTCTTTGTAGAACCTACACCCTTTTTATGAGCAAAAAACTGAAGGTTTAATTTCATCATGGTTTTATACCTCCTTAAAGTCTAGAATGAGAAATTTCTTCCCATAATCATTTTGTATCTCTTTTAGTCCGAGAATCAT